>JBDTSG010000134.1:0-5315 GCA_039931265.1 Flavobacteriales bacterium
GAAGCTGGGATGTAGACGTGAGGCAAAACATCAGATTGCTGGCCGCCCCATTAGCAGGAACTGACGCTAGTGTCTTACTGTGTGACAATGTGGTGCCGCTGGTCCTTGAAACTGAATTGGGGCAGCATGATGAAGGAGGCTCTTGGACCGACCCCGATGGCGATGCCTTTACCGGGACCTATGACCCAGTGGTTAATGAAACGGGGAGCTACTTGTACACCGTTGCCGCCATTGGCCCATGCGCGGCCGACCAAGCGACCGTGGCGATCACGGAAGTCGAACAGTTGAGCGCCGGTGCGAATGGCGTTTTGTCAATATGCGCTATCGATCCAGCAGGAGACCTGTTCACCTCTCTTGGTGGTGTTCCGGATATCGGCGGGATATGGACCGGTCCTGGCGGCGCGTTCGACGGTACGTACGATCCGTCTATCGATAGTACTGGGGTGTATACGTACTTCGTCAGCAGTGCGGCACCTTGTACCGATGCTTCGGCCAGTGTCCTCGTTTCTGAGGTGATCCCCTCCAATGCTGGGATAAGCGCCATCGTTGACGTGTGTGCCGATGGATCACCGGTTGATCTGTTCTCCCAGCTACAGGGTACGCCGGAGGTTGGCGGCTCCTGGACGGACCCGAATGGTGATGCATTCTCTCAGACGTTCTTCCCCAGCGGAGATTTGCCTGGTACATACACCTACACAGTAGCTGGTGTTACTCCCTGTCCTTCGGCATTCGCTTCTGTCAGCATTGCCGTGAATAGCGCACCGGAGCAGCCCACTGTGATCAATGGCGCGTCGAGCCTTTGCTCGGGCTCCACTGCGAACTACTCGGTGTTTCCAGTACCCGATGCGATCGAATACACTTGGTTCGTTGGTGCTGGTTGGAGTGTCTCCGGTGTTGGTTCCTCGGTGGACATCACCTCTGGAACCTTGGCCGATACAGTTGCCGTTCAGGTAACCAACAACTGCGGTTCGAGCCCGGTACAGATCCTTGTGGTCAGCTTGGATTATTCGCCGACATTGCCCATCGTAGTTGGTCCGGATAGCATCTGCGAGGGTGATACAGCCACGCTGTACGTCAGCGCTCCAGAACCCGGAGTTACCTATACATGGTCGCTCGGTGGAACTGGGGACAGTACCACTGTGTCTGATGCTGGGGCCTATTATGTGACAGCATCGAACTCTTGCGGCACATTGGCTTCCGGATCGGTTGACTTGGAGGTCGTCATCGTTGAGGCTCCCGACTCGATCACCGGCCCCGCCGCAGTTTCACCCAACGAAACGGTCAGCTACTCGATACCGGAAATTCCCATTGCAACAGATTATGTGTGGTCTGTTCCCTCGAACTGGCAAGTCCTATCCACTGGTGACACGATCACGTTCCAAACTGATGCTGTCAACAGCACGGACACTCTCTGTGTGTATGCAATGGTGGGCAATTGCTCCGGGCCAGACATATGTGTAGTGGTATCATTCACCACCGGCCTCCATCCGGGTGATGGCTCAGCATGGTTCACCATTGTTCCAAATCCTACACAGGGGATGCTCCAGCTTGTACCAACTAGATCAACTGGTGCGCCAATTTGGATCGAGGTGTACGATGGTCTTGGTCAGGTTGTGAGTCCATCGTTCCAATTCACTGGTGACAAGAGAGTGTCTATTGACATGGAGGGTCAAGCAGATGGATTGTACTTCATTAAGGCCACACAAGCGAGCATAATCAGGGTGTCGCAGTTCATCCTGCAGCACTAGTCTCTGGTGGATGCGATTTCGCGTGCGGCTGGCTTGCGCGTGCTTCGCGTTAGGGACAGTAGCGGGTAGCCCACAGCCGCCCGAGGAACGAGGGTGGCGAGGACTACGAGCGAATGGCCCGACTTTAGGGGAAGCTTGCACCAGCACCGGCTCTTTCGGCGACATTCGGTTCTCTACTATCGCGGGTATCGCCGTTCACTCGATCGGGTGCATGATCATCAGCCTTCCGCTGGCGCGGCCCTGCGCACCGGAGAGCACCACGGTGTAGATGCCGGGTGCCAGCGCAACAGTAGCGATGGTGATGCGGGGCCCTGATGCACGGGTTGACAACACCGCAGCGCTTAGTGTGGTAACCACGAAGTTCCTTTACCGTCTTCACCCCTCTTTCTCCTTTCTGCTGCGTTGGACCATTTCGCCGTAGCCACCGCTACGCCGTGCATGATCCGCCTTGCATAAAGAAGAAATAGTGGCAGATCCATGGTGAATCAACCTCGCGGTTACCACACTGGCGCATCGCATACCAACAGCTGCACCGTGCCGGACAGCCCGTGCTGGATGGTGACCGACGCCATGGCCGGGTTGGGTGCGATGGTGAAGAGCGCGCTCGCTGTCTGCTGCACGGCGGTGGGAAGTCCGAGCCGGCCATGAACCAGGAGCAAGTGGTGGTGTCGGTGGTGACGAAGTCCAGTAGCAGGCCGGCCACTTTCCCGCTGCCGCTAGCGGAGGGATGGGTCACGCGGGTCCGGCACCTTTCCCCAATCCCGCTGCCCCGGCCGTATCAAATGCATCGCGTCTTGCGTTCCATGCTTGCCATGGAAGAACGCGACTGGGAGGTGCCCGACGCTTGGGATGACCGCGAGGACCTGCATGCCTTTGCCATGTACTACAACCCGGTAAGCCGGGAGATCATCGATCTCGCGAACGGGCTAGCGGCATTGCTCCGGAAAAACGGTGTACACCTTGCCGATGCTGCGGAGCGCCTGAAGGAGTTGGAGCGGATCAAGGAGCAAGTACACGCGATCGCGCACCGTCGCCAGGTGCGCGGCCAAGAGGAGGGCAAGGAGGAGGCGGAGGCCTTCCTTGACCGGTTGAAGGCGCAATGCGCCACCTGCGGCATCGAGCGCGACGTGCACATCATAGGCGATGCGGTCCACAAGGAGGCGGGCATCACGAACGACCTGGTGCGTTGCACCACGTGCAACACCGAATTCGTGAACCTGATGCCGCACGGTTGGGAGAACAAGATCAAGTGGATGGAATTCCTGTGTACGCAGCTCACCACCGTGCGCGACGATGGGTTGACGTGGGCCGAGAAGGTGCCCGATCGGCCGGCAGTGGCCTTGCTGGTTGAGCAGATCAAGGCAATGCGCAAGATGCATGCTGAACAAGCACGGGAACAACGCGCAAACAAGCTGGCCGAGGGGAAAGTGGACGAGCAATTGGTGGTGATGCGCGATGCGCTGCTGCTTTTGCACTTGCAGGCCAGTGGCCGTGCAGGGGGCGGCGGCATGGCCTAGTATCGGCTTCTGCCTGCACATGCTCGGTCGTACTCGACTGCACGCGCCCGCTGTCTCGCGCGTGTCGTTCTGTCTTGGGCCTTCGGCCCACGCATGGAATTCCACATTAACGCGGACCGCATCGCGGTGGCATCCAGCCCATTGAACACCACATCCAGCTCATAGAGCTGAAGACACGCTTACCCTCTCGCCGTTCACGCGATCGGGTGCATGATCACCAGCCTTCCGCTGGCCCGGCCCTGCGCCCCGGAGAGCACCACGAACCATGCAGGCCGGTTGTGCGTTCCAAGGCCATGGCAAGCATCCTTTCCCAGCTGCGCGCTCCGGTTCTCTTCCTTGCGCTCGCCTTCGCACGTATTTCCCACGCCCAGTCCGCCGGCCCCAACAGTCCCGCCGCCGGGGCCGACGATGCGAGCATCGGGGCCAATGCGTGGAGCACGCCGGGCAACATCCTAACGAGCAACGACACCTACGCTACCGTTGCCGCCAAGGGCATCAGCCACTACCTGGTGGCCTCCGACTTCGGGTTCGCCGTGCCATGGGGTTCGGTGATCGTGGGCATCGAAGCGCAGGTGGAACGCAGGACGAACGCTTCGCACGATGTGGCCATCCTCGATGGCTGGACCACGGGCCTGAACAAGGTCGTGAGCAGCGCGGGCGTCAACCGCTGCCTGCTGGTGGCCTATGCGCAGGAGAACGGGCAGGACGGCCGCGATATCACGGGCATCACCTACGGAGGTCGCGCCATGTCGCAGGTGGCCGAGCAATTCGCAGGTACCGTCGGCGGCTTCAACGCGCGCGTGGAAGTGTGGGCTTTGATGGAAGCCGACCTGCTCTTGGCCAGCGGCACGGCCATCGTGCCCACGTACGCGGCCTACACCCCGTTGGAATTCTGCGAAGCCTTCAGCAGCGCCAGCTTTCAGCATGTGGACCAGATCGCGTTGGTGAGCAACCAGCAAGCCACCGGGGCGGCCACGGGCAGCAACCCGCACCAACTGGCCACGCCGCTCACCGTGCTGGCCGGCAGCATGGCGGTGAACATCGTAACGAGCGGTAACAACACCACACCCGCCATTAGCGATGGCGGTACCGATACCTACACGATCAACAGCGGTTTCACCGAAGGCACCGATCTGTACTTCGCCAACACCGCTGCAGCACCCACCAGCGGCGCGTGCTTGCAGACCGCCCACAAAGCCATTGCCGCCAACGGCACCGTGCAGCCATCGTGTACCTTCAATGGCAGTGTGAACCGCTGGATGATGGTGGGCCTCACGCTGCAGCGTGCGCGCGAACTGGACCACCGGGTGCTGATCGTGAAAGGCGGTGTGATCGGCGATGCCGATCTATCGAGCCCCAACGCATGGCCGCTCACCGATGCCTACGCCACCTACGGCTCTTCTTCCGAGCTCTGGGGCGAGACTTGGTCCGCAGCGGACATCAATTCCCCCGGCTTCGGCCTTGCGCTGAGCGCCATGGTGCAGAACGGCGAAGCGCATGTGGACCATGTGCAGATCACCGTCTACACGTCCTATGCGCTGCCCGTGGAGCTGGTCGCCTTCCGCGCCGTGCAGGACGGGGAGGCCGTGCGCTTGGATTGGGCCACGGCCACCGAGCACGACAACAGCCACTTCATCGTGCAACGCAGCCAGGACGGACAGACCTTCACCGACATCGGCCAAGTGGCCGGCGTGGGCAACTCGCAACTGACGGTGTTCTACGGCATGCAGGATGAACACCCGCTCCCCGGCATCAACTACTACCGCTTGGTACAAGTGGACAACGACGGAACGCGTACACCTTCGTTCGTGGTGTCGGTAACGCTGCACACCGGCGGTGCCGTGGTGTACCCGAACCCCACCACCGATGGCACGCTCACCGTGTACGACGGCGCAGCGAAGAGCCTCGACGTCACCATCTACGACAACAGGATGCAGCTCATGCGGCGCGCGACCACGAACTCCGGTCACGCCACCCAACTCCTGCACGATCTCGCCGACGGCACCTACACCGTAGTGGTGAACAACGGCGAAGAGAGCAGCACCACCCG
>JBDTSG010000135.1:0-18636 GCA_039931265.1 Flavobacteriales bacterium
CGACCGTCGTATCGGGGACGGTGCAACGTTGCTGATCGTTGGGTTAATGACGGGATACCTCTGCGGCGCCTTGGTGAACGTTCTGGAACTGTATGCTCCTGTTCATGCCTTGAAGGGCTTCGTGGTTTGGGGCATGGGTTCGTTCGGTGGGAGGGAGATGGCCGACATGGCTTGGTTGGCCCCTTTAGCGGGGCTTGGGTGCATCGCGTCCTTGTTGCAAGCCAAACCGTTGAATGCCCTGCTGGCCGGTGAAGAACACGCAACAACACTTGGACTGAACGTGCTGCGCACGCGGTTGCTGCTCATTGCTTTGAGCGGTCTCTTGGCCAGCGTGATCACCGCATACTGCGGGCCCATCTCGTTCATCGGTCTCGCCACACCGCATGTGGCGCGCGGCCTCTTTCGCACGGCCGATCATGGTGTACTGCTGCCCGGAAGCATCATCACCGGGACTTGTCTGGCACTGCTCTGTGATGTCATCACAAGGCTTCCGGGAGCCCATGGCACATTGCCGTTGAACGCAGTAACAAGCCTTCTTGGCGCGCCAGTGGTGCTGTGGGTATTGTGGCAGGGACGCAACTGGTACCGTGCCGCATGAGCAACGTGTTGAACACGACCGCACTTGCGGTCGGCCACGGCAAGCATGTACTTCTCCGCGATCTGGACCTATCGATCGCGCCGGGTCAACTTGTATGCATCATCGGGCGCAACGGAAGTGGCAAGAGTTCCTTGCTCCGCACATTGTGCGCCTTGCTTCCCCCTCTTTCCGGAAGCGTGTGTTTGGGCGATCGGCCCATGCATGAACTCTCCGCGCTTGAAAGGGCACGACGCGCTGCTATCGTTTTCGCTGGACGTACGACCCAAGGACAGGTGACGGTCTTCGATGCGGTTGCCATGGGCCGCCATCCATGGACCGGTTGGACCGGGAAACTATCAGCCGAGGACTTTAGTGCGGTATCCCGAGCCATGGCGTTGTTGGGAGCGGATGGTTGGAACGATCGCATGCTGCAAACCCTGAGCGATGGCGAATACCAAAAGGTGATGATCGCTCGGGCCATTGCACAGGGAACACCGTTGCTGCTAATGGATGAGCCAACAGCCTTCCTCGATCTGACCAGCCGTGTACAGCTGATGCGCACACTGAAGAAGATCGCGGAGGAACTGGGGAAAGGCATCCTGTTGAGCAGCCACGACCTACAACTGGCCTTGGAACTGAGCGATGCCTTGCTAGTGATCGGAAAAGACGGAGGTCATTGGACGGGAACACCACGGGAAGCGATCGCCCAAGGGGTCATCTCGCGGGAATTCGACGACGGCGATGTAGCGTTCGATGCGGCACGCGGTGCGTTCAGACCGCGGCAGAAATAACGAAGCCCCGGCGTGGCCGGGGCTTCGCAAGAACGGCAGCGTAGCTTACTTCTTCAGCGCATCGCGGATCTCCGTCAGCAGTTTCTCCTCGTTGCTTGGTCCGGCCGGTGAAGGAGGTGGTTCGGCATTCTTCATCCGGTTAACACCCTTGATCACCATGAACATGACAAAGGCCACGATGACAAAGTCGATCAAGGCCGTCAGGAACATGCCATAGGTGATCGCGACCTTGGCCGTGGTCACGGCGCCAGCCGCATCAAGAACCTGCTCGCGCAGTACCACTTCCAATTCATCGAATTTGAATTTCTCAGTGAGGAGGCTGATCACAGGGGCAACTATCCCCCCCGTAAAGGCATTCACCACTTTAGTGAATGCGGCGCCCATCACGAAACCGACGGCGATGTCGACAAGGTTGCCTTTCATGGCAAACTCCTTGAATTCTTTCATCATTCCCATGGGAGGTAGGTTTTGGTTTCTGTAGGGACGCCAAAGTAACCGCCGGTCACACGCGGCCTATCGTTTCCCAGTGCCCTTCACCGGCACAAGCACCACATGTGGCAACCCAACGAGTTTGATGTGCAGCATGGGTCGTCCAACTGAACCCATCACAAAAGGCACTTCAACCACTTCTTCGATCAGCGGTTCTTCGCGCCCACGCGGTGGCAGCAGGATAGGGCCGCACGGCACGGGTTCCGTATCGCGCGCGCCGATGCCAACGACTTCCACCGGCAATGCGTGCATGTTGGCGACCCCGAGCCGCAACATGGGTCCCTCCTGCCCCAAGACGCTCGCGCTGATGATGTTCGTCGGGCGAAGTGTTTGGCGGATCACGGTGCGGCAGTGCATGAACACGGCAGGGTCGTGCGCCGCGTTGGGGAACTCGTTGTTGATCAACGCCTCCTGCACGGCCAGATCGCCGACAACGGAACCGAGGAACGTTTCCAGCCAACCATCGGCACTGAAGGTGTCCAAGTGCGCGACATAGGCCTCGTAGAAAGCGCGGTCGCTGAAAAGCCGGCCGTAGAACGAGGAAAGCTGTTTGCTGTCGAAGCGGATCGGTGGCTGCTCGCGCAAGGCTCGTATGGCCGTGATCGGTTCACCCGCATTGGCATCGAAAGCGACAGGTGTAAGTAGCGCCGTCCGTGCATCGAACACGAAACGCAGGTTGCGCCAATCGTTGCAGTGCTGGGCGCCGAAGAGATCGCTCAAGGCGAAGAGCTTCGCGAGCGCATCGGCATCGAACACCTCGCTTGTCATCAAGTCCCCGTTGCGGAACCGCGTCAGCCGGGCAAAGGCAAAGTTGAACCGCGCCGCCTTCGCGCTATCGGCCATGACTTTCTCAGCTTGGAACGTTGTGATCGGCGCGCTCAACCAATCGCCCTGCAAAGGTGCCTCGCTGTCAAAGGTGCGTTGGGCCATTTCGGCCAGCGTGGTGATACGGAGTTCGTCATCGAATTTCATCACCGGTCCCACGAAGCCTTGCGGTGCCAGTCTTGCCAGCAGCGCATCGTCGAAGTGCTGCTCGAGCGCGTAGAGGCCGCGGCTCTTGGTGTTGATCCGCACATCGAGGAAGTGGTAGTGCAACGCCGGCAGACCCGCATAAGCCACCGCCCGATGGAAGATCCACTCGTTGCTGAAGTTGCGTGTGTTCGGGTGCTGCAGGCTGAAGACAGTCATTCCCATGAGCGTATCGCCCGCTGCCAATTGCACGCGCAAGCTCCACTTGTTGGTGCGCAAATGATCGATCAGCCCTCCCTTGAGCCGGATCTTGGCGTTCATGCTGTCACCGCCGAAAACCAAGAGGGCCGGGAACCAAGTGTCCTTGCCTTCGCTGAGCACACCTGCCTTCAGCGCCCGCTCCCGAATGGCAGCAAGGCTGTCCATGGACTCTTGTCCAATGAGGAGATCGAGCTGCGGTGCTTCAGGACCCGAACCGCGGAAGGCATTGAGGACGGGCAGCACGAATTGCTTCAATCCGGGGTCGAGCACTTCGCGCACGAACCCCGTGCGCTCGCTATGGATGCCGAGGTAGAACACACCACCGATCAGGATGAAGACGATAATGGGCCGGACAACACGGAGCACGCGCCGCCATACCGAACGCCGAGGAGATCCTGCTTGATCGCTCACAGTGATGTGCTGGCCGGCCTTGGCATGTACAACAGCTCGAACGGATCGCCTTTACCCGGATCGCTACCCTCTACCAACACACGCCAACCACCCCCTTCCTTCGTGTAGCGGATCTCCTTCGGGAAATCGTGCGCGGGGTTGGTGAACAACAGCGTATCAGCCCCGCTTGCCTGCAGTTCGAAGTCCACCCACTCGCCATTGTTCTGCGTGCTGAGCCGGGCACCGTAGGTGATCACGGTGCCGTTCCGCACCATACGCAGGTCTTCAATACTCACCGTATCGGAGCCCGCCATCACGAAGCCAAGACCGGTCCAGTGCGTGCTGTCCGGCTGCGTCCACTCCTCGTACATGTGCATGGCACCCGTATCAAGTGCATTGGACCAGCGGCCCGCCAATCCTTCGAGCCGAGCCCATTGCTCATCGGTGCTATTGGTAGCTGGAGCAGTGTCTTTAGGTCCGACAGGTCCGTTGCACGCAGCGAGCAGCAAGAGAGAAAAGAAGGCGATGAAGGTTTTCATGGTCATTGATCACTTGGCGATCTGCAACGCGGTGATCGCATTGCGCATGGCTTCCGGAACGGGTGTCTTTGTATTGGACGTGTAATCGAACATCACCTGCACGCTCTCCGCAGTCGCAGCGAGCCCCTGCGCTTCGCTGTGTATTTCGTAGTGCATCGTGAAACTGGTGTTGCCGACTTTCACCACTCCGGTGCGGACAGTGATGGTATCGGGGAAGTGCAACGGTTTCAGGAACGTGCAACGCGTCTCCGCCAGCAACAGGCCGATACCGTTCTGCTCATCGGGATGGGTGATACCGATGCGCCGGAGATAATGCATGCGTGCCGTTTCCAGCCAGCGGAAGTAAGCCACGTTGTTCGCGTGCCCGAAAGCGTCCATTTCGCCCCATGCGAGCGGTATCGGCACGCTGAGAACGAGGGAATCCGCGGTCATGCCCTGATCAAGAGGGCTGTTTCGCTTCCTGCGCCACGGCAGGCGTGCGCATCTCGATGACCAGCTGCTTGTGCTCGGCCTTCATCCGCTCCACATCGCGTTTCAAGCGATCCATGTTCTTCTCCATCTCCTTCTTCATCTCCTCGCCGCTCTTGCTCTTGAAGTTGAACATGCCCATGTTCCGCTCCATCTGCTGAAGCTCGCTCACCTTCTCATCGATCTTGCGCTTCAACAGGCGGCTCTCGCGGTCCAGTTCGAACATGCCATCGTTCGAGGACTTCATGTTGCTTACATGCTCCTTGAACTGCATCTGGCGCCGTTCGGCCTGCTCCACGTTAAGCTGCCCATAATGCTTGTCGAGCAGCTGCTTGTACTTATCCCACAAAGGTTGGTGCTGCGCAGGATGCACCCGACCGATCGCCATCCAGCGTTGACTGAAGGCGCGCAAGGCATCCAGGTCCTGGCCTTTGTTGCCGCTGTGCACGTGGGCTTCGATCTCGGCCAGTAGATCCTGTTTGGTCTTCAAATTCACGTCCTGTTCCGCGTCCATCGCAGCGAACTGCGACTTGCGGTTGGCGAAGAAGGCATCACAGGCCTCCCTGAATTTCAGCCACAGGCGGTGTTCATCACGCGGTCCCGCACTCCCGCTCACTTTCCACTGCTGCTGCAGTTGCTTCAGCTTGTCGGCGGTCTGCTTCCACTCCGTGCTGTCCTTCAAGGCGATCGCCTGATCCAACAGCGCCTTCTTCTGGTCCAGTACGCCTTTGTACTGATCCTTCAGCTTGTTGTAGAACTCCTTCTTGGCATTGAAGAAGGCATTGCAGGTCTCGCGGAAGTCCTTCCAGATCCGTTCGTTGTCCTTCTTGCTCGCGAAACCGATCGACTTCCACGCGTTCTGGGCTTCGATCACTTTATCGCTGAGTTCCTTCCACTCCTTGTTGCCGGCCTCCTTGGCCTGTTCCGTGATCTCAAGAACACGGTTCACCATGTCCTTCTTGGCCTGCAGGTTGGCATCCTGCTCTGCGCGGCGCGCACGGTAGTGTTCCTGGATGCGCTCGTAAACCACCCGTGTAGCACCCCAGAAACGATCGCGGACGCTTTCCCATTCCTCTTTCAGCACGGGACCGACCTGGTGCCACTGTTCCTGGTATTGTTTGACAAGCAGCTCCGCCTCGCGCACACTGTCCACGCGGCTTACCGCTTCCATGTCGCTGATCAAGGCCTGCTTCAGCGCGGTGTTCTTCTTCAGGTCGTGCTCGCGCAGTTCCTTGTAGATCCGCATGTGGTAGAAGAACTCGTCGCGCAGGTGGCCGTAGTCGGTCTGTAATTCCCGATACGCGGAATGCGGCACATTGCCGATCGCTTTCCACTTCTCGTGCAATTCATTGAACCGCTGGAAAGCGGTCCCGATGTTCTCCTCGTGGGTCACCAACTGACGTAAGGCTTCCATCACCGCCTTCTTGGCTTCGAGGTTATCGGCCTCGTCCTTCTGGCGCTTGCGGTGCAGTTCGTTCACCTTCGTATTGAAGGTGTCGATGAGCTGCTTGAACCGCTTGTCCTCGTCGTTCTGCGGGGCCATGTTCTCCATGGCCACAGGGGCTTGGGCCGTCTCGCCTTCCGCTACGGTCTCTCCTTCCTGCTGCGCCGCATCCGCTGTCGCGTGTTCGGCGGCAACGATCGCTTCATACGACTCCTTTATGTGATCGACCGATTCGCCTGCCAGCTCCGGGTCGGGTTGTTGAAGGATCCCTTCGAGCTTCGCGATCAATTCCTGCTTGCTGGCCATGCGGTGGTACCCACTGGCGAATGCGCGCCACTACGGGTCGGCCAAATATAGGAGAGGCCCGGCAGGACCGGCGATCGTGCAAGTCAGACCTCCAGACCCACTATGCACACATCGTCCACCTGCTCTTCAGCACCTTTCCATTCCGCGAAGACTTCGCCGAAGCGCTGACCCTGTAAGCGCATTTCGAGCATCTGGTGCTCCAGCAACATGCGGTTGAAGCGGGCCACCATGAACTTCTTGCGTTCCGGGCCACCGAACTGGTCGGCATACCCATCGCTGAACAGGTACAGCCTATCGCCGGGTGTATAGACGATGCGGTGCGTGCTGAACTTGCGTTCGGCGTCGTGGTGGTTCCCGCCGATCGGCTTGCGATCCCCGTTAATGATATTGAGCTCACCACCGTGCACCCAATACATGGGCCGGTAGGCACCTGCAAAGAGCACTTCACGTTGGGCGCGGTCGATACGGCACAGCGCTATGTCCATCCCGTCGCCCGCGCCTTTGCGTTGCCCGTTCTGGTGCATGGTGCGTGTGAGGCGATCGCTGAGCATGGCAAGCAAGCTGGCCGGATCGCTGTCCGGATGTTGCTGGACGATATCGTTGAGGATGCTGCAACCGATGGCGGCCATCATCGCACCGGGCAATCCATGGCCCGTACAATCCGCCGCAGCGACCCAGCACACGTTATCGCCTGACCGGTGGAACCAGTGGAAGTCGCCGCTCACGGTGTCCTTCGGCCGGTTCAGCACGAAGAAATGCTCGAAGAGTTCTCCGAACACGTCGGCGCTGGGGATCAATGCGCTTTGGATCTTACCCGCGTAAGCGATGCTGTCGGTGATGCCTTCATGCCTGCGCGCCAGTTCGGCGTTGTCGGCCTCCGCTTGCCGGATCCACTTCACCGCGCTGCGGAAAAGCACGACCGCAGCGACGAGGAACACAGCCAGCATGATCATGATGTTGCGCCATAAACCCACGCGCGCATCGGCTTCAATCTCGGTCTTGGGCCGTTGTGCCAATACAACGCCGCTCAGTTCACCGTGACGGTCAATAAGCGGCGCGGCGGAGGAAAGGAATTCGCTCTCACCGGTCCCGTTGCTGCTTGCCTTGGGAACGAGCATCGCCTGCACAAGCCCCGTCGGGTCGGTGAAGGGTGCGCGGAACTCCGGCACATCCGCACTGGTGATGATCGTTTGCACTTCGCCCCTGGTGCTATCGAACGCGAGGATGCGGATAGGCGTGGTGAGACGGTTCACCGCCGCCACGCGGTTCAATGAACGTTGTGCCACGTAATACCACGCATCCTGGGTGTTCTTGATGATCAACCCCGGCATGTGGTACTTCTCCACGAGCAAGGCGATGTTGTCGCCATCGGTCTGCGCAGCCAGTAGGGCTGTGATGCCGCTGAGGTGGCTGGCCGTTTCCCGGTAGAGGCTCTGGCGCTTCTCATAGTGCTGCCAACCGATGAGCCCGCCACAAAGCAGGAACAGCGTGCCGTACATGGCCACGAGCACCTTGTGGGTGGGACTGAGCTTGGGGCGCCTGAGGAAATGGGACAAAGCCGGGGACTTTAGAGGAATTGCGCGTTCCTACGATCCGGGCAAGGGCGAGGTTGCGGTACCCTGAAGCCAATGTTCGACAGGTGTAGCGATGTTTGTGGGCCACACCGATCAACAACCGTTGAATACCCCATGGAAGACGGCTACGTGAAGACCAGCATCGATCAGGGCATTGCCACGATCACGTTCCACCACCCGAAGAGCAATAGCCTCCCCGGGCATGTGTTGCGCGGCATGGCGCAGGCCATCACCGACCACGGGAAGGACAGCAGCGCAAGGGTGGTCATTCTGCGCAGCGATGGTGACAAGGCCTTTTGCGCCGGCGCCAGTTTCGATGAGTTACTGGCGATCGACGATGCTGCGAAGGGCACGAGTTTCTTCAGCGGTTTCGCCATGGTCATCAATGCCATCCGTACGTCGCCGTGCTTCGTGATCGGACGCATACACGGCAAGGCAGTGGGCGGTGGTGTCGGCCTCGCAGCCGCTTGCGATGTGAGCTATGCGCACGATAGCAGCGCCGCACGCTTGAGCGAACTGGCCATCGGTATCGGGCCGTTCGTGGTGGGCCCGGCCGTTGAGCGGAAGATCGGCACGAGCGCCTTCGGGCTGATGACTTTCACACCGGCCGTGTGGCGCGATGCGCAGTGGTGCCGGGAAAAGGGCTTGTACAGCGCAGTGCACGCAACTGTGGACGAACTCGATGCCGCAGTACTCTCCCATGCCAAGGAGTTGGCCGGCTACAGTCCTGAAGCGCTGTCCGAACTGAAGCGCATCCTGTGGCGCGGCACCGAGGATTGGGACCGCTTGCTCGCCGAACGCGCCGCACTGAGCGGGCGGTTGGTGCTGAGTGATTTTACCGTGAACGCCATCGCAAAATTCAAGGCGGGCAAGTAGCCGCCACTCCACTCCCATGAGCAGCACGAACACCACGAACGGCCCGACACCTCCGCGCACCTTCGGTCAAAGAGTACGGCGTATCGCCGTGCGCACAGGGCTCATCATCCTGGCGCTCTTCATTTGTTGGGTGCTCTTCCTCTACAACGCTGCCTACAGCGAGGGTACACGCGCCGGCATGGTCATTAAATTGAGCAAGCGCGGTGTGGTGTTCAAGACCTGGGAGGGCCAGTTGAACCTGCAGACCTTCGGCGCGGTGACACCCAACGGCAACGCACTGAACGAGGTGTTCAATTTCAGTGTGGCGACCAGCGAAGACTCGTTGTACCGTGCCCTTGAAGAAGCGTCGCTGAGCGGCGAACGGGTGAGCCTGCACTACGTGGAGCGTTACGCTCGCCTGCCTTGGCGTGGAGAAACAACGTACTTCATAACTGCGGTGGAGCGGAGCGGCATACCGGCGAAGGAGCAGCGGCAACCAACGGAACACTGAAGACCATGACCGATCGCCGAACCTTCATTCAGCAAAGCGCGGCGCTCCTCGGCGGTCTTGCGCTGCACCAGACCGTACGAGCGGCTTATCCGGGGATCGCACCTGCTCCACCGGCCATCGATGCCAGCACGGGCGAAGACGACTTCTGGCGCCAGATCCGTGCGGCATATGCCTGCAGCCCGACGCTCATCAACCTGAACAACGGGGGCGTGAGCCCATCGCCCCGCGCGGCCATGGATGCCCTGGATCATTACACCCGCATGTGCAACGAGGCACCGAGCTATTACATGTGGCGCATCCTCGATCAGGACCGCGAGCCGTTGCGGATGAACCTCGCCCGCCTTGCAGGCGTGCCGCACGATGAACTCGCCATCTGCCGCAATGCGACCGAGGCGCTCAACACGATCATCTTCGGTTTGCCGTTGGCCAGCGGGGATGAAGTGGTGATGAGCACTTACGACTATCCCAACATGTACAACGCATGGCGGCAGCGCGCGCTGCGCGATGGTGTGAAGCTGGTGTATGCAGACCCGCAGTTGCCGAGTGAGGACGAGGCTGCCATGGTGGAAGCGTTCACCAGCAAGTTCACCGCTAGGACCAAACTCGTGCACATCACGCACATCGTCAACTGGAACGGGCAGATCCTCCCGGTACGGAAGATCGCCGATGAGGCGCACAAACGCGGGATCGAAGTGCTGTGCGATTCAGCACACTCGTTCGCGCTCCTTGACTACAAGATCCCTGACCTGGGCTGCGATTACTGGGGCACGAGTTTGCACAAGTTCCTCTGCGCACCGATCGGCAATGGGCTCATGTGGGTGAAGAAAGAGAAGATCGGCAAGCTGTGGCCCTTGCTCAGCAACGACAAGCCACAAGGCGACGATATCCGCAAATTCGAGACACTCGGCACCCGCAGCTTCCCGATCGAAATGGCAACCGGCTATTCATTGGACCTGCACAACCTGATCGGCTCCGCACGCAAGCAGCAGCGCATCCACTTCCTGAAGAACTACTGGATGGAACGGGTGAAGGATGTTCCGGGCATCTTCTTCAAGACTTCCACCGACCCGCGCTACGGCTGCGCCATTGGCGTGTTCGGGAAGGAAGGGATGAAGGCGACGGACATCAGCAACAAGCTTTTCGAGAAGTGGAAGATCCACACCGTGGCGATCGAACGCGAGGCGAAGCCAGGCACGGAAGCGGCATTCAACCATGTGCGGGTAACACCGAACGTCTACACGACCACCGACGAACTGGATCGCCTCGTGGAGGCGGTACACGCACTCTCCTGAAACCGGACGCTAAAGCGTGAAAGGCATGCGGTGAACGCCGGGCCTGTCCAAGCTGTGCGCGTGTATGGCGTAGCGGCCGAAAGGCCAGTCCCGCACATCGAGATCGAATGTGATCGTGTGCGGTCCGGGTGCCAGTACCTCGTGATCGTTCAGCACGCGCACCACATTGCCCGCGCCATCAAGCACCACGGCCGTGAATAGCGTGCCTGCCGGCGAATCATAGCGCACGCGCCGCTGGATGGAGGCAGGCCGTTGCGAGCAGACACGCCCTTCTTCTTGCGCGTACCACAATGAATGCAGCGGCACCGGTTGCCCGCTGATGCGGCTTACCGCCAACCGCAGCGTATCCTGCCCGGTGCTGTCCATGGCGCCCATGCTGGCAATGTCGTTGGCATCGCTCAGCACCCATATCGCATTCTGTGCTACGTCATCGGAGTACTCACCCCGGGCAATGGCCTGCGCAACTTCCGCAAGTTTCTTCGAAGCCGGTCGCCCGGCGCGATAGATCTCACCTGTATCCGGCCCGCTGCCGGAAGCCTCGCAACAGAAAGCGCGGCACGAGACGGAACGCGTTGCGCCGCCCGCGATCGCCAGCACTTCTTCACGAACAACAATGAGGTCTTGCACCTCGGGCACTCGGCTGGTGAAGACCCAACCTACCGGGATGGTTGTGTGCACAGGGCCGACTGAGAGGTTGCGAACGTTCACATCAACGCACTCACCCGTGTGACCACCGAGGCCAATGGGCTTCACCTCTATGAGGTGGTGCTCCAACAGATCGATGAGCGAACGATGTTCAACCGCTTGGGCGTTGAACGGGATCCAGACCAAGCAGAACAGGCCGGGCAGACTTCGGTTCCGGGGCATGGGGATGGGTTTGCCATGGAACGCCCATCATAGCGCCCACATTGCTCATGAGCATGACAGACCGAACCGCTCTGTAGGCTTGTCAGGTCAGGCGCGCGGTTCGATCGGAACCACTTTGTCGCGACCCCAAGCAACGTACCCGGCGATCACACCCAGGATGATGCTCGGCACGAGCATTTTTCCCTGGAACAGCATCAGGTGATAGCCCACGGCACAGATCATCACCGTTGCCAAGCCCATTGCGGCATACGAGGTGATCCAAGGTTGCATGCGCGTGAGGGCCGGTAGCAGCACACCCATGGCACCGGCTATCTCGGCTGCCCCGATGGCACGCACCAAATACTCGGGTACGGCACCTGGCCACGTGAGCAGGTCCGTCAGCGTTCCGATCGGCAAGGTCAATTTCAACAGACCGGCAGCGCCGAATGCAAGGAAGAGGAATACCTGCATGCCCCACAAGAGCCTGTTGAGGTTCTTCTGTCGGGCAGCGTCAATTTGCGGAACGGTCGTGCTTTCCATATTGGCGGAGTATTGGTGAATGTGATGGACACATCTCCCACACCATCGGTAGCTCACAGAACACCGAAAGCTACACCGGCGCGAAGGCCTTCGCATCTTGCCGCACCATGAAAACAGCGGAGATCATCGCCCGCCGCTTGACCAACCAAGGCTTGATCGGAAAAGCCTTCACGGACCCTGTGATGGTCGTGCGCCACTTCGCCGCCATGCAGGCGCAAGACTACTACGGCGCGAAATGGGCCATTGGACAGCGCACCGGTGCCGACGACGCAGCAGTGGAGGACTTGTTCAACGCGGGTAAGATCCTGCGCACGCACCTGTGCCGGCCAACGTGGCACTTCGTTCTGCCGCAGGATATCCGGTGGTTGTTGCAACTCACCGGACCACGCGTGCAACAGCTCAATGCGTTCATGTACCGCCAGTTGGGGCTCGATAAAAAGCGACTGGCGAAGGCGACCGACATCATGGCCAAGTTGCTGCAAGGCGGAAAGCACTTGGACCGCGAACCACTGATGGCCGCCTTGCGGAAGTCGCGCTTCGATGTTTCGGAGAACCGCCCGTCGCACTATCTCATGTTCGCGGAATTGGAAGGTGTCATCTGCAGCGGACCGAGGGTCGGCAAGCAGTTCACCTATGCGTTGCTGGAAGAGCGTGCACCGCAAGCAGAGGCGTTGGATCGAGATGAAGCACTTGCCGAACTGACACACCGGTATTTCGCCAGTCGTGGTCCGGCCACATTGAACGACTTCGCGCTTTGGAGCGGACTGACGATCGCTGCTGCCAGAAAGGGGATCGCGATGGTGGAACGCGATTTCACCAAGGTGGCGATCAACGACCGGGATAACTGGTACCCGAAAGACAGCACGCCCTTGAAAGCGAAAACGAACACCGTACACCTCCTGCCGAATTACGACGAGTACGGCATCGGCTACAAGGACCGCAGCGCCTTCTACGATCCGTCGCAAGCGCAACTCTCAGGTAGCCGCGGCAATCCTGTGTTCCGCCACTTGATCGTGGTGAACGGGAAGATGATGGGGACATGGGACCGCGCCCTGTCGGCCAGATCAGTGCGTGTTTCAAGCTCTGCGTTCACGCCCCTTTCCACGGCTGCAAACGCGGCACTCGCGCAAGCGACCAAGCGATACGCCGCCTTCCTTGGCACAACCCTAGCGACATGATGTCGGTGGTTCAGAAGCCGAGCCGCTGCCCTACTTCTCCCTGCTGGAAACTGCTCCTGCGGAAGGGATGTGCTTCCGTGTTGAAGACGTGATCGTCCAAGTTGAATGCTCCGTTGCCTTCCGAGAAATTCAAATAGAGGTACTTCATCGTCTCGGCAAAGAAGAAGGTAGGCATGTAGTCCTTCTGCTTCATGGTGCGCACATCCTCAATGGAAGTGAAGGCGACATCCGTGCGGCAGTGCTGCTTGATGTCCCCCCAATACTGCGCGGCCATTTCGCGGTACATCGGTTTACCGGTGAAGTGGTACAGGTAGTACGCTGATTCCACGATCTCCGGGTTGAGGTCGTAGTCGCCAGCCCTCACCTGCTTCGTGGCGTAGTCGTAGGCGGTGGGTTCCAGTCCGTACAAATGCCAGAAAGCATCCCATGTTCGCTGCAGACGTTCGGCGCGCGCGGTATCGCCGCTCAGGACGAGGATCGCGGGCATGAAGGCATCATACAGTGTGATCACGCTGCTCGTACGCTTGCCACTGTCCATATCCACGCGACCGTACCACAGCAGGCTGTCCTTTTCTTCCGGCAGATGAGCGTTCACCGCGGTGATGGCCTCCTGCCAAACGCGACCGATCGTGGTGTCACCGAAGAGCGAGTAGGTCTTGTAGAGGTACTCGTAGTAGCTGTCCACCCCAGCGCAGATGCTGGCAGTGCGGTTCGTCCATTCGCCCGTTTGCACGTTGATGTCGGTGCCGGGCAGACCGATCTTCGAGCGACGCGCGTGGATCACCATCGTAGCGCGTTTGCCCGCTACGTAGTACTTGGGATCCTTGGTGTAGTAGCTCAGGATGCCGAGTTCCAGGATGTTGGTTCCCGCCTCGGCAACGTTCACCGTATCACCGCTGGTCTTACCAGTACGCAGGTTCACGTTGTAGGTAGGGATGCCTGTTGGTGTGTTGAAGGCCGGTAGCAGGCGATCCGCGAAATCCACCGTCTTTGCCAGCACCTTCGGGTTGCCGCTCATCTCGTACATGCTTAGCAGTCCGCCAAGGATCCGGATGTCCACCTCGAAGACCTTCGCATCGACATCCTTGTCCCAACTCAGCGAATCCACCACGTAGTTCTCGATCTCCTTCGCTTCGGCATCGAAGCCCATCAGCTTCAAGGTGCTGTAGGCATCGATCGGCGAGATGTAAAGCGGATGCTCATACCAATCCTCCGCGCTCTTGGTGAGCGGCTTCAGTGCATCGTGGCCCCAGGCGTATTGCTTGTAGGCCTTCCAGCTGCGCAGCGTTTCCTGCTTCACCTCTTCCGCGAGGCGGATGTAGGTGTTGCCGATCGCGGGTGATGCTGCTACCGTTGATTTTCCGGGATCACCGGAGCAAGCGGCAAGGGAAAGCAGGGATAGTGCAGGGAGCAGGTGTTTCATGGCGCTGTTGAACGATGACAAGATGCGGAGTTCTTTCCGGTGCATCCCCACCTCGCGTTCGACCCCGAAGGGGTCACAGCATGTAGTAGCATTCGTTCCACCGTGAATGTATTCGACCCTGAAGGGGGGCGCAGCCGGTGTTTTACATTCACATTCAACCAAGCCCCCATCATGTCCACCTATTTCAAACTGCATTACCACATCGTGTTCGGCACGAAGAACCGCGTGGCCTGCTCGGACATGTCTTGGCGACCACAGTTGTGGGAGTACATGGGCGGTGCGGTGAAAGCGCTGAACGGTGTGCCACACGGCATCGGTGGGTTCAACGACCACGTTCACATGCTGATCGACCTGCGACCCACGCACGTGATCGCCGACGTGGTGCGCGAGGTGAAGCGCTCATCGACGGACTGGGTCCGCGACCATGCCGGGTTGAAGAATTTCCAATGGCAGGAAGGGTATGGTGTGTTCACCGTTGGATGGGGTGAACGTGATGCCATCAAGGCATACATCGCCGGGCAGGAGATGCATCACGGACGGAAGGGATTCCGAGAAGAATTGACCGAGATGTTGAAAGAAGCGGGCGTGGAATACGATCCGAAATACCTGCCGTGAACCTGATAGGCGGAACACCGGCTCCGACCCCTTCAGGGTCGCCAACGCCCGGTGGTGACCGGGCTACATGCTCAGCCCCTTCGAGGTCTTCTAATGTGTTGCATCCGCAGTGGACCCCGAAGGGGTCTGAGCATGTAGCATTGTATCGTGCGTAGGCGTATTCGACCCCGGAGGGGTCGGAGCATGTGGAATTGGATCGTGCGTGGATGTGTTCGACCCCGAAGGGGTCGCAGTAGCCAGGCATCGCGCGTGGTGCATTCGACCCTGAAGGGGTCGCAGCATGTAGCCAGGCATCGCGCGTGGTGCATTCGACCCTGAAGGGGTCGCAACATGTAGCCAGGCATCGTGCGTGGTGCATTCGACCCTGAAGGGGTCGCAGCATGTAGCCAGGCATCGTGCGTGCTGCATTCGACCCTGAAGGGGTCGCAGCATGTAGCCAGGCATCGTGCGTGCTGCATTCGACCCTGAAGGGGGTCGCAGCGTGTAGCAGGCATCGTGCGTGGTGCATTCCACCCCGAAGGGTCGCAGACATTAGTTCATTGCACGGATGAGTGCTTAACAAAGCGTCCTATAGAGGGAGCAGCGCCATCTGATCGCACTTCGTAGCAGCCCACCACGCTTATGGGCGCAAGTCGGTCGTAGACCCGGAAAACGAATGACAATGCCCTGATGAGTCGATCCGAACTCCTTCCAACTCGTTCGGTTCGACTTCCAAGATCATTATGTGCAATGAATCCGTTCCCTGATCGCGTAATTGAACTATTAGCCTTTCCCCTATTTGCGTCCACTCCCCGCTTGACCAATTCTGCTCAAGGAACGATCCTGGCTCAACCTCGCAGGAACCATCTTCCCGGAGCACCAACTGGACGAAGGTTACGGTGTGCTCGCAGGTTCCTCGAAAGACAATGGGACTTCTGAAAGATTCCACCACCCTTTTGTCAACCCTCAATGAGATCATGGCTACAACAATGATCGGGAGAGCGGCTGCGAACAAATGCTTTCGGTCACAGCCGTTCGATCCGAGGGAATCGAATATGAACGCAACGCCAACAGCTACGCAAACGAGTCCCAACAGGAATGAACCAAGCAGCGTGATAGTCGCCCAACCTCCGTTGCACCACAACCCGATCATTGCCGCAACGATGAATGCCCCAGATAGCGAAGCAGATAGCCACAATTTCCTACTGGAGCGCGGCGATGACATATCCGTTTGTCTCTAAACCACCACCCCCTCCATCGCCTTCACCACCGCCCCTTCCAACTTGTCCAGCATCGTGTTCAACTCCGCTTCCGTCCACGTCACGCGGATGTTGAAGCTGATGAGGCGGCTCATCACAGCGTCGGTCTTCGGGAACTTCAGTGTCTTCAGATCCTGCGGTAAGCCGAGCTCGTGCGCCACCATGCGGTAGGGCATGCTCAGGTCCTTCAGGTGGTTCCACTGCTTGATGTAGTGGTACATGTTGTCGTACCAGTAGCCGCCGCCGACACCAGCTTCGTTCATGTTCTTGAACGTGGCGCGTGCTGTGGCCTCATCGGGCAACAGGAGGTGGAAAAAGGTGGCGCTGTCGCCCACATCATCGCACTGTTTACGGAAGGCCAGGCCGGGGATCTTGGAAAGTCGCGCTTGGATGATGGCCTTGTTCTTACGCTGCTTCTCGATGATCATCGGCAGCTTGCGCCCTTGCGCCAAGCCGATGGCCGCATTGATCTCGCCCATGCGGAAGTTGCTGCCCATGATCGGGTGCGCTTCCATGCCGCGGTTGTTGCCTTCGTGGTTGTGGCCGTGATCGCTGAAGTACTCGGCGGTCTTTATCAGTGCTTCATCGTTGGTGATGATCACGCCGCCTTCGCCGCAGGTGTTGATCTTGAAGAAGTCGAAGCTGAAGCTGCCCATCTTGCCATAGAGGCCGAGGTGCTTGCCTTTGTACGTGGCACCGAGCGCTTGTGCGGTGTCCTCGATCAGCATCACGTTCTTCTCCTTGCACACGGCGAGGATGCCATCAAGATCAGCGGAAGCGCCGCACATGTGCACGAGCAGCACGGCCTTGGTCTTCGGACCGCAAACGGCGCGAATGCCTTCTGCGCTCAAGCATAGGGTCTCATCGATCTCGGCGAACACCGGCAAGGCACCGGCCATCAGCACGCTCTCGATCGTCGCGATGAAGGTGAAAGGCGGAACGATGACCTCATCGCCGTAGCCCACGCCGCACGCGGCGAGCATGGTGCTCACGGCAGTGCTGCCGCTGCTAACAGCCAATGCATGCTTCGCGCCGGTGAACCGCGCGATCTCGGCCTCAAAATCCTTTGCCTTCCAATGTCCTTTGCGGGCATCGTCGTGGTTGTAGCGGAAGAGCACGCCCGTGTTGAGGACGTCCATCACTTCCTTCTTCTCCTCCTCGCCAAAAAGTTCGGTGCCGGGCATGTTGCGCTGGAATGGGCGCCAAAAATAGCCGGAAGCCTTGGGCGTTTACCTTGCCAACATGCGTTGGGCCGCCATCCTATTGTCCGCGTGCGTGGCCGGCGCCATGCAAGCACAGGTCGACCTGCCCGTCTTCGGCAAGCAGCACGTGATCAACGGCTACGCGAAGGATAGCAAGGGCGAGGTCCTCTCCTACTTCAGCGTGTACCCCGAGCATGCGACTACGGCGCTGCTGACGCGTTGCACGGACGGGAAGAAGGCGATCGCATGGGAGACCGCGCCGTTGCCTCTTGAATACAAGAGCGCGCAATACCACTATTTCAGCTGGATCGCCGCGCACAACAGCACTACGAGTGGCGGAGACCGGAGCTTCGATCTTTATATCAATGACCAGCTCGCGCTCACCTTCACTACGCATCATAGCACGAAGCCCGCGACCTGGTCAGCGGCCGCAGCAGACAGCACCAAGCTCGTCTTCGAGTATTCCAAGATGGACCGCCACGGCGATGCGCACGGCTTCGCGCATCTTAGGGTGCCGCTCAAGTACATCAAGCCCGGCCGACCGCTGCAATTGAAAGTGGTGGGCCACGCGCAGGATAGCCCGGACTGGTTCATGACCTTCCGGTACACGTTTGAGGAGAAGGTGGAGGTGGAAGTGTTGCCGTTCGTCTATCGAAATCAGCGTGTTGCCCAACCTATTGCGATTACGTTGATGCACTTCGGAGCACCTGTCCTTATGTACGTGGGCATTGGCAATGAACACCATGCGAGAGATTTTCCTGTGCGCAATGGGCTTCAGGTCATAGAGACCCCAATTTGGAGAGATAGCACAAGGACCATCACCACAAGAATCACCGCACGCATTGGTGAAAAACGCTTGCTCGATACGACTGTAACGATCGACCCCATCATCCACCGCGACATCCACCTCATCCACCACAGCCACACCGACATCGGCTACAGTCACCTGCAGGCCGAAGTGCAGACGATCCAGAACAACAACATCTTCAAGGCGCTGGAGCTGATCGACCGCACCAAGGAATACCCCGAGGACAGCCGCTTCGTGTGGAACGTGGAGAGCCTTTGGGCCGTGGAGAATTTCCTGGGCATCGCCAGCGAAACGGACAAGCAACGTTTCATCGCGGCGGT
>JBDTSG010000136.1:0-61915 GCA_039931265.1 Flavobacteriales bacterium
CCGTGCGGAAGGGCCTATCCCGATAGAACGACCGGCGCACGAAAAAGCTCGGGTGGTTCAGGACCATCTCCCAATACTTCAGCAAGAATCCATTGTTCTTGGCGTGCTTCCGCTTTCGGCCACCACCTTCATAGTGGATCCATATGTCGCCGTGCACGATGTTCACCGCAGGCTTGCCCTTGACCGCATCCACTACGCGTTGCACCGTACCGGGCTCGTACCAATCGTCCGCGTTTATCAATGCCACCCACTGACCAGTGCAAAGCGCTACGCCCTTGTTCATGGCGTCATAGATCCCTTGGTCGCGCTCGCTCACCCAGTGATCGACACGGTCATCATAACGCCTCAGGAGATCCACCGTGCCGTCCGTGCTTCCACCATCCACCACGATGTACTCGATGTGTGGATAGTTCTGGGACAGCACGCTTTTCATGGTACGCTCCAAAGTGGCGGCCCCGTTGTACACCACGGTGACGATGCTTACCAGCGGAAGTTCTGCGGAGCCCGTCCTCGACTTTCCCAGCGAGCGCGTTCCACCGGTCATCCTTCCGGGGGTGTTACCGTTCCGCCGTTCAACAACCTGTCCGATCGCGATTCGAAACGCTTGTCCACCGCGAGGTACGCGAGCATGGTGAAAAAGACCATGTTACCGAGGAAGATCCCGTGCGCGAAGATGTCGATCTGGTAAACGAAGAGGATGTAGATGAGGGCCGCGTAGATCGGCGCCTCGCTGTATCCTCCGATGTAGCGCTGCCGATAGAACCTGTATGCCGTCCACATCAACCAGTAAAAAATACCCAAGGCAATAATGCCTTGGCTGGTGAGGATCTCCAGGAAGGTACTATGGGTATGCAGGTTGTAGGCGTTGCGCACGCCCCAAAGCCGCGCAACATCGTCGAGCATACCGATCTTGTAATGGCCGTGGTAACTGAGACCCTGGATCAGGCCGCGACGATCGTGCACGGCCCAGTCGGCAACCGCTTCCCAGATGTAGGTGCGGCCATTGAAAGTGGTCACATCCTCCTTGCTCACCCGGCCGAGGATGCTTGCGAAAAAAGGCAGGCTCACGATGGAATAGATGAGCAACGCGAAGCTCATGATCAACGGCATGGTGAAGAGCGACAGCAGGTACAAACGCGCCGCCTTCATCACCTTGAAGAGGAAGAGCAGGGTGAAGAGGAGGAAGATCATGAACGAGAGGCGACTGTTGATGCTGACCATGGCCGCGAGGTTCAGCAGGTAGATCCCCGTATAGAACGAGAAGCGCAACGGGCGGCTGGACAACTCGGAGAGTTTGATGCGGAAGAGCAGCATCATGTTCACGATGGCGACCAAGTGCGAGCCATCATAGATACCCGTGCCGAAAGGGAAGCTGACGCGGCCGGGGAAAGTGTGCATGAGGTTGTGCAGCCCCGCAGCGTAACCCAGGTAGTTGATGATGAGCAATCCGAGAAGACTTCGCAAGAAGAGTTCAGCGAAGTCGAAATCTTCCGACCCGCGGTTGTAGATCATCACGATCACCACCGCCGGAAAAGGCACGAGCACAAGCAGCGATTGGCCGATGGTGTTCGGTAGCGTGAGGATCGCGACATGATGCACCAACAATCCGACCCAATACATCAGCACGAGCGAGGCGATGTAAAGCATGCCGACCCAGAAAAGGCGGTTGGTCATTGGCTGCAGTACCCGCTGATACATGCGGTCGATGAGCCAGAACAAGATGATGGACAGGTAACCGAGCGATGCGGTTATGTAACCGACCGTCGGGCTCTTCTTCACGATGAGCCAGCACCCGATGCCATAGACCGGCAGGGCGATGAGGAACAGGAAATTGATGAGCTTCCGCTTGCTGATCACGACCGATGGTGACGGTGGGCCAAGGTATCCGCGTACGCTGCGTGAACGGTCGCACGCTCCTCGAACGCACTGACAAGCGCCTGTGGGCGGAACATCAATTGATGCCCAGCTTGCGCTGCAGCCTGCCGAGCATGGGAGTAATCGCCCGGTCCACCTCCTTGGGCAAAACCCGTTTCAACCTGTTCTTGAAACGGCGAAGCGAACTCGGTTCGATGTACTTCTCGAAATAAACCAGGTCACGCTCCTTGTCGCATACCATGAAGCGGGGGTGCTTCAACGGGAAGGTCATCTCGCCTGCTGCATCCTTGTTCCTCGGGTCGAGGTGGCTTCCCGTATGCGTGCTGCCATCACCGAATCCGATGTTGCGGATCAGGTTCACGTTCGGGATGATGTTCATTCCACCATGCATGATCCGGCCAAAATCCAATTGGAAATCCCAACTGTGGATCCGGCCATCCCAACTGCTCTCCAGCAAGTGCAACCCTTCTCGGGCCTCACTCTTATCGAGGAAATGGCCGTTGAGCAACCCGCTATCACGCAATGCCGGCCATTCCTCCATGTGCAGGTCGTACTTCTTCCACATGCGGCGCCAACTGGCCCAACCCCAGTATGCGCCATACCCGTGGGCGCTGAAGTAATAGCTCTCGTGATCATGGGCCGGCCACTCGGGCATCAGGTTGTTGCCCATGACGATCCAGACCCGCTCATCGTGGCGGTAGCGCTCCAGCATTTCCTGTGCGAACCAGAACCAGGAAAGCACGGGTTTGCAATCGTCCTCGAGGATGATGCCCTCCTCCTCGTTCTCAAAGAACCAGCTGATGGCCGCAGGGGGACCGAATTTCACGGTCTGGTTCGTTTCGCTGAAGCGCGTCTTCAAGTCGCACGGCCAATCAACCAGCTTCACCAGATCGCGGACACGTTGCACATCGACCGCCTCCTTCTCGTTGCGTGCACCATCGCAAGCGAAATACAAGCGGGATGGCTTCGCCGCGCGGATCCCCTCCATCACGGCCCGGCTCTCTTCATAGCGCTTGAAGGCGATGAAGAGCACCGGGATGCGCAGCGGTGCGGGTGGGGAGAAGGTTCTCATGCCGTAGGGCCCTTACCGAAGGTATTGGTGACGTTGTGCCGATAGTACAGGTCGAAATTGCGCAGCATGCCCACCGCATGGCCCGCCACTTCGTCGGGACCGGCGAACTCGCCGACGAAACGGTAGAGGAACAGCTGCATGCGATCGGCCCATCGTACGCTCACATCCTGCACGATGTTGCCCTGCCGGTCATGGGGAAGGATCTCGATACAGCCTGCAGCGAAAGCCGTCGGCAAGAGCATATTGCTGCCATGCACGCCCACAACGATCTGGCTCTTCGCATAGGCATGGCACCACGCACGTTCAGTGGCTTCATCCATGCGCGTGGTACGCAGGTCCGTGGCCAGACTTCCGTAGCCACCGCCCGGTGCGAGGCCCACGACCGTGAACGAACATTCGGGCACGGCCACCCGGATGGACCGCATGCTCCGCCGGATCAGTCGGTCCTGTGCTGAAACGAAAAGAGTCCGGGCAAGGCCCTTCGCACCTGACCGAACCAAGACACGCGAGCACAACTTGTTGAAAGCGTTGGCGAACCACAACCGGTCCTGCCTCGCAACAAAAGTGACATGGGGCGGGCGTGTACTGAATTCCTCGAGCCCGAAGGCCGCAATGCCCGTGTAGCGTTCGATGTTGATACGGGTGAAGTCGGGGTGCGCATAGCCCCTGGCCATGTTCACCTCATCGTACTCGCCCAGCCGCTCTTGCACGAAATCATCGATGGCCGTATGCCAGTCTTGGCCCTGCCCCAACTTCACATCAACGATCCACACTTCTGCGCAACCCTTCGGCTCCAACCATGCGAACATGCGCGGCAGCATGATCACCACGCCGTGCTCCGGATAGTTGTCGATGTAGTGCTGGGCGTTGTAGAGCTTCAGCAATACGTGGCCATAAAGGAAATCGATGGTATCGAGAATGATGATGCGCTTGCAGGGCCGCAACACCTTCCGTTCGATCGTGATCGGTGCTTCACTGCGCTTGTGGAATGCCCGGAGCAACGGACCGTGCAACCAAGCTTCGGCCCCGTGGGTATTAAAGAGTTGGCCGTCGCCTATTCCGATGGCCACCGGGTGATCGACCGCAAAACCAACTGGCAGGTCACGAACGAACGCCAACCCGCAAGCGTTGCAGCGGTACTCACCCAACACATGGGCGCCGGGGAAATGCACTCCGGTGGCGGTGATCGCAGAGGCCTTGCACAACGGGCACTCGAACCCGGCGTACAGCACCGGTTTCACGGGCACCAGATCGCGATCCTTCAACGCAGTGCTCATGCGGCACGGTGGACTTTCCAGAAACTGAACATCGCCTTCATCATCCAACCGAAGTTGGCGCGGGTGCTCTTGAAGCAAAGATCGAGCATGAAAATGCTCACCGTGAATGAGATGATCGTGGCCCAGATCGCACCGGCGCTCTGGAAATGAGGGATGAGCACGTAGTTGATGGCGATGTTGAGCCCCGCCCCGACAAGTGCGGTGGCGAGCGAATACTTGAACAGGCTTTCGTTGGTGATGAAGCTGGTTTTGCCCATGCCCATATTGGTGAACAACAAGCGGATCGAGAACAGGGAAAGCAACGCACCCGATGGCCGGAACGGTTCGCCGTACAACAGCACCATGATCGGTTGGGCCAAAAAGAAAAGTGGCACCGCCGTGACCAGGAACATGAGGAACATGAGCCGGTACTGGTTCAGCAAGCGGTCTTCGTACTTCGCCATGCTTTCCATGCGGGCGCGCGTAATGGCGGGCGCCAAGCTCTTCTGCACTATCACCGGCAGAAAGCCCAATGCCTCGATCATCTTCAACGCGTTGGCGTACTGTCCCGCTTCGGCGTATGCGGCCTCTTGCCCGATACGGTCCTTGAGCACATCGAAGATCATCACTTGGTCGATCTTGGCCTGAACGTACAACGCGACACCATAGATCAGCAGGGGCCAACTCTCCCGCAACAGGTGGCCCGCCGTTTGGCGCGTAACGCGCCAGGCGCGGATCACACCACCAGCGTTCCCGTAGGCCACTACGGAGCCGATCGCACTGGCGATCAATTCGATCACGTACGCCCAGGCGAACCAAAGCAGTGCGCTTTCGGTCGGAAGGCCCGCCGCATCCCTTGGCAACAACCAAACGAGCCCGAGCTTCCAAGCCGCGCTCACCACCGACTGGATGATGAGCACTTTGGAAACCGCGCGCGCCCGCACTTGGGCTTGGAACCAATACTCAATGACGACAAAAGGCTTCAAGAGCTCCGAGACCGCAACGATCACCACCACGAGGAGAGTGATCGTCTCCATGTTCTTCAGGAAACCGATGACCGAGGCAAGGATGACCAACAACGACGCCCCGCAGAACTTCAGCAGTGCGGCCGAACCCAGCAGTTCATCGCGGCGCTCGGGATGGCGCACGAGATCGCGCACCACGATCTCGTCCAGCCCCATGGCGGTAAGTGCGAAGAAGAGACCGACGAAGCCCGTTGCGTAATTGAACTGCCCGAAGAAGGTGGGGCCGAGGAAGCGCGCGACGAACACGCCCGTGACCAACACCAAGGCGAGACGGAACACCTTCTCGGCGAACATCCAACCGGTGTTCACCAAGTACTTGCGCGCGCCCTCGCTCTTCAGCATACGTGCATGCGTATGTGCCTACTTGACGTAGTACCCATAGCCATTGCTGCTCTTGTCCACGTCATTGAGCAACAGATCGATGCGTCCGAGTTTTCCGTTCGCATACATGCCGTTCACCAAGCGCAGGTCCTTCCGGTGGGTGTGGCCCTGGCGCACGACGTAAAGCGTTACGTCGATATGCGAGAGCAGGATGACGAATTCGCTGACAAGACCCATCGGACTTGCATCAACGATAACGTGATCGTAACGGCTGCGCAGCTGTTTGAAGAGTTCGGCGATGTGCGGGCTTTCCACCAGTTCCAACGGGTTGGGTGGTATCGGACCGGCCGTGATCACATCCAAGCCCGGGATATCGGAACGGCGGATCACATTGTCGATCGTGGTTTCACCGATGAGCAGGTTGCTCAACCCAGCCCCGTCGGCCATTTCCAAAGTATCCTGCACACGGGGCCGGCGCATGTCGGCATCAATTAGAATGGTGCGTTTCCCGCTCAACGCCATCACCGTGGCCAGGTTCAGCGCGCAGAAGGTCTTACCCTCTCCACTACTACTGCTGGTAAAGCCCACGACTTGTCGCGCGGTATCGGCGTTCAAGTACTGCAGGTTGATGCGCGCCGTGCGGAACGCTTCGGCCAAGAGGCTCTTCGGCTCGTCGGCGGTAATGCGTTTGCGCTTGCTCTCAGGAATGGTGGCGAGCAACGGGATGTTGCTGAGGCGCTTCAGTTCGTCTTCGTCGGCAATGGTGTCGTTGAAGAAATCGCGCAGTAGGATGAATGCAATGGGGATGAACAGGCCAAGCAACAACGCCACGCCGAAAATGGACTTCTTGTCCGGCGTTACGGGACCGAAGCCCACCATCCGCGCCGGATCCACCACCGTCTTATCCACCTGATCTGAATTGATGGCGATCTGCGCTTCATAGAGCTTCTCCATCAAGTAGTTGTTGATGCTCTCCGTCAACTCGTACTGGTTCATCGCGATGTCCTGCCGCTGCTGCTCCTTGGGCAACTGGCCGAGTTGCCACTTGGTTTCGTTGACACGCTGCGTGACGTCCTGTAATTCGATCTGCGACTTCGAAAGCAGGTTCTCCGCGCTGCCGATGATCTGCGCTTTGCCGTCGCGGATCGTGCGCATCAGCGCGAGCGTCGGTGCTGTCGGCGTCTTCTCGGTAACCCTGATCTGGTTCAAGCGGGTGACGTTCTGGTTGTAGCGATCGATCAGCGCTTCGAGGCCCGGGTCGCCGAGGTTGGCGGAGGAAGGCACAGTGCGATCGTCCTCGGCCGACATACCATTGATCAGCTGGTTCTGCAAATACTGGACACGCGTGCGGATCTCGCTCTGTCTGTCCTGGTAACGGCTCAGATCATCATAAAGCTGACTGGCACGGTCCGATCCACCCGCAGGGCCTTGCGAGATCACCTTATCGGTAGCGGACTTCATGTCCGCCTGCGAGCGCTGCAACTGGGCCTCGATGAACCCGATGGTGCGTTTGCCCTTCTCGTTCTGCTTGTCCTGTTCGGTCTCGATATAGACGGACATGAGCGTGTTCAGGAAGTCCTTCTCCTTCTGCACCACTTCACCCACCGAACTCAAGATCACGATGTTGCTCTTGTCGCCCATGCTCTCGCTCCCGAGCTTGCCACCGTAAGCATCCACCAAGCCGTCAAGGCTGTTTATGTAGAAGAAGTAGTCCGTCTTCGGGTCGTAGAGGAAGCTGTCGGGGAAGCTGATGGCGAAGGAGAGGTTCTGGTCTTTGAAGGGCTCGCCGAACTTCAATTCGCGATCGATCTTCACCGCAGGGCGGAATTGGTCGATCACGAGTTCCCGCTTGGGGTCGTAGAGCCTGATGTTCTCGCCTTCCGCACTGACCCGATAGGTCTTCGCGGCGGTGTTCACCTTCACGTGTATCGTAAGACCTGTGATCTGCTGCACGGAACTGTCCAGCGCCACTTGGAAAGGCGGGTAGTCGTACAGTTCACGGGTGAGGTATTGTTTCTTGGCCAAGTAGCTGATCGCGAAGGGCAGTCGGCGGATGGTTTTGCGCAGATTGTTCTGGCTGCGGAGCACAGCGATCTGATCCTGTATATCCGCATCGCTCCGCAGGAATCCAGTGCCCTTGATGAATTCCTCGTTCGCAGCGCCGCCGAAATTGTTACGGCTCTTCTCACTGAGCATGATGGACGCGCCCACCATGTAAGTTTTCGGCGTGGTCTTGTACTTCGCGACAGCTGCAGCACCGCACAAGCCAACGGTGATCAGGAACAACCACCATTTGGAGATCATCTTCCTGAAAATGGCGCGCAGGTCGATGGTGTCGCCTGCCCCTTGCTCCTTGCTCATGGGTTCGAATTCTGCACAACCGTGACCACCAAGGCCGCAGCGCTGATGGCGCCGAAGAGGATTGCGAGGAGATCAAGGTTCAACCGGCCCACGCGAGCGCGCAGGGTGGGTACGTAGATCACGTCGCCCGGAAGAAGGTAGTAGTACTCACTGGCAAGAACCGCAGTGCTGCCCATATCCACATATATGGCCTGCACGCCTTTGTCGCTCTGCCGCATCAAGGTCACTTTCCCCTTATCGGCGAATTCATTGGCGCCACCGGCTTGCGCTAAGGCTTCGAGGATGGTGATCTGGTTGTTGTAAACGAAGTAGGTGCCGGGCCGGGCGACATCGCCCAACACGCTTACACGATAGCTAACGAGTTTCAGGATCACGGTGGCGTTGGTGAAGAACTCGTTGATCTTGCGCTGCACCACTTCTTGCGCCTCGCCCACCGTAAGGCCCTGCACTTTGATCTTCCCAACGGAAGGCAGACCTACTTGCCCGTTCCTATCAACGCTGTACCCGTTCACGTAAAGGGCCGCTTCGTTGATCCCGACCGCGGCGTTGGAACTTTCAACGTTGAAGAATTTGGACGTTGCGTCGTCGAGACCCATCACGCGGATGCTCATAACGTCGTTCACCTGGATCCGGTATTCGAATTTCTTGTTCTCGAAGAGCTTGGCGCCCTCGGCGCTCAAGGAATGGTCGCGCAGGTAGTTGATGTCCCTGCGACCAACGCACGATGCCAGGCTGCTCAGGACCAACAGACCGAGCAGCCATTTCGCTCCCTTCAGATGCATGCTTCTTTTGGTTTGGCCCAGTAAGGAGCCGTTTTTGAAGAAGGCGAAAGATACGTGCCGCCCTTGGCGAAGGTTTCCGCAGGGGGGTATCCTATACCGAACGACAGAGCCGTGGACGGGATCGATGGACCGAAAACGAAAAAGCCTCCCCGCGTGGAGGAGGCCTTCGCCTTGTAGCCCGTAGGGGAATCGAACCCCTGTTTCATCCGTGAAAGGGACGCGTCCTAACCCCTAGACGAACGGGCCATCTTTTTCAAGGGGTCGCAAATGTAGAATTCGGCTGGTATGTGGCAGAGATAGCACAATGAAATGACGCTTCCCTAGCGCACCTCGTCGCTGTCCGATTGGAAACGGAAGCCAAGGCGCTTGCCCGTGCTGATCTGTACGTTGGCGTTCAGCTCGTTCATTTCGCTGACCGTTACTTGGTTCACCTGATCGTAAGGGGGGGTGAGCAGGTCGAAATCGAGGGTGTACATGATCACCGAATGCACCACCTGCTTGATGCGTTCCTTGTCGATGGTGTTCGTCGCAAGATCGTTGTAGAGAAAGCCCAGTTGCCGCTTGCCCTGCACGAAGAAGCGGCCGTCCTTGTTGATGAAGAGCCGCGCCACCAGGTAGCCGAGGTCGCGCTCCCGGTTGTACTTGAAGGAGTCGCTGAGGAAGTTGTACATGTTCACCACGCCGAAGTATCCGCGCAGTTCATCCTCATGCAGGTAACTGGTCTTCCACAAGCTGTGCCCCTGGTCCAGTTTGAAGACGTTGGTGTGCATGTGGAAGATCACCACATCGCCGGCCACCTTCAGTTCGCCGGCTGTCTCACCCTTGTCGGTATACTTCACCGTAAGGCGCTTGTCCTTTTTCTGAATGGCGTCGTCCAGGTCGGTGGCGACCTCGGCAAGCACGGTCTTCAGGTCGGCGTACACGCTGATGATGCGTTGGTACACGTCCTGCTTCATCGCGCTCTTCCCCTCCAACATGCGGAGGATGGTGCCGCGCGGATCGTCGTGGTGCTTGTCTTTCTTGGGCATCAGTAGGCTCTTGCGAAGATGACGCGTTGAACGCTTGGTTCGCCGGTGACCATGCACAGGCCCGGAGCGCGATCACCCTCCAACGGAATACAGCGGATAGTGGCCTTTGTTTCCCGCTTCACCTTTTCCTCGGTCTCCGCAGTGCCATCCCAATGGGCATGGATGAATCCGCCTTCCTCAATGGCTTCCTTGAATTCGGCATAGCTGTCCACCGCACGAGTGCCTGCGTCGCGCATGGCCAATGCCTTTTGGTAAAGATTGGCTTGGATCGCTTGCAACAGATGCTCCACCTTCTCGGCAATGTCCACCACTTGCAGGGTCTCCTTTTCCAGTGTGTCGCGTCGCGCTACTTCAACCGTACCGTTCTCCATATCGCGCGGTCCGACAGCGATCCGCACGGGATAGCCCTTCAGCTCGTACTCGGCGAATTTCCAACCTGGCTTCTTCTTGTCGTCGTTGTCATACTTAACGGTGATCCCCTTTGCGCGCAGTGCCGAAACAATAGGTGCTACGTAGCCATCAATAGCCGCCAGCTGGTCGCCGTTCTTGGCGATCGGCACGATGACCACTTGCACAGGCGCCAACTTCGGCGGCAGCACCAAGCCATGGTCGTCGCTGTGCGTAAGGATGAGCGCACCCATGAGCCGTGTACTAACGCCCCAGCTCGTAGCCCATACGTGGCTCTGCTTGTTGTCCTTGTCCGTGAAAAGCACATCGAAGGCTTTCGCGAAGTTCTGGCCAAGGAAGTGCGAAGTTCCTGCCTGCAGCGCTTTTCCATCCTGCATCAAGGCCTCAATGCAGAAGGTGTCCTCCGCGCCGGCGAAACGCTCACCGGGTGTTTTCACGCCTTTCACCACGGGCATGGCCATCCATTCCTCAGCGAACTGCGCGTAGACATCGAGCATGCGCATGGTTTCCTCCACCGCCTCTTCTTTCGTAGCGTGGGCGGTATGGCCCTCCTGCCAAAGGAACTCGGCTGTGCGCAGGAACAACCGCGTGCGCATTTCCCAACGGACCACATTGGCCCATTGGTTGATCAGCAACGGCAGGTCGCGGTAGCTCTTCACCCAACCGCGATAGGTGTTCCAAATGATGGTTTCGCTCGTGGGCCGGACGATGAGCGGTTCCTCCAATCGCGCTTCCGGGTCAACAGTGATGCCTTTCTCCGGGTCGTTCTTCAGGCGATAATGGGTGACAACCGCGCATTCCTTCGCGAAGCCTTCCACATGGCTGGCCTCTTTGGCGAAGTAGCTGATGGGGATGAACAAGGGGAAGTACGCGTTGACGTGACCCGTGGCCTTGAACATGCCGTCCAGAGCGGCTTGCATCTTTTCCCAGATGGCATACCCATGGGGCTTGATCACCATGCAGCCCCTCACCTCGCTGTGCTCGGCCAGATCGGCCTTCAACACAAGATCGTTGTACCACTGTGAATGATCGGTGGCACGCTTCGTCAAAACTTCGCTCATCTCCGCTTGTTCCGGTACTATTTTTGACGGTGACCGGACCGGCGAAAAGTACACATACTCCTCTGCGACGAACGCCGTTCAAACAACACCTTAGAGCCATGCGCAACACAACAGCCCTCACTACCACCAGCGGCATCGGACTGCTGGTGTTGCTCATCAGCGGATGCAGCCAGAGCAAGGATGCGGCCTATGTGCGCGATGACGTCTACGATCGGCCGGACCCACGCAGCATAACCGCTGCCGTGGCAGGTGAAGAGAAGACCGTGGCCGCGCCCGAACAGACCGCTGATTACTACAACCCCGGTGAAGCCGAGCGCTACGCCAACCCGAGGGGTTACTACGACATGGCCTACAACGATCCGTACTACTACGGCTACGATCGCTATGGCTTCGGAATGAGCTATGGAAACCAGTGGGGGTACAATTCCTGGAGCAACGGCTACGGGTACGGCAACGTGTGGAACGATCCCTATTGGAACGGGTACGGTAGCTACGGAAGCTGCAACGGCTGGAACAATGGGTACAACAACGGGTGGGGCCACGGTGGGGGCTGGAACAACGGCTATGGCAGCGGGTACTACAACGGCTGTGGCTGTGGAAATTCTTGGAACAGTCCGTACAACTATGGCGGGTACAACGGGTACGGCTATTATGGATACGGAGGAGGCTGCTACAACTGCTATCAGCCGATCGTTACCTCTGGTGGCGAAGGCTGGGGCGGCGGTACCGTTTACTCGCACCGCCCATCTTTCGGTGGAGGTTCCGGGGGTGCTGGGAACGGCACTTCAGCGCCGGTCGGTCAGCGCATGAACGCTCGGGACCAGATCGGCCTGATGAAACCGCTGCCGGACCGCACGCGGCCCGCCATGAGCAACGGGGCCAATACGACCCGGCCGAATTACCAAGGAACGGGAACACAACCACGCACCGAACCGACCACGCGACCGGCCGAGCGCCCGCGTGTGATCCGCAACGAGGGCGAAAGGCGGGAGAAGCCGGAAGTGATCCAGCGGGATAACAATGGTGGACGCACGATCAACAACGATCGCAACACCGGCGGTGGTAACAACGGTGGAGGTTCCGGTGGTCGGCGGCCCCGATAAAGAATTGCTGCGATCGTGAACATGCTTGCACGCGTTGCAACTGGATCGCTCGCGCTCTTATGCGCAAGCATGACCGTTGCGCAAACGGAGGAGGACATCTTGCGTTTTTCATTCCTACAGCCTGGCGGAACCGCTCGCAGCAATGCCATGGCCGGAGCATTCGGTGCGTTGGGAGCCGATCCTTCTTCCGCCGGTATCAACCCGGCCGGTTTGGCGCTTTACAGCACGAGCGAATTCTCTTTGACACCCTCCTTTGAAGTACAGGATGCCGAAGCGACGCACTACGGCACGACCAGTTCGGGCACTGACGATCGCTTCTTCTTCAACAATGTGTTCATCCAGTTCGCAGCCCGGGGAACCGACGGAAGCAAATGGACCAACTTCAGTTTCGGACTCAGCTACGACCGGCTCGCGAGTTTCCATTGGGAACGGCAGGCCCTTGGCGAGGACGTGAACAGCACCATTGCCCAGCGCTTCGCGAACGAAGCCAATGGAACGCCATACTACATGCTCGATTCCGTATTCCCGTTCGGCTCCGGCCTTGCTTGGTCGACCTACGCGATCGATACGCTCGAAGGGGACGTGGGCAGCTACTTGGCCGGGATACCGCAAGGAAGCCGTGTGGATCAAGTGCACTCGATCAGCAGCTCCGGGAACGTGCATGCCACCAGCCTGTTCTTCGCTTCAAGTTACATGGACGAGCTATTCGTGGGTGGTTCGGTCGGTATTTATGGCGTGCGGCACGAGCGCGCCACAAAGCACACCGAAACAACTTTGGACGAAAGCCTGCCGCTTGAAACACTGACATACCAAGAGAATCTCGTTACAACGGGGAGCGGCTTCGACCTGAAGCTCGGTGCTATTCTGCGCGCTGGTGACAAGGCCCGCTTCGGGCTGGCTTTCCACTCCCCGGTCTGGTTGCAGATGAGCGACGCATACACCACCGACATGCGGACCACCTTCCGCGACAATGGGGACGTTCTGACCGCGGAAAGCCCGGACGGCACCTTCACTTATCGTGGGCGCACACCGCTGAGGTTGATCGCGTCGGCCGCGCTCATCGTGGGCAAGACCGGGTCCTTCAGCATCGACTACGAATTCGCGGATTACCGGCACATGCGCCTGAAGCCGAGCACAGGTATCATCGACGCCTATGATTTCGAAGTCGAGAACGACATCATTCGCGAGCGCTACCGCATTGCGCATCATGTAAGTGCAGGCACGGAATGGCGCGTGGGAAGCAAAATCTACCTGCGCGCAGGAGCCGGCTACTGGCCAGACCCCTATATAAAGGCCGACGCCCGACATGGGCTTCCGCTGATCCGCTACACGGGTGGCGTTGGCTATCGCTCCACCCGCTGGAGCGTTGATCTGGCCGGGCTCTACGGTAGCCGCACGAGCAACTACTTCCAGTACGACCCCACCTTGGTGGAAGCAACGAGCGAATCCCTAACGGAATACAAGATGTTCGTTACCGTTGCTTTCAGGCCATGAACGAAGGAAAGTTCGGAGAATGAAGAAGCCCCGGATCTCCGGGGCTTCTTCATTCTTGTCAGGCGAACCTGCTGATGGGCTCACTTCATGGCCATCACCTCGCCTGCTACTACTTCGTCGACCAAAACGCGGCCGCAGTGTTCGCAAACGATGATCTTCTTGTGGCTGCTGATGTCGAGTTGGCGTTGGGGCGGAATGCTGTTGTAGCAACCACCGCAGCTACCGCGCTCCACTGGCACCACTGCCAAGCCGTTACGGGCATTGCTGCGGATGCGGTGGTAGGCGTTCAGCAGGCGCTCTTCGATGTGAGATGACGCCGTCTTGCTCTTTTTCGTCAGTTCCTTCTCATCCTTCTCCGTTTCGGAGATGATGTCGTTCAGTTCTTTCTTCTTCAGATCGAGGTCCTTTTTGCGCTCCTTGAAGAGCTTGGTGCTCTCGTCCACGACCGCTTGCTTGGCCTCGATACCGAATTTGGCTTCCTTGATGCGCTTCTCAGCAAGTTGGATCTCCAAGTTCTGGAATTCGATCTCCTTGCCCAATGAATCGAACTCGCGGTTGTTGCGCACTTTGGCCTGCTGGGCCTCGTACTTCTTGATCTGGGCCTTGGCGTCCTTGATGGCGTTCTGCTTGTCCGTCACTTGGGTCTCCATGTCCTTCAACTCGTCCTGGGTCTTCAGCAGACGCGTTTCAAGACGGGCAACCTCATCTTCCAAGTCCTGGACTTCCAAAGGAAGTTCGCCGCGCACGGTGCGCAGCCGGTCGATCTTGGAGTCAACGGTCTGCAGCAGATAAAGCTCCTTGAGCTTCTCAGCGATGGTGATCTCGGCCTTCGTAGCGGCATTCACGGCCTTGATGGCCCCATTGGTGGTTGACTTCTCTTCGGCCTTGGGCGCCTTGGCTGCGGTCTTCGACATGTTCAGCGGTAATGGATGGGGTCCGTGTTAAGCCCCGATAAACGGACCGCGAAAGTAGGGATATTCCGGAGCAGCCGGTCGCGAACGGCATCCATCGTGTAACGCTCTGTTTGCCAGTGCCCCGCATCCACCAACAACAGGGCACCATCGGGTTCTTGGAACTGGTGGTATTTCACATCGGCCGTAAGGAAGGCTTGGGCACCCGCCGCCCGTGCCTTCCCCAATAGGAAAGAGCCGCTGCCGCCGCACAGTGCTACGCGCTGGATGGACTTCCCAGTAAGGACCGAATGTCTTAGGTGCGTTTGCCCAAAGACCTCCTTCACATGATCCAAGAAGTCCGCCTCCCCCATGGCTACCTCGAATTCGCTTATTAACCCCGACCCGATCCCAGGGTGTGGGTTGGCAAGAACGAACAGGTCGTGCGCCACCTGCTCATACGGGTGCATTGCGTGCATGGCCTCCAGAACCGGCCGTTCCCGATCCACGGCATAAATGACCTCCACTTTGACCTCATTCTCGGAATGGCGCTCGCCGATGTTCCCGACAAAGGGCTGGGCGCCGACATGCGCCCGGAAAGTGCCGGTTCCTTCCAAGTTGAAACTGCATTGGTCGTAGGCCCCGATATGCCCGGCGCCAGCCTCGAAAAGGGCGGTGCGCACGGTTTCGGCTTGCGCCTCAGGAACGAACACTGCGAGTTTGCGCAAGCGATCGGTCCGCGGGTCCAGAACGGAGATCGGTTTCAACCCCAAGCGCTTGGCCATCTCCCCGTTCACCCCGTCGATGACATTGTCCAAGTTGGTATGGATGGCGTAGATGGCGATGTTCTTGCGCAAGGCCATCTCAATGGTGCGCTCCACCGCGCTGGCGCCAGTAAGTCGCTTCAGCCCCTTGAAGATCACTGGGTGGTGACAAATGATAAGGTTGCAGCCATCGCGCTCGGCCTCCTCCACTATGGCTTCATTACAGTCTATGCAAACCAACGCCGCCCTTACCTCGCCCCCCCGATCCCCTACCTGTAAACCACTGTTATCGTAGTCTTCCTGCAGAGAGAGGGGTGCCCATTGCTCGAGCACGTCGATGATGGATGCGATAGTCATCTTTGGGCAATGCGGTCAGGGGGGACAAAATAGACATGCGTCAAGCGCGGCTCCTCCTACTACCCTTCGCATGGCTGTATGCTGCCTTGTTACGGTTGCGGCATGCGTTGTTCGATGCGGGCTTGCTGGCGAGCCAACGACCGGAAGTGCCCACCATCGTAATCGGGAATTTGGCTTTCGGGGGAACCGGCAAAACACCCCACGTGGAGTTGGTGTTGCGATGCTTGGACGGGGTGGAGCCGTTGGCAACACTGAGCCGTGGATATGGGCGCAATGGGTTCGGAACGCTGGCGGTTGAAGCCGATGACGAAGCCTATGGGGTGGGTGATGAGCCGCTTCAACTCAAACGCAAGTTCCCCCAAGTGCACGTTTACGTGGGCGCTGACAGGCTGAAGGCGATCGCCGGAATAACGGAGCAAGTGAACGGCGTAAAGGCCATTGTGTTGGATGACGCCTTCCAGCACCGGCGCCTGAACGCAAGCTTGAACATCCTGTTGACCACATGGGCCAAGCCATGGCACCGCGACCACTTGGTACCTGCCGGCACCTTGCGCGATACGCCCTCGCGAGCGCGTGCCGCACAAGTGATCGTGGTGACGAAATGCCCGCAATTCCCCGCTACGGAAATGCAGAGGTCTTGGCGTCGGCGGCTACGGCTTAAGGAAGAGCAAACGCTCTTCTTCAGCGGACTGCGGTATGCCGAACCTTGCCTGTTGGAAAGCGATGGTGGATCGGGTAGCCCTGTGGCACTATCCGGCGCCTCCGTACTCCTACTCACGGGTATTGCCGATCCCGAACCGTTGGTCGGTCATGTGAAAGGACAGGTGAAGGAGTTTGCGCACTTGGCCTTTCCCGACCACCACACCTTCAGCCTGTCCGACCTCCAGAAAGCGGCCGCCCGCTTGGCTACTTTCGCGGCCGGTCCGAAAATGCTGGTGACAACGGAGAAGGATGCCATGCGCCTGCTCCCGCACCTGCACTCAGGACCGTTGGCCAGCACCACGATCGTCGTGATCGGGGTGGAGGCCGTTATCCTCAACGAACCCGAACGTTTCACCGCCCTTCTACGCCAACATGTTGCTCCGCATCAAGCGAACCGCTGACTTCCTGAAGCAGCGCACCAACGGCTTCACCCCTGAGACCGGCATCATACTCGGTACCGGCCTTAGCGGCTTGGGCAAGGAGATCAGCGTTGAATACACGGTCCCCTATTCCGAGATCCCTGACTTTCCGGTAAGCACCGTGCAAGGGCACAAAGGACAATTCCTCTTCGGCACGCTTGGCGGCAAGCCTGTTGTGGCCATGCAGGGGCGCTTCCATTATTACGAAGGCTACACCATGGAGGAAGTGGTACGGCCCGTGCGCGTTATGATGTTCCTGGGTATTCGTCGCCTCTTCTTAAGCAATGCCAGCGGTGGTGTGAACCCGGACATGATCATCGGGGACCTCATGATCCTGGACGATCACATCAACCTCTTTCCGAACCCCTTGATCGGACCGAACCCCGGTGAACTTGGAACACGCTTCCCGGATATGAGCGAACCGTACGACCATGCGATGATCGCCAAGGCAAAGAACATTGCCAAGGAGCATGGTCTTCGAGTGATCACCGGCACGTATGTCGGCCTTACCGGCCCTACACTTGAAACACCGGCCGAGTACCGCTATGTGCGCAACATCGGTGGCGATGCTGTTGGCATGAGCACCGTACCCGAGGTGATCGCCGCCCGGCACATGGGCCTTCCGTGCTTTGCCATGAGCGTGATCACGGACCTTGGCGTGCCGGGGCTCATTGAAAAGACGACGCATGAAATGGTGCAGCGCGTTGCGGAAGAAGCTGAGCCGAAGTTGACGCTGATCATGAAGGAATTGATCGCAGCATCATGAAGATCGGCTGCTTGTTCAACCTCACATTTTCCAAGATGCTCCTGCTGCTCGGCTCCCGAGCGGTACTGACGGCTTCCATTGCCGCACTGCTTTTCCCCTTCACGACCCGAGGCCAGGACAGCCTGAACATGACCCTCCTCGGACGCTGGCATGTGGATACACTTCCTGCAACGAACCAGTACGGCAACGTATACAATGCCACATGGGGCTATGCCCGCGATGGCAGGGAGTACGGCATCATCGGCAGCATCCCCGGCACGCACATCATCGACGTTACGGATCCGGCCAACCTTGCTGAAGTCGCGTTCGTTCCCGGGGCTTGGCAGGGCAACGACGTGGTACACCGCGAATTCAAGACCTATCGCGATCGGCTCTATGGCGTAACGGACGAAGGCCCCGGCACACTGCAGATCATCGACATGCGGTTCCTTCCCGACAGCGCACCGTTGCTCTACAACAGCAACGCCTTGTTGCACCGGGCCCACACCCTGTGGATCGATACAACGAACGCACGCCTATACACTTGGGCCGGCTCCACACAAGCTGCGGTCTACGATCTCACCGACCCCGACGACCCAGTGCTGCTCAACGATTGCGAAGCTGACATACCTTGGTGGAACTCGGAGATCGGAGTGGTGCATGATGGTTACGTGCGTGACAACATCGGCTACCTGAACGATCAGGATGGCATGCATATCGTGGACTTCACGAACAGCGCGACACCGGAATTGATCGGATCGCTGACCAACTATCCACAGCCAGGCTACAACCATAGTGGTTGGCTGCACGAGAATGGCTGGCTCTATGTTCAAGCCGATGAAACGCACGGCATGGACCTGAAGCTTTTCGACGTGAGCGATCCGACAAGCATTGAGTTCGTGGACACCATTGGCGTGGAGTGGAGCGGATTCTCCATTCCGCACAACCCCTGTTTCAAAGGCGATGAGCTGCACGTGAGCTATTACTACGATGGCTACTGGCTGTGGAGCGTTGCCGACCCTTTCAATACCCAGCTGCTCGGTTATTACGATACTTCGTTGCAACCCCACACCGACAGCTACGAAGGAGCGTGGGGCGTATACCCGTTCCTCCCCAGCGGCCATGTGCTCGTGAGTGATATGCAGCGTGGATTGTTCGTCATCGACATCACTGCGGCGTTGGCATTGGGCAATGAACAAGCCCGCAAAGCGGGTCCTGTGAAGATCTTCCCGAACCCTGTTGCCGATGGCACCACGATCACCTGCGCAGAGCCCATCGTGCGGGTGGAGGTGTTGAACCTTCAGGGTCAACCGGTCAATGTTGATGTTACGATCAACGGTTCCAGCGCAACCGTTGACATGACAGGCCTTGCGCCAGGACTCTACACCACGCGCATCAGCACAGGCAACGCGATCCTCGCAGCGCGCATCATCAAGACCTCCCTGCGATGAGCGCCGCCAAGCACTGGAGTGAGGAATGGGACCTTGTCGTTGGTCTTGAAGTGCACGCGCAGCTCATGACCGAGAGCAAGGCATACAGCAGCGATGCGAACGCGTACGGTGATCATCCGAATACGAACATCAGCACCCTAACGCTCGGCCTTCCCGGCACGCTGCCAGTGATGAACCGCAAGAGCATCGAGCTGGCTGTGCGCATGGGACTGGCCTGTGGCAGCCGCATCGCTCCGTGGATGCACTTCGCACGCAAGAATTATTTCTACCCCGACTTACCGAAGGGCTACCAGATCACCCAGGACACGACACCGATCTGCGTAGGTGGCACCATCATGATCCCGGTCACCTCCAACGCAGGTGAGGCCGTTGGGGACAGGACCGAAAAAGCGATCCGCCTCGTACGGATCCACTTGGAAGAAGACGCGGGCAAGAGCATCCACGATGTGGACCCGTTCAATACGTTGGTTGACCTGAACCGCGCCGGTGTGCCACTGATCGAGATCGTCAGCGAACCCGACATCCGCAGCAGCCAAGAGGCCTACGACTACTTGGTGGAAGTTCGGCGCATGGTGCGCTACCTGGACATCTGCGACGGCAACATGGAGGAAGGCAGCTTGCGTTGCGACGCCAACATCAGCGTGAAGCGCAAGGGAACGGAGAAGTTGGGGATGCGCTGCGAGGTGAAGAACCTGAACAGCTTCAAAAACGTGCAGCGTGCCATTGAGCACGAGGCCCAGCGCCAGTCGGAGATCCTCGCAGCGGGAGGAACGATCGAACAACAGACACGCACCTTCGATGCCGCCAAGGGCACCACGAGCGCTTTGCGCAGCAAGGAGCAAGCGCATGACTACAGGTACTTCCCCGAGCCCGACCTGCAACCCATCACCGTGAGTGAAACCGCGCGCCAGCGGATCCACGCGGCCATGCCCCCATTGCCGCGCGAGCTGCGGGCCAAATACGTTGGCACGCTCGGCCTCAGTGCGTACGATGCGAACGTGTTGACCGACGACAAGGCGACGGCACTGTATTATGAAGCGGTTATCGCTGAAACAGGCAGCCACAAGGCCGCGGCCAACTGGGTTACCGGCGAAGTGCGTAGCTGGATCAACGAGCGCGGGTTGGAGATGAAGGATTTTCCGGTGAAGCCCGGGAAGCTTGCCGGCTTGATCGCCCTTGTCGATGGCGGCGCGATCAGCCATAGCGGTGCTTCCCAGAAACTCCTACCACTGATGATCGCACAGCCCGATGCCGATGCATCCGCACTCGCCAAACAGCACGACCTCCTGCAGGACGCCGGTGAAGATGTGATAGCGCTGGCGGTGAAGGATGCTATGACGCGTTTCCCGGAGAAAGTCGCGGCCTATCGTGCTGGCAACAAAGGGATGCTGGGCCTTTTCATGGGCGAAGTGATGAAGGCCTCGAAGGGCAAAGCCGATCCGCGCAAAGCGAACGACCTCGTCAAACGATTGCTCGAACAAGACAACTGACCAATGACAAAGAAAACCTTCACGCAAACGCTCGGCTCTTTGCCGAGTGTTCTTCTCCTATTCCCGACCCTGCTGCTTGCCGCCTGTGGCGGCATGTCGGGTGGTGGCAATACCGTTGATGTCACCATAGCAGGTGGCGCCGGCAAGACCATCCGCTTGGACCGCACCATAGGCCGCAACGTGGTGACCATGGACAGCGTGGCACTGGATGCCAACGGCAAAGGGTCGTTGAGCACCGCCCACCTTCCATTGGACTTTTACTACCTCAACTTCGATCGCAACAATTTCTTGATCTTGGCGCTGGACAGCAGCGAAGGTGTGCAGGTGGTTGCCCGAGCAGAGGAGCTCGCGAAGGCGAGCAGCATTACAGGGAGCAAGCATGCCAAAGCGCTGTTCGATTTCTTTTCCGATTCACAGATCTACCGCGCAAAACGCGACAGCGTTCGTACGCTGGTGAACAATGGCGGCGATCAGACGGCCATGGATGCGTTCAACAAATTGAACGCCGAGCACTTCGAACGCTGCAAGCGTACGGTGATGGACAACCCGGGGTCCCCAGTGCAACTGGCAGCGATCGCGCAGCTCGATCCGACGAAAGAACCGGAACTCGTGAAACAGGTGCGCGAGCAGATCGGCAAGGTGATGGGCAATACCGATGCTTATGCCGATTTCAACGGTCGTTTTGCACGCGAGGAACAAATGCAAGCGCAGCAACAACAGCAGCAGCAACAGATGGAGGCCATGCAGTCCCAAACTGGCGAAGGTGCCATGGCCCCGGAGATCAACCAACCGAGTCCCGATGGTGGAATGCTCGCACTGAGCAGCTTGCGCGGCAAGGTGGTGCTCATCGATTTCTGGGCAAGCTGGTGCAAACCTTGCATCGCCGAACTGCCCAATGTGAAAGCCGCTTACAGCAAGTACAAAAGCAAGGGTTTCGAGATCTACGGGGTCAGCTTCGACCGCAGCCGCGAAGCATGGGTGAACGCGATCCAACAGCACGATCTACCATGGAAACATGTCAGCGACCTGGGCTTCTGGAACAACGCGGCAGCAGCACCCTATGGGGTGCAGAGCATTCCACAGACCGTACTGATCGACAAAGAGGGCAAGATCATCGCGAAAAACCTGCGCGGCCCAATGCTTGAACAGAAGCTGGCGCAAGTGTTCGGGAGCTGATGCTTGCACCACGCAGCATCATCGCGGCGGGGCTGTTGATCGGCCCGTTCGCCGTTCGGGCACAACACCCGGCTGCGGAGTACTTCCAACAGGAGGTGTCGCATTCCATCGTGGTTGTGCTCGACGATGTGCTGCACGAACTGCGCGCATCGGAAACCGTCACCTATTCCAACCACAGCACGACGACGCTCGACACGCTCTGGTTCCACCTTTACCCGAACGCGTACAAGCAGCGTGGGACGGCGTTGGCGGAGCAACAAGCACTGCACGGGGACCTCGACCTTTGGTTCGCCAAGAAGGAGGAGCGCGGCTCCATCGACAGTCTTGACTTCCGTGTGAACGGCATGCCGATCATGTGGGGCTACCATCCGGACCACATCGATATCGCATGGCTGAAGTTGCCCGCTGCTTTGGTGCCCGGTGCGAGCATCGCCATCACCACACCGTTCAGGGTGAAAATCCCCGATGGCAAGTTCTCGCGTATGGGGCATACCGGCCAGGCCTACTACATCACACAGTGGTACCCGAAGCCGGCGGTCTATGATCGCGAAGGCTGGCATGCCATACCCTACTTGGACCAAGGTGAGTTCTTCAGCGAATTCGGGTCCTACGATGTGCGGATCACGCTCCCGTTGAACTATGTGGTGGGGGCCACGGGCGAACTGCAGAACGCGGATGAACGCGCTTGGATGGAAACCCTTGCCGCCAAGCAGGACCTGAAAGGGCAGAAACTCGGGCCGATGGCCTTCCCGTTGAGCGCACCGAACACCAAGACGCTGCACTTCGTGCAGGACAGTGTGATCGATTTCGCTTGGTTCACAGACAAGCGATACTTAGTGGAGAAGAGCGCGGTAACGCTTCCCAGCGGCCGCAAGGTTGATACGTGGACACTGTATACGCCCAAGCACGCGGACGCTTGGCAGGGCTCGGTGGAATTCGTGGACCAAGCAGTGCTGCACTACAGCAAATGGGTGGGTGAATATCCCTTCAGCGCGTGCACTGCCGTGGACGGCACCATCAGTGCTGGCGGTGGCATGGAGTACCCCATGATCACGGTGATCGGGGATATTGACGATGCCAAGGGATTGGATGAAGTGATCGCCCACGAGGTCGGCCACAACTGGTTCCAAGGGATCCTGGCCAGCAACGAGCGTGAACATCCGTGGATGGACGAAGGCATGAACAGCTTCGTGGAGCTGCGCTACATGCGGGGGCGGTACCCGAACCAGTTGTCGGTGATCGCTGAAGGAATTCCAAAGGCGCTCTTCGGCGGAAGAACGATCGGCCATCGCGAAGTTCTGGAACTCGCCTACCGGTTCAACGCCCGCCGCAACCTCGACCAGTCGTGCAGCTTGCCGAGCGAGGAATACACCGGCACCAACTACGGCACCAGCGTGTACATGAAAACCGCATTGGTCTTCGATCACTTGTTCGCGTATTGGGGCGACTCGCTCTTTGATGCGTGCATGCACGAATACTACCGGCAGTGGGCGTTCCAGCATCCTGAGCCGGAGGATGTTCGATCGGTATTCGAGCGGGTAAGTGGCGAGAATGTCGACTGGTGCTTCGTGGACCTTCTCTCCAGCGACCTCAAGGCCGATGTTCGCGCTGGGAAACTGAGGAAGGACGACTCCTTCTACATCAGGAACACGGATATGGATTCGATACCCGTGCCTGTGACATTCTGGAACAAGGACGACTCCCTGGGAACAAGCTGGTACTGGTCGATGAAGGAGGGGGGCGTATATGAAACCAAGAGGCTTGACGCCACTCGCATCACCATCGATGCCGGTCACCGCACACTGGACATCGACCACCGCAACAACACGGTGCGCAGTAAAGGCATGCTGCGCAAATGGACGCCCGTGCGTTTGAAGTTCTTGGTCGGCGTTGAGGACCCGGAGAAGCGCACGCTCTATTGGACACCGATCATCGCAGGCAGCGTACACGATGGCTTCCAGGCGGGCTTGGCATTCTATAACACCGTGTTCCCCAGCCAACGCACTGAGTTCGTCATCGCTCCACTGTATGGTTTCAGCAGCGAGCGCGCGGTCGGGGCTGCGCGTATCGATCATCACTTCGACCGGTTGCGGAGCAGTTGGTTCCGCAATATCCATGTTGGCGTGGGTGGGCGCACAGCGACAACGTTCAACAGCGATCAGTTGCAGAAGTGGTACGAACGCGGCGCCGCCAACATCACCTTCGATCTGAAACGGCCATTGGCCAAGCCAGCGCAGCACTCGCTTACCCTGCGCGGTTTGTACTTGCGCAATAACACAACCTTCGCCCTGCTCGGTGGTGGCACCGCATCATCGGGCAGCGACAACTGGATCGGGGAGTTGCACTATGATGGTGATTACCGGCACCCGCTCGGTCCAGCGCATTGGACCGCCACGGTGACCACGGGTTTTGATTGGACACGTATTTCGCTGGAAGCCCGGAAGGCCTTCGTGTACGACGACCGGAACCACAGCTTGCGATTTCGGGCCTTCGTCGGCTCGTTCGTCGGCACTGCCAAGTTGAACGGTCCGAACCAAGCATGGGGCCTCAGTTGGGCAGCGGAGGACCCCTTCTACGATCTGGCGTACATCGGTCGCGGCGAAACGGTGGGGCTGTGGGCACAGCAGTTCAGTAAACAGCAAGGCGCCTTCAAGACGGGCATGTTGCAAGGCGGCTCCAGCTCCTACGTCGCCGCGATCAACTTGGAGCTCGACTTTCCGATGCGCGTTCCCATCGCCCTCTTCGCCAGTGCAGGGGCGGTGCCCGTGGTTACCGTCGCACAGGACGGCTCGCGCACGGAAAAGCCCGAGCTGCTCATGGAATTCGGCGTCGGGCTGCCCATCGTTAAGGATGTGTTCGAGATCTGGATGCCGATCGGGTTGAGCAAGAACATCACGGACGAACTCGACTTCCGCAACGTTCAGTTCGGTGATCGGATACGCTTCGTGCTTGCTTTGGAGAAGATCGACCCCACCCGCGTGGTGCGCAACCTGAAACCATAATGCCACTCGGTCCACGCATCGTCTTCCTTTCGGACTTCCACCTTGGCGTGCCCAACACTGTGGACAGTCTTGTTCGCGAAAAGCGCATCGTGCGGTTCTTGCACGAGGCAGCGAAGGATGCGAACGAGATCCACATCCTGGGCGATGTGTTCGACATGTGGTTCGAGTGGAGGAAGAGCGTTCCGCGCGGATATGTGCGATTGCTCGGGAAGCTGGCCGAACTCACCGATCGCGGGATCCCCGTACACCTGTACACCGGCAACCACGACATGTGGACCTTCGGTTACCTCGCTGAAGAGTGCGGACTACAAGTACACCACCAACCGGTAGCGCGCGAATGGGCCGGCCGGAAATTCATGATCGGCCATGGCGATGGTCTCGGCCCCGGGGATCACGGTTACAAGTTCATCAAGGGCATTTTCCGTAGCACGCTGTGCCAGTGGTTGTTCGCGCGGCTGCATCCGAACTTCGCCTTGGGCCTCGCCGAATTCTGGAGTGGCCGCAGCCGCAAGAAGAGCTACGACAATGATCGCAAATTCCTTGGCGAAGCCAACGAGTGGTTGGCGATCCACTGCCGTGAAGTACTTGGGAGGAAGCACTTCGACTACTTCGTTTTCGGGCACCGGCACCTGCCCATGGACCTGCAGGTCGGCGAGCGAAGCCGCTACATCAACCTCGGCGATTGGATCACGCGCTTCACCTATGCCGTCTTCGATGGCAGCGACATGAAACTGATGCAGCGCATGAGTGACGGACCCCTCAGCGCGGACGTCCCTGCCCCGCACATACCATCAGGCGCGTAGTTGTTGCATCAGCACCACCAAGTCCACAAGGCGGTTGCTGTAGCCCCATTCGTTGTCGTACCAACCCACCACTTTCACGTGGTCGCCCACTACGCTGGTAAGACCCGCGTCGAAAATGCAGCTGTGCGGATCACCGACGATGTCGATGCTCACGATGGGGTCCTCGGTGTAGCGCAGGATATTCTTCCACCGCCCTTCGGCCAGCGCCTTGAAGTGTGCGTTGATCGCTTCCACGGTCACGGACTTCCGCACAAGGCACGTAATGTCGGTCAGTGATCCGTCGGGTACGGGAACGCGGATGCCGCAACCGCCCATCTTCCCATCCAGGTGCGGAAACACGCGGGTTATCGCTTTTGCCGCCCCCGTTGTTGTAGGAACTATGCTAACGGCTGCCGCTCTTGCGCGACGCAGATCCTCATGCGGTGCATCGTGCAAGCGCTGATCGCCGGTGTAACTGTGGATAGTGGTCACATATCCGCTCTGGATACCGCAGAGCTCATCGAGCGCTTGGATCATGGGCGCAGCGTTGTTGGTGGTGCAACTGGCATTGCTTATCACGCGTTCCTTGCCGGTAAGCGTTTTCTCGTTCACACCAAACACCACCGTGGGCGTATCGTCGCTGGCCGGGGCGCTGAGGATGACGCGTTGCGCTCCAGCGTTCAAATGGGCTTGCACCTTGTCCGTGGAACGGAACCGTCCGGTGGCTTCGATCACGACATCGATGCCCAGCTCCTTCCACGGAAGTCGGGAAGGTTCAGCTTCCGAATATGCTCTGATACGACGACCGCCGAGCACAAGGCTCTCATTGTCGTGAGCCACGGTGCCCCGGTATACGCCGTGCACGCTGTCGTATTTGAACAGGTGCGCAAGCGTGAGGTTATCGGTGAGATCATTGATCGCAACCAGTTCGAGGTCGTTGCGCTCCAGGATCACCCGGGTGGTCATGCGGCCAATGCGGCCGAAGCCGTTGATCGCGATACGTGGTTTCGACATGTGTTCGGTTCTTCTCCGCAATAGTGCGGGATCTTGGGGCTGCAAAGGAGGTAAAGAAGAAGCCCCTCCCTGAATTCCGGGAGGGGCTTTTCCTGTGATCACATGGATCAGTGGTTCACCACGAACCGGCCGGTGCGTGGAACTCCATCCACACGTAAGTCCACCAGATAAGTGCCATTGCTGAGGTCACCCAGATCCAATGTCAGTCGCCGTTGGCCACTGCCCATGTGCTGCTGGGCCATGGTTCGCACTATGCGACCGTTCAGATCGAACACGGTAACCGCCACATTGCTGCTTCCTTGCAGGTTGAACTCGAATGTGGCCACCTCGCTCGCAGGGTTCGGGAAGATGAGCAGGTCGTTGTTGACCGCTCCATTGCCGCCCTCAGCGCCGGGCGGCACGATCCCGACCAACGTTTCACTGCGCCAGAAGCCCCGGCCGTGGGTGCCGAGATAGATCACGCCGGGATTGGTCACGAAATCAGGGCCATACGGGTTGGTCTGCCAGTTCCAATTCTGCTGGCGCACTTGGAACACGGGCACCATCTCCATGCCGCTGTTCTCGAACGCCCAGTTCTCGCCTTGGTCCTCGCTCACCATCACACCGAATTCGGTACCGACCACGAAAAGGTTTGAATTGCTTGAGTGAATGATGCCATCGTACACGGGCATACCGTTGAGTTCCGGGCCTAAGTTGTCCCACTTATTGTCGAAGGTGAAGGGCGGTGGCTGCAACGCGGTCTGGCAGAAGCGCACATGTCCGGTACCACCATATCCACCGGTGGTAATGAGGATGTTGTTGTTGTTGTTCGGATCCACGCAGATCCCCGTAATGGGCGCACCGCCGGTGTAGATCTGAACAGGATCGGAAAGCACCCCTGTCAAACTGGTCACATCCGCAGCAGCGCTGTCATATGCTGCATCGAAGCCCATGATCCGGAATACCTCGCCTTCTGTAGTACCATAGAAGAGCGCGTCCCCGTTCGGGCTCCATTCAAGCACGTTCACGTTACCGCCTGCGGTCGCAGCGACTTTCCACCATTCGGCACCGGTGCTGAAGTTGCAAGCATCCCGCGTCACCCACACACCATCCGTTCCTGTGAACCCGACGGCAAAAAGGGTCTCCACGCGATCGGGGAGAGTGATCAGATAACGCACAGTATCACCGGACAGCCAGTAGCTACCCGCATTGGTACCGGCCGGGAAACCCGCCAATTCCCAAGTGGTGGTTGGCAATGGCACTTGGGGCATCTTCCGGCTCTTGTGCGGATAAGGATCCCCGAGCGTATCAGCAACGAAGAATGTGTCGGGGGCTAGCTGCCCGATGGGCGGTGGCGGAACTACCCATTGATTGGCATAGAGTCCGGAGTCCGGACTGTTGGGGTCGTTCGCATCCTCAAAGAGGCGGATGTTGGTGTAAAAATCGCCGAGACCGTTACCGGTGATATCACCGGGGTCGCCAAGGGCGAGGATCCGGCTGCTGTAGAAACCGCCGAACACGCCACCCTCGTTGTTGCTTCGACCCAATGCACCTGCGTACACGGTGGAGAACATGATGGACGGATCGAGATTGCTGATGTCGCAATCGAACCCATCCCCGCCGCCCACTTCATCGGCGCGCTGTTCGTTGCCTGGAATGAGCGCTATGTATTGCGTTCCGTTGTCTTGCGCGCCGCCAAGGATCTTGCCCTTGGGGCTGATGGCCGCTGAATAGAACTGCGTTACGTTGTAGTTGTGGTTGCTGGCCGTGAAGACCATGCTACCGGAGGGACCGGCGGATTTGAAAACGCCACCATCACAGCCAACGTACAACGTACTGCCATCCGCCGACCAAGTGAGTTCATGGACGTCGGCATGCACGCATATGAAGCAGCCGGGGAAGTCCTGGGCTATGGCCACTTGTTCCGGTGGGCTATTGATGCCCCTCTTCCAAAGTGATACGCCTCCAAGGAAGAACTCCTCCTTGTTGGTGGGGTTCGCGGAGATCACTATGTCGTACCAACCCTGACTGTTGTCGCCGAAAACGTCCAAGGCTGGAGCATCGCTACCGGACGGCCAGATATCGAACCAGCTGGCGCCACCATCCGTACTTGCGAACCCACCGTACATCGCGCCACCTCCAGTGGCAGCAATGGCATACATGTAATTGTGATCCTGCGGGCTGATCGTGAATTCCATCCGGCCGAATCCGCTCGTTGGAAGGCCGCTACCGTTCGGGATCTGCTGGAACGAACCACCACCATCCACACTGCGCCAATTCTGCGCCCCCAAGCGCAGGATGATACCCACCACTCCCGTATCCACTCCTTTCACCACTTCCAATGCCGAGCACGTTGTGCTCAAGGATGGACCGGAGACGGTTGAGAAAGTGTTGGCCGCTTCATCATAAACCTTGAACCCACCGTTGTGGGCCACCCAAAGCTTATTGGCATCGTTCGGGTCCGCTACCACCTTATTGATGTAAGCCCAAGTATCCGAACCGGACCAAGGAGCACTCGGCCCTATCACCAAAGAGAAAGAGGCACCACCATCCGTTGACTTGAAAAGGCCGTGGCCGATGAACCCGCTGCCGCCGCCGCCGCCGCCGCCTTCAGCCGTGTGACCAGTACCCACGTAGATGTGACCACTGTTGGTGATGGCGATGGTGCTGATGATCAAACTCTCCGCCAAGCCCGAAACGCGGTTCCACGTATTGGCCCCGTCATCGCTTTTCCACAATCCACCACTGACACCTCCCGCCCACAGTGTATTCGGTGCGCCGGGGTCGACGCAAATCGCCCGGGTGCGCCCCCCAACGTTGTTCGGTCCCATTTCCAACCACTGCAGGCCGACGGCTTTTGCCTGGTTGGCCGCATATGTGCGAGCTGCTTCGCTGGCACGTAGATAGTCACTCGGTTCAACTTGCCCGGTGGCAATGTTGCTGCGCAGCATGTTCAGGTATTCCTGCATGCCTTCGGCGTCCTCTGCTTCACCGGTTGCAGTGCGCGCAGCATAGGCCGGGGTGCGATCGGCCCGCCATGCGAAGCCCGCAATGACGAAACCGGTTACAACAGCGAGCGAGATAGGGAGAAGTCGTTTCATGATGGATTAACCGGTTCGTTCGTCAGGGTTCGAAAAGTAGTTGCACCGTGCGGTTCATGGTCCCACAGTCCGACATGATCCATGTTTGGTCTATACACATCAGATCATGCCGCGTGCAAGGGAGAATGAACGGTTCACAATATAGGGAGCATCTCAAAGCACGTGCTTCTCCGCATGGTAGCTGCTGCGTACCAGTGGGCCGCTTTCCACGAACAGGAAACCCATGATCCTGCCCAACTCCCCGAAATGCTTGAACCGGTCGGGATGAACGAACTCATGCACCGCCAAATGCACCTTGGTAGGCTGCAAATACTGGCCTAAGGTGACGACATCCACGCCCACACTGCGGAGGTCTTCCATCGCCTCCACCACTTCCGCATCCGTCTCCCCCAAACCCAACATGATCCCGCTCTTGGTGCGGAGCCCCGCGCGCTTGCTGCGCAGTAGAACCTCCAAGCTGCGGTCGTACTTGGCCTGCACCCGAACTTTCCGGGTGAGCCTGCGCACCGTTTCAATGTTGTGGCTCAGTACATCGGGTTTCTCATTCAACACGACGGCGAGGTTCTCCCACTTCCCTTGGAAATCGGGGATGAGCGTTTCGAACTTGGTATGCGGAGACCGCCGACGGATCGCCCGGATGGTCCTGGCCCATGCATCCGCTCCACCATCCTGCAGATCATCGCGGTCCACACTGGTGATCACGCAATGCTTCACCTTCATCAGTTCCACGCTCCGCGCCACACGCGCTGGTTCGAAAGGATCCACTGCATCGGGTCTGCCTGTTGCAACCGAGCAAAAGCCGCATGACCGCGTGCAGGTGTTGCCAAGGATCATGAACGTTGCCGTGCCTGCCCCCCAGCATTCGCCCATGTTCGGGCAATTACCGCTCTGGCAGATGGTGTGCAGCTTATGCTCGCTAACGATATCCCTGACTTTCCGGAAGCTTTCGCCCGTGGGCAGTTTCACCCGCAACCAATCCGGCTTGCGCTGTCTGGGTTCAACAACCACCGTACCCTCGCTCATCGAACGGTTTTCTTGCCGAACTGCAAGGAAGCGAACAAGGTGATGAAGAACTGCTTGTTCTTCAGGTCGCCTTTCTCTGCCATGAGCGGGATGGTCTCCGCATAAGCGTCAATGGCTGCGCCGCACTCGATGGCTTTGATGGTTACCGAGGGGCTGGCATACTCGAAATTGAGCCCCACCTTGCCAAAGCCTCCCGGATAGAAGGTGCTTTCGTCAAGACCGCGGAACCAGCTCGCCCGGCCATAGATCATCCCCACATCGTGGTTCGCGTTCTCGGGATCATACCGTTCCACCACGATGCTCTCATACGGCACCACGGTGGTGCCGATCTGCAAGTACACAGGCTTCACCAACGCGATGCTCGGCCCGGCGGCCCAATACCAGTTCACCTCGACACCGCTGCGGCGCACCTTATCGCTGATCTGATATTTGCGCCCGTAGGTAGGCCGGAGGATCACCATATGGTTGATCTTGCCGTAGAAATATCCGCGTGCATCAGCGTAATAGGGGTTGAAGCTCTTTACCTCCTTGGGATGCTTCATGCTCACGATCTCGATCCCCATCAGTCGGCGGCTTTTGGCCGTGCGGTACTTGCCATGCGTGAAGTTGAGGCCCCAGCCATCGCTGTGGATCACCACGCCGCCGGTAATTTCCTTGCTGTAGAGGGTCCGCTCATCATCGAAGCTGGTCTGTTGCGCGGCTGCGCCACCGCTGATCATCACAACGGACGTGATCAAGAACAACCGTTGAAAGAGGGGGCGGACCATTGAGAAGCCAAATCTAAGCAGGCATGCAACGCCGGTGTTGCGCACTTTAGCACCGGCCGTTGCCCACATGGTAGCGGTGACCCTTGGAATGGAAACCGCACAAGTCACCTATTTGGGGGGCCTTCGTACCGAAGCGATCCACCTGCGCAGCGGTCAACGCATCATCACCGATGCCCCGCTCGACAACCAAGGCAAGGGGGAGGCCTTCAGCCCGACCGACCTGATGAGCACCTCGCTGGCCTGCTGCATGATGTCCATCATGAGCATTGCGGCGCGAGAACGTGATCTGCCGCTGGTGGGCTGTGAAGCCCGCGTTGTGAAGCACATGGCGGCCAACCCACGTCGGGTGCAGCGGATCGAGATACACATAAGCCTACAGGGTGCCGGGCTTGATGAGAAGGCCCGCACCATACTGGAGCTGGCCGCGCAAACATGCCCGGTGGCGCTGAGCTTGCGCGCAGACCTGGTTCAGGAACTCACCTTCACATACCGATAAACGGAAAACACCCCGAAATGCGAATGCCCGCTCCTGAAAGGAAGCGGGCATCGGTATACAAGGGGGAAGGGCTATACCCGTTCCGTGGTGGGAACTTGGTGGACCTTGCCGTAGGCAGGGCAGCTATGGGTATTGTTGCAACTGCTGAATAGCATGCCCGCAACAACGATCAGGGCCAGTACCAAGAGCGTCTTTTTCATCGTTCGTCCGTTCGTGCCGGGTGGTTCAGGCTGGTTTACCGCACCTGCGGTGGCCAAAGTTAGCCGTTCAACCCTCCGGCGAATGAAAAGGTTTCAACACAACGATCGTGCATCTTTCGGGACAGGCTTTCCCGGCTTCCATGAGCGAGAACGAGAACACTACGCCGGATATTGGTGAAGGGTGGTATACCCCTCATAGGATGGCCCCCGCCTTCGGGGCCCGGTCCTTCATGACATTGAAGGCCTTCTTGATCCAGGAACGGGCCCAATACCAGGTCTTCCCCAAGGGCAAGGACATTTTCAATGCCTTCCGCCTCACCCCTTTCGAGCAGGTTTCGGTGGTCATTCTCGGCCAGGATCCCTACCACGGCCCGGGCCAAGCACATGGGCTATGTTTTTCGGTACCCGATGGGGTGCAACCTCCTCCTTCCTTAGAGAACATTTTCAAGGAGCTGGAACGTGATCTCGGCAAGCCGCGCCCCACAAGCGGCAACCTTAGCAACTGGGCAGAACAAGGTGTGCTCCTGCTGAACGCTACCCTCACGGTACGGGCGCACACGGCTGGGTCGCACCAGAACAAGGGATGGGAGGAATTCACGGATACGGCGATCCGGGCGCTGTCCTCCGAACGCGAGGGCATCGTCTTCATGCTGTGGGGCCGTTACGCGCAGAACAAGGAAGCGCTCATTGATGCCGACCGCCACTACACTTTGAAAGCACCGCATCCATCCCCACTTTCAGCTCATCGCGGGTTCATCGGTTGCGGGCATTTCAGTACGGCCAACTCCATCCTGCAGGCGCAAGGCAAAGCACCCATCGATTGGCTGTGAACATGCAACGCATCCTTGCCCTGTGCGCAGGCCTCGTTTTGACGCTCGGGGCTTTTTCCCAGCGGCGCCAGTTCGTCTTCGAAGCAGATGGCCCGCTACCAAGGCACTTTCCTGTCACAAGTGAACTGAAGTCAGGGACCGAGGTGGAGGCCGTACAAAGGGAGGCGCTGTTCCGGCTTCAACGTTCGGGACACCTTGAAGCGGCGATCGATAGTTGTACTGGCGACAGCTCCGGTATGCACTGCAGGTTGCACGTTGGGCCGATATACCAGTGGGCGCGCCTGAGCGCAGTTGGCGGCGATGCCGTGATCGCGGCTGATGCCAAGTTCCGCGAACGAGCCTTCAGTGGAAAGCCCATCTCGCCCGGTGCGTTAGCCTCGCTGTTTGCCGATGTGCTGGACCATTGTAGTACGCATGGCTATCCTTTCGCCCAAGCGAAACTGGACAGTTTGCGGCCCACGGCCGATGGCTTGGTGGCAGCGCTGGTGATCGAGAAAGGGAGGCAGGTGAAAATCGATAGCGTGGTGGTGAAGGGCACGGCAAAAACGAGCCTTCGCTACCTCTATGCGCACATCGGCGTCCGGCCTGGTGATCCATACAACGAACGCGCGATCGCGAATGTGGCGCTCAGGATCCGCGAGTTGGCTTTCGTGCAACAGAAGCAAGCGCCTTATGTGCAGTTCACCCCGGACCAAACGAAGCTCTATCTCTTTCTCGACGCGCGCAAAGCCAGTTCGGCCAATGGCATCATCGGTTTACAACCCGATGCCGTCACCGGCAAGGTCACCTTCACCGGCGATGTGGACCTCCGATTGCGCAACGCGTTACGCCGTGGTGAAGCGATCGAACTGAACTGGCGGAAGCTCCAGGACAAGACACAGGATCTACGCTTGGGCTTCAATGTCCCCTTCTTGTTCAACACTCCCTTCGGCATCGATCTATCGCTGAAGATCTTCCGCCGCGACACCACCTTTCTCGAAGTGAACGCGCGGGGTGCGGTCGAATACCTCCTTCCTCATGGCGATAAACTGAGCGTGTTCGTGAACAACAAAAGCAGCAAGCGCTTGGGACGGACCACGGTGCCCATCCCCGGCCTTGCCGATGTGGAACTGCTCAGCTACGGCTTGGGCCTTGCCCGACAACGGCTCGACTACCGGTTCAACCCGCGCAAGGGCTATTCCGCCATCATGGACGGAAGTGCGGGTAACAAGCGCAGCAGCACCGCTGTGTTCGGGGAAGCGCAAAGCGAGGCAACGGAAAAGGAAAGCCTGCAGGTGGAACTGAACGGCAACGTCATCGTGCACCTGCCGATCAAGAAGCGCAGCACGGTGCGCATTGCGGGGCAAGGCGGCTGGATGGCGAACGAGACCTTGTTCAGTAACGAGCTCTATCGCATCGGCGGGTTGAAAACGATGCGCGGCGTTGACGAGGCGTCCATCTTCTGCTCGGCGTTCGCGATCGGCACATTGGAATACCGGTTCCTGTTCGAAGAGAATGGCAATTTTTTCGCGTTCGTGGACATGGGTTGGTGGGAGGACCAGAGCAAAGAGGAGCGCTTGGCGGATGATCCCGTGGGCTTCGGAATCGGTGCAAGTTTCGAGACGAAGGCGGGGATCTTCGGACTCACATACGCGCTGGGCCAACAGTTCAGCAATCCCATCGACCTGCGCGAAGGCAAGGTGCATTTCGGCTTCACCAGTTTGTTCTGAATGCGATCACGCTCCGTTGCCTTCTTACTCGTTGCGTTGCCCCTAATGGCCGATGCCCAGGAACAGCCACGCCGACAAGGATTGGCCGACATGCTGCTGGAGTATTTCGACGCACGCTTCCCGGGCACCGCGCACACGCAGGATCTTTTGTACGTGAGCGTTCAACGCCAGCGCATGTACCATCTGCACGACCGCCGTATGATGATGGAATACGTCATCAGTACCAGCAATAAAGGGCTGGGCTCCGTGGAGGGCAGCGAACGGACCCCGGAGGGTCTGCACCGCATCGCACAAAAGATCGGCCAAGGCGTGCCGGCCGGTGGGCTGCTGCGCGAGCGCATTTTCACAGGTCGTTTCGCCGATCCTTCGCTCGGCCAAGATCAGGTTACGGCGCGCATCCTCTGGTTGGAGGGAATGGAACCCGGCCACAATTCCGGCGGAACAACCGATTCCCGCACCCGGTCCATCTACATCCACGGAACTCCCTTCGAGGATGAGCTCGGCCGACCCGCATCGCACGGTTGCATTCGTATGGCTGATGCCGACATCATAGATCTCTTCGAACGCTTGCCCATCGGTACGCTGGTGATCATCCTCGACAATTGAGCACCGGGCTACCTTTAGCCCGCTTCCAATGGCCACTTCCACTCTCCTGCTCGTTTTGCTGCTTGGTCTTGCCGTTGGTTGCGGCATCACGTATTGGCTGTTGCGCGGAAAGTCGCATGGGTTGTTAGACCAGCTTTCCGCCAACCACGCGCGCGAACTGGAGGAGCGCGAGCGCCGCATGGGTGAGATGCGTGCGGACCTGCAACAACGCGACAGCGATCTGCGCAACGCGGAACAACGGCTCAGCACGGAGTTGGCCAAAGCCGAAGCGAGAGAGGAAAAACTGAAGGAACAAACAGCCTATCTCAATGAGCTGAACGAGCGCATGAAGGGCGAGTTCAAAGTGATCGCCGCCGAGTTGCTCCAAGAGAAAGGCAAGGAACTGAACGAACGGCAGGACAAGTCACTGAACGATACGCTCAAACCGTTCAAGGAACGCATCAAGGATTTTGAGGACTTGGTAAGGAAGGTTTACACGGAAGAAGGCAAAGAGCGCTTCGCGTTGAAGAAGGAGATCGCCGCGCTGGTGGAGAACAACCAGAAATTGAGCGCGGATGCCGTGAACCTGACACGCGCCTTGAAGGGTGATGCGCAAGCCCAAGGAGCATGGGGCGAAATGATCCTGGAGAGCCTTTTGGAAAGCTCGGGCCTTGTGAAAGGCAGTGAATACGCAATGCAGGACAGCCATACGCTTGAGGACCATACGCGGCAACGTACCGATGCGGTCATATACCTGCCCGACAATAAGAGTATCGTCATCGATAGCAAGGTATCGATCACGCACTACGAACAGTTCGCCACGAGCAGTGATGAATCCCAACGGAGCCGTCTGCTCAGAGCCCATGTGGACAGCATGAGGGCCCATGCCAAAGGCCTTGCGGCCAAGGAGTATTCAAAGCTCTACGGGTTACAAGCCATCGACTTCGTGCTGATGTTCGTGCCGATCGAACCCGCGTTCCTGCTTGCCTTGAAGGAACACCCGGAGATCTTCCAAGAGGCCTATGAGCGCGGAGTGGTCATGGTATCCCACTCCACCTTGATGGTGACGTTGAAGACCGTGGCGAGCATCTGGAAGAACGAACGGGTTGCGCAGAACCACTTGGAGATCGCGGAGCGCGCAGGCGCACTATACGAGAAGTTCGTCGGTTTCACGGAAGACCTCGGCCGGATCGGCAAGAACGTGGCCGATGCCAACGAAAGCTATCAGAAGGCCTTGGGAAAACTGAGCGAAGGACCCGGCAACTTGGTGCGCCAGGTGGAGATGATCAAGAAGCTTGGCGCGAAGACCAACAAGAACCTCCATTCGAAACTCCTCGAGCGCTCGTTGGAAGAGGAGAACACCACAGGCGCATGAATGCGGTGAGAACTGCACTGTCCAATGAACAGCCGGTGGCGGGTTGCGCGCGGTTGCGATTTTCGCGCTGCTCCGTTCTCCTGCTCTTGCTCCTGCTCCTATCTATTCCCGCATGCCGCACGCAGAAACGGACGGTTTCGCGCGACAACTTCAATTGGTTGTACGGTGCGGATGCCAGCACGCTCCAGTTGGATGCGCGTGTTTATCACGCTTCAGAAGAACGTTCGGTGGTGTACTTCAAGCTGCGCACGGCCGACCTGCTTTACAAGAGCGACGGACAGGGCGGACCATACCGCAGCAACGTGCGCATCACATACGCGGCCTATGCCGATCGCAAGTGCACCGAACTGATAGACAGCGCAGGTACCATGGTGCGCGACCAAGCCGGTGAACCGGGCGAGGACAAAGACCTGATCGGGAGCATGGAATTGCGCCGCACATCGTCGCATACGTTCCACTTGCTCGTTACTGCGCGCGACCTGAACCGTGAAACATCGAGCAGTGTGCTGATACCCGTGGAAGCGGGACAGGCGGGTGCGCGGCAGAATTTCCTTCCTGAAGACCCGGCCACAGGTCTGCCTTGGTTCAGCGATCATCTCCCCGGTCCGCGTGCGGTGCGGGTCCGTTGTGAGCGTTACGCAGGCCTCGTTCTCCATGGATCGCACTACACGCTCGCCGACCGGCTGCCAGCGCCGGTCTTTGCGACATCGGCAACCACCGCGAGCGAACCGAAGAGCGACAGCAGTTTCACAGTGAACGTTGCAGCCGATGGCACTTTCATGCTTGATGCTCAACATGGCGGTTTCTACCATCTGCGTGTGGATCAAGAGGCTGCGGTCGGCTTCACGATTTTCGTTCTTGACGACACGTACCCATATGTGCGCACCGGGAAGGACATGCTGAGCCCGTTGCGCTACATCACCAGCATGCAGGAACACGACAAACTGCGCACAGCGCCCGAAGTGCGCAAGGCCGTTGAACGCTTCTGGACCGATGCCAATGGGAACAAGGACCGCGCCCGCGAAGCCATAGCGACATTCTACGGTCGGGTGGAAAGCGCCAATCGTTACTTCACCGGCAGCACCGAAGGTTGGAAGAGCGATCGGGGACTGGTGCACATCATCTTCGGAGTGCCGAACAATATTCAGTTGGGCGAGTACGGCGAGACCTGGGTTTACGGTGAGGATGCGAACATGATGAGCCTCAGTTTCACCTTCACCAAACGCAACGGTCCCTATTCCGACAACGATCTGGCACTGGATCGTGATCCAGCCTTCAAAGGAGCTTGGTACCGCAACGTGGAAAGTTGGCGCAACGGCCGCATACGCGGCAACTGACCCCGCATCGAACGTGCCGAACATGAAAGAAGAACTGGTGGCCGGGATACGGCCCGTTACCGAAGCCCTCTCGGCCAACCGCAACATCGAGAAACTATTGGTGAGGCGCGACAGCGGGCATGCAGCGCTGCGCGAGATCAAACAATTGGCCTTGGAACGCGAGATCCCTTGGCAGCCCGTGCCCGTGGAAAAGCTTGACCGCATGACCACCACTGAGCACCAGGGTGTGATCGCCCTGCTGAGCCCCGTGGAAGAGCAGAACCTGGATGAGGTGATCGCGCGCGCTTACGAGCGGGGTGAAACACCTTTGGTGGTGGCGCTGGATGGCGTTACCGACGTGCGTAACGTGGGTGCGGTTTCACGGAGCGCGGAATGTTTCGGTGCCCATGCAGTGCTCGTACCCAAGCAAGGCAGCGCACGGTTGGGCAGCGACGCGGTAAAGAGCAGTGCAGGCGCCCTCTTACGGGTACCTGTGTGTCGTGCTATGGACTTCAGTGGGGCCTTGAAGCGCGCTCAAGAACATGGCCTGCGCATAGTGGCCTGCACCGAAAAAGGTCAAGGAGAACTTGAAGCGGCCGACCTGCGCGGACCCTTGGTCTTGGTAATGGGGGCCGAGGATACCGGTGTGAGCGCGCAAGTGCTCCGGCTGGCCGAAGACCTTGTCCGCATACCGATGATCGGCTCCATCGGCTCCCTGAACGTGAGCGTGGCCACAGGCATTGCCCTCTATGCCGTCATGGGGCAGCGTACCCCAAAGGCCTAGTGCATGGTTCTTTCGGCCTAGCCGAGGCTGAACCACTCGTCGACAAACGCTCATGGTCCGTCGATAACCTTTAGGGGCTTCGTCCGGTAGAAAGGTCCGCTTTGGTGGGAAAACTCTCCCCGCCGGAGCGGACAAGATGAACTACCCGGGCCTGTTGAACCACCTGTTGCGCATTTGTGCCGTCCTCTGCATTTACCTGTGTGTTGGCCAACAAGCCGCGCGGGCGCAGCAAGCTCCAGCGACCAGTTTGACGTTGCGGATCGATGATCTCTCCAACGATGAACGGGACGCACTGAACCAACAATTGATGCAACGCGGAGATGCCCGCATCGCCTTCGCCTGCGTACCGGCCGGTATCGTGGTACTGCAAGCCACGGATGCTTCACGCTCGATGGACAGCCTTCGCCTGCGCGCCTTGCCTGGTCTGCTCACCAGCGTGGCGCCCGGCCGCATCCACGAGGAACCCGTTTCGATCAACGAGGCAGAGCTGATCTGCGAAAACGCACGGAACAACCGCTGATCCATGGTCCGAAGCAATTTCCTCGTCATGAGTGCCAGGTCGAACCGATCTGGCTTCGTACTGGCTGCATGCTTGGTTGCTTTCGCCTGTACGGTGAATGCTCAACTGATCGTAAGCACCCAGACAAATCTCCAACAGCTTGCTCAATCCATCACCGGTCCCGGTGTACAGATCAGCAATCCTGCGATCACGTGTCACTCCCAAGGCTATGGTGAGTTCATCTACAGCGGTTCGGCCCTCTCGGTAACGGACGGGTTGATCCTTACCACCGGGCGCATGACGGATGCACCCGGGCCCAACAACAATGGCGGTTCGAATTGGTTCGCGCAGAACACCGCCGGTGATCCATTGCTTGATGCCGTGACCGGTCGGTCAACGCGCGATGCCTGCAAGTTCGAATTCGACATCATTCCTTCCGGCGACAGCTTGAAGTTCGACTTCGTGTTCGGATCCGAGGAGTACAACGAGTGGGTCGGATCGCAGTACAACGACGTGTTCGGATTCTTCATCACCGGCCCCGGTATCGTCGGCGATCCTGGTGCTGGAGGCGCCCACAACATCGCCCTCGTGCCGGGTACCTCGACGCCTGTGACGATCAACAACGTGAACAATGGGAGCAATAGCGCGTTCTACCACGACAACACCGGCGGCACTGCCACACAGTACGACGGCTACACGATAGGCCTGTCCGCTAAAACGGCTGTGAATCCTTGCACCTCCTATCACCTGAAACTGGTCGTTGCCGATGCCACCGACCGGAAATATGATTCCGGTGTGTTCATCGATCGCGTCGAGAGCCCGACGATCACGATGCAGTCCTTCACCTTGAACGGTGGCCCCGATCTTATTGAAGGATGCAACCCCGGATGGGTGCGTTTCACGCGCAGCCAAGTGACCGCGCTGCCTTTGAACCTTCAGTACTATATCCAAGGCACTGCCATCAACGGTACCGACTACACGGCCATCGCCCCGATCAATCCGGCGCTGCCCAAGCTCATCACCATCCCGGCGAACCAAGCCTATGTGGACCGGCCGATCGACCCCGTTGCAGATGCGATCAATGAGCCCACGGAGAACCTGAAGTTCATTCTCGGGAACCCCAATTGTCCGGGACAGAACTTGGACACTTTGCTTTTCAGCCTTAGGGACACCATGCTGGCCACGGTTACGCCCGTTTCGGCGATCATCTGTCAAGGCGGCTCCCAGCAGTACACCATTTCCGGTGGAACGAATTTCCTCTGGTCCCCCGCCGCGTCGTTGAACGACCCTACCAGTGCCACGCCCATAGCCTCTCCAGCAAGTACTACCACATATACCGTGCAGGTCAATGATGGCGTTTGTTCTCGCACGTACAACAGGCTGCTCCGTGTAAGCGAACTCGCCTTGAGCGCAGTGTTGACCAACCCTCTTTGTAACGGCAACAACAACGGCTCGATCAACTTGAGCCATACTGGAGGATATGCACCGTATACATATAGCTGGACAGGTCCCGGCGGTTTCACGGCAAGCACGCAAGACATCAACGGCTTGGTGGCAGGCACATACAGTGTTACCGTTACAGATGCGGCTTGCACACGGACGCAAAGCTTCAATCTCGTTGCACCTGGTGCGCTTACTGCGAACCTTGCGCCTGTCATCCTCGCCTTTGGGCAGAACATCGCCTGCTTCGGTGGCAGCACAGGCAGCATTGATGCTACCGTCGCTGGAGGTACCGGGCCCTATGTGACCACCTGGACCGGCCCGAACGGCTTTACGAGCAACAGCGTTGACCTCAGCGGCTTGCCAGCCGGCACCTACACGCTGAGCGTTACGGACGCTCATGGCTGTGCCGTGAACGCCAGCACAACGCTGACCCAAAGTCCAGCACTCTCTGTCTCCGCAGGCATATCGATCAACATCCTTTGCGTCGGCGTCGATCTCGGGGCTGCCGTGGCTACGGTGACCGGCGGTACACCTCCCTACAGCTATTCCTGGAACACTCCGACCCCGCAGACAGGCCAGACCGCGATCGGTTTGACGTCGGGAACGTACACGGTGACCGTAACGGACGGCTATGGATGCACCGCGACAGCGTCAGTCGGCATCGGGCTCCAATTGCCACTGTCGATCGCATTGACTTCCCAAACGGGTGTGGCTTGCACGGGTAGTGGGACCGGTTCAGCCACCGTTACCGCAACGGGCGGCACAGGACCTCTCCTCTACGTGTGGGGCACGCTGATCCCACAATTCGGGCAAACAGCGGTCAACTTGACCGCAGGGGTTTACTTGGCCACTGTCATTGATGGGAACGGGTGCATCGCCACGGTAAGCGTAACGATCAGCCAACCACCATCACCCCTTGCCGCCAGCCTGTTCGCGCAACAGAACGTGCTCTGTCGTGGCAACAGCAACGGCAGCGCTACGGTGAGCGCAAGTGGTGGAGTTGGTCCGTACAGCTATAGCTGGAACACCATTCCTGTTCAGACTTCCGCAACGGCCACGGGGCTTGCAGCCGGCGTTTACACATGCACAGTGACCGATGTGAACAGTTGCAGCAAGACGGTGAACGTCACGATCACCCAGCCCGCGGCCGTGCTCAGTGCGAGCATTGCTTCCAGTACGAACGTGCTGTGCCGCGGGAACAACACCGGCAGTGCAACGGTGAACGTGATCGGCGGAACGGCACCCTATACCTACAACTGGAACAGTGCTCCGGCCCAGATCAGTGCTACCATGAGCACGGTGCCAGCAGGCAACTACATCTGCACGGTCACGGATTCCAACGGGTGCACTACCACTGCGAGCATCACCATCACACAGCCAGCGGCTTCGTTGACGGCGAACATCAGCGGCCAAACGAATGTCCTGTGCTTCGGCAACACCACTGGCAGTGCGACCGTGAGCGTGAGCGGCGGCACCGTTCCGTACATGTATTCATGGAACACGGCACCTGTGCAGAACACGGCCACCGTGATAAACTTGGCAGTGGGCACATACCTCTGCACGATCACTGATGGCAATGGATGCAGTACGACCGCAAGCGTTACGATAGCGCAACCCGCTGCAGCACTTTCAGCTTCCATCAGCACTCAAACCAACGTCGCATGTTTCGGCAGTAGCACAGGAAGTGCAACCGTGAACGCGAGCGGTGGGGCTGGCGCGTATGGCTATTCGTGGAATACGGTGCCTGTGCAGAACACCGCCACGGCATTCAACATGCCCGCGGGCACATGGACCTGCACGATCAGCGATGTGAACGGCTGCAGCACCTCCGCAGTCGCCGCCATCGCTCAGCCCGCTTCAGGGCTCACCGCCTCGATCAGCGCACAAACGAACGTGTTGTGTTTTGGTAGCTCCACCGGTTCCGCGTCCGTGCTGGCCGCGGGAGGCACTGGGGTGTACAGCTATTCGTGGAACACGATCCCGGCACAGAGCAGTGCCACCGCTACCGGTCTCACCGCAGGAACATATACCTGCACCGTAACCGATGCTGCGGGTTGCTCGGCCACCGCAGCCACGATCATTGCCCAACCAGCAGCAGCCCTGAGCGGCACCGGCGTGATCGTTCACGCCATCTGCAACGGCGTGAACGATGGTAGCGTTGATCTCACCATCTCCGGCGGGACAGGGCCCTATGTGACTTCATGGACCGGACCCGGGGGCTTCACCGCGAGCACGACAGACATCTCGGCTGTCTTCGCCGGGGTCTACACCGTGGTGATCACCGACGCGAACGGCTGCACATGGGTGAATGCCTTCACGGTCACCGAACCCAGCTTGTACCAAGTCACGGTAACGCCTTCATCGTTCATAGGGGGCAACAACATCAGCTGCGCGAACAATAGCGATGGAAGTCTCAGCGCTTCGGCCAGCGGCGGCACACCGAACTACGGGTATGCGTGGACCGGTCCGAACGGTTTTACCTCCGGGAACGCGAACATCAGCGGGTTGGCCGCCGGCACCTACACGCTGGTGGTTACCGATGGGAACGGTTGCCAGATCGGAGCAACAACGACCCTCACCGCACCCCCTGCATTCGCTTCGGCCATCTCCAGTCCTGACAATGGCGGAGGTTTCAACATTTCATGCAATGGCGGTAGCAACGGGAACATCGATGCGACGGTGGCCGGTGGCACCGCGCCCGTGACCTATGCGTGGACCGGTCCGGGTGCTTTTACCGCCATCACGGAGGATATCACGAACCTCATCGCAGGCAACTACGCATTGCTTGCAACGGATGCGAACGGCTGCACGACCAACACGGCAATGGCATTGGTTCAGCCTGCAGCGATCAGCATCAGCACAGTAAGCAGCACCAATGTGGATTGCAACAGTGGCAATACCGGAGCTGGACAGGTGAGCGCAAGCGGTGGTGTCGCACCCTATTCTCTCAGTTGGAACACGGTACCGGTTCAGAACGGCCCTTCCGTTGCGGCACTCGCCGCAGGCACTTGGACGGTGACGCTCCTGGACGCGAACGGCTGCACGGCCACGCATGATGTCGCGATCACTGAACCGGCAGCGGCTTTGAGCGCCTCGATCAGCGCTACCACCAACGTGCTCTGCTTCGGCAACGCAAGCGGCAATGCGACCGCTAACGCGAGCGGGGGAACGGGTCCGTACAACTACAGTTGGAACACATCCCCCCTACAATCCTCGGCGACCGCGATAGGTCTCGGCGCTGGAACATGGACCTGCACGGTAACCGATGCGAACGGATGCACGAGCATTGCCGCGGCGGTGATCACAGAACCGACCGGCGCGCTCAGTGCTTCCATTACGAGCCAACAGAACGTGACCTGTTTCGGTCTTACGAACGGAAACGCAACAGCCCTTGCCACCGGTGGCACTGGCCCGTACACCTACACATGGAACACTGCACCCGTGCAGAACGGCGCAGCGCTTTCCAATGTTGGTCCGGGTAGTTGGACCGTTAGCGCTACCGATGCCAATGGTTGCAATACAACAGCGCTGGTAACGATCATCGCTCCTGCTGTACCGCTCGGTGTGGGTCTCGTGAGCAGCATCAACCAGAGCTGCTTCGGGTCGAACAATGGGCAGGCAACCGTGGTTGCGAACGGCGGTACTGCACCATACATCTACACATGGAATACAGCACCGCCCCAGATCGGCGCGACGGCCAGCGGGCTTGGTAGCGGCACATGGACGGTTAGCATTACGGACGCGAACGGCTGCAGCACGTCATTGGGTGTCGTCATCGGCGGGCCCACAGCGCCGCTTGCACTATCGATAACCAGCGTTACGGATGTGTTGTGCCACGGGGCTAACACCGGCGCGGCGACGGTTTCGGCGAGCGGTGGCACTGCGCCTTACACCTACACCTGGCTGAATCCGCCTGTTAACGGCCCAACGATCACCGATCTCCTGGCAGGAACTTTCACTGTTGTTGTGGTGGATGCCAACGGCTGCAGCGCCAGTGTCAACGTCACCATCTCAGAACCGGCCACCAGCATCGGGATATTCGTGGAGAGCTTCCAGAACGTGAGCTGCTTCGGTGGCAACGACGGATACGCCACAGTGGAAGCCACAGGCGGAAGCGGTAGCTACTCCATCGTGTGGAACACGGCGCCTCAACAAACAGGTGCGACAGCGACCGGCCTCAGCGCTGGCCTTTACACGGTGACCGTCACGGATAACAACGGCTGCGACACACCGAAAGATCATCCGGTTGTCATTACGCAACCTGCTGCAGCACTATCCATCGCCTCGGCGACGAGCATTTTCGGCGCGTTCAACATCTCGTGCCATGGGAACCCCGACGGATGGATCGATGTCAGCGTGAGCGGTGGCACGGCCCCCTATTCCTACACATGGACCGATGACTTCGGTGCGACAACTGGCATTGAAGATCTGAGCACGCTCGTAGCAGGCAACTACTACTTGAGCGTTGGTGATGCCAATGGCTGTAGCACGAACGCCACATTCTCCCTGACCGAGCCCGCTGCACTCGGAACAAGTGCGAGTATCACCACAGCGGCTTGCCAAGGAAGCAACGATGGAGCCATCGATGTAAGCGTGAGCGGAGGTGCGGTGCCGTACATCTACGATTGGACCGGTGCGAACGGCTTCACCGCAAGCACTCAAGACCTGAGCGGATTGGTCGCGGGTGTTTACACGCTCACCATTACGGACGCGAACGGCTGCTCCGTCACCGAGGCGCACGACGTCAACCAGCCGGGCCTCTTCTCAATATCGGCCATCCTCAGCAATTTCAATGGTAGTGGCGTTTCGTGCCAGAGCAGCGCCAACGGCAGTATCGATGCCAGCGTTAGCGGAGGTACGCTGCCATACCAACTGGGTTGGACCGGACCCAACGGGTTCACTGCGAGCACGGAGGATATTTCCGGACTTGCCGCGGGTACATACAACCTCACCGTCACCGATGGCAATGGCTGCGGAACATTCAACAGCTATACCCTGACCGCCCCGGCCACGCTGAACGTGAATGCTGTCGCCGCATTGATAGGTGGCGGCACCATCGGTTGCAACGGAGCCGTCGACGGCAGCATCAATGCAACCATCGTTGGAGGAACGCCGGGCTACGCGATCGCGTGGACAGGTCCGAACGGGTTCACCGCGAATAGCGAAGACATCAACGGTCTTGGTGCGGGATCGTACACGATCGCCGTAACCGACCTGAACGGTTGCAACGCAAGCGCAATGGTGGTGCTCACGCAGCCTACCGTGCTCACCAACAGCGTCAGCGTCTCGCAATACAACAGTGGCAATGCGATCAGTTGCGATGCCAGCAGCAACGGCAGCATTGACCTGAGCGTGTTGGGCGGAAGTGCCCCGTACACGATCGCATGGACAGGGCCGAACGGCTTCACCGCCAGCACCCAGGACATCGGTGGGTTGGCGGCTGGGACCTACAATGTGACGATCACGGATGCGAACGGATGCATCACCGCAGCGAGCCCAACACTCACCGCGCCATCACCGCTCAGCTTAGGCTCGACAGTCAGCAGCTACATCGGTGGTAACGCCATTTCGTGCAGCAACAGCACCAACGGGAGCATCAACATCACAGTGAACGGTGGTGCCGGGAACAATACGTTCCAATGGACGGGGAGCAATGCCTTCACCAGTACGAGCGAAGACCTGACCGGTCTCGAGCCGGGCAGTTACGTTGTTGTAGTGACCGACCAGAACGGCTGCACCACATCGGCATCCTTCAACCTCACCGCACCATCACCAATCGCCGCGGTCGCGGCGATCACAACGGCTGCTTGCCAAGGCACCAACAATGGAGCTATCGATCTCAGCGCAACCGGCGGAACCGCACCGTTCAACTTCTTGTGGAGCGGCCCAGGAGCATACACCAGTAATACTGAAGACATCGACGATCTCTTTGCCGGTGTATACACTGTGCTCATCGCCGATGCGAACGGGTGCACGCATTCCGAAGCCTTCGACGTCAACCAGCCTGGCCTCTACACGGTGAGTGCCATCGTGAGTGGCTATCCTGGCGGCTTCAACACGAGTTGCGCCACGGCGAACGATGGCAGCATCGACCTCTCCGTGTCCGGTGCAACATCGCCCTACTTCTACTTCTGGACCGGTCCGAACGGTTTCAGCGCGATCACCGAGGACATTGCGGGCTTGGCGCCAGGTACCTATCAGGTCACCATCACGGACCAGAACGGCTGCAGCACGTTCGCCCCATACAGCATCACCTCGGCAACACCGGTCGGCATCGGCTTGGCCGCAACCGTGTACAGCGGGGGCGTCAATACCACCTGTGCTGGAACGGCGGACGGCGGCATCGATGCTACTGTAACAGGCGGTGTGGCCCCGTACACCATTGAATGGAGCGGACCCAACAACTACACGTCGATCACCGAGGACATCACAACGCTGGAACCAGGGAACTATAATGTCCTGATAACTGATGCCGTCGGTTGCACGGCCAGCGCGAACATCACACTGACCGGTCCGACACCGATGAGCACGACGATCACCACCAGCATTTTCGGCGGTGGCAACGGAGTAAGCTGTAACGGAACCATGGATGGCGCGATCGATCTGGAAGTGAGCGGTGGAACGCTCCCGCGTTTGATCCAATGGACAGGCCCGAACGGGTTCAACAGTAACAACGAGGACATTAACGCAGCCGCCGGTGGCACGTACAGTGTCACCATTACGGATGCCAATGGCTGCATCACTACGGCAACGGTGGACCTGCAAGAGCCTGCACCGATCAATGTGGTATTGGACCCGTCACTTTACAGCGGTGGTTTCAACATCCCTTGCGGTGGCGATACCAATGGCAGCATCAGCGCGGTGGTGAACGGCGGTAACGGTGGTTTCACCTATGCGTGGACCGGACCGAACGGGTTCACCAGCACCGACCCGATCATCAGCGGCCTTGCGGCGGGCAGTTACACCTTGGTCGTTACCGATGCGAACGGCTGCACATCGATGGCCACTCTTTCGCTCGTTGCGCCGCAACCGCTCAGCGTGGATGAACTGCTGAGCGACGTTGGCAATGGCTACCAAGTGAGCTGCTCCGGCAACGACGGAAGCATCGATCTGACGGTGACCAACGGAACGGCGCCATATCAATTCGATTGGACCGGTCCGAGCGGTTACGCCTCGCTCGCCGAGGACATCAGCGCTTTGGGTGCTGGGAGCTATGCGATCACCGTTGTGGATGCGAACGGTTGCACCAACAGCAATACGGTCACCTTGACAGCACCTGGTCTTATGCAAGCCACGTTGGCCGTAAGTGGCAACGTTTGCGATGGCACGGACGACGGCGCCATCGACCTCTCGCTGAACGGTGGCACTGGTCCGTACACGACCACATGGACAGGTCCCAATGGGTTCAGCAGTTCCAATGAAGACATCACGGCCCTTGCCGGTGGCACCTACACGGTAAGCGTATCAGACGCCGGTACTTGTTCCGGAACATGGGGGGCCACCATCGCGGCATCGCAGCCCTACGGCTTCGATCTGTACGTGAGCGACTACGGCAATTTCCATATCCCGTGCTCCGGCGACAGCAGCGGCGTGATCGAAGTGGATCTCACGGGTGGTGCGGGACCATTGAACATTGTGTGGACAGGCCCGAACGGTTTTACCGCGAACAACCTCACCGATCTCAGCGGACTTGTCGCGGGCGACTACACGGTGAACATCATCGATGCGAACGGTTGTGCGCTGGACAGCACCATCACGCTAACGGAGCCGGCAACGGCGGTCGGAGCCACGCTCAGCGCGGCGCTCTTCCCGAGCGGAACGAACGTCAGCTGCAACGGCGTAAGCGATGGCTTCATTGACCTGTCGGTGATGGGTGGAACTGCCCCGTACCTCTTCGATTGGCGTGGACCGGACAGTACGATATTCAGTACCGAGGACATCAGCGGTTTGGTGGCAGGCACGTACGAGCTGGTCGTTACTGACACCAACCAATGCAGCTTCACCACCAGCATCATTCTCACTGAACCCGACAGTGCGCTTCTCGCGACCGCAACTCTCAGCCAGTTCGTCGGGGGCTACAACACGAGCTGCAACGGCAACAGCGATGGCAGCATCGGTGTGAGCGTATCCGGCGGCAACGGTGGAAACGCTTTCAGCTGGACGGGGCCCAACAACTTCACCAGCACATCCGATACGCTGAGCGGGATCGGCGCAGGCACATACACGTTGACGGTGACCGATATCAACGGGTGCTTGAACACGCAGAACATCGCCGTTACCGCTCCCCAGCCGCTCGATCCGGTGCTCGCTCCGTTCGCCTATCCGAGCGGAAGCAACACGAGTTGCGATGGCACCAGCGACGGCAGCATCAACGCGACGGTGCTCGGTGGTGTGCCGACCTACATCCTTGCATGGACCGGCCCGAACGGGTTCACCAGCACCAACGCAGCGATCAGCGGGCTCGCGCCGGGCACGTATTGCTTGAGCGTTACCGACACCAATAACTGCAGTATGCAGGAATGCGTGGACATCGTGGCCAATACCGCCATGACTTCCAGCACCAGCAGCACGAACGCGAACTGCGGATCCACGGCAGGCGGCATCGACCTTACCGTGACCGGTGGTGGGGCGCCCTACTCGTTCGATTGGGAGAACGGTGCACAGACCGAGGACATCGCCGGCGTGATCGCCGACACATACAGCGTTACGATCACCGACATGAACGGCTGTTCGATCGTGGACAGCGCAACCGTCGCAGGTTCGCCGGCGGTGGCAGCGAGCGCCAACACCAGCGCAGTATTTTGCAACGGCGGGAACGACGGTGGTATAGACCTGAGCGTTCTGGCGGGAACAGGCCCGTACAACTTCGATTGGAGCAACGGCGATGACACGGAGGACCTTGGCGGATTGATCGCTGACGACTACACCGTGACCATCACCGACGCCATGGGGTGCACTTGGAGCAACACCTACACCGTGGGCGAGAGTGCGGCCCTTGTGGTGGACAGCACGATCGCGGTGCAGGGCAACGGGTACAACGTGAGCAGTTACAATGGCCACGATGGCGGTATAGCCTTGAACGTTACCGGAGGCAATGCGCCGTATACCTACGAGTGGAACACGGGTGCTACGACGGCGAATGTGAACGGCTTGGCCGCAGGCACGTATACCGTCACCATTACCGATGCCAACGGTTGCACACTGATGCTCTCGTTCACCCTCAACCAACCCACCGATCTGGTAATGCCCACGGGCTTCAGCCCGAACGGCGACGGCAGTAACGATGCGTACGTGGTGCAGGGCCTCGACGGCTACCCGAACAACCACATGCTGGTCGTGAACCGCTGGGGCAATACCGTTTTCGACCAACTGAACTACCGCAACGATTGGCGCGGTGAGAACCAGCAAGGAGAGGCGCTGCCCAACGGCACCTATTTCGTGGTCATCACCATCAACGAAGGCGAACTAACACTACAGAACTATGTGGACCTACGCCGCTGATGCACGGACGATGAGTGCATCGTCCCCGAGCATCCTCCGCCATATCGCCGCACTCGGCGCCGCATTGGCGCTGGCCGGAACCGCACTCGCGCAGCAGGAAGTGATGGTGAGCCAATACATGTTCAACGGGCTTTTCATCAACCCTGCCTATGCCGGCAGCCACCCGTACGCCAGCAGCAGCCTGTTGCACCGCGAGCAATGGCTCGATGTACCGGGCGCTCCGCGTACGAGCATGCTCGCCTTCGACGCCCCACTGTACAACAACCGCATGGGTCTCGGCCTTTCGATCGTTCGCGACGAGATCGGTGTTAGTCGCGATATGGAAGTGGCCGCGCAGTACGCCTACCGTATCAAACTGGGCGATGGACGTTTGGCCTTCGGCCTGAAAGCGGGGCTATCGATCTACAGCGCCGAACTGAACGACCTGGTCTATTGGGATGAGAACGATGCCGTGTTCGCACAGAACGTGAACAACGCCATGATCGGGAAATTCGGTTTCGGGATGTACTGGAACAACAACGTGAGCTACGTCGGCATCAGCGTGCCAACATTGTACGCTGCGGACAACGCGATCGCGGTGGAGGGGTCGGACGTTACAGACGGGTTCTTCACACAACACTTATACCTGAACGCGGGCAAGCTCTTCCACCTCAACGAGAATTTCGACCTGAAGCCATCGTTCCTGGTGAAATACGAACTGTCGGCGCCGGTCGAGGTCGACATTAATTGCAACGTGCTCTACAAGGAGCGCTTCTGGCTCGGGGCCGGGTACCGCACGGGCGATGCGATCGTGGGCATGGTGGAATACCAGATAACGCCGCGCTTGCGTGCCGGCTATGCGTACGACATGGCACTGAACAAACTGCGCGCGTACACAACGGGCTCGCACGAGTTGATGCTGGGGCTGGACTTCGGCAAGGAGACCATCAAGATCAAAACACCACGCTACTTCTGATGAAGGCCATCCCGAACCCCACCCTGGCGCTTTTGGCGTGCGCGGCATTGCTGGCCGGTTGCACGGGCATACGGCTGCAGCAAGCCGATCAGGCATACACGCGCATGGCCTATGAGAAAGCGGGCCGCAAGTACGATCGGGTGCCTGCCGTGCGCATGGATCGCCCTGCGCTGCTGCGCGCCGCTGAGGCCGCCCGCCTGCAAGGTGATATGCAACGCGCGGCACAGCGCCTTTCCAGTGCAGACAGCATGGCAAGCCTCACCGGGTCGGATGCCCTGCACTGCGGTCAGGTGCTCATGGAACTTGGGCAGCGCGCCAAAGCAGCGGAGTTCTTCATGCGCATGCTGGTGGACAATCCCGAGGATGGCACGGCCCAGGACCTCTATGCTTCATGCATTGGCTATAAGTCGCTCTATAAAGACACCGCGCGTTTCGTGGTGAACGAGCTGGTGCTGCCGGGCATGCGGAACATGTTCAGCGCGGCCCGTTACAAGAAAGGCTTGGCGGTGGTGGGAGAGCAAGCCACCCCGGTATCGAACGCCAATCCCTGGAACGGCCTCAGCTACCTGGACCTGTACTACTCGGAAAAAAAGACCATGGTGACCTGGTTCGAAGCACAGCCCTTGCCCGGCCAGGTGAACGGCCAATGGCACGAAGGCCCAGTAGCCTTCAGCGCCGATGCAAAAACGATGTACTTCACGCGCAGCAACTACACCGGCCACAAACTGGGCAAGGACGATGGGGACGTGAGCCATCTGATGATGTTCCGCGCGACATTGAATGACGCCGGTGAATGGGGTGACATACGCGCTTTCGCTTACAACGACGACCGGTTCAGCACGGGGCATCCGGCGCTGAGCGCCGATGGCCGAACGCTCTACTTCGCCAGCGACCGGCCCGGTGGGCTGGGGGGTACCGATATATGGATGAGCCATGACAATGGGACGGGGTGGGGCGCACCCAAGAACTTGGGACCCACGGTGAACACGTCGGGCAACGAATTTTTCCCGACGGTGAACGGCACCACGCTCTATTTCGCAAGCAGCGCACACTTCAACCTGGGCGGGCTCGACATCTTCAGCACGCGGGCGGACGGCAGTGGATGGACCGAGCCGGAGAACCTTGGTTATCCTTTGAACACGGTACACGATGATTTCAGCTTCATCCTGGATACGGCTGACAACAGTGGATACCTGAGCAGTGACCGCACCGGTAACGATCGCATCCACGCATTCATCATCCGCGATCGAATCTTCATGTTGGACGGCGAAGTATCCGACAGCAGCGGATTCCTGCCGAACGTTGAAGCCAGTATCGAGAACCTTGAAACGCTGGAAGAGAAGACGGTATTGACAGGTCCGGACGGCATTTTCCGCTTCAAGCTCGAACCGGAAAGTACATACGACATAACGGTGCACCGGGATGGCTACCTGAACGAGCGCCGGCGCGTAAGCACCAAAGGCTTGGCCGTCAGCGACACGCTCGAAGCCTCCTTCAAGCTGCATTCCATCGAGGTGAACAAGCCGATCGCGATAGAAAACATCTATTTCGACTACGACAAGTGGGACATTCGGCCCGATGCCGCGATTGAACTGGACAAATTGCTGACCATCATCAAAGACAACCCCGATCTCGCCTTCGAACTCGGCTCCCACACCGATTCACGCGGCGCTGATCTGTACAACCTTGTGCTCTCCGATGGCCGGGCGAACAGTACGGTCGACTACCTGGTGCGCCATGGTGCGGACCCGATGCGGATCACAGCGAAGGGCTACGGCGAGGAGCGATTGGTGAACCATTGCTCCAACGGTGTTGCCTGCAGCGAGGAAGCGCACCAGGCCAACCGCCGTACCGAGTTCACCATCACCTACGCCAAGGAATTGGCAGGTACGCGTTAGACCGCACGAAAGTCAGGCCTTCTTCAAGCCTGCCCGAACGGCATCGCTGAACGGGATGCCCTCGATCTTGGCGCGTGTCCAACCCAGGAAATCGAAGTACTTCAGCACAAGGCTTTGGTTCGGGTCCTTGAAAAGCCGCAACAGTTCGTCCCGCAATGAAATGAACAGATCGCGCTTGGCATTGGGCTGTGTGGCCCGCGCCAGTTTCTTGATGTGATCGATGAGCGCGTTCTCCACTTCCAGTGCACGGTGCCGTTTGCTCAAGAAGCGATGCGTGCTGCGTACGATGTACTCCAACAGGTCGAAATTGCCGAGTTCGTAGTGAACCACCAAATTGAACAAGCGCGCGTAGGCGAAGATGTCCTGCCGTAGCGTGGGCTCCGGATCGTTCAGCACTTTGTTGAGCCAGAACAACGACTTGTTCACTTCGCCGGCACCGAAGTGGACCACGGCCAGATCGTACCAGAACTCGATCTCGTATTCCTTGTTCAGGCGCGTGCCCAATTCCTCCATGCCTTGCAACACCGCAGGTACCAGTTCAACGGCCTTACCGTGCTCCCCCATGCAATCGAAAAGCCTCAGCTCGCTCACATAGCTTGCCGTGAAGGTCTGCACGATGATGTCCATGCCCGTGAAGCCCTCGTTCTCCTTGAGCGAACGCATGAGCTTGATGTTCTCGCGCGCCGATCTGAAATCCTCCAGCTCGATCTGCCCGAGGATGATGTATTGCAGGGTACGGACGTAGCGCTTGGCGAGATCCACCCTGAGATGCGGGTGGCTGTCGAGGATGGACTTCACCTTCATGAACTTCTCGAGGCTCGTCTTCCAATCGCGCTTGGCCCAGTGGCAGAAACCCTGAGTGTAATAGCAGATGGTCGCGGCGCGATGGCTCAGGGCCGTATTCTTCCCTTTGATGAGGTGGTGCTCGCTGATCTCCTCCACCATGGCGTGCTCTTCATCGCTGCGCACGTAGCCGCCGCTGCGGAACACATAGTTGATCTTGCTGTAGAGGATGTGGTACGCCGCCAGGTTCCGCAGTTTCTCGATCACATCGCGCTCCTCTTCGATCAAGGCATCCAGATCCTTCGTGAACTCGCCGCTCTCGTAGGCCTCTTCCAGCAGCATCTTCTCCCAATTCAGCAGCTCGAACCAATAATAGAAACGCTCGTTCTCCTTGGCCAGCCGCTTGGCCCGATGCAGCACCTTGTTGCACTCGTCGTAAAGCGCCTTCTGGTAGAGTATCTCGATGTTCTTGATCTCCTGCTTCAGTATGCTGCTGATGTTGTTCTCCGAGTAGTAGGCGCGCAGCGCTTTCAGGATCAGCTTGTACAAGTGGTTCTTCTCGCTGGGGAAGTGCTTTATGAAGGCTTGATCGGCGAATTTTTTCTTGATCTGCTCCTCATCGTACACCTCCTGGCCATCCACCACCTCGAATATCTTGAGGTAGTTCTTGGGGCCGCTCTGCAGAGCGCTGTGCAGCTTGAAGAAGCGCTTCTCGGACTTGTTGAGCGACTTGATGAGGTCGTGCAGTTCGGTGCTCGGTTTCATGCTGGATACTGTCTGCTGGCTTGTGCTGTAAGGAACCCAAGGGGCACGTCCAAAAGTAGGGATCCCAAGTGCTGAACGGATGAATGCACGGCTCCGGTGCCTCCCTACCTTGCCCTCGAACATTCGTGACCAAGCCATGACGATGACCCGTTGCCTCCTGCTGCCGATGATCGCGTTTTGCGGGGTGGGCGCCATGCGCGCACAGACCTGCCAGCAAAGCAGGAGCGCCACACTGCACGATCATCCGGCCTACCTGAGATCGAGCGCCACCCGCAGCGACAGTATCGATATTCTTCACACGCTCATAGACCTTGACCTTACACCGGTGGATCAAGGCATCATTGCCGCGCATACCACGCTACGGTTCGCGCCCAAGGTGAACGGCATCGATCATCTCCCCCTCGATCTGCTGGCTCTTACTGTGGATTCCGTGACATACAACGGCGGGCTGCTGACATACGCACAAGTGGGTGAGGTGCTGGATATCCAACTGGACGCACCCCACGGCCCGACCGACACCCTTGAGCTGACCGTTCACTACCGTGGCGACCCGACCGTGGATGCCAGCGGCTGGGGCGGGTTTTACACCAGCGGCAGCGTCATTTACAATCTCGGCGTGGCGTTCGACGCGCAACCGCACTCGTATGGCAGGGCTTGGTTCCCATGCTTCGACAATTTCGTGGAACGCAGCACCTATGCGTTCATTGTGCAAACCGACCTCAACAGGCATACCTGGTGCAATGGTTCGATGCTTTCGGAGACGGATCTTGGCGGTGGCCTGTGGGAGTCGCACTGGCAGATGGCCGGAAGTGTCCCCGCCTATCTCGCTTCAGTAACAGCCAGCACGTATGCGGTGGCCGAAGATGAATTCGCGAGTGCTGGCGGCAATACCGTTCCAGTCGATCTGGTCGCCGCGCCTGGCGACACCACCGATATGAAGAATTCGTTCGCGCATTTGCAGGATGCCTTTGATGGATACGAGGCTTGGTTCGGTCCTTACCAATGGGAGCGTGTGGGATACTGTTCCACACCGCAAGGGGCCATGGAGCATCCGTGCAACATCTCCTACCCCACTTCCATCATTGATGGCAGCCTGCAGTATGAAGCCACGATGGCGCACGAACTGGCGCACATGTGGTTCGGCGATCTGATCACGTGCGCGACCGCGGAAGAGATGTACATCAACGAGGGCTTTGCCGAGTACCTCAGCTATCTTTTTCTGGAGCGCGTGTACGGAACCGTGCGTTACATGGACGAAGTGAGGGCCAACCACTACGACATGCTACACCGGGCGCACGTTACCGACGAAGGCTGGTATGCACTGGCCGATATGCCCCAGGATTTCACGTATGGCGCACAGACTTACAACAAGGGCGCGGACGTGCTGCACACGTTGCGCAGCTATCTGGGCGATTCCCTCTTCCGTGCCGGTCTCACCAGCGTGCTGAACACATATGCCTTCAAAGACATTTCCACGGATCAACTGCGCGACCAGTTAACCGCGACCACCGGAGTGGACATGACGGACTACTTCGATGACTGGATCAAGCAGCCCGGGTGGGCCGCCTTCGAGGTGGACGGTTTTTCGAGCGTGCCCGGCGGTGGTGGCTTCGTCACGACGGTGAACGTGCAGCAGAAGCTGCGGCACGCGGACCATTTCTACAACAACGTGCCCGTTACCGTTACCTGCGTCAGCAGCGCCGGAGCCCTGTTCAGCTCGTTGCATCCGTTGGGCGGTGCCACCACGACCTTGGTGATCAATACGCCTTTCGCTCCCGCGTTCATTTGGTTGAACTACGACGACCGCATCAGCATGGCGGTTACCGCACAAAACGATACGATCACCGCCACCGGTGTGCAGCAGTACAACCAAGCGAACTTCCGCATCACGGTCAACACGCTTCCAAGCACGGCGACATTGCGCATCGAGGAGTATTGGGTGGCAGCTGACGAGGGCGTAGTTGAACCCTTCGCTTACGTGGTTTCGCCGGACCGGTACTGGCGGATCACCGGTTTCATTCCAACGGGCAGTACCATGGATGCGCGCATCGTGTTCAACGGCCAGCCCACTGTTTCAGGGTCTTTTGACGTTGGGTTGGTGCAGGACTTCGGCGGCGTGGCCTTCAACGAGGACAGCATGGTGGTGCTCTACCGCTCCGGGCCGGGGAGCCTGTGGGCAGTGGTACCGAACGCCACTTTGAACACACAAGGAAGCGCCACCGACGGCTCCGGCCGTTTCGACTTTCCCGGTTTTCAGTTGGGCGAGTATACATTGGGATGGAGGAAGAGCGCAGTTACCGTGCACGAGCCTGCTCCAACGGAACAGCGTTCATGGAGCATCAGCCCCAATCCTGCTCACGACCACATTGTTGTTGAACGGTTGGGCCATGCAGTGGAAGCGGACAGCGTGTTGCAACTGGTTGATGTGAACGGCCAAGTGATCGCGCAACAAGCCGCGACCGCGCGACAAGTCGTGTTCGAGGTATTGCGGCTGCCCGCACAAACGGTGAGTGTGGTGCTCGTGAGCAATAGCACCGGTGCATCCCACCTCGGCAGTGTGGTGATCGAATAGGCTATCGCTTGAACGTGTAGCGCGTTGCGAAAGCCACCGCGACCCGGGAATTGATCGGGCGCACTTCGCTGCCATGGATCATCTGCAGGCCGACACCGTAGGCTGCCTCCACCGCCACATCGAGCCGCCCGAGAATGCGCACTCCAAGGCGGCCCGTAAGGTGCGCGCGCACATACGTGCAACGCCTGCCCGGGTAGTATTCCTCCCCGCTCGTCAACGTTCGGGTGCCGCTGACATCGCGCAAACTCGTTTCCTCCAGAACGTAGAACTGGCTGTTCGTTGTTGTGCCAAGGCCCAAGCCCAAGCCGCCGCCGAAATAAAAGGGCCGCTGCTCATTGCTCCTCCAGCGGCGCTCGGCCCCCAAGGCGACTTCGTTCTGCGAATAGAAGTAGCCCGTGCTGAACGTATAGAGCGAATCACCTGAAGTGGAATCCCGCTCAACGATCACACCCGAAGTACGCCCCAAGTAGCGGTCCAGCGAGAACTTCCATTGATGTCCGCTGAGCGCACCATTGTCCATGCGGCTCAGGCTCACATCCTGCTGGGTCTGTATGGCCAGGGAAGCCGTGAAGAAGTAGATCCTTTCGTAGTCCGTTGCCGCGTCGACCACAGCCGCGCTCCTCGGGAAAAGCTGCATGGTGGCCAAGTCGTGCGCTTGGTACCATGCGATCTCGACACCCAGTGTGTGCCCGAAGTTCCTGACCTTCCATTGGCGCTCTTTCTGCCAATACTGCGTGCTGTCCTTGGGAGCCTCTTGCGCAACAGTGTATCCGGAACACAGGCCGCCCAGCAGAAGGATCGCACAACAGCGCAGGAACATGCGCCTAAGATCGGTGAACCTATCGGAACAGGCCGGGCGCTGTGCCCTGGGTCCGGAGCGGTGCGCTACTCCACGGACACTTCAACCCACGTAGCGCAGACGCCGACCGGGGTACAATGCCACCTTGTTCAACTGCTCCTCGATCCGCAGCAGCTGATTGTACTTGGCGATCCTGTCCGAGCGCGACGCGCTGCCCGTCTTGATCTGTCCGCAGTTGGTGGCCACCGCCAGATCCGCGATGGTGCTGTCCTCCGTCTCCCCGCTCCGATGGCTCATCACGGCGGTGTAGCCGTTCTTGTGCGCCATCTCCACGGCCTCGAGCGTTTCGGTGAGCGTGCCGATCTGGTTCACCTTGATCAAGATGCTGTTGGCAATACCCTCTTGTATCCCCTTACCGAGACGCTCGGTGTTGGTGACGAACAGATCATCGCCGACCAGCTGAACCTTGCTCCCGATCGTTTCGGTGAGCTTCTTCCAACCAGCCCAATCATCCTCGGCCAAGCCATCCTCGATGCTCACGATCGGGTAGCGCTTCGTCCAATCCTTCCACATCGCCACCATGTCGGCACTGCTCAGCTTATCGCCGGTGCTTTCCAACGTGTAGACGCCCTTCTTGCTATCGTAAAACTCGGTGCTCGCGGCATCCAACGCCAACACAACATCCTCGCCGGGTTCGTAGCCCGCCTTTTCGATGGCCTGCATCACCAGTTTCAGTGCCTCTTCGTTGCTCTGGAGGTCCGGTGCGAAACCGCCTTCATCACCAACGTTCGTTCCGAGCTTCTTGCCCTTCAGCACCGCTTTCAGGTGGTGGAAGATCTCGGCGCCCATGCGCAGGCCTTCCGCGAAAGTCGATGCACCGATAGGCATCACCATGAACTCTTGGATGTCGACCTTGTTGTCGGCATGCGCACCGCCGTTCAGGATGTTCATCATCGGCACGGGCAGCGTGCGCGCCCCGACACCACCCACGTAGCGGTACAGCGGAAGTCCGGCTTCGCTTGCAGCGGCCTTGGCTACTGCGAGGCTGACGCCCAAGATCGCGTTTGCGCCCAGGTTGCTCTTGTTATCCGTACCGTCCAAGCTCACCATCACCCTGTCGATGATCACTTGGTCGCCAACGTTGGCACCGTGCAGCTCGGTGTTGAGTGTTTCGTTCACATGTTCAACAGCCTTCTGAACACCCTTGCCCAAGTAGCGCTTCTTGTCATTGTCGCGCAGCTCGACCGCTTCATGTGCGCCGGTGCTCGCTCCACTGGGCACCGCTGCACGCCCCATATGGCCACCGTCGGTGTACACGTCCACTTCGATAGTGGGATTGCCACGGGAATCAAGGATCTCTCGGGCTTGGATCTTGGCGATCAGGCTCATGTGTTCAAACGTTCAAAAGGCTGCCACGCGGCACGCTGGCATGCTGCTTCATGTTGTTGACGAAATCGTCGAAGAGGTAACGGGCATCAAGGGGGCCCGGGCCTGCTTCGGGGTGGTATTGCACACTGAAGACCGGCCGGTCCTTCAACCGGAAACCGGCGATGCTGCCGTCGTTCAAGTGCACATGCGTGATCTGCACTGCGCCATTGGCCTCCGCATCCCGGCGGTTCACCACGAAGCCGTGGTTCTGGCTCGTTACTTCATCGTGGCCCGTCACAAGGTTCTTGACTGGGTGGTTGATGCCACGGTGACCATGGTGCATCTTCTCCGTGCCGATCCCCTGGCTCTCCGCTAGCAATTGATGACCGAGACAGATGCCGAAAACGGGAAGCCCGCTGTCCACGATCGACTTCACCAACGCCACGCTCTTCGGCATGGCGCCAGGATCGCCCGGGCCATTGCTCAAAAGGAAGCCGTGAGGTTCCCATGAGAGCATGTCGGAGAGATCGGTCGACATGGGGAACACGCGCACCGTGCAACCCCGATCCGTGAGGCAACGCTCGATGTTGGTCTTCACACCGAAATCTACCAAGGCAACACGGTAAGCTCCATTGCCCACCGTGTAAGGTTTCGCGGCACTCACCGAACTGCTCAGCTCAAGGCCTTCCATGCTGGGCGCAGCGGCGAGCTTCTCCGTAAGGACGGCCAAATCCTTCTCCGTACTGCTGATGATCGCGTTCTGCGCACCGTTGTCCCTGATGTGGCGGACCAATTTTCGTGTGTCCACATCGCTGATCCCGACAACCCCTGCCCTCTCCAGATAGTCCTGCAAGCCCTCTGCACCATCGGGACGGCTCCATACTTCGCTGAACTTCTTCACCACGAGCCCGGCGATCTTCAAGCCGGCACTTTCGGTCTCATCGGCATGCACCCCGTAGTTGCCCACATGGGGTGTGGCCATCACCATGATCTGGCCCGTGTAGCTGGGATCCGTGAAGATCTCCTGGTAACCGGTCATGCCGGTGTTGAAGCAGATCTCACCTACAGTGGTGCCAGTGGCCCCGATGGAACATCCCTTGAACACGGTGCCGTCCGCAAGGAGCAGCAGGGCTTCGGGACGTTGGCTGATGAGCATCGGCTGAAAAGCGGCGCGAAGATATCCGCACCACCCCGACCTGTCGAGCCTTGTTCTGCACACATGTTAGCAAAGCGGGCAAAGCCCATGCTGGGCAGGCTCGATCACGTTGGCTATTCTTGCTGAAGTAGGACACGCGGAAGCCACAGCACACAAGCCGCTTGGCGGAGTTGAGGAGGGGAGAGCGTGAAAGCCATGGCCGAACGCAACGTCCGTTGGATCACGATCAAGAACGATAACCATGGCTAAAGCCGAGCTGAAGACCAAGGAAACGAAAGCGAGCGTGGACGCTTTCATCGAGAGACAACCCGAGGAAGTACGCGCTGATTGCCACAAGCTGGTAAAGTTGATGACGAAGGCTACCGGCGAAGGGCCGCGCATGTGGGGCACGAGCATCATTGGCTTCGGGCGATATACCTATGAGGGGAAGAGCGGGCGGTCCGGTGAATGGATGGTCACCGGCTTCAGTCCGCGCAAGGCGAACCTGTCCATCCATATCCTGATGGGTTTCGAAAAGGAAGCCGCGCTGATGAAGAAACTGGGTAAGCACAGCACGGGCAAAGGTTGCCTCTACATCAAACAACTGGCGGACGTGGATATGAAGTTGCTCGAGCAGTTGGTCGTGAAGAGTGTGAAGGCAATGGCCAAGTTGCGCGTGAAGTAGCAGGGACAGGCGCTTACTTTGGCTTCATGCAGAAGCCGGAGGGGGAGGAGCACATGCGCGAAGCCATCCGCCTTTCCATCGAGAACGTGGAAAGCGGCAAGGGCGGCCCTTTCGGCTGCGTGGTCGTGAAGAATGGAAGGATCATCGCCCGCGGCGCGAACGAGGTGACATCAACTAACGACCCAACGGCGCATGCTGAAGTGGTCGCCATCCGCAAGGCGTGCAAAGAACTTGGCGCGTTCCAGCTCGATGATTGCGAGATCTACTGCAGCTGCGAACCGTGCCCGATGTGTTTGGGAGCGATCTATTGGGCGCGGCCAAAGGCGATCTACTACGCGAACACGAAGGCAGATGCCGCTGCGATCGGCTTCGACGATGCGTTCATTTATGCGGAGATCGAACGGCCGATCGGTGAGCGCAAACTCTTCACGCACCAGATGATGCGCGACGAGGCGCTGTCGGCTTTCGAGAAGTGGCGGACGAGCACCCGGAAGATCGACTACTGAACGATGGTGTCCTTCATACTGAACGACACGTTCGTTGAGAGCGCCGAGCCAGAAGGCACAGTGCTGCTCGATATCATCCGCTACAAGCAACAACTCGTTGGCACCAAGATCGGCTGCCGCGAAGGCGACTGTGGCGCGTGCACCGTGCTGGTGGGCGAATTGCAGAACGGTCATGTCGAATACCGCTCCATGACGTCGTGTCTGTTGGCGCTCGCGAGCATTCAAGGCAGGCACATTGTGACGGTGGAAGGGCTCAACATGGA
>JBDTSG010000137.1:0-3448 GCA_039931265.1 Flavobacteriales bacterium
CCGGGAGCACGTTGATGTCCAGTCGCCCTTGAAGCCCATCGGTCCAGCGGTGCATAGCTTCTACTTCTTGGGGCGCTTCATGCCTCGCACATTGCAGGGCCTGATGGAGGAAGACCTCCGTGATATCGCTCATGCACTTAACGATCTCCTTCCGCTCTATGAGGCAGTTGAGTTTGGTGCTGGCAACGGCAACGGTGTACCAGTTCGAGAGCAACGGGCCGACAAGGAACCAGCCGCGCGGGACACTCTTCACGAAGTGATCTTTCCCACTGGTGGGGGCAAGAAGCCCGAGCAACGCAGGGCTCCCACACCGAGCAATGACGTTGACTACTTGGCTGAACAAGCGCGGAATAAGGTCGTTGGCGATGGCGGGGAATCGCTCGTTGTCGCACACGAACGAAAGAAGCTCATTGATGCACAGCGCCCTGACTTGGCAGAGCTAGTGGAGAAGATGTTGGATGGGACCGGCTATGATGTTCGCTCCTATGATGAGGACGGAGAGGAACTGCACATCGAAGTGAAAACCACCACCGGCGGGATCAATGCGCCGTTCTTTTTGTCCAGGAACGAATGGCTTTACGCCACGGACCGGAAGAATCCTTTCATCATCTACCGGCTGCACAACTACAACGCTGAGCTTAACACGGCGGACTTCTTCATCGTCGATGATGCGGAAGTACAGTTGGATCCGGTGCCGGAAGTATACAAGGTCTATCGCAAGTAGAATGCAAACCCAGAAATACTCCATCCAGCAACCCCTGATCGAAAGCCTGCTCGCGTGGGTGAAGGAGGGCGAGATCGCCATACCGGAGATCCAGCGCCCCTTTGTGTGGGACAAGAGCAAGGTGCGCGACCTGATGGACAGCATCTACCAGGGCTTTCCGGTGGGCAATCATTACGTGGAAGAACCCCGATGTGCGCCTGAAGGACGGCATAGCGAAGACCAGGGGGTGGTATGAGGGGTTGTGAGGCACTATATCCGAAGTGCAGTAGATGTGCGAATCGGACATTTACGGCACACGGAGTATAGTGGTCGTCCACTATGTTCCGTTCGCAATGAGAAGAGCTGTGCCACGAGAACTTTCTTGGTGCTGGTAACTTCGCCCCGTGTATTACCGCCGTCGCTTCATCCTTGCCTTGCTGCGCGCCCATGGCGACACCCTGGACCGGCTTCGGCTGATGAAGTTGCTGCTGTTGGCTTTGAAGGATAGGCCAGAGGCGCTCTTCAGTTTCGTGCCCTACAAGTTCGGGGCATACAGCTTCCAAGCCACCAAAGACCTACGTGCCCTGATAGCGCATGGTCTGTTGGCCCAGGAGGAGCGCCAGTGGCAACTGAAAGACCCCACCGACCACTTTGCAGTGCTGAGCGCCGATGACCGGTCGCGCATAGAGCGCACGGTGCAGCGCTATGCCACGTGGAACACACGGGACATCGTACACGAGAGCTACCGCCTGCTGCCGCAGACCGCTGTGCGCAGCGAGATGGCCGCCGACCTCCTGAGCCGCGAAGAACTACAAGCCGTGGAAGCCACCAAGCCGAAGCCTTCGGCACCGGGCCTCTACACCATCGGCTACGAGGGGCTGGATATCGACGCGTTCCTGAACAAGCTTCTGGCCGCGGGCATCACATTGCTGTGCGATGTGCGCCGCAATGCGCTGAGCATGAAGTACGGCTACAGCCGGAAGCAGTTGGAGCACTATTGCAAGAGCGCTGGCATCCGGTATTTGCATCGCCCTGCTTTGGGCATCGCTTCGGAGAAGCGGCAGGAACTGAATGGCCCCGAAGCATACCGCACCTTGTTCCTGGAGTATGCGAAGCGCTACCTGCCCGAAGTGGTGTACGAGCAGGAGAACCTGCTCTTCGATGTGCAGATGGAGCATCGCGTGGCGATCATGTGTTTCGAAGCGGATCCGAATTGCTGCCATCGTTCGCACCTCGCCGATTCGCTGGCAGGGCTGAGTGCGGAGAAGCTCCCGGTGTACCATCTTTAGGGCATGCGCCGCAAGGTCCTGCTCACGGTAACCACCTATCCGTTGCCCTCGAAGAGCTACGATGAACTCGTATGCACGGCGGGCATTCTGGAGAACGGCGAGTGGATCCGGATCTATCCGGTGCCGCTGGGTCTGTTGATGGACCTGAAGACGCGCAAGTTCAAGGAGAGCCTGAAATACACGTTGGTGGAACTTGAGTTGGAGCGGCGCACAAAGGACTTCAGGCCGGAGAGCCATTCACCCAAGCACAAGGATTTCAGTGACCTGAAGGTGCTGGACCATTTGGACACCGCGAACGATTGGGCCGCGCGCAAGGACGCCTGTTTGAAGAAGGTGTACACGAGCATGGCCGAACTGCTCGCGGACAGCAAGCCGCCGAAGTCGGTTTCGCTCGCGGCGTACAAACCCAAGCGCATCATCGATCTGGTGATCGAAGCGAGCAACGAGGATTGGGATCCGATGTATCGCGAGCTGCGCAAGCAAACGATCCTCTTCTCGCCGGACGACCAAGTGGAGCCCAAGGACCTGATCCGGAAGATCCCATGGAAGTTCAGCTACCGGTTCGAGGACGAGACCGGCAAGGTGCGCAAGCTGATGATCGAGGATTGGGAGATCGGCGCGCTGTACTGGCATTGTATGGCCCGCAGCGGCAACAACGAACAGGAAGCACTGCGACTAGTGCGCATGAAGTACGAGGAGGAGTTCCTGGGCAAATGCGACATCACGCTCTTTCTGGGAACCACGCTTGAGTTCCACGCGAAGAACGCACCCAACCCGTTCGTCATCATTGGTGTGTTCTACCCGCGCCGTCGTGATCAGATGAAACTCGAATTCTGAAAAGCGCTCTTCGCATGAGTTCATTTAATCGAGTAGCCCCGCTTCCATCCCTAGGCACCCGAAACCACCTGATGATCAGGCCGTATCTTATTTAAGCGTTTGCCCTCAAGCACATGACCTCCACCGCCATCGTAAACAAAGTCTGGAACTTCTGCCACACCCTGCGCGATGATGGCGTGGGAGTACCGGATGTTGCGTGAGTGGAAGTAGGTAGTGCAGGTGTCCGTTATCTTTGGACCACAGCCAACGCCATGGTACACATCGTGACCAAACGCACCACCAAGCGCCGTGCGAGCGCCATACTGAAGAACGCCAGCAAGCGATCGCGCAGGAAGCCCGGTGCCGACTTCAGCGACCTGGTGGGCACGGCACCGCTGCACACCGACCCGGTGAAATTCCAACGGGCGATGCGCGATGAGGAATGAGCGCGTCGCCATCGACACGAACATCCTGCTGTACATACTCGGCGGGGCGAAGGACCTGGGCCAATTGCTGAAGGGTTCGGATGTGGTGGCCAGCACCATGGTGCGCATGGAGGCCATGGTTTACCACGGTGCCGACCCCGGCCACTTGCTGCAGGTGCAACACTTTCTTGAACGTTGCGAATTGGTGGAGATAC
>JBDTSG010000138.1:0-15804 GCA_039931265.1 Flavobacteriales bacterium
GGTGCGCACGGTTCGGAAGCTCTCGGTGATCGCCGACTTGGGATCGCTGTCCACAACGACATAGTTCTCCTCCGCCTTCTCGCTGGCGATGATCTCGCCGAAAACGGGCGTCTGTGTCATTGCACGCAGCTGGTCCGCGTTCTCGATGCGGTCATAGAACATGACCCGTATGAAGACCACGATCAACGAGAGTATGAGACCACCAACGATGAAGGAATAGAGGATGCCCAGTTTATCGGGCCGCACCACGCCAAGCCCGCGTGCGCGTTCGATCACCTTTGTCTGAGGGATGATACCTGCCTTGGCGATCACGGTGTTGGCCCTCTTCTCCAACAAGAAGATGTACAGCTTCTCGTTCACTTGCACCTTGCGGTCGATGTTGAGGATGTCCCGCTGGCTTTGCGGAATGCGGCGGATCAGGCCCTCGTAGTCATCGATCTGCGTTTTCACGTCGCCGATCTTGTCTTCGATGGCTTTGCGATCGTTCCGGATATAGGTGAGCAGGTTGTTCCGGGTCAGGCCGATGGTCTGATCCAGCTTTCCGATGGCCTGGTTCTCGGGTGTCGCATCCTGCAGCATACGGTTCCGGCTCATCTGCATGGTGTACAGTTCACTGACACTGGAGGTGAGGAAAAGATCGCCTTGCAGGATATAGAAACTGGGCGGCAACAACTCTTCGTCGCCGATGTTGAGCACATATTCCTCCAACGAGTTGAGGCTCTCGATCATCAGCTCATACTGCCGGCGGTTGTTGTCGAAGTTCACCAGTTGATCGAAGTAGCGGTCTTCCTCGCGGCCGAGGTCAAGGATGTTCTTGCCCTCCTTATAGTTCTGCAAGTCGTCCTCGAACCTGTTCAGGATCACGGTCACCTCATCGAGCTGCCGGTCGATGTACTTCATGGTGTTGTCGTTGATATCGAACTCGCTCTTCAGCGTATAACGGATGTACACATCGCTGAGGCTGTCCAAGAAGAGTTTGGCGCGCTCGGCCTTTTCATCCTCCACCTTGAGTTCAAGGATGCTGGTGTACTCGAGGTTTTCCACCTCCATGCTGCTCTTGTACTTGTTCACCAGCCATGGGCGGCTATGCAGCACGAATTGGTAATCGCCATCGGCCAACGAGGCCAAGCCCTCGGGGGTGATCTGCTTCACGCGGCGCACCTTCAGACGGATATCGTTGCCCGCGCTGGTGTCGCGATCGAAGGGCAGCGTATAGCTCACAGGGCCGGCCTTGCCCGCATCGTAAGTGATGGTGAAGGTTTCGGCATCAACGATCTTCAGGTCGATGGGTTTCTCGTAAAGGCTCTTGTCCAGCGGTACCGCATCCACTTCAAAAGGAAGCTCGTGGTACTTCTCCGTGGTCTTGAGGCGACCTAGGATGTAGTAGCTCACATCGAAGTCGAGCTTGTCCAGCGTCTCATCGATCATGTCGTAGCTGGTGAGCACCCGCTTCTGGTTGACGATATCGCCATAAGCGGCGATGTATCCGATGTTCTGGTAGATCTGGCTCTGGTAGTTGAACACCTCACGGTCCTTCAAAAGGATCTGGGTGCTGGCGCCGTAAACCTCGGGCAGTTTGTAGCTGTAAAGCGCGCTGAGCACAGCCGACAAGGCGACGGCCAGTACCACCAAGTACCAGTTCTTCTGCACGATGCGCAGGAAGAAGCGCAGGTCGTTGACGTCGATAACACCTCCCTTGCCGGGGGCCTTCGCTGCTGCCATCTGTGGGTCCGCTGCGGTGCAACCCTGGTGGGCAGAACCGGAAAAAGCGGGCGCGAATATAGGCCCGGCGAACGTGGCTTGACCACCTGCGACCTGTGCCGGTCGTGGGTATCGCACCTCCCGTCGGATCGTGTTGATGAACGATCACTGCCCGCTTGGATCCCGCATTACAATTCTCCTACTTTTGGCCGCTCCTGTATCCTGACCCTGCTCGATAGAACATGCGGTTGTCTTTACGCTTCACTCTCCTGCTCTTAACGTTGGTTGTACCTGCCGTTGGAGGTCTGTTGGCGCAAGGAGGCCCCCCTGTTGGTGGCCCCCCACCCTGCTGGCCACCCCCGTGCATTCCGATCGATGGTGGTATCACGTTGCTGGCTGCCGCCGGTGCATTGTTCGGTGGTAAGATGGCGCTCAACTTGCGCCGCCAGCTCAAGGGCACGCGCTGATGCCGGCGCTTCCCACCTTGGCGGTGGTGAAGAAGGATCCGCTCCTCCGCTTCCTCTTCGTCGGTCTCGTCCTTTTTGTTGCGTGGCTGCTGCTCTATTACCTGGTGGTGCATCCCGCAGTATGGGTGGACCGTGCTGTGATCGGTAACTTGATCTCGGTCTCCGGGCTGTTGCTCAAAGTGCTCGGGTTCGAGTTGCTCCCGGAACCGGATCCTGAGCACTACCGCACCATCGGCGTTCAGGGTGGTCATCCGCTTTGGATCGGCGACCCGTGCAACGGCGTTATGGTAATGGCCGTGTTCGCGGTGTTCATCGTTGCCTATCCGGGATCATGGAAACAAAGGAGTTGGTTCCTGCTGGCCGGGCTTCTCAGCATCCATTTGATCAATGCTGTGCGCGTAGCGACACTCTCGATCATCGTCACCTACAACTATGAGTGGCTCACCTTCAATCATGACTACGTTTTCTACCTGGTGGTCTACGGTTGGGTGTTCCTTTTGTGGTGGCTCTGGGTGAAACGCTTCAATGGCAGGGCCTCACCGGCAGCCTGATGAAGCGTACCCTCGCCATCATTGTTCTGCTGGGCACGGCCGTTGCGCTCGGCGCATTGCGCGAGTTCCTTTTCCTGAACCTCAACTACCAACTGGACCATGTGCAGCGGGCCACGGAATTTTCCTACGCGCACTCGATCTTCCAAGGGTGGACGCAGGGCTGGTCGCTCGGTCGGCTCATCGCCTTCAAATGGTCGCTCGCTGTTGGCTACGTCGTCGTCATGACCTGTCTCGGCGTCCTTATGGCCCGCCTGCTTTTCGGACACATGCGGTATGCCCGGCCCATGGTGCTCGCCGTTGTTGCGGTGGCCGCTTGTGCACTGCTGCTCAACTTCCTTTCAGGTTGGCTTCCGCCGCTGGCCGATGTTAGCGTGAAGCTCTTGCACATGCTCCAGTATCCCATAGTGATGCTGGTGCTGCTGGCGGGCAAGGCGTTGGGGCGGTAGGTTGCACACCTGCTTCCGCGCTAGCGCGAGCGATCCTACATTCGGCCCACCATGGAAGAGACCACCACGACCACTCCAGCTATCGTTCACCCCGATGCCGCCATATTCGACCTGATCGAGCGCGAGCGGTTGCGCCAGACCAATGGCCTTGAGCTGATCGCCAGCGAGAACTATGTGAGCAACCAAGTGCTGGCCGCCATGGGCAGTGTGCTCACGAACAAATACGCGGAGGGCCTTCCCGGTAAGCGCTATTACGGTGGTTGCGAGTTCGTGGACCAAGTGGAGAACATCGCGATCGATCGCGTGAAAAAGCTATTCGGTGCGGCATGGGCCAACGTGCAACCGCACAGCGGCGCACAAGCCAACGCGAGCGTTATGCTCGGTTGCTTGAAACCGGGTGATACGATCCTGGGCTTCGATCTGAGCCACGGGGGGCATCTTACCCATGGCAGCCCCGTGAACTTCAGCGGCAAATTGTACCACGCTACCTTCTATGGCGTGAACAAGGAAACCGGCCGCGTGGACATGGACGTGGTGGCCGAAACCGCGCGTCGGGAAAAACCGAAGCTCATTATTTGCGGTGCCAGCGCCTACAGCCGCGATTGGGATTACGTGCGCTTCCGTGCCATAGCCGATGAGGTGGGCGCGTTGCTCTTGGCCGATGTGAGCCACCCGGCCGGCCTCATTGCCGCAAAGCTGCTCAACGACCCGCTGCCCCATTGCCACATCGTTACCACCACGACCCACAAAACACTTCGTGGCCCACGAGGCGGCCTGATCATGATGGGCAAGGACTTCGACAATCCATGGGGCCTTAAAACACCCAAGGGCGAAGTGCGGAAAATGAGCGCGGTCCTGGACGGTGCGGTGTTCCCCGGCACACAGGGCGGTCCCTTGGAACATGTGATCGCAGCAAAGGCCGTGGCTTTCGGAGAAGCGCTCGACCCCAAGTTCATAGCCTACAACAAGCAAGTGATCGCGAATGCGAAAGCGATCGCCAAAGCGCTCATGGCGAAGGGCTACGATATCGTTAGCGGGGGCACCGATAACCACTGCATGTTGATCGATCTGCGCAACAAGGACATCACCGGCAAGGCAGCTGAACTTGCCCTTGGAACCGCTGGGATCACGGTGAACAAGAACATGGTGCCCTTCGATACGCAAAGCCCTTTCGTGACCAGCGGCATCCGCATCGGCACACCAGCGGTAACATCGCGTGGATTGAAGGAAGTGGAATGCGCCCAAGTGGCGCAGCTCATCGACACCGCCCTGATGAACGCGGACGCACCGGCCGAACTGGACCGCGTGCGTTTTCAAGTGGGCGGCATGATGCGTTTGCGTCCGCTGTTCGCATGGTGAACATCCGCTGTGTGCTGATCGCGCTGGTGTTACTGCCCTGTTCCGTTCCGGCGCAGGATACGCCAAAGAGGACAGGACCTTCGGCAAAAGGGCAGTGGTTCCTCTATTGGGGCTACAACAGGGCGTGGTACACCACGAGCGATATCCGCTTCACCGGCGATGACCACGAGTTCACCTTGCGCGACGTGCGCGCGCACGATCGGCCTGTGGACTTCGACGCGAAGACCTATTTCTCACCGTCCACGCTCTCCATACCGCAGTACAACTTCCGCATCGGTTACCGGTTCCGCGAACACTGGAGCCTATCGGTGGGAATGGACCACATGAAGTACGTGGCGGACCAGAACCAGAAGGTGCGCATGGACGGTTATGCGCGCCCCACAGGCACGGGAGAAACAGGAGGTTATTACGGCACGCAGGAAGTAACGCTAACCGACGACTTCCTCCGGTACGAGCATACCGATGGGCTCAACCTCATAAGTGTTGATGCGGATCATTACGACCGTCTTTGGCACCACCGGAACGAACGCCACGCACTCGACGTGTTCTTGGGCGCGCATGCTGGCATGGTGGTGCCGCGCAGCGATGTGCGCCTTTTCGGCGAGGGGCTGAACAACAACTTCCATGTTGCCGGCTGGGGTGCAGGTGCGCAGGGCGGCCTGCACATCACGATCTTCAAGACGATGTTCCTGCGCAGTGCTGTGCGTGGCGGCTATATCGATCTGCTCGATGTGCTCACCACGGGCGATGACGCCGATCGCGCCAGCCAGCACTTCTGGTACGTTGAGTGGTGTACCGTGCTCGGGGCGCAATTCCGTTTGTGCAAGTGAGACGGAACGCAACCGGCGCGCATACATTCGTTCTTGTTATGCGGCCTCAGTTCGCGATTGTGCTTTTCTGTTGCGCCTCCATCGCCTTCGCGCAACACACACTCGACATTCATACACTGCGTTTGGATCTGCGGGATGTGGACATGCGCGTGGACACGGTGATGCTCGGCTTCGGTCCGGCGGCAGCCATAGGCGCTTCGCGCGTTGGACTTTCACCCAGCGCGGATGACGTGTTCTTCGACCAACCGACCGCTACTGCGTTGGGCGACCTGATGAACAGGAGCCTCCAGAGCGTGGGTTCTTTGCACCATGTAACGGTGAAGGTGAACGCTCTTCGTTTGGAGGAGATCAGGAGCAACCAAGAAGAGGTCGGATCATGCGCGGTGCATCTGGAATTCCTGGTCCAGAAGGAAGACGGTTGGTACAGGGTGTACGAGCAGGGCACATGCCTTACGGATCCGGCGATGAACGATCCCCATGGTCTGGAAGAATTGCTATCAGCCTGTTTGGAGGACCTCTTCCAGGGATGCTGGTCGGCCTTGACCACCGGTACATGGACCAATGAGCCGGTGGCACTGAACGCATCGCGCACTCCGGACAGTGCCTTCAGGTTGCCGATCATGCGGGACCCCGCACCGTGCCGGGGGCTTTACCGATCGTTCCAACAGTTCCGCGCCAACGTTCCTGACACTACTGTTGAATTCTTCATTGCACCGTTGCGCACCGGCAACGGAAACCCAAGGCGCGCCCGCTTGAACCTTGCCGACGCCTCGGCGCCGGACATGCTTTGGGGATTCTCCGATGGCGCACGGAGCTACGTGAACGTTGGCAGCTACTTCATCGAGCTGATGCGAGAAGGTGACCGATTCACCACCGTACTGCCGAACCCCGAGGCTGAGCGGGAGCAGCTGGCCTTTGCGAAAGGGGGTAGCATGTTCATGTTCGGACCGTTGGGGGCGCCCTTCGCCGGGGGCATGGGTGGTGGCATTCCCTTCGGTCCTGGCCCACGGAACCATGCCGAGAACTTGGCCATGCGCATGGATCTGCTCACTGGCAGGCTTGGGATGACCGGCATCATCGCTGCGCCGAATGTTGTTACAAGCAGGCACTATCTGTTGTGCTCCGACAAAAGCCTGGCGGACCAACCCGTGCACGTACAATTGGGCGACAGCCTTCTGGCGGCCCTGAACCCGGGAGAATTCCACGAGTTTACTCCGGAGATGCAATTGGATCCCCTTGTGCTGGAGGTGCGTTCCGCATCGGGTGAAACTCAACTGCTCTCTCTGGATACGTACAGAACGGATGATCAAGTGTTCATCATCAAGGTGAAGAAGGATGGCCGCTTGACAGTAACCGAAGCCGGCAGCCAAATGGTGCTGCCGATCATTGAAGATTTGAAGGAAACGAACCGCGCTCGGCCGAGGCAATAGAATGCCATGCTCGCTTGCTTGCCTTTTCCGCCCAGTTCGATCGGTGGGGTCGTAGAGGGAAAGCCTCGTGTCCGTGGGGATCCTGCTCAGGGCGCCTTCCAATCCACGTCTTTGCCAAGGGTTCCGCGGAAACGTTCCCAGAATCCTTTGCGGTCCATGATGGAAACAAAGTTGTCGACCCGTGCCGTTGTGGGGTTGATGGTTGGTGTGGTAAGTCCGAGGTTGCCTTTGCGGGTATCCCATACCACCGGCACCATGTCCACTTGGGCGCCGAGTTTCCTCCGCATTTTCTTACCGAACGATTTCGTCATCTTGGTCTGGAAAACATCGGTGGCAAGGGCGATACGCGTGAAGCCGAGGTCGCGCCCGCGCTTCCAACCGTAGAAAATGTTCTCGGTGCTGTGCTCCGCGATGGTGTCCAGGAAGCAATGCTCCTCCGGCACCCCGAGTTGCTGAGCGTACAAGCTCATGATCTTGGCTTCAACGAACGGCGTGTAAACAGCGGCGCCACTGAAGATGATGTTGTGCGTTACACCCTCGTTGTAAAGATGCACGGCCCAGTGCACGCGCAGCTTCATGGTGCTGTCCCACGATGTTCCGTTGAATGGCACACCCGGCACGATGACCGCATCGTATGGTTTCTTGGCCTGTGCTGCAGTGTAGTACTTACCGGGGTTCCGGATCACGCACGCGCACAGGGAAAGCAAGAGTACCCCCACCCCCGTCCGCACAGTTACCATCACCTTCGGCATGAAGCAAGGATAGGGGCTATCCCGTTTGCGCATTGGGGATCGGCCATGGTCATAGCTTGGCAACCATGTCAATGCAGGCAGCACTGGATTCTCCACCGGCGTTCTCGTGGGACCATTGGTATGCGGCCGTAGGTGGACGTTCCATCAGCATTGCCGAGGTGAACGAATACCTGAAGGCGATCCATGACGACCAGTACAACCGGTTCGATGGACCCATCGCGCCAGAGCGCCATGTTTTTGTCAGCGAGGAAGAAGCCAGCGCGGCCGTGAAAGCGAAGGCGAAGGAATTCGGCGCGGACATCGTTGGGATATGCTTGATCGAGCCGAGCGATATCTACCGGGGCCGATCAGTGAACGAGTCGCATGCGATCGCTGTGGGCCAGCGCATGCGTTGGACGGAATTCCAAGTGGTGCCTTCGCACGCCAGTGCCGTGGAATGCCTACGCATCTACTGGACACTGGGAGAAACCGTGATCAAGCTGGCAGCATGGGTGCGTTCGCTGGGGTATTCCTGCGCTGTGGAACACCCGATCGGCGATAGCGACCTGCTCCATGTTCCCATCGGCTTGAAAGCCGGTTTCGGCGAACTCGGCCGCCATGGCTCCATCATCAACCCAGCGTTGGGGCCACTGTTCCGCATGGGCAGTGTGATCACGTCCATACCCATGGCCCTCGACAAACCGATCGATGCGGGCATTGCCGCGTTCTGCGATAGTTGCAAAGCATGCCGGATCTATTGCCCGGCGAAAGCGATCCCCGACCACCGGAGCCCTGCTGCGGGCAAGGACCATTTGGGTAACGATCGCTATCAGGTGGACACAGGCAAGTGCTTCCCCTATTTCGCAACACACAACTACTGTAGCATCTGCTTGCCCGTGTGCGTTTACAACCACAAGGAATGGGCAAGGGACTTCCCCCAGCCCGGACAGGTCGCGGAGAAAACCAAGTTGTTCCCGGAGGTTTTGCTGCACGAACCACCGACCGAAGCGAAAGGTGTTCCGGCCAGCGAACGCCACGCCTTCAGCGCCGTGAGCACGGTGATCGAAGGCCCGAAAAAAGCCAAGCGCGGGTAGGGTGGATCAGGCTACTTGGGCGCGGCGGGGCATTGCACGCATCCACATCCGTTTCATGCGCAGAAGGATCGCTGTAGCTTCCTCTTCACTCAGCCAGAGTGAATAACCCGCGATGAAAGCGAAGCCCATTTGCGGGATCCCCATGAACACAGCGGTGGACAGGTGGAACAGAGCACCGAAGGAAAGCCAGACGCGCCGTGCAGGTCCCCACCAGACTGCAAGCGGGAACAGTGCCATGAAGGCAAGGGTTGAATAAGTGAGGACCACGCACGCGCTAGGCCATTCCAACAGCCATTCCAAGTGGAAACCGGGGTCGGAGGCTACGAGCGTCATTGCGCTACCGTCCAACCAAGTAGTTCCGGTGAACTTGTGCGCTGCTGCCGCTGCGTAAGCGAGCAGCAACTGTAGGCGCCCGATCCAAAAAGCCGAACGACCCACTGCAACAAGCAGCGGCTTGCCGGATGCGGAGAGATGTATGAACGGAGACCAAAAGAGGAGGTTCTCCATCAATTGGATGCCTCCGTTGCTGGCCAGCCACATGCGGTGCGTGATGATGCGGAACAGAAACCAGATCAAGAGACCGAGCCACCAACGGGGCTCTTTCATCATCCATACGGCAAGAAGCACCAGCGCCACGCTGAGCATCGTGCAGGCTATCGGACCAAGAACCTGCACGACAACATCGAGCGCGTGAAGAGGGCTCTCCTGCTTGAACGCACTGACAGGTCCGCTCAACCATGCTTCGTTGCCCAAAGCCAGCATAGCCAGAAGATATCCGATCAGCCATCCGTTGATGCAGAAATGGAAAAGGCGAACGATGTTCTTCATCGCCGCGGTCCGGGTTCGATCACCACATACTGCATATCACCGCAGGTGCGCTGCATTCTCACAAGCGGCGCATCACTCTTGGGAAGTGCTTCCAACATGCGCTCAAGAGAGACGCTGAGAGCCAATGGGACTTCCACTCTTGAAGCACCCGCTGGGATCCCCGCTTCCGCATATCGGCAGGCGTTAGCGCACATCCGCTGCCAGATCGGATCAGCACGGACACTGTTCAGATCGGTCCAAGGGCCGTCGGGCGCAAGGCGCACCTGCAAAGCACAACCGCATTCAGGCGGGTCCGGAGCAAAGAGCCGCCAATCCTGATGGAACAGCACGCGGGCATATGCCTGCGACCAGTAGCGCAGGCGCAGTGGGACCCACCCGGACGGAAAAGTGTAGGCCGCGAGCAACAGCGTATGACCGGCAACCACTGCGGCCATCAACCAGCGCACAAGGCCGCGTGGTGCGCTCATGCGCGAAGATGCTGTTGGAAGGAAGACCTTTGGGCCATGTCCTCGACCAAGATACCCGCCAACGATCCTGCACTGCGCAGTTGGATCGATGTTCCTGCCGATAGCGACTTCCCGATCCAGAACATCCCCTTCGGCGTTTTCTCTGCGCCGGGCAGGCCCATGCGCCTCGGTACGCGTGTCGGCGACACGGTGGTGGACCTCTTCGTCCTCGCGGATAGCGACCTGCTCACAGGCGTGGACATCGACCGCGCCACGTTGATGGAGACCGCCTTGAACCGCTTGCTCAAGCACGGCGCCGCACGGGTGCGCGAATTGCGCCAACGATTGATCGCTCTGCTGGGCGCCGAAAACCGAGAACTGCAAGACGATGCGGCGATCCGAACAAAAGCCCTGCTACCCGTTGGGGATGTGGTCATGCACTTACCGGTCAACATCGGTGACTACACCGATTTCTACAGCAGCCGACAGCACGCCTACAACGTTGGTTGCATGTTCCGCGATCCGGCCAACGCCCTTCTCCCGAATTGGCTTCACTTACCCGTGGGCTACCATGGCCGGGCTTCGAGCATTATACCAAGCGGCGTTGACTTTCACCGGCCATGCGGTCAGTTCAAACCCAACCCCGAAGCCGCGCCGGTGTTCGGGCCAACACGTCAACTCGATTTCGAACTGGAGGTCGGCTTCATCACTTACAGCGGCAAACCACTTGGGCAGCGCATCACCACGGCAGAAGCCGAGGACCACATCTACGGGTTGGTGCTCTTCAACGATTGGAGCGCGCGCGATATCCAAGCTTGGGAGTATGTGCCGCTCGGTCCTTTCCTCGGGAAGAACTTCGCTTCGTCGATGTCGCCTTGGATCGTGACACTGGATGCGCTGGAGCCGTTCCGCGTGCTAGGTCCGAAGCAGGTCCCGCCGGTGTTGCCCTATCTCCAGTACGAAGGCAACAAACACTTCGACATCGACCTTGAAGCGGGCATCATTCCGCCCGGCGGGAAAGAGACCATTGTTTCGCGCAGCAATCACAAGCACCTCTATTGGAACATGGCCCAACAACTCGCCCATCATACTGTTAACGGCTGCAATGTGCGTCCTGGCGATCTGATGGCGAGCGGCACCATCAGTGGCGACACACCGGATAGCTACGGCAGCATGCTGGAACTGGCTTGGAAAGGCACCAAGCCTGTGAAGCTGGATGGTGGAGGAGAACGGAAGTTCATCGAGGACGGGGATACAGTCGTGCTGCGCGGCCATGCGGAGCGCGATGGCGTCCGTATCGGCTTTGGCGAAGTGAAGTCCAAGGTGCTGCCAGCATTGTGATGCGCCGCAGAGCAGCGTTACTTTGTAAGGAATGAACAAAGTGGGAGCAGCACCACCACCGGGCATCGACTTGGAGCGCGAGAAGCAGGAGATCCTCTCCCGCTATCGCGGCCTTTTGCGGTCGCTCAAAGGCGAACGCAATGCCGATGGGATCCGCAGGATCCGCAAGGCGTTCAACATTGCGCTGGAGGCTCACAAAGATCAGCGTCGCAAGAGCGGCGAGCCTTACATCTACCATCCCATTGCGGTAGCAAGGATCTGCGCGGAGGAGATCGGCCTCGGGCCCACGAGCGTATTGTGCGCATTGCTGCACGATACAGTCGAGGACACCGACCTCACCCTGGATGACGTGAAGGAACTCTTCGGGCCCACCGAAGCGACGATCATCGATGGCCTTACCAAGATCAGCGGCCTCAACGTAACGGACAGTCACCAGGCCGAGAACTTCCGAAAGGTGCTCTTGAGCATGGCGCAGGACGTGCGGGTCATCCTGATCAAACTGGCCGATCGTCTGCATAATATGCGCACCCTGGACAGTTTGACGCGCGACAAGCAGTTGAAGATCGCCAGCGAAACGCTGTTCCTCTACGCGCCCCTGGCGCACCGCCTCGGGCTGTACAACATCAAAAACGAACTGGAGGACCTCGCGCTCAAGTACAAGGAACCCGAAGTGTTCGAAGAGATCAGCACCAAGCTGAAAAAGAGCGAACCCGTGCGGAAGCGTTTCATCAGCCGGTTCGCATTGCCGATCGGCGCCGCGTTGGAGAGAGAAGGATTCGGCTACGAGGTGAAGGGCCGGCCCAAGAGCGTGCACAGCATCTGGAACAAGATGCAGAAGAAGGGTGTGAGCTTCGAGGAGGTGTACGATGTGTTCGCCATCCGGATCATCGTGGACAGCCGACCCGAATTGGAGAAAGCCGATTGTTGGAAAGTGTATTCGATCGTTACCGACTACTACCAGCCCAACCCCGACCGACTGCGTGATTGGATCAGCCTGCCCAAGGCCAACGGCTACGAAAGCCTGCACACCACGGTGATGAGCCCGGGAGGCCGTTGGGTGGAAGTGCAGATACGCAGCCGACGGATGGACGAAGTGGCCGAAATGGGCTACGCCGCCCACTGGCGCTACAAAGACACGGACGAGAAGCAGAACGCCATGGACGCGTGGATCGACCGCATCCGCGAGGCGCTGGAAGATCCCGGGAGCAGTGCAGTGGATTTCGTGAACGACTTCAAACTGAACCTGTTCAGCGAGGAGATCGTGGCCTTCACGCCCAAAGGTGAGATGCGCACCTTGCCCTCAGGCAGCACGGCCCTCGATTTCGCCTTCGACATCCACACGGACTTGGGCCGCCAGTGCATCGGAGCCAAGGTGAACCACACGCTCGTTCCCCTCAGCCATGCGTTGCGCAATGGGGACCAGATCGAGATCATCACCAGCAAGAAACAACAACCGAAGGAGGACTGGCTCAATTACGTGGTGACGGCCAAGGCCCGCAGCCGGATCAAGCAGAATCTGCGCGAGCAAAAGAAGAAAATGGCCGGCGTCGGTCGGGAAAGCGTGGAAGAGCACATGCGGGAATGGGGAGTGAAACCGGGTGAAAAGAACATCGCAGCGCTCATGGCCCACTACCGCGTGGCATCGGAAACAGACCTCTACTGGCATGTGGCACGCGGGAAGTACGATCTGGACATACTGAAGCCCACCGTCGATGCGAAGGGACGTTTGGAGCTGCCCGTGTTTCAGCCCCATGGCGACGAGCGTCCACTGGAAGATGTTGTAGCCGAGATACGCGGAGCGCAAGGCAGCGCCTTGCTGCTGGGTGATCACCTGCAACGCATCGACTATCAACTCAGCAAATGCTGCAACCCCATCCCCGGCGATGACGTGTTCGGCTTCATCACCCAGCACGATGGCATCAAGGTGCACCGTGTGAGCTGCCCGAACGCCGTGCAGCTCATGAGCAACTTCGCCTACAGGATCGTGAAGGCCAGGTGGAAAGGCAAGGACCAGATGGAATTCCTCGCCGGCATCAAGTTCAGCGGCATCGACAGCGCGGGGATCGTGCTGAACATCACCACGATCATCAGCGGTGAGCACAACGTGAACATGCGCTCCATCGGTTTTGAGAGCAACGATGGCATTTTCGAAGGTAAGGTGATGGCCTATGTGCAGGATACGGACCACTTGAACCAGTTGATCGAGAAATTGCGCGGCGTTGAAGGTGTGCGCAGTGTGGAGCGGGTGGATCACTGACGATCGCCGAGCGTACTTTCACCCCCGAAATGGTCCCTGCCGAAACGAAGGATAATGTGAAGCGGCTCTTCAGCGAATACCTGGAGCAGCACGGGCATCGCAAAACCCCGGAGCGGTTCGCCATTCTCTCCGAGGTGTACGATCACGATGGGCACTTCGACATCGAGCGGCTGTACACCCGCATGAAGGGGAAGAACTACCGTGTAAGCCGCGCCACGCTTTACAACACCATGGATCTGTTGCTGGAGTGCGACCTCGTCCGGAGGCATCGCTTCGGGCAGGCGCAGGCCCAATTCGAGAAGGCCCACAGCTACCGCCAGCACGATCACCTGATCTGCACCACTTGCCAGCGTGTCACCGAGTTCTGCGACCCGCGCATCCAAAGCATCAGTGCTACGGTTGCGGAAGTCACCGGATTCCGCGTGCATCGTCATGCGTTGCATCTTTACGGCCAATGCCGCGAATGCGCGGAGAAAAACACCAAACAGCCGGCCCGATCGGCACTCACTGCATGAGCACCAGCGTCCAACCCTTCGAGATCACCGTTAAAGAGCGCGAAGGCTGCCAGATCTTCCACCTGTTCGGCCGCCTGATGGACCAGGTGCATGCCGACCAGTTAATGACAACGCTGGACGATGTGGTATCGCAGGGCCACAACAAGGTGATCCTGAACCTGCACGACCTGCAGTACATGAACAGCACGGGATTGAACATCCTGATCAGTGTGCTCACCAAAACACGCAATGCGGGTGGCGATACGTACATCTGCCGCATGAGCAGCAGCGTGAAGACGCTCTTCATCGTTACCAAGCTCGACCAGGTCTTCAGCATCTTCCCATCAGAGACCGATGCTGTCGAGAAAATGAGCGCGTTGAATTGATCCCCGACCCGCCGTGCGGCGGGATGAAACACATGGCAAAGGTTGACGTGCTGCTCGGCGCCCAATGGGGTGATGAGGGCAAAGGCAAGGTCGTTGATACGATCACCCCGCATTACAAGGTGGTCGCGCGTTTCCAAGGCGGCCCCAATGCAGGGCACACCTTGATCATCGACGGCAGGAAGCATGTGCTGCATACGATCCCCAGCGGCGTGTTCCGTCCGGGGATCGTCAATCTCGTTGGCAACGGAGTGGTGATCGACCCGGTGATCTTCATGCGCGAAGTGGATGCATTGAACGCTATCGGGATCGACGTGAAGGAGAACCTCCGCATTGGGCGCCGGGCACATTTGATCCTTCCGAGCCACCGTGTCTTGGACGCTGCGAGCGAAGCGGAAAAAGGCAAGAGCAAGATCGGCAGTACGCTGAAAGGCATCGGACCGACCTACATGGACAAGACCGGTCGGAACGGCTTGCGTGTGGGCGATCTTGAGCGCAGCGACCTCAACGAACGCTATGGCGTTCTGAAGAAAAAGCACGAACGGCTGCTGACCCTTTACGGCAGCACCGGAGTGGAAACCGGCAACGAACAGGAATGGATGGATGCCGTGAAGCGCCTCCGCGAACTGTCCTTGGTGGACAGCGAGCACTTCATGGACGAAACACTCCGTGCCGGCCACGATGTGCTTGCAGAAGGGGCTCAGGGCACATTGCTGGACATCGACTTCGGGACGTATCCGTTCGTTACCAGCAGCAACACAATCTCGGCCGGCGCCTGTACGGGGCTCGGCGTTGCGCCATCGCGCATCGGCAGGGTCATCGGCATCTTCAAAGCCTACAGTACGCGGGTGGGCGGTGGCCCCTTCCCCACTGAGTTGGACAATGATCTTGGCGAGAGCATCCGCCAGGCAGGTGGTGAGTTCGGCAGTACCACGGGGCGTCCGAGACGTTGCGGTTGGCTGGACCTCCCGGCGCTGCGCTACGCGGTGATGATCAATGGCATAACGGAATTGGCGATGACCAAGGCCGACGTGTTGTGCGGTATGGACGAAGTGAAATTCTGCACGCACTACCGCATCCAAGGGCGCACCACGGAGCGCCGCATCAACGACATCCAGCACCGCATCAAGGCCATGGTCAGAGAGATCATCAACGACGTGATCGAGAAGGGCGAGTGCGATTTCGTCGAAGAAATTGCCGCCGTGCTGCCGCTGCGCGCGATCTGCGAGATGATGGGCGTGCCCGAGGATGATCGCCGCAGTGTCTACGTGCTCGGCAACCGTATGGTCGGCATGGACGATCCCGAGATGCAGCCGGATGGCAAGCCGGTGCAGCAAGCCGATGGGCTCGCCGCGGCAGGCGAGATGTTCATGTTCGCCGGCCGCTTGTGGGAGCAGGCGCACAGTAGGCCGGGCGACGATCTCGCGACGGCCCTGGTCAACGCCG
>JBDTSG010000139.1:0-38142 GCA_039931265.1 Flavobacteriales bacterium
CAATTGGCACCAGATGGCAAGATCTATATCAGCACTGGCAACGGCACCTTCAAATTGCACGTGATCAACCAACCCGATAGTCTTGGGTTAGCCTGCGACCTCGTGCAGCACGGTATCGATCTGCCAACGTACTGGTTCAACTCCCTGCCCAACCACCCCAACTACCACTTGGGCGCGTTGGATGGCAGCATCTGCGATAGTCTGGAGGTAGGCATAGTGGAAGCGGGTTTGCAACTGAACATTTCGCTCTACCCCAACCCCAACAACGGGGCCTTCGCCATCACGTTCGCGCCGCAAGCGGAGAGTGGCGCACTGGAAGTGCAGGCCATGGATGGCAAAGTGATTTACCGCGAAGGCATTGCCCAGTGGAGCCAACTGAAGCGGGTGCAACTGCACGGTCTACCTGCAGGTATGTACCAATGCAAGCTGCGCTTCGGCAGTAGGGAGGAAGCGCGCCGGTTCGTGGTGGAGTGAGGTGCTCACTCCAGCCTTTCCAACCGCAGAAAGGTGAACGCATGTGCGTGGCGGTAATGGCCGCAACTTTGCGAGCACTCACTGCCATGGCCACGCGCAAGGACACAGCCGCCTTCATCCTTTCCCGCTTGGGTCATGCGGACCGGTTCAGCGTGTACCCGATGTTCGGTGAGTTCGCGGTGTATGCGGATGGCAAGGTGGTGGGGCTGATCTGCGACGACCAGCTTTTTGTGAAGATGATGGCGGAGAGCGCAGTCTTGGAGAAATGCTGCGAGCATGCCGCGCCATTCCCGGGTGCAAAGGACTATTACCTGGTGCCGGAGAACGTGATCGCCGAGGAACGTTCGCTGCCGGACCTGCTGCTGCGCATGGCGGCCAAGTTGCCCTACCCGAAGGCGAAGAAGCCCAAGCGCGGCTGAGACGATACCTTGCCCCGGAAGTCACGAAAGTCAATGGAAGCATTGCTCCTCCTCGGCGGCAACATCGGCGATCCGCTGGCAACACTATCGAGCGCCATTGGCTTGTTGGGCAGCGGGGTGGGAGAGGTGTTGTCCGTCAGCCGCGATCATTGGACGGAGCCGTGGGGCTTCGAGGATGAGCGCCTGTTCCTGAACAAGGCGGTTTTGCTCCGGACCGAGCGGTCGCCGACGCAGCTGATGGACGAGTGTTTGCGCATTGAAAAAATGCTGGGGCGATCACGGAAGGAGGGAAGCGGATACGGTTCACGTCCCATCGACATCGACATCCTATTGATCGGCGACAGCGTGATCGATGAACCAGCTTTGCGTGTTCCGCATCCGCTCATGCACGAGCGTTCGTTCGCCTTGGCACCCGCAGCCGATGTGGCGCCGGGCCTGGTCCATCCGCTGAAACAGCGATCGGTGCTCGCGCTGTTGAACGACCTTGTTCCGTACCGCGGCGCGGCGCAAGGACAAGCGAATATTTCGGGCTAACGCAACCGTGTTCACAAGTACGCAGCGCACACCGGTGCATCGGGAGGCGTCGGGATAGTTTTGCCCAGCCTCGTCCGGAAAGTGCCGTTCAACGGGCTTTTCCGTTACGTGGTCCGGTGGAAGAACTCTTTCGCCGATCGTTCTTGCCATATGATCCCTGCCTGTGCAAAGCGCTGTTTCAGCAGCGCCGAACATGGGCCGAACATCGGACAGTGTACCATGATCGGACAACTACGCCTCTGCCTCGCTGAACTCGTTCAGCGCATCCCCACCACCCTCAACGTTCTCCTGCTGGCTCTTGCTGCGCTGCTGGCGCCCCAGCGCGCCCAAGCCACGCACGCCATGGGCGGCGAACTCACCTATGAGTGCATCGGCAACGACCTCTATTTGGTGACATTGAATTTTTACCGCGACTGCAACGGCGTTGCGGCCCCGACGGGCGGCGCCGACTTGCAGTTCAACATCAGGTCCACCCAATGCAGTGCCAACTTCAACGGCAACCTCACTTTCCAGAGCGTACAGGTGATCACACCGATCTGCTCGTTCGAAACGGATCGCTGTTCCAGCGCATCGGGTACCTACGGTATCGAACGTTACACCTACACGGCTACCATCAACCTCTCTGCCTTCGCCAATTGCAGCGACTGGCAACTGCGTTGGGATCTGTGTTGCCGCAACAATGCGATCACCTCCTTGGTGAGCCCCGGTGGGCAGGAGTTGTACTTGGAGGCTCAATTGAGCAACACGGTCGCACCGTGCGACAACTCGCCTGAGTTCCTCACGCCACCCACTCCTTTCTATTGTGTGGGCCAGCCCATCAGCTACAACCCGGGTGCGGTTGATGCCGATGGTGACTCTCTCAGTTTCGCGTTGGTGAATGCGCGCGGTGCCGCAGGCGTGAACCTCGCCTACCAAACGAACTACAGCCTCAGCCAGCCGATACGCAATGCGGGTGGTGCAGGGGCCGTGGTCCTGAACCCGGTCACCGGTACCCTTACCTGTATACCGAGCATCCAGCAGGTAGCGGTGGTATCGTACCGCGTGAACGAGTACCGCAACGGGGTGTTGATCGGGTCGATCACGCGCGACATCCAATTCGTTGTGCGCGCGTGCAGCGGCCAAGCTCCCAGCGCCAGCGGCGTGAATGGGACCAACAACTACAGCATTGAAGTGTGTGCGGGCACACCCGTGTCTTTCATCATTACCAGTACCGATCCCAATGGCGACAACGTGACGCTCACTTGGAACAACGGTATCCCGGGCGCAACGTTCACTGCCACCGGAGCGCCTTTCCAGACGGGTACGTTCACCTGGACGCCGACCAACGCCAACATCGGGCAGAACTTCTTCACCGTTACCGCGCAAGACAATGGCTGCCCATTGGTGGGTACCAACGCCTATGGATTCACCGTAAACGTTACACCGCCCAACGTTCCGGTGAGCGCCGGCCCGGATCAAGGCGTATGTGCCAGCAGCGCAACGTTGGCAGCCACGTTGCCTTTCAGCCAAGCGCCGCACAACTGGAGCGTGATCAGCGGTACGGGCACCTTCGTCAATGCCGGTGATCCCGGCACCGTTGTCAACGGGCTCACCATCGGTGCGAACGTGTTCCAATGGAATGTGAACTACCAGACCTGCGGCACCGCGAGCGACCAAGTGACCATTACCCGGTACGATGCCACGCAGCCTGCCAGCAATGCCGGCCCGGATCAGCAGTTGTGCTTGCCCACGAACAACGCCACGTTGGCCGCGAACAACGCCGGGGCTCCGGCCGTTGGCACATGGACCGTTATCAACGGCACCGGTTCATTCGCGGCTCCGAACTCGCCCACAACGACCGTTTCCGGACTGAGCGTCGGTAACAACCGTTTCCGTTGGACGATCAACAACGGTCCCTGCGGTAACACGCAGGACGATGTGATCGTGACCGTGTTCAACAACAACCAGCCTCTGGCCAACGCGGGTCCGGACATCAGCATCTGCACCCCCGCGACTTCCGTTACCATGCAAGGCAGCGCGGTGACATTCCCCGCTACTGGGACTTGGACGTTGCAAGGCGGTGCGGGAACCATTACCACTCCCGGCAGCCCGAGCACCACGATCACTGGTTTGGCGGTAGGTGTACACACGTTCCGTTGGACGGTGAGCAACGGGCCATGCGCACCGCCGAGCAGCTTCGACGATGTGGTGGTAACCGTGTTCTCGGCCAGCAGCCCCAACGCCAATGCGGGCTCCGATCAACAGATCTGCGCAACATCGAGTTCGCTCACTGGTAGCGTACCAACCTTCCCGGCCACCGGCGTATGGAGCGTGGTAAGCGGCGGCGGCGCGATCACCTCACCCAACGCACCGATCACAGGAGTAACGGGCCTTACTACGGGCACCAACATCTTCCAGTGGACGGTGAACAACGGAGCTTGCGCCAACGGTGTGACCAGCGATCAAGTAACGATCGTGGTTTTCGATCCGAACAGCCCGAACGCCAATGCCGGTCCTGACCAGTTCATCTGTAACACCATTACCACTGCCACGATGGCGGCCAATGTACCTGTGGCTCCTGCTGTCGGAACGTGGACCTTGCAGAACGGTGGAGGTACCATCACGAACCCCAACTCGCCCACTACCACGGTCACCAACCTGCCCATCGGGCAGAACATTTTCCGTTGGACGGTGAACAACGGGCCGTGCCCAGGGGCGATCACCTTCAACAACGTGGTGATCTGGGTCTATGACCAGAACGCGCCCAACGCCAATGCTGGTCCGGACCAGGAACTCTGCACGCCGAGCAGCACCACGACATTGACTGGTAATGCGCCGGTGTTCCCGGGTACCGGCCAGTGGAGTTTGGTGAGTGGAGGCGGTACGATCACCACGCCTGCTTCGCCTACCACCGGGGTAACGAACCTGCCAGTGGGAGTCAACGTGTTCGCGTGGACACTGAACAATGGTGTCTGCAGCAACCCGATCACGGTTGATGAGATCAGCATCACCGTGTACGACCAGAACACGCCGATCGCGAACGCTGGTCCGGACCAAGAACTCTGCACCCCTGTATCCACCACCACACTTGCAGGCAGCTCGTTGATCGCTCCGGCCACGGGCCTGTGGACGATCATCAGTGGAACCTGCGTGATCGATGACCCAACGGATCCGCTCTCCAACGTGAGCGGCTTGACGGTGGGAACGGTGGTGTTACAGTGGACCGTGGACAACGGGCCATGTACCGCGGTTCCTACAACGGATCAGGTAACGATCGAACTCTTCGACGCCACCAATCCCACGGCCAATGCAGGGCCGGACCAAGAGATCTGCACACCGGTGACCACGGTGACCATGGCCGGCAGTGCGGTGATCTCGCCCGGTGTTGGCACATGGACATTGATCAGCGGTGCAGGGGGTACCGTGGTTGATCCCAACAACCCGACCACGGATATCACCGACCTGCCCATCGGCGTGCATGTATACCAATGGACGGTGGACAACGGGTCGTGCTTCAACGGCTTGACGACCGATCAGATGACGATCAGTGTGTTCGCCGGGCACAATGAGGATGCCTCGGCCGGACCGGATCAGAGCATTTGCGTACCCACTTTCCCGAACACCATCACCCTTGCGGGCAGCGTGGTGATCTTCCCAGCGGTAGGTACTTGGACACTCGTGAGCGGTTCGGGCAGCATCACCAACCCCAACGATCCGAACACCACGGTCACCGGCCTCACCGTGGGTACGAGCGTGTTCCAGTGGAGCGTGGATAACGGCCCATGCCTTAATGGTCTCACGACCGACCTGATGAGCGTATTCGTTTTCGATCAGGCCAACCCTGTTGCGAACGCGGGCCCTGACTTCCAACTGTGTACACCCCTTACAAGCGCACAGCTCCAAGGCAGTGCGCTGAACGGACCTGCCACCGGCCAATGGACCGTAGCAACGGGTACCGGGATATTCGCGGACCCCACCGATCCGAACACTATCGTAAGCGGCATTTCGCTCGGGCCCAATACTTATGTATGGACAGTGAGCAATGGGCCTTGCGTGAACCCGATCACCAGCGACCAAGTCGTGGTGACGCTCTTCAACGGTTTCAGCCAGCAGGCAGCCGCCGGCCCGGATCAATCGTTCTGCACACCGACCAGCAGCGCCACCATGAGCGCTCTCGCGGTGTTCGCGCCTGCAACGGGGTCATGGTCGTTGATCAGCGGTGGTGGAACTCCCGCCAACAACAACCCGAACACCACCATAAATGGTTTGCCCGTAGGCATCAACGTGTTCCAGTGGACGGTGGACAACGGTGCGTGCGGCATCACCACGGATCAGGTCTCCATATTCATCTACGACCAGAACAACCCTGTTGCGAACGCCGGCCCGGATCAAGAACTGTGTACGCCGACCACGCAAACGAACCTGGCGGGTAGTAGCGTGATCGTACCCGCCGTGGGCACATGGACTTTGATAGGTGGTAGCGGCAACATCGTTGATGCAAACAACCCGAACACCTTGGTGAACAGCTTGGGTATCGGCAACAACGTGTTCGTGTGGACGGTGAGCAATGGCCCCTGTGCGAACGGTATCACGACCGATACGGTGGTGGTGCAGGTATTCAACAACAGCGCGGCGCTTGCCAGTGCCGGACCGGACCGTGTGCTCTGCTCACCGGTGCCGTTCGTGAACATGCAAGGCAACGCGGCCACTGCCCCGGGCGTGGGCACATGGTCTACTGTCGTGGGCACAGGCATAGCGAACACCCCGAACTCGCCGACCACCATCATGAGCGGTATCAGCATAGGTGACAACATCTATGTATGGACGATCGACAATGGTGCATGCGGCACCTCTGCGGACTCCACGCTGCTTGTCCTTCACAACGGCAACTTGCCGGTCGCGAACGCCGGTCCGGACCAAGAGCTGTGCCTGCCCACAACGAGCACCACGTTGGCAGGAAGCCCTGCTCCGTATCCCGCCACAGGTCTTTGGAGCTTGGTGAGCGGCACCGGGTTCATCAGCAATGCCACGATCAGCGCCCCAACGGTCAGCGGCCTCTCGCTCGGTGTCAACCAATTCGAATGGGTGGTGTTCAATGCGCCATGCGCCAATGCGATCACCCGAGATACGGTGACGGTCATCGTCTTCGATCCGAACGAGCCGGTTGCGGATGCCGGTGCCGACCAGGATCTCTGCACGCCTGTTACCACCACCAACCTCGCCGCTAACACGCCGAACTTCCCAGCAGTGGGTGCGTGGAGCACGACCAGTGGTGCAGTGATCGCCGATCCGAGCGATCCGCTGACTTCCGTGAGTGGTCTTACGATCGGGGAGAACATCTTCACATGGACCATCGACAACGGTAGCTGCAACAGTGGTGTGCCCACTACCGATCAGGTAAGCATCTTCATCTACGACGAGTTCAATCCGGTGGCCGATGCGGGCCCGGACCAGGAATTGTGCACCCCGGCATCGAGCGCGGCACTTAGCGCCAGCAACTACACGTTCCCGGCAACCGGCCAGTGGGCCGTGCAACAGGGTACAGGCTTCTTTGCCGATGATACCGACCCGAACACCACGGTGAGCGGACTTACCGTAGGCGAGAACATTTTCGTGTGGACGGTGAACAACGGCCCCTGCGCCAATCCGATCACAACCGATGCGGTGAGCATCTTCCTCTTCGATGACACGCAAGCCGATGCTGATGCCGGTCCGGATCAGGACCTCTGCACGCCGAACATCAACGCCACGATGGCCGGCAATGCGCTCACATTCCCTGCTATCGGTACTTGGACGCTGGTAAGCGGCTCCGGCACGATCACCGATCCCAATGATCCCACCACGGTGATCAGTAACCTGGGCGTTGGTGAGAACGTGTTCGTTTGGACGATCGACAATGGACCTTGCGCGAACGGTATAACGAGCGACACGGTACACATCTTCCTCTACGACGAGAACAACGCGAACGCGGACGCCGGACCGGACCAACAGATCTGCACACCGACGAGCAGTGTAACCCTCGCTGGAAGTGCGGTGACCTTCCCTGCGGTCGGCACTTGGACGATCATCAGCGGCAGCGGCGCGCTTGCCGATGCGAACGATCCGAACACGCAGGTCACCGGCCTTGTTGTAGGCGAGACCGTGGTGGCTTGGACGGTGGACAACGGTCCGTGCGGCAACGGGATCACCACCGACGAAATGACCATCCTCATCTACGATGATGGCAGCCCAAGCGCGGATGCGGGTCCGGACCAGGATCTCTGTTCACCGACCTCCACCACAACGCTTGCGGGTAGCACCCCCACCTTCCCGAGCATCGGTACGTGGACCCTTGTGAGCGGAAGCGGGATACCGCTTGACCCGAACGATCCGAACACGATCGTGAACGGACTGGCAGTTGGTGAGAACGTGTTCGTGTGGACGGTGGACAATGGCCCGTGCGCCAACGGCATCACCAGCGACGACGTGAGCATCTTCGTTTACGATGTGAACAACCCGATCGCGGATGCCGGCCCGGATCAGGATCTCTGCACGCCGAACAACTTTACCACCCTTGCCGGCAGCCCGGTGATCTTCCCGGCGGTGGGTACATGGACGCTCAGTTCTGGCACCGCCACCATCGTCGACCCGAACGATCCGAACACGGTGCTTTCCGGCATCGGTGTCGGGCCGGTGGTGTTGGTCTGGACGGTGGACAACGGTCCATGCGCAAGTGGCATAACGACCGACGAGGTGACCATCACACTGTATGACGGGAACATGGCCGCAGCGGATGCAGGCCCCGATCAGCAGGTGTGCGACGATGCGCCGCAAACCACAATGGCGGGCAGCGCGGTGATCTCCCCGGGCACTGGGGTTTGGACCTTGGCAAGCGGCGGAGGCACGATCGCGGATCCGAACGATGCGAACACGGACATCACCAACCTTCCCGTGGGTGAGAACATCTTCGTGTGGAGCGTCGCCAACGGACCATGCGCGCCGCCAAGCAGCGATGCGGTGAGCATCTTCGTGTTCGATGATGCGAACGCGATCGCGAACGCGGGTCCGGACCAACAGGTCTGCACGCCTCTTACCGGTGCAACGCTCTCGGGCAGCGCCGTGACTTTCCCGGCCACGGGCACATGGGTGCTCACCGGCGGAAGTGGTGACATAACCGACCCGAGCAACCCGAACACCACCGTTACCAACCTCGGTATCGGCAACAACACCTTCCAGTGGATCGTGAACAATGGTTCATGTGTGCCGGGGATCACCACCGATGATGTGCTGATCCAACTCTTCGACCTCAACCAACCGCCGGCCGCAGCCGGTCCCGATCAGGAACTCTGCACGCCAACCACGACCACTGTAATGGCAGGCAATACGCCGGCAGGTGTCGCCATAGGTGTATGGAGCACCACGGGCACGGCACAATTCGCCGATGTGAACGATCCCACGACCACGGTCACGGGTCTTACCGTTGGTGAGAACATCCTCACATGGACGATCGACAACGGTATCTGCGGTATCAGTTCCGACGACATCAGCGTGTTCCTCTTCGATGAGTTCAACCCGCCTGCCGATGCCGGACCTGATGTTGAGCAATGCGTACCCGATGCCGACATCGTACTCGCCGGCAATACGCCAACGTTCCCGGCGGTCGGTACATGGAGCCAGATCGTGGGTGCGGGCCTGTTCGCCGATGTGAACGACCCCAACAGCTTGGTGGTCGGCTTGGCGGAAGGCTACAACGTCTTCGTGTGGACGATGGACAACGGTCCTTGTCTCAACGGCCTCACCACCGATACGATGACGGTGATCCTCTTCCCGGACAGTACGCCCGCGCCGATCGTCGGACCCAATGTGGAGATCTGCTTGCCACAGTCCACGGCCAGCATCTCGGCGACCGATCCACCGCTGCCCTTCACCGGTAGCTGGAGCATCGTAAGCGGAAGCGGTGTGATCACCGACACTGCCGATGCCACCACAACGGTCACAGGCCTCACCATCGGTATCACCACGTTGCTGTGGACGATCGACAACGGCCCCTGCCCGGACAACATCTTCAACAGCGACACCTTGTTGGTGACCGTTTACGATCCGAGCGCGCCACCGGCGAACGCCGGGCCGGACCAGGAACTCTGTACACCGACAACATTCACCAGTTTGCAAGGCAACGTGCCGCTGTTCCCGGCCGTGGGTACTTGGTCGTTGGCAGGTGGAACGGGCGCGATCGCCGATGTGAACGACCCGAGCAGTACCGTGACGGGTCTCACCATCGGCCAGAACATCTTCGTGTGGGAGATCTACAACGGTGACTGCGGCCTCGGGCCGAACATCACGCGCGATACGATGAGCGTGTTCGTGTTCGATGATGCAGCGCAAAGCGCAACGGCGGGTGCCGACCAGGAATTCTGCGCACCGACGAGCACCAGCAACCTGAGCGCGAACAGTGCCACCTTCCCCGGCTTCGGTTCGTGGACCACTACGAGCCCAACTGCGCAGATAGCGGCGGTTGCCGATCCGAACAGTACGGTAAGCAACCTCGCCGTTGGCGAGCATGTGTTCATCTGGACGATCGATAACGGGCCATGCCCCAACGGGAACACGAGCGATACGTTGGTCATCAACATCTTCGATGACAACGCGCCCGATGCGGACGCAGGCCCCGACCAGGAGATCTGCATACCCACCTTCCCGAACGAGGTGACCATGGCCGCCAATGCCGCCGTGTTCCCGGCCACCGGACAGTGGACTTTGATCAGTGGCAGCGGTGTGTTCACCGATCCCACCGATCCCTCAACGTTGGTAACCGGTTTGGTCGTAGGTACCCATGTTTACCAATGGAGCATCAGTAACGGGCCGTGCGGTACCACCACGAGCCTGGTCACCGTAACCGTGTTCGATGCCGCACAACCCGATGCGGACGCGGGGTCTGACCAGCAGTTCTGCACACCAGGCAGCAGTGTCGGGCTGGCCGCGAACACCGCAGCGCCACCGGCCACGGGATCATGGTCCATCATCAGCGGCAACGGCGCGCTCACCGATCCTTCGTCGCCCACCACCACGGTAACAGGCCTCGATGTGGGGATCACCGTGCTGGTATGGACGATCAACAATGGTCCTTGCGCCAATGGACTCACCACTGATACCATGACGGTGAGCGTCTTCGACGACAACGCCGCCACTGCTGATGCGGGCGCCGATCAATCGTTCTGCAGCCCGGTAGCCGGTGTGGACATGGCCGCGAACGCGGCGACTTTCCCGGCCGTTGGCACTTGGACGCTGATCACCGGCGCGGGAACCATTTCCGACCCGAGCGATCCGGGTACCTCGATCACCGACTTGGGCATCGGCGAGAACATTTTCGAGTGGAGCATCAGCAATGGGCCTTGTGGCAACACCACCGATGAGGTGAGCCTCTTCGTGTTCGACAGCACGATCGATACCGCGGATGCCGGCGAGAGCTTCACGCAGTGCCAGCATTTGGATACGGATGTGGATCTGGCCGCGGTGGCTGCGAGTGGTACGGGTACGGGTATGTGGAGCCTGATCAGCGGCAACGGCAGCATCAGCAACCCCGATGATCCGAACTCACCGGTCACCGGCCTGCAATCGGGCTTGAACGTGTTCGCATGGACGATCAGCAACGGACCGTGCCCGAGCAGCAGCGATACCATGTCGGTGATGCAGCAGGATTGCCTCACACTGATCATCCCCGATGCGTTCAGCCCGAACCGCGATGGCACCAACGACACCTATGTGATCGATGGCCTGCAGTTCTATCCGAACAACAGCATCAAGGTCTTCAACCGTTGGGGAAGCCCGGTGCTGGAGCGCAGCCCTTACAACAACGACTGGGACGGCCGCAGCGAGAACAGCCTGAACTGGGGCGAGGAACTGCCTGAGAGCACGTACTACTACATCCTCGACCTGGGCGATGGCAGTGATCCGTACACCGGTTACATCTACCTGAAGCGATGAGCAACCCCCGCATGGGCGATGCACGCATCGCGAGCAGCAAGGACGATGCACGCATCGCAAGTAGCAAGGGCGATGCATGCATCGGCCAAACCAAAACCACTATGATGACAACGCGCTGGAAACCGATCGCGATCGCACTGTGCCTTGGCTCTTCCGCCATGGCCCAGCAGGATCCGCAGTTCACGCAGTACATGTTCAATATGCTGGCACTGAACCCGGCGTACGCGGGCAGTGCCGAGCGGCTGCAGATCAAAGCGCTCACACGCCACCAGTGGGTGGGCTTCGAAGGCGCACCGACCACGCAAACGCTCACGGCGCACGCACCGGTGTGGCACGAAAGCCTCTGCATCGGTGGGACCATCCTGCGCGATGAACACGGTCCTGTGACACAGTACGGCTTCAATGTGGATGTGGCGTATCGCATCATCATGAACAAGTCGAAGTTGTCTTTCGGGATCAAGGGCGGCGTGAACCTCTTCCAAGGCCGCTTCTCTGAACTGAGCCCTTTGGATGCGAACGACCAAGTGTTCCAAGCCGACGTGACGAGCAAGACCGATCCGCAGTTCGGCTTCGGTGTGATGTATTACGGCGACCGTGGCTACATCGGGTTGAGCACGCCGAAATTCCTGCGCACGGAGTTCTACGAGACCGATAGCCTCGCATTCGTGAGCGAGACGGGGCAGCGTCCGCACTGGTTCCTGAGCGCCGGTTACGTGTTCGATCTCGGCACGTACACCAAGTTGAAGCCGACCATGTTGTTGAAAGCGGTGGACGGTGCACCGATGAGCTTCGACATCAGCGCGAACTTCCTCTTCTACGAAAAGTTCTGGCTTGGTGCGATGTACCGCCATGAGGACGCCATTGGTGCCATGGCGCAGTACCTCATCAGCGATCGGTTCTCCGTCGGTTATGCCTACGACTTCACGCTTTCGCCATTGCGCGATCACAGCGGTGGAAGTCACGAAGTGATGATCGGCCTGGAACTCGGCAAGAAGATCACCGGCATCCGTTCACCGCGCTATTTCTGATCCATGATGCAGATGAACAATCCAGAAAGGGCCATGGGCCGCGGACCTCGGGCTTGGGGCCTGCTCCTTTGCCTGTTGCTGCCAGCAGTGGTGCTGCATGCGCAGCACCTCAAGCACCGCATGGCGGACAAGGCGGTCGCCAACTTCGATTATCCCCTAGCCGCGAGCATTTACGAGGACATCGTAGAGGACGGCAAGGGCGACGCCACCGACCTGCGCGCGCTCTCAGCCGCCTATTCCAACATGGGCGAATCGGCGAAGGCCGAAGCGACCTATGCCAAGGTGATGGCCACCGCGCCCACCAGCAGTGACATGATGCGGTATGCGAACCTGTTGCGTGCCAACGGCAAGTATCCCGAGGCGCTCAGTTGGTACCGCCGCTACGCCGCCGCTGTGCCCGATGATGCCCGCGCCATGGCATATGTGAACGACAGCACATTGTTCCAACGTCTCACACGCGAAGGTTTCGGCAGCTCGGTGCGCACGGTTCCGATCAACAGCCCCATGGCCGACCTGGGCTGTGCCGTTATGGATGACTTGCTCATCTTCAGCAGCGCGCGGGGCGAAGGAGCCGGTGGTACGCGCACGTACGCATGGGACTACCAACCGTTCCTGAACCTCTACACCGCCTTGCTGAAGGGTGCCACGGTCGAAGATCCCTTGGTGATGCGCAAGGACGTGAACAGCCGTTACCACGAGGGCACGGTGACCTACGATTCGCTCGCGCACCGGCTCTACTTCACACGCAACAACTGGTACTACGGTGTGCCCGAAAAGGCCGACAATGGTGAACTGAAGCTCGGCATCTTCTTCAGCGACGTTACCACCGGCGAATACAACAACAAGGAGTGGGGCGCCTTGGTGCCCTTCGATCACAACGACGCACAGTACAACACCGGGCATCCTTGCGTAAGCCGCGATGGGCGGCGCATGTACTTCACCAGCGACAGGCCGGGCGGCCAAGGCGGTACCGATATCTGGTTCTGCGACAACCTGGGCAACGCATGGGGCGTACCCAAGAACATGGGTCCGAAAGTCAACACGCTCGGCGATGAGATGTACCCTTTCATCGGGGGCGACAGCACGCTCTACTTCGCCAGCACGGGGCATGCTGGCCTCGGCGGCTTGGATATTTTCATGTGCCGGTTGACGAAGAACGGCCCCGGTCGTGTACTGAACATGGGTGCGCCCTTGAACAGCCGTTTCAACGATCACGGCCTCATCCTTCTCCGCGATGACAGCACGGGTTTCTTCGTGAGCGATCGCACGGGTGGTAAGGGCAGCGACGACATCTACGGCACAACGGTGCGCAAACCCGGGATCTTCATGAAAGGCATCGTGGTGGAGAAAGGGACGATGACGCCGATCGACGATGCCACGGTGGTGGTGAAGGATGCGGCCGGCAACATCATCCCGAACGCGGTGATCCAAATGCTCGATGGCGGGCGGTTCACGATCGAGGCGCCGTATGAGGAGCGCTACACCATTGCGGGCAGCAAGAACGGTTATCTGAGGAAGGAAGTGCCGATCGAAACGGAGACCGCCGACCTGGACAACATCGTGATCGAACTGGAGAAGTACGACTACGGTGCGGAGGGCACGGTTACGAACGCGAACACCGGCGAGCTGTTGCAGGATGCGACCGTTAAGCTGATGGATGCACAGGGCAACGTGCTGCAGGAAATGAAGACCGGCGCCAATGGCCGCTACGCATTCCCCTTGAAGCCGGAGACGGATTACCGCATAACCGCGGAGAAGGACGGCTTCTTCAAGCAGAGCGCCCGCGTTACCACGAAGGGCAAGCCGATGGCGGTGGTCGTCACCAACTTCAAGCTGGTGCCCTTGGAAGTGGGCGCGACGATCCGCTTGGACAACATCTACTACGATCTGGCCAAATGGAACATCCGTCCGGACGCGGCCAAGGAATTGGACAAGCTTGTGCTGACGCTCATGGACAACCCGACAGTTACGATCGAGCTGAGCAGCCACACGGATTGCCGTGGCAAGGATGCGTACAACATGAACCTTTCCGAGAAGCGTGCGAAGAGCGCCGTGGAGTATCTCGTGAAGAACGGCATTGCCAAGGACCGCGTGCAGAGCAAGGGCTATGGCGAAACGAAACCGAGCGAAGCATGCGATTGCAAGAAGTGCTCCGAGGACGAGCACCAACGCAACCGCAGGACCGAATTCACGGTGTTGTCGAAATAGGTTTTCGGGTTGGTTGATGGGAGCGCGCGCCCTGGCCTCGGCCGGGGTGCGTGCATTTCAGCCCAGTCCGAAACGGCAGTAGTGGATCTTCTTGCCCTCCGCCAACCACATGCTCTCGTAGTAGGTGCGGATGTTCAGCACGGCTTGCTCTTCCGGTGATAGTCGCGGCACCAATTCACCGTACACGTCGGCGCTGCTCTCCTGTAGCGGCAGGTGTTGTTCGGCTACTTGCTCCAAGGTGTATTCGTAAAGCAGTTCGCTGTCGGTCTTCAGGTTGATCGCACCACCCGGCGCGAGTATGCTGCGGTAGCGGTCCAAGAACATGGGCGAGGTGAGGCGCTTGCGTGCCTTGCCGATCTGCGGATCGCTGAAGGTGAGCCAGATGCTGCTCACTTCGCCGGGGCCGAAGCAACTGGTGATCTGATCCACATGCGTGCGCAGGAACGCGACGTTCGTGAGGCCTTGTTCTTTCACTGTCCGCGCACCGCGCCAAATACGCGCGCCCTTGATGTCGACACCCACATAGTTGCACTGCGGATGCAAGCGCGCCAGCCCGATGCTGTATTCCCCCTTGCCGCAACCGAGTTCGACAACGATCGGGGCTTCCCGCTTGAAGTACTCCTTGTTCCATCGGCCTTTCAACGCGAAGCGGTTTTCCATCACTTCCGCAAAGGCCGGTTGAAGCACGTGGGCGAACGTGAGGTTCTCCGCGAACTTGGGTTGCTTGGCCTTGCTCATGGTATCGGGTGTCTCAAAAATCCAGGCGTTCGCTGAAGAAGGTACTGGAGTCAATACTCGAGACTCCTTGGGGTGCTGTCCTGCAAGATCCGGAAATGGGCTTGCTTTCTCCTGAGGCATATGGAAAACACATAGCTCTGAATACCAAGCGAAAGCTGACCAAGCTTTACCGGTATGAGTCCGCGGGAATAGTAGCCCCCGATGTCAACGGACCAAGTCCCGCTAAGCCGCACGCGCCAATAGAGCTCCAATCCAAGTCGGAATTGTGTGCCCCCAAAACCATCCACCTTCGCTTGCTGGTGCAGCTCGGTGCTTGAAGTGGTCGCGCCTTGTGAGTACTCTCGAATACCAGAGACGCGACCACCCAAATGCAAGTCAACTTCCGCGCGCAGGCCTATCCGCAAGCCATCGAATGCTCCAACGTAGCTCGGAGTGAGAACTACCGGCAGCTGATAGAGATTGATGCGGAGTGAATCGTAGGTAAAGCCAACCGGGTATGACGCGTACGTCACAATTTCCTGGGAACTATAGGCAAGACCTAAGTGGACCGGTATCACAGAGCGCTCACCGACCTCGACTTCCCATCCAAGGGAGAAACTGGTGCTCCAACTGGTGGGTTCAAATGAGGATCTCGTAAGCCCATTCTCGCGAATACTTCGCCATGAATCCAAGCCAGTGCTGGCAGAAGCCAAGAACGAGTCTTGCCCCGATGCACAGAGACACGCCGCCCAGTTGGCTGTTGCAACACATGAAAATCGGAAAAGCAAATTGCCGGTCATGGCAAGATGATCTGAACGGGATCCGTGGGACCGAAACGCCTCTGCATGTCGCCCGCGAAGATGGACGAGTTGGATCGCTTCTCGTGATGGTGGGACGTCCTAGGTCAATGTCTTATGGAATGCCACTGCATCTTGGATGGTCACAAGTGGATCCCGAAATGAGATGCCAAGGGCTTGCGCCTTCGAGCTATCATACCGGTAGTGTTGCAATGCGCTGTGTACCGTGTAGCGGGTGATCAGGGCCCTTCCGCCGAAAACCGCAGTGCGCAAGGCCTCTGCACGCCACGCCAGGGACAGCACCCACGCTGGAACGACATGGGTGGGCGGAGTGTGGCCGTTGCCCGTTGCGATCGCGCTGAACATGTCGCGATAGCTGATGGGTTCGCTGCTGAGGATGTACCGCTCGCCAATGCCCCCCTTTTCTGAAGCGATCACCATTGCGCTGGCCACATCGCGGGCGTCCACGATCCCGTTGCTGCCTGTCGGGTAGAACGAAGTCCCCTTGGCCACACGTTCAATCACCGACAAGCTGCCTCGGCCGCGCGCACCGGGTCCCAATACCACGCTCGGGTTCACGATCACGGCGGCAAGGCCTTCCGCCACAGCGCGCTGCACTTCCATTTCGCCTTCGTACTTGCTCACCGCATAGGGCGAGGTGGCCGCATCGCGCACCCATGGCATGCGTTCGTTCACAGGCTCGCCGTTGCCCGAGCGCCCTGTGGCCGCCGTACTGCTCACATGCACCAGTCTCCGTATTCCGCACTCCAAGGCTGCATCCACAACGTTGGCCGTGCCACCGATGTTCGTCGCGAACATCCGCCTGCGGTCGCGCGGGTCGAAGGAGACCAAGGCCGCACAATGGAAAACGCGGTCAACGCCGCTCATGGCCTCGCGGAGCCCGATGGCGTCCAACAGGTCGCATTCCACCCAGACGATCCGATCGAAAAGAGCTTCGCCATCGGAACGGTGGTGAAGAAAGACCTTGCGCACAATGGAGCGATCGGAGCCCTGCCGGACCAGCCCGTGCACGGTGCGCCCCGATGCCAGCAGCTCCAAAGCCACATGCGAACCGACGAGCCCGGTAATGCCGGTAACGAGATCCATCATTGCGCAATGTAGAAGTCGGCGCTCCTGTCACCCTGAGCCGGTCGAAGGGCGATATTCGCGCCGCGATGGCCGTTAAGGATTTCATAGAAGAGCTGCGTTGGCGCGGATTGCTGAACGACAGCATGCCCGGCACCGCCGAGCATTTGAACAGCGGCCCGGCCAACGGCTACATCGGGTTCGATCCTACGGCCGACAGCCTGCACGTGGGCAACCTGGTGCAGATCATGATCCTTGTCCATTTCCAGCGGTGTGGCCACAAGCCCATTGCCTTGGTGGGCGGCGCCACCGGCATGGTGGGCGACCCCAGCGGCAAGAGCGCTGAGCGGAACCTGCTGGACGAGGACGCCCTGCGCCACAACCAAGCCTGCATCCAAGCCCAGCTCGAACGCTTCCTCGATTTCAATGCGCCCGGCAATCCCGCGCGACTCGTCAACAACTACGACTGGTTCAAGGACATGGGCTTTCTGCGGTTCATCCGCGAGGTCGGGAAGCACATCAGCGTGAACTACATGCTGGCCAAAGACAGCGTGAAGAACCGTTTGGAAACAGGGCTCAGCTTCACGGAGTTCAGTTACCAGCTGGTGCAGGGCTACGACTACTATTGGTTGTGGAAGAACATGGATTGCACCGTGCAGATGGGCGGCAGCGATCAATGGGGGAACATCACCACGGGCACGGAATTGATACGGCGCATGGCCCTCACCCCCGGCCCCTCTCCAGTGGAGATGGGGGAGCGCTCGGACACCCTCTCCACTGGAGAGGGGCGGGGTGAGGCAAGTCCCGCCTTCGCCGTTACCACACCGCTGCTCACCAAGGCCGATGGCAGCAAATTCGGCAAGAGCGAGAGCGGCAATGTGTGGCTCGACGCTGCGCGCACTTCGCCCTACAAATTCTACCAGTTCTGGCTGAACGCAAGCGACGATGACGTGCTGCGGTTCGCGCGCATCTTCACTACATGGGAGCGCGAAGAAGTGGAAGCGCGGATCGCGGAGCACGTTGCGAAGCCCGGCACCTTGCAACGCTTGTTCGCCGCCGACATCACGCAGCGCGCGCACGGCGGATCGGAGTTGAACAATGCCATTGAGGCGAGCAATGTGCTCTTCGGTAACGGCACCACCGATGCCTTGGCCAAATTCACGCGGGAACAGTTGCTGGACATTTTCGACGGCGTGCCGCAAGGCGAAGTGCAGCACGCAAAGCTGGATGCCGGTCTGCCGATCATCGAACTGCTTTGCGATCACAGCGGTTTCCTGCCTAGCAGGGGTGAGGCTAAGCGGGCGCTCAAGGAGAACAGCATCAGCGTGAACAAGCTGAAGGCAGGGGAGGAGCGGACCGTGACATCGGCCGATCTCCTCAGTGGTGGGTTGCTGCTTTTGCAGCGGGGGAAGAAGAACTACTTCGTAGTGAAGGTCGTGGACTAATCCTCCACGAGCAGATTGCACCCGCGCATATCGCTGTTGTCGAAACGGCCGAGCACATCGAAGGTCCCATCGTCGTGCATGCGCCCCAGGTCCTGTGTGGAGATGAACGGGCACGAGCCGATGTTGCACAGGTCGATGACGTCAATGCCGCCAGTGCGCCCGATGTCCGGATGCGCGAAGGGGTCGTTCACGTCGCGCACGCGTACCTGCATCCAAGGAGGGCACTGATACAGACCGCGGCCGTTGCTCCACGCTTGCGAGAGCAGTTCCGTCATGCCGTACTCGCTGTGGACCCCGGATAATTGGAACGCCTGTTGAAGGATGCCGTGCAGTTCATCGCGCACCATCTCCGGGCGCCGCCCCTTCATGCCACCGGTCTCCACCAACACGGTGTTACGGAGCGGCATGGGATGGCGCTCTGCCATGTCGAGCAAAGCGAAGGGCACACCGAGCAACATGGTGCGCTTGCCTTCTTCTTCGGAACGAACGAGTACTTGGTGCAACGCACCGTACTGGTTGAGGTAGGTGCCGCTCATCGGGTCGCCGCTCTCGCGGATCAGGTGTTCCGCCATGTAGACCAATGAGCTTCCGCTGCGCTCCAAGTAGCTGGGCAGCAAGGCCAGGATCCGCCAGTTGTTCACTTCGCCGAACGCGCGCCGGAAACCTTCCGTGAAGGAGCGCTCGTAGAGTCCCGGCCAGGGCACATGATGTTTGCTGGTAACGGCCCCAGTAGTCCCACTGCTGGTGAAGGTCATCCCCCTGCCTCCTTCAATGGGGGACGAACCCGGCGCTGCCCCGATGGCAACATTCTGCGATCTGAACAGGCCGATGGGCAGACATGGTATGTCCGTCCAGTGGTCGATTTGCGTCGCCCTACGGCCGAGCCCTGAAAGGAATCCCCGGTAAACAGGGTTGTGTGCCGCGTGCAGGTGGAATAAGTCCAAAGCCAAGGCGTTGAAAGCCTCGGGTCCATCAATAGCGAAGGGCCGATCAAGCAGCAAAGAGTCGATGGGAACGGACATGGACGGCCAGCAGCGGAATGCGCCTAATTTCGTGCGCACCATGAAGCAGTTGCGCAGTGCGGCGAAAGTAGCCGGGGGGCTTGCCCTCGTTGCCGTGGCCCTGAGCGGCTGTTTGAAGACCGAGGAATTCCCCGTTGAGCCGTCGATCGCCTTCAAGAGCTTCGGCCAATTCCCCGATTCCGCCAGCCTCATCATCACCTTCACCGATGGCGACGGCGATATCGGGTTATCCCAAGACCAGACGGACCCGCCGTTCGACACCTCCTCGGTGTACTACTACAATTTCTACATGGACTACTACCGCAAGGAAGCTGGTGCATGGGTTTACAAGGGCGCCATCGGCAACCGGATCCCGGTGATCACCCCTTCCGGCCAGAACAAAGCTTTGGAGGGTGAGATCGCAAGGCGCATCGAAACGGTACAGATACCCGGTTTCCCGCAGCCGTGGTACGGCGGCCTCGATGATGCCGAGCAGGGCGATACCATCCGCTTCGATGCACGCATCATCGACCGCGCGTTGCACACCAGCAATACGGTGAGCACGGGGGACATCGTGCTACAGTAGACCGTTGTCTTAACACTGGGGCAACTTGGCCCGGTAGATTTGCGGCCTCCCGCGAATGGCTTCAGAACGTTCCATCGACACGCTTACACCGCGCCAAGTGGCTCTGGTGGCGGCAGCCTTCGTAGCGATACTCGTGGGTGTGCTGGCGTTGGTGCTCGTGCGGCAGTTGGATGCCGGCATCAGCGTGTGGTGGACCCTGCTATTGGCTGCAGTGGCTTTCGGTGCGGCTTACACCGTGGTGATGGTGGCGTTGGAGCGGTTCATCAACGCGCGGATCCGTTTGCTGTTCCGTATGGTGCACGACCTGAAGACGGGCAAGGGCAGTACACCCCCTGTGGTGGACATGACCAGCGATGTGCTCGGCCAAGTGCAGGCGACCGTGGAGGATTGGGCGCTTGAGAAGCGCGCCGAGATCACCGAACTGCGCGAACGCGAACAGTTCCGTCGCGAATTCATCGGCAACCTGAGCCACGAACTGAAGACACCCATCTTCAACATCCAAGGCTACATCCTTACGCTGTTGGAGGGCGGCTTGGAGGATCCGAACGTGAACCGCGATTTTCTGGAACGCGCGGCGCGCGGTACCGATCGCCTGAACAAGATCGTGGAGGACCTGGACATGATCGCCAAGCTGGAAAGCGGGGTAATGGAGATGACCATGGAGCCGACGGACCTGGCCGAGCTGGTCAACGACGAATTGGCCGATGCAGCGCGGCATGCCACGGAGAAAGGGATCGTGCTGCGCAGCGAGATCACCGATGAGCTTATGGTGGAATGCGATCCCGGAAGGATGGCCCAGGTCTTCATGAACCTGTTGAACAACGCGATCAGCTACGGCCGTCCGGGCGGCAACGTAACGGTGCGGGCCTTCAACGTGGAGGGAGGCCAAGTGCTGGTGGAAGTCTCGGACAACGGTATCGGTATCGCTCCTTCGCACCTGCCGCGTTTGTTCGAGCGGTTCTACCGGGTGGGCAAAAGCCGCGCACGTAACGAAGGCGGCAGTGGTCTTGGATTGGCCATCGTGAAGCACATCATCGACGCGCATGGGCAGAGCATCACCGTGCGCAGCACGGAGGGTGCAGGCACCGTGTTCGCCTTCACGTTGAAGCGTGCCTAACGCCGCATTTCAGCGATACCGGTTTTCGGCTTTGCAGCCAGCCGGAATGTTCCGGGTACATCGTTGTTGTTCGCCACGATCAAGAGCGGGGCGCTGGCGGTTCGTAGGAGGGCCAAGTCCTTCACATTGCCATTGGCGTAGAAGCCGCTTTGTTGTGGAGGTAGGGGTGTGAAGGTCCCGTGCCCATCACCCAACAGCACCCGGCCAATGCCGGCGTCGTAGCGCACCGTTTCCACTTCGGCGCCCCAGTTGTTGCCAGCGGCAATGAGGTCGGGCTTGCCATCGCCGTTCACGTCCTGCACGATGCATGCGTTGATGGGCGAGGTCTGCATGATCATGGGGAAGGGCGTGAACGTGAATTTGCCCGATCCATCGTTGGTCCATGTTCCACTGAGCATGAGCGTGGCTTCGAGGTGCAATGCCTTTGCCAGTTTCTCTTCGGTGTAGATTCCGGCAAGGTCGCTGTGCGCGAAAGCATCATAGGTCGGGAATTTCTCCAGGATCATGGGACATTGCTGGCTGCTGCACTGACGGCCGCGCACCGGCAGTTGCTTCCCGTCCTTCTCCTTCGACAGGACAATGTCGCTGCGTCCGTTGCCATCGAAGTCGGCCCAATAGACATGGACCGGATGCTCCTTATCGGCTTTGAACTTGCTGTTCCACCCGAGGTTCCCGGTCACCAGGTCCTGATCACCATCGCCATCGAGATCGGCAATGGTGAGCGAGGACCACCAGCCATTGCTTCCACTGAACCCTGCCTCGGCGGTAGCATCGATGAACACACCCTGCATGTTCTTGAAGAGCATCACCGACATCCATTCGCCCACGCACAGCAGATCGAGGTCCTTGTCCCCATCCACATCGGCGAACCTGCAGTCGGTGATCATTCCCGGGCCCATCAATGCCGCACCGAGGCTCTCGGTAACATCGGTGAAGCGGCCACCATCGTTGCGCAACAGGTAACTGCGCGGTGCGAACGGATAATGCGCAGGCGTCAGGCGCCCGCCGATGAAGAGGTCCATGTCGCCATCCTTGTCGATGTCCCCCGCGCAGGCCCGTTGCGCACTGGTGGCCATTGCCGGCAGGGCTTGGGCATCGTAGCGGAATCCCTTGGCGCCGTCATTGATGTAAAGGCGTTGCAGGAAGTACTCGCTGCGCACGTCATGCTCGTTGCTCCCGCTAAGCACCAGCAGGTCGTTGTCGCCATCACCATCGGTATCGAAGAAAACGGAACCCATGTCCTCCATCGCCGCATGCGCGCTCCACGGTTGTGATGCGGCTTTTGCGAACGTTCCTCCGTGTTGTTGAATGAACAGTACACCGGGCTGCCCCTGTGCGCCACCGATGAAGAGATCATCGAGATCATCGCCGTTCGCATCGCCAGCACCCAACATGGGGCCGAGGTCGCTCAGTTGGTGCGGCAGCAGCACTTCAAGTTCGAAATCGTCGTACGGATCTTCTTCGTGTTTGCGGGCAAGGCCGAGCGAGGACGGATTCTCCGCGAACATCAATTCATCGTGGCGCCCTTTGGCCCCGGGCATTTCCGTTGCTTTCGCTTGATCCATGGTGATCACGCTACCGACAGGAACACCCTTCATTCCGGAGGTCGTTCCATCCGGCCAGACCACCACCAGCTCAACACCTGTCCCGGCCTCGTCCAATGCGCCCAACCCGAAGTGCAGTATCGGTTCCACACAGCTTTGGTAGCCCCGAACCGGATACAGTTCTTGGTACTGTTCACCAGCGGGGCTCTTTACCGTGACTTTCGCACCGAAGGCTGAACGGCCGGGCAATGCTTGGCACTTCACGCGCAACCACTTCCGCTCGGGGTGCTGTTGCGTGGCCGTGTTCTCGTAAAGCGAGGCTGTTGCGTCGATGTTGTTGATGAGCACGTCCAGGTCGCCATCATTATCAAGATCGGCATACGCCGCACCGTTGCTGTTCACCGGTTCGGTGAAGCCCCATTTCTCGCTCACGTTCTCGAAAGTGAGATCACCCTTGTTGCGGTAGAGATAGTTGCGGAGTTTGCTGCTGGGCACCAGTTCGAGGAGGTCGGCAGTGTGCTTCGTCCGGGCGGTGTCGTTGTAACGCTCGAATTCCTTCACGAAATCGTTGTTGCGCACATCGCGTTTGTAGCCGTTGGTCACGAGCAGGTCCTTCCAACCATCGTTGTCCAAGTCGCACAAGAGGGGAGCCCAACTCCAGTCGGTGCGGGCCATGCCCGCCATTTGGCCCACTTCGCTGAAGGTGATACCGCCGTATGTGCCGAACGGGGCACCGGGCGGCGCGCAACCCGGTGGCAGCGGGCCGTTGTTCAGTTGCAGCGTGTTCACCATGAACTGGAAGCCGTAGCCGGCCCGCACGTTGTTCCAGAATTTGGCCGGGCTCATACCGCCCATGTTGGTCTTGTTGCGCAGGTGGTCCTCGGCGGTCATGTCCACGGTCACGATATCGGCCCAGCCATCGTTGTTGAGATCGGCCGCATCCGTGCCCATGCCGAAGTTGCTCATGTGTCCGGTGCGTGCCTGCATCTGCTCAGCGAACATGCCATTGCCTTGGTTCAGGTACATCAGGTCCGGTACATCGTAATCGTTGGCCGCGTACACATCGGGCTTTCCGTCCTTGTCCAGATCGGCAATGCTCAGCCCCAGGCTGTATGCGAACGTTTGCATGCCGGCCGCGTACGTTACATCCACGAAGCCGCCTTTGTCTCCCCCTGCCCCTCCAGTGGAGGGGAGAATAGGCGGGCCATCGTTGCGGAACAACCTGCTGGTAGGGGCCGTGCCTGCTTTGATCGCGTTCATGGCAGCTACGTTGCTGAAGCCGGTCTCGTGCACATGCGCGTGGTTCATCACGTACAGGTCCAGGTCATTGTCGCCATCCATATCGAAGAAGGCGGCCTGCGTGCTGTGGGTCGTATCGGCGATCCCGTAGCGCTCGGCTTCTTCGGTGAACGTGGGAACGCCGTTCGCCCCGTTGCCGTGGTTGATGTAGAGCAAGTTGGTGGTGAGCGCATGATCATAGGATGGACCACCACGGCACACGTAGATGTCCAGCAGGCCATCGGCGTTCACATCGGCCATGCTCACACCGTTGTGCCAACCGATCGTATCCAATGGCAGCGCCTGCTTGGTGATGTCGTCGAAGTGCAGCGCGCCCTTGTTCAGATACATACGGTCATGCACTTGGTTCCCGGTGAAGTACACATCCTGCAAGCCGTCGTTGTTCAGGTCGCCCACGGCCACGCCGCCGCCGTTGTACATGTAGGAGAACACGAAGTAGTTGAGGTCGCCGGTCTCGGTGATCGGGTTGCTGAAGGTGATCCCGCTGCTTTCGGCCGGAACGGTGCGGAGCAGGGGGGCTTCCGTGGAAGTGTCCGCAGCGTGTTCCACGGCAACAGGCGCATCGCCGCTGCACGCTGCCCCGAGCAAGGCAACACAAAGAATGGCGAACGGAAAAGGGCGGAGCATCATGCGTGCGAAGGTCGGTGCGTCCGGGCCAGCCCCAACGTCAGCTTGCCGACCCATCGCACCGGCACGCCGGGGGCGGATACGGAAATGTGCTGAGGCTCACCGCACCCCGGCCAACTTCCCTTCTCCCACCAGCCTGAATCCCTGCAACGACGAATTGTTGTTGGCCACGACCAGCAGTGGAGCACCGGACTTTCCAAGATGCACCAACGCAAGATCCTTGGCATTTTCCCAAGCGAAGAGGCCGCTCTTGCTGGTGGGCAAGGGCTTGAACCCTCCCTTGCCATCGCCCAAGAGCACGCAGCCCGTGCCGCCATCGTACCGGATGGTCTCCACCTCTGCGCCCCAATTGTTCCCCACGGCAAGGATGTCCATGTGCCCGTCGTTGTCCACATCCATCACCACGCTGCCATTGATGGGTGCGCTCTGTGCCATGCCGGGCAGGTCGCGTAGTTCCCATTTGCCCTTGCCCAGGTTCATCACCACGCAGCTGCGCATGTGTTTCGCCTGCAGGTGCAGGGCCTTGGCCAGTTTCTCATCGCCGTAGATCTGGCCGAGCGTGGCTTTGGCGAAGGCATCGTACGTCTCGAACTTGTTCGCGATCATGGGGCATTGCTCGCTGCTGCATTGGCGGCCGCGCACCGGCACCACCTTGCCCTTGTAGTCCTTGGCCAGAACTATATCGTTGTGGCCATTGCCGTCGAAGTCGTTCCAATAGATGTCCAGCGGATGATCCGGCTTTGCGTGGAACTTCGAGTTCCAACCGATGTTGCCGCACACCAGGTCTTTATCTCCATCACCGTCCAGATCGGCGACGGTAAGGCTGCTCCGCCAGCCCTCGGTATCCTTCAAGCCGCTCTTGTCGGTGGCTTGCGCGAACCGGCCCCCGGTGTTCTCGAAGAAGCTGATCGGCATCCATTCGCCCACCGCAATGAGGTCTGCATCACCATCGCTGTCGTAGTCGTAGAATTCGGCATCGCTCACCAGCCCCATGCGCAACATATCCGGCGCGAGCGTTTCCGTGGCATCGCTGAAAGTTCCACCACCATCGTTCAACAGCAGGTAACTACGGGGCGTGTTCGGGTATTCACCGGGTATCACACGGCCGCCCACGAACAGATCCAAGTCCTTATCCCCATCGATATCGGCGGCGCAAACGCGCATGGCGCTTGTCTGCAGTTCGGGCAAAGAATTGGGGTCGTACTTGAAGTTGCCGCTGCCGTCGTTCCGGTACAACCGGTTGTTGTAGTTCCGTGGATCCTGATCCACTTCGTTGCTGCCGCTCACCACGTACAGGTCCTGATCGCCGTCGCCGTCGGCATCGAAGAACAGCGAGCCGAGATCTTCGCAGATCGCGTGTGCCGTCCAAGGCTGCGATGGGCCTTTGGCAAAAGTGACGTTGGCGTTCTGCACGAAGAGTGCGCTGGTTTGCCCGCGAGCGCCGCCAATGAACAGGTCGTCCAGCCCATCGCCATTGGCATCGCCAACACTCACCAATGGACCGAGTTCGCTTTGCTTGTGCGGGAGGAGCCGTTCACGCAGGAAATCGTCGTACGTGTTCTCCACATGCTTGAACACAAGGCCGGTCGGTGTGCTTTCAGCAAGCAACTTCGGCTCGATCGTCAGGGGCAATGGATCCTTGGCCGTGGCACGTTCCACCTTGAATATTTGATCGGCCTTTACATCAGCGAAACGGCTCTCCTTGCCATCGGGCCAACGCACCAGCAGTTCGGCCGCGGAAGTCGCGGCACCCAAACCGAAATGCAGGATGCGGTCCACCCCGCCTTGGTATCCGCGCGTTGGCATCAGCTCTTGGAATTGCTCGCCTTGGGAGGTCCGCAGGGTGAGCTTTGCACCGTACGCCTTGCCGCCATCACCTTCCACCTGCACGCGCAGCCAATGGCCCTTGCCTTGCTGCACGGCTTGGTTCTCGAACACTTCGGCCACTGCATCGATGTTGTTGAAGATGATGTCCAGATCGCCATCGTTGTCCAGATCCGCGTACGTCGCGCCATTGCTGTTGGCCGATTGCTTGAATCCCCATGCTTCGCTCACGTCCTCGAAGGCAAGGCTCGGCATGCCGCTTTCGTCCAGGCCTTTGTTGCGGTAGGCATAGTCCCTGATCCGGTTGCTCGGTACCAGTGAGAAGATCTGTTGGAGCGAAACCTGCTTCTCGTTCTTCAGCTTGTCACTGGCATCCATGTAATCCTTGTCGCGCATATCGCGCTTGTATCCGTTGGTGATCACGAGGTCTTTCCAGCCATCATTGTCCAGATCGGCCAGCATGGGCGTCCAACTCCAATCGGTTTTACTCACGCCTGCTTGCTGCGCCACTTCGCTGAAGGTGCCGTTGCCGTTGTTCATCTGCAGCGTGTTGAACATGTATTGGTAGTGGTAGCCCACCTTCACCACGCCCCAGAATTTGTCGCTGCTCATGGCCCCCATGTTCTTCTTGCTGCGCACATGGTCCTCGCTCACCATGTCCACGGTCATGATATCGGGCAGCCCGTCGTTGTTGAAATCGGCTGCATCGGTGCCCATGGCGAAGTTGCTGATGTGGCGGGTGGTCTCTTTCACCCGTTCAGTGAAAGTGCCGTTGCCGTTGTTCAGGTACATGAAATCGGGGGCGATGTAATCGTTGGCCACGTAGATATCGGGCCGGTCGTCGCCGTTCAGGTCGCTGATGACGAGGCCAAGGCCGTAGGCCATGTTCTGAATGCCAGCCTGCTTGCTCACGTTCACATAGTGCCCACCGTCGTTGCGGTAGAACTGGTCGGTGGGGGCCTTGTTGGCGGCGATCAATGCGTCCACCTCGAGGCTGGTGAGTTGCCCGGGAGCTTGCAACGGGCAGTTCATCACATAGAGGTCCAGATCGCCATCGGCATCGTAGTCGAAAAAGGCGCTTTGCGTGGTACGCCCGGTGTCCGCGATGCCGAATGCCTCAGCTTGTTCTTGAAAAGCCGGTACTCCGCCGGGCTCAATACCGCCCTTGTTGATGTACAGCAGGTTCTTGCGCACGTCGGTGTCCTCGTACCAGCCGCTGCGACTTACGTGTATGTCCAGCCAGCCATCGTTGTTCACGTCCACAATGTTCACCCCACTGTGCCAGCCTTCGTGTTTGGTTGGCAGCACCTTCGAAGTCACATCCTCGAATTTCATTCCGCCCCTGTTCAGGTAAACTTTGTCCGGGTTCAGCGTGCCGGTGAAGTACACGTCCACCAAGCCATCGTTATTGAGGTCGCCCACGGCAACACCGCCACCATTGTACAAATACTCGTAGTGGAAGAAGTTCACGTCGGCATCTTCCATGATCGGGTTGCTGAAGTTGATGCCGGTGCGCTCAGGAGGAAGGCTGACCAGCAGGGGTTGGTCAGGGATCGCAGCGTCCGGCTTTGTTTCGGCCGCTTCCACATTGGGAGAGGCACCGCAACCCCAGGTTAGCGCGCTGAGGATGAATCCAAGGATCGGTATGAAGGGGGTTTTCATCGTTTCCAGATAAGATCGTTCAAAAACCACCGGTCTTCGTGGTGTACCATTTTCAAGAAACCATGCCGCTCCAATTTCGGATCATCGGCCGCGAAGGTTAAGGGCAACAACGCTGTATCCCCGGCAATGATCACTGCGCTGTCGAGCCGTGGCGCGGCGAACCAAGCTTTGAATTTGTCGACGTCGTACATGTTCTCCGTGGCGATGCCGCACATCATGAGCGTTGGCGACCCGGTGGAAATGCCCTCCTTGCAGAACCGCTTCATACTGCCCAAGGCATTGGTGGCAACGATGTCCGTGATCGATGCCAATACGGCTTCAGGCGTGCTTTGATCGATGTTGGGGACGGTATCACGCGGGGCGCTCGCGGTTGATGATCCTCCTTGGGCAGATGGTGATCCACAAGCGAAAGGAAGAGCAATGGCGATGGCGGCGGCAATTCTGGTAAGGGCGCATAACATGGTAGAGGAACGATGTGTTGCGTATGGCAACGAATGTAACGGGCGGTGCGCCATACAAGCCCCTGTGGCAGTGGTTCAGCGGGCCATGTCCTCCCAGAGCTGTATAGCGTGCTCGTTGTTCACGCTCATGCGCGGAATATTATCGTAGAGCGTGATGGGGCCGGTAACGCAGATCTTTTTGTTGATGAGCCAGGTCTCGGGGTCGTAGCTGAAGTTCGGGCCGTTCACGTCCCACACCGTCGCATAGAAGTCTTGATGGGGGTGAAGCCGGTCCATGTTGAGGTATACCGCGTTGGCCTTCTCGGTGCGGCGGGTGTTCACCACGGTGCCGCAGATGGTGGCCTCTTGACCAACATGGTACCTGGCCTGTACGGTGTTGAACAGGCCTTTGGGCAGGGGCGCTTTCATCGGCTCAACTTCGCCGAAGAAGGGGTCGCCTTGGTGATACCAATCCTTGGGCTCGCGCATGGCTTCAATGCGCGCTTCGGTCACATCGTCCAGCGCCGGGAAAAAGTCCAGACCGGTCAGGCGTTCCACGCTGTCCACGCTCACGGCATATGCGATGGGTAGATTCTCGTTCACACCGTTCTTCATCACGAACGCGATGGCCTTTTTGTTGTCGCCATCCAGATCGGCCACCACTTTCCAGTACAGTTCCGGAATGCTCACCTCATTCTTGTGGCCGGGGTTGTTCATCTTCGGAAGACCATCGCGCAGCACGGGACCGGTGAGCACGAACGCCCGTTCGTTGCCGTAGTGGACATACCGCCTTATCCAATCCTCCAGATCGGCCCATGTGCCGCGATTGAGCTCCGGTTTCTGCGGGGCCACATTGCTGTAGACGTAGGTGCCGGCCATGGCGGGCTTGCTCCAGCGCATATCGGCGCTGGCCACCATGTGCCCACGGTCGTAGCCGCTGTTCCAATAATCTTCAACCGTACTACTCCCCGTGAGCACCAGCGTGTCCATTAGGAATGTGTCAATGCGCGCGAGGTTGCCCTGTACGATATCGGTGACGACGATGTGCGCGGTCCATTTCGGCAGCTCGTGCTGCTCGCTGTACACAAGCGCGTGCGCCGGATGCCAGATCACTTGGTCGCCGGGAGACAAAGCGGGCAGGCCCCAGCGCTGCACATCGGCGCGGATCACAGCCAGCTTGGCCGATTCGAGCTTTTGTTGAAGAGCCGTGCGCTGATCGTTCAAAGCGGACCATTGCTGCTCGAGAGCCTTCAGCTCCGTGGTCGCATCTTGGGGCCGTGCCGCGCTCAGGAAGGAAAAGAGGAGAATAAGGAGTGTGATGGAGCGGAGCATGCGCCCAAGTTATCGGAGCAGTGCATGCAGATCGTCGAGCGTGTCCTGCAACCAGCGACCCGGTGCCATCGATACCGGTTGTACCATGGTAGCGGCTGAGCGGATAGCCTGAGCCAGATCCACAGCGCCTTGTCTTTGTACGATGAAGCGTCCTGTGCTGCTATGCAAGCGGCCCAGGTATTCCTGTTCTTCCTGACCGGGTGTTGGAACGATCAACGCGGTACGGCCCAGGATCGCCAAGTCCATAAGGGTGGTGTATCCGCTGCGCGAAACGATGAGTTGAGCGCTGCACAGCAGGTCAGCGAGCGCACGTGCATCGGCATGCGGCAGCACGCGCACGTTACCGATGTGTTCCTCGCCGGTTTCCTGCGCCAACTGCGGCACACCGCGCAGCAATACATGGTTGCCGGGGGTGCGTTGCAGTTGGGCCAGCAGCTCGCGCTCGAAGAGGGTGCGCTGCGGTTCGGGCCCGCTGATCACGGCAACCACCGTGTACGGTCCCACCTCTTTGCCTTGACTTGTTCCGCCCAGCCTGCTCAGCGCTCCGATGTACCGGGCGTTGGCCGGGAGCGGTGTCTGTCCCGCACCGGCAGTCGGATGAGATAGTTCACCGGCAAGTCCAGGTGCTTCGGGCATGTCCATCACCCAGCACCGGTCGAACCTTTCGATGTGGCGCAGGTTCACCTTGCGGAGCGCTCCCTGCGCCAAGGGTGTGAAGGGAAACACTTGGTGCGTTACTAATACGCTGGGCAAGTCATCGGCGCGCACGCCGAAACGCTGATCGCTGATCACGGCATCCAAGCGCAGCGATCGCCGTAAGCGGTCGAAGGCGCGGCGTTCCGCCTGCACCTGTTGCACCATGGCCGGGAATTGCAGCGCCATGCGCCACAACTGCGATCGGCCTTTCGCGTAGCGTATCGCCAACCCCGGCAGGCGCACATTTTCCAGCTCGGGGAATTCAGCGCGCAACAATGCCAGCGGACCACCATCGGCCGCGATCACGGGTTGAGCGCCACGCTCCAACAGCGCCGAAATGATCGGAACACAACGCGCCGCATGGCCCAATCCCCAATCGAGGGGTGCAACAAGGATGCGTGCGTTGCGCATGGTGGAACGAAGATGGCACGGGAAAGAGAACAGTATTGCTCAGGCCGAGGTCACTCTCCCTTCTCCTTCCGTCTCCCAAGTTCGGTCAGCACGTCCTCGTACACGGCCTTCATTCGTTCAGGGTGCTCCGCGTACCACTGATAGGTGCGACCGTATTGGTCTTTGGTGATCTTCCGCTCGGTGTAGAGCTCTTCGTAATACCGTTGCGCCGGACTGTCGGTCCGCTGGTCCACAACCATCTCGTGGTTGATGCGGGCTTCGATCAGTTGCACATCGGCGAGGACTTGTACGAAGGCATCGCGCCCGATCAGGTCGGAGGGCGGTTGGGGCTCTTGTTCAGCACAGGAGGCCAGCAGGAGCATTGCCAGCAATAGCGGTATGACAGATGGTCGTTTCATCGGTCGAAGAGCAAGCGCATGCCACGTGTGCTTGTGTCCACCCGGCTGCCGTCCCACACCAAGTTTCCGTTCACCCATGTGCGCAGCACGCGGCTGCGGAAACGTTGTCCTTCCAGCGGGCTCCAGCCGCACTTGTACAAGAGGTTCGCCTTGCTGACTTCCCATGGAGCGTCCATGTCCACCAGCACGAGGTCGGCATGGTGTCCTTCGCTGATGAAGCCGCGCTTGCTCACATCGAAGAGCCGGGCTGGGGCATGGCACATCTTTTCCACTACGCGTTCCAACGTGAACACTCCTTGGTGCACGAGCTCGAGCATTGCCACCAAGGCGTGCTGTACCATCGGGGCACCGCTGGGGCATTTGGTGTACGGAAGCGCTTTCTCTTCCATGGTGTGCGGTGCATGGTCCGTTGCGATCACATCAATGCGGTCGTCGAGAACGGCTTCGCGGATCGCAGCGCGGTCAGCGGCCGTTTTGATCGCCGGGTTCCATTTCACCAAGGTGCCCTTCGCCGCGTAGGCTTGCTCATCGAACCACAGGTGATGTATGCAGGCTTCCGCCGTGATGCGCTTGTTCCCTAAGGGGCCCGGAGTGAAGAGATCCAGTTCTTTCGCGGTGCTGATGTGCAGCACATGCAGGCGCGTGCCGTGCTCCTTGGCGCGCGCAACGGCTGCACTGCTGCTGCGGTAGCACGCTTCGGTGTCCCGGATCACCGGATGCTGTTCAACGGGTATGTCCTCGCCGAACCGTGCAATGGCCTTCGCGAGGTTCGCCTTGATCGTGGGTTCGTGCTCGGCGTGTATGGCCAAGATCATGTGCGCTTCGCGGAACAGCCGGTCCAACGTTCGTTCTTCATCCACCAACATATCGCCGGTGCTGCTGCCGAGGAAGGCCTTCAATCCGCAGACCGTGCGTGGATCGGTGCGCAACACCTCATCGATGTTGCTGTTGCCCACGCCCATGAAGAAGCTATGGTTCGCAACGGAAGTCGCGGCGCCCGTGGCGTACTTCTCCGCTAGTAGTTCCTGCGTGAGCGCTTGCGGTACCGTGTTCGGCATCTCCATGAAGCTGGTGATACCACCGGCCACCGCCGCCGCACTTCCATGCGCGATGTCGTCCTTGTGCGTGAGGCCCGGCTCGCGGAAATGCACTTGATCGTCGATGGCACCGGGCAGCAGGTGCTTGCCCGCAGCATCGAACTCCGTTGCACCCTTCGCGGCACTGATGCCCTCCTCGGCTACGCGTTCAACAATGCCATTGCGCACCAGCACGTCCGCTTGGATCGTGCGGCCCTCGTTGACCACGAGCGCGTTACGGATCAGCCAAGTGTTCATCACTTCACGGTCGCGCGCATCTTCAGCACACCGATGAACGCTTCGTTGAAGATGTTGACGCTCATCTTGCTCTTCCCCTTCACCCTGTCGATGAAGGTGATCGGAACTTCCACGATGCGCAGACCCTTGCGCTTCACGCGGTACTTCATCTCGATCTGGAAGGCGTAACCGATGAACTTGATCGCGTCGAGATCGAGCTGTGCAAGCGTAGCGCTGCGATAGCACACGAAACCGGCCGTGGTGTCCATGACACCCAGCCAGAGCACCGTGCGCACGTACATCGATGCGCACCAACTGACAGCGATCCGGTGCCAAGCCCAATCGCGTACGCTGCCACCGGGAACATAGCGGCTGCCGACGCTCATGCCCACGCCCTCTGCAGCGCAGGCCGTGTACAACCGCACCAGGTCGTCGGGGTTGTGGCTCAGGTCGGCATCCATTTCGAAGACGAATGCATAATCGCGGGCCAAGGCCCACTTGAAGCCGGCGATGTATGCTGTGCCCAAGCCGAGTTTTCCCTTGCGCTCCAACAAGTGCAGTTGGCCGGGCCAACGCGTCATAAGGTTCTTGACGATCCCGGCCGTACCATCCGGACTTCCATCGTCCACTACCAGCACATGGAACGCGGGCTGCAACGCGAAAACACGGGACAGCACATCCTCGATGTTCTCCTTCTCGTTGTAAGTGGGAATGATGACGAGGCGTTCGGGCACGGCTACGGAATGGCTTCGGAAAGAGCGCGTGAAGATAGGATCGGGCGTGTGGTCCGGCCCGTTGGACGGAGGTCGGTTCCAACCGACAATGGTTGGTGACGCACCAACAAGAAGGCCCCCAGCATCGGGGGCCTTCTTCGTAGCGCTGGACGCGGATCAATGTCCGGGGCCGGTGACAGGTGCTCCAAGTGTCGTGGAGCTGCCCTCGCACCGCCGGTACCACCACCAGTAGTTGTTCTGCGGGTAGGTGTCCGGGGTATCGCTGCGCACGGAAACGGCGAACGTGGGTGTGCATTTACCGATCATCTGGTTGGACTTCTCCACCACCACGGTTATGTCCACCACGTTGTTCGGGGTTCCGGGGCAGAGCTGCGGCAGGTCCACTTCGATCAGGGCGCCGCATTGTTTCCAACCGAGGTTGTCAACGCGACTTCCGTTGGCTGTGCTCACACTGATGACCTTGGTTTCCGTTGGCAACGAAATGACCGCCCTGCTGCAGGTTGAAGCGCAGTCGTCACCGTTCTGGTTGAGGATGCGGGCGCGCAGTTTCCAGTTCGTTCCTTCCTCCGTTACGGTGGTCAGTACCGGGTCGATGGCCAGGTCGGCGGTCACCGCTTCGTTGTTCGTCAATGGCGTTGGTGGGTTCACCGTGTTGCCGACCGTGCGCACGGGGCCTGGGCAGCAGTTGGGTGTTTGTTGACCGTATGCGCATTGGGCGATCGCCAGGATCAGTGCCGATGCAAGGGCTTTGCTGAGGTACTTCATAATGTGGTTGGGTTTAGGTTGCACCGGTTGTGGTGCAGCGCAACAACAGTATCGGTCAGCATCCGTGCGCGAAATACCCTTGAAAGGGTATTTTTCTTGTCCATCGGAGCGCCGCGCGGTCGATCCTACCGTGTTCAGGGTACGGATGCCGATGGATCGTTCAACGCAAAAGCGTCACGTGGCCGGTCCGTTCCACCCGATCGGTGGTGTAGGGTTCGCGCAACCACAGCTTCCATACGTACACACCGATCGGTGTTTCGGTGCCATCGGCGAAGTGGCCTGTCCAGGGTTGCGCAGGATCGCTGGTATCGAAAAGGGGTTGGCCCCAGCGATCGAAGATCATGAAGCGGAATTCCTCCGGATGCGGATTACCGAGCACCGGGAAGAAGAAGTCGTTGTGGCCGTCGCCATCGGGGGTGAAGGTGTTCGGCACCCAATAGCCGCTGCCCTCCACAATGATGGAACGGCACGCCGTGTCGGCACAGGTTTCGGAGGCGAATGCGATCAAGCACACGTTGTACTCGCCCGGGTCGCCATCAGGGAACAGGTATACGGGATCTTCCACCGTGCTCTCGTCCAACGTATCGAACTGCCAAAGCCATTCGCTGCTGTTGGTGCTTGTATTGACGAACAAGACCTCCGTGTTGTTGACGCTCACCAGCGTATCGGGCAACGCATAGAACGATGCCGTTGGTTGCTCCACAACCACAACGGCGGCAGGATAGGTGAAGGTGCCGATGCAACCGTTGCCGGGGTCGATGGTGACGGTGAGGTCATACGTTCCAGCATCCGTGTACATGATCGAATCCGGTTCGTATTCGGTGCTCGTCGTTCCATTGCCGAAGTCCCATGAACAGCTTCCCGGTCCGGTATAGCTGCTCGTGATGCTGGCCATCACCGGTGCGCAGCCCGTACCGATATCCACGGTGATCACCGGCGCGAGGTTCGGGATGATCGTCACGTTCACAACCGCGCTCTGTGCGGCGCAGGGTACGGGAGATGCCACTGTGTAGGTGTAGTCGCCGTTCATTCCGGTTGCGGGATCCACGCTACCGTTGCTTGCCGTTCCATCCGGTGCGGTCCATGTGCCACCCGCATCCGGACTTCCGCCGAGCAGCGCGAAGAGCCCGAACGGTGCTTCGTTGCTGCACACGATAATGCTGCCATCGCTTCCTGCATCCGCCGCGATGCTCACGTTCACCGTTACCACGGCTTCATCATCCACACAGGCGCCGACGCCTGCTACGCGATACGTGTATGCTCCCGGCATATCACTGGCCGGATCGAAACCGCCACTTGTGGGATCGCCGTTCGGATCGGTCCATGTTCCACCCACTTGTGCGGAACCGCCCAACAGTCCGAAGAGTTGCACGGCAGGTTCCGTGTTGCAGTAGGTCGCGTTCGCGTCCAAGCCCGCATCGGGCGAAGGTGTGATGGTGACCGCGATCGTAGCCGTTGCATCCGTACATGGGGGCAGGCCAGTCACAGTGTACGTGTAGTTGCCGCTGATCCCTGCGGATGGGTCAAGCGATGCACCAACCGCGTTGCCGTTCGGGTCGGTCCATGCGCCACCAACATCAGGCGTGCCGCTGAGCAGGGTGAACAGATCCACATTGGGATCAGTAGTACACAGGGCGATGCTGCCATTGCCGCCGGCATTCGCTTCCTGGCTCACCGTCATCGTAAGAACGGCCATATCGTCGGGGCAACCGGCATTGCCCGGAACGGTGTAGGTGTACGCACCTTGTAGGGCTTGCGCTGGATCGAACGTGCCCGCGAAGGCAAGGCCGTTGGGATCGGTCCAAGTACCGTTCGGGTCGGGCGTGCCCAACAAGGCGCCCGTGAGTTGGATGGCCGCTCCATTGCTGCAAAGAGCTACTGCATTGTCCTGTCCTGCATCGGGTCCGGGGTTCACAGTGATGTCCACAACACTCTGGTCCTGTGGGCAAGCGCCCCCCGCAACCGTGTAGGTGTAAACGCCCTGCGGGTCGGCCCCGGGATCGAAGGTGCTGCCGAACGCGATACCGTTGGGATCGGTCCAACTGCCACCAGCACTAGGTGATCCTCCTAACTGCCCGAAGAGCAGGAACGGGGCATCGCCGGTACACAGTGCGATGGCGCCATCAGTGCCGGCATCCGGCGGTGTGTCAATGGAAACAGTGACAATTGCAGCGGACGAGACACACGGTGCAGTAGCGAGAACCGTGTACGTATAGTTTCCGGCTGGATCGGTTGAGGGATCGATATTGCTACTGTGCGCAATACCGTTCGGATCTGTCCAAGAACCACCTGCATCCGGACTTCCACCGAGCGCGGCGAAGAGGCCCGCTGCTGCACTGCTCTCGCAGAGGGTCAACGTTCCGTTGGTACCGGCGTTCGGCGAACTGGTGATCGTAACAGTGGCCGTTGCGCTTGCGCTGGTACACGGTGCGACACCGGCCACGGTGTATGTGTACACGCCGGCTGGATCAACAGCAGGATCGATCGTTGCGCTGTGCGCCACGCCACCGGGATCGGTCCATGCTCCACCGGCAGCGGGTGTTCCACCGAGCGCAGCGAGAAGTCCTTGTGGGGCACCTTGGTCGCACACCGTGAGTGAGCCGTTGGTGCCGGGATCAGGAGATGGGTTGATGGTAACGGTCACCGTGGAAGTCGCACCGACGCAAGGCGCCACGGCAGCGATGGTGTAGGTGTACACGCCAGCAGGATCAACAGCGGGATCCACGTTGGGACCATGCGCCACACCACCGGGATCGGTCCACGAACCACCGGCATCCGGACTTCCGCCGAGCGCGGCGAAGAGACCCGCTGCTGCACTGCTCTCACAGAGCGTCAACGTTCCGTTGGTGCCCGCGTTGGGTGAACTGGTGATCGTAACAGTAACTGTTGCAGTAGCATTTGCGCACGGGGCAACACCGGCCACGGTGTATGTGTACACGCCGGCTGGATCAACAGCAGGATCGATCGTTGCGCTGTGCGCCACGCCACCGGGATCGGTCCATGCTCCACCGGCAGCGGGTGTTCCACCGAGCGCCGCGAGAAGTCCTTGCGCGGCACCTTGATCGCACACCGTGAGCGAGCCGTTGGTTCCTGGATCCGGTGCTATGCTGATCGTTACCGTGACCGTTGAAGTCGCACCGACACAGGGCGCTACGGCAGAGATGGTGTAGGTGTAAACGCCGGCGGGGTCAATGGCTGGATCCAGTGTGCCGCTGTGGGCCACACCACCGGGATCGGTCCACGAACCACCAGCATCCGGACTTCCACCGAGTGCGGCGAAGAGGCCCGTTGCTGTGCTGGTCTCACAGAGTGTCAACGTTCCGTTGGTTCCCGCATTCGGCGAGCTGGTGATCGTAACAGTTACGGTCGCACTTGCGCTGGTGCATGGAGCGACACCGGCCACGGTGTACGTGTACACGCCAGCAGGATCAACGGTTGGGTCGATCGTTGCGCTGTGCGCCACGCCACCGGGATCGGTCCATGATCCACCGGCAGCAGGTGTTCCACCGAGCGCCGCGAAGAGTCCTTGCGGCGCACCTTGATCGCACACCGTGAGCGAGCCATTGGTACCGGGATCCGGTGCTATGTTGATCGTTACCGTGACCGTTGAAGTCGCACCGACACAGGGCGCTACGGCAGCGATGGTGTAGGTGTACACACCAGCAGGATCAACAGCGGGATCAACGTCAGGGCCATGCGCCACACCACCGGGATCGGTCCAGGACCCACCGGCATCCGGACTT
>JBDTSG010000140.1:0-27881 GCA_039931265.1 Flavobacteriales bacterium
TCCAAGCGGCCGGTGGTTTCGTGAGCGTGAACACCAGCGGCAACCTCGTTGATGGCAACGCGGTTCCCATCCCGAAGGATGACGCTGACAAGGCCTTCGATGCTGCTACATGCATCGGTTGCGGAGCTTGTGTGGCCACCTGCCCGAACGGTTCTGCGATGTTGTTCACCGCTGCGAAAGTCTCGCAGCTCTCCTTGCTGCCCCAAGGCAAGCCTGAACGCAAGCGTCGCGCATTGGCCATGGTGGAGCAGATGGACAAGGAAGGCTTTGGTAACTGTAGCAACACGGGTGCTTGCGAAGTGGAGTGTCCCAAGGGGATCAGCCTTGAGCACATCGCGCGCTTGCACCGCGACTACTTGGTGGCTACGGTGACGAAGGAGTGATCGCGATGCCAGACTTCGGCGACAACGTCAGTGTCAAGGACACCGCAGAGACCCAAGCCTTGGGCATCGCAGGTCGTTTGGGCAATGTATATGGGTTCACCACACCTTCGGCTTCAGGTGTTGATGTAGTTGGTTCCAAGGCCGAAGACCAAGCCTATTCCGTTAATATCGATGAACTGAAGCAGCAGTTCTGGCTTTCACCGGATCTCGTAGAGTTCGTGGATCATGGCGCAGGAATGGAGATGCGGCTGGATGGAGTGCCCATGACTTGGAGAAGAGAAGCAGATGGCTCTTGGTCGGAACACCCGGATGCGACGATCGGGAACAAGAAGCCGCTGATCAAGAAGCCTTGGTGGCGCTTTTGGTAGATCTTGGGTCATGCTCGAAAGCAAACTCCCCCACGTCGGCACCACCATCTTCACGGTGATGAGCAAGTTGGCGCAGGAGACCGGTGCCATCAACCTCAGTCAGGGCTTCCCGGATTTCCCGATCGACGATAAGCTGAGCGAGTTGGTGAACGCCGCGATGCGGGCCGGTCACAACCAGTACGCTCCCATGCCGGGCTTACCCGCGTTGCGCGAGGCGATCGCCAGCAAGGTGGAGCGGCTCTACGGCTTCCGCTATGATCCTGAGACGGAAGTCACGGTAGCCTCGGGTGGCACACAGGCCATCTTCACTGCCATCGGCGCGGTAGTGCATCACGGCGATGAAGTGATCATCGTCGATCCCGCCTACGACTGTTACTCACCCACGGTGGAGCTGTTCGGCGGCAAGCCGGTGCATGTGCGCTTGGGCAGCGACATGACGTTCGATGCGGACGCGGTGAAAGCGGCGATCACGCCGAAGACGCGCATGCTGATGATCAACACGCCGCACAACCCGGCAGGCACGATCCTTCGCGATGCGGATATGAAGCGCATCGCCGACATGCTGCACGGCACGGACATTATCCTCTTGAGTGATGAGGTCTATGAGCACTTGGTCTTCGATGGTGAGCCACATGCTTCTGCGATCAACTATCCAGAACTGCGGGAACGCGCCTTCGTGATCTTCAGCTTCGGCAAGGCCTTCCACACCACGGGTTGGAAGATGGGCTATGCACTTGCCCCAAAGGAGCTGATGGCCGAGTTCAGGAAGGTGCATCAGTTCAATGTCTTCAGTGCGAACACACCGATCCAGCATGCGCTGGCCACCTACATGCAGGAGCCGTCGAACTACGAGAACGTCCCGGCCTTCTATCAGGCCAAACGTGATCGATTCGCAGCGGGCATGAAGAAGTCACGCTTCAAGTTGTTGCCCTGCGAGGGTTCCTACTTCCAGACCGCGGACTACAGCGCGATCAGTCAGGAGGATGATATGACCTTCGCCCAGCGCGTTGCGCGTGAGTTCGGTGTGGCCACCATCCCGCTCTCACCATTCTACAAGGAGCCGCCAATGAACCAGCGTCTACTGCGCTTCTGCTTCGCCAAGCAGGACGCTACCTTGGACGCAGCCATCGAGAAACTATGTCGGATCTGAGAGTGACCCTTGTGCAGAGCATGCTCCATTGGGAGGATGCCGCCGCGAATCGTTCCATGTTCGGTGAGAAGCTGGCTGCGCTGAAAGGCACGACGGACCTCATCGTTCTGCCCGAGATGTTCACCACCGGCTTCAGCATGAACAGTGCGCAGTTGGCGGAGAAGATGGACGGCGCAACGGTCGCGTGGATGCGCGAACAAGCGAAGTCAACGAACGCTGCGCTGTACGGTAGTGTCATCATCACTGAAGGTGGCAAGTACTTCAACAGAGGTCTATTCGTACGACCGGATGGACAGGCAACGGGCTACGACAAGCGCCACCTTTTCCGCATGGCGGAGGAGAAGGACAACTACTCGGCCGGGAAGGAGCGGGTGATCGTTGATCTCAATGGCTGGCGCATCTTGTTGCAGATCTGTTATGACCTGCGGTTCCCGGTGTTCGCCCGGAACCGGGGGGATTATGATGCGGCGCTGTACGTGGCCAGCTGGCCGGAAGTGCGGCGATATCCCTGGAGCCAGCTGTTGCTGGCACGGGCCATCGAGAACCAGTGCTATGTGGTGGGCCTGAACCGCGTGGGTATGGATGGGCTGGGCCATCATTACGTGGGCGATTCCGTGGCGGTGGACCCCCGCGGTGCAGTGATCGGACAAGTCGCTCCCTCGCAAGAAGGAACAACAACCGTCGTGTTGGACCGTGGAGCGCTCGAAGACTTCCGTGCGAAGTTCCCGGTGGCGAAGGACGCCGATGATTTCCGCTTGCTCTAACGCAGGATCGTCACATGTCCCATCTGGCTGATCTCGCGGCCCAATGTGCCGTCGGTATCCTGTAGGAAGCGGTACGTCATCCGCCATACGTAGACTTCGTTCGGTAGCATGACGCCACCAACGGTCCCGTCCCAACCGACGTCGGGGGCATCGGTTTCCCACAGCACGTTGCCGTAGCGATCGAAGACACGCATGCTCAGTTCCGCGATGTTCTTGCCCACGGGCATGAAGAGATCGTTAACGCCATCGCCGTTCGGGGTGAAGGTGTTTGGGACGTAGATGGTCGCCGGGCAGAATTCGTTGACCACGGCGCTGTCGGTGGCGCTACAGTCAAAGTTGTTGGTCACCGTAACGAAGTACCAGCCATAGGCTCCAGCCAAGGTCACTTGGTTGGTATCGCCCGTGCTCCAAACGAAACCACTGCCCGGGTTGCCGGCGTCGATGGGTTGGTGGTGCGGTGCTTCATCCAAGCAGATGAAGAACTGGTGCGTGGCCATGCTCGCCGGGCTCGGGTTGAAGTGAACGTTGATCGCATCGTTGCTGGTGCAATAGCCGTTGTTCACTGCTACCGAGTACGAGTTGGAAGTGCTTACTGCGATCGTTTGTCCGGCTCCGCCATTGCTCCAGGTGAAGTTGGCCCCGACGTTGCCCGCATCGAGAACGAGCACTTGTCCTTCACAGAGCACCGTGTCCGGCCCAAGGTTCACAACCGGATAGCCAACGAACGTGACCACCGAGGAGAAGGTGGCGCTACAGTTGGCCGCGTTGGTCACGGTAACACTGTAGGTGTTGCTCGTGGTCGGCAAAATGGTCTGTGTGGCCGCGTTCGTGCTCCAGAGATAAGTGCACCCGGCATTGCCGGCATCGAGCGTAACGACATCGGTGATGCACGCGGTAACGTCCTGCAGGTTGTCGGTCGGCAAGGCTTGGAAAGTCACGTCAATGCTATCACGCGTCGTGCAGGCGGCATTGCTCACATCCACCCAGTACGTGCCGCTGGTCGTTGGTGCGATCGTTTGTGTGTTCGCGTTCGTGTTCCAGAGGAAGGTCGCTCCGGTGTTGCCGGCATCGAGCAGTAGTGGCTGACCAACGCACAACAGGGTGTCGTTCCCGATATCCACCACAGGTGGTTGTACGAAGTTCACCACCGCGTCGAAGGTGCTGGTGCAGTTCTGCGGCGTGGTCACTCCAACAGAGTAGGTGGCTGAAGTGTTCACGGTGATGCTCTGCGTTACCGCGTTCGTGCTCCAGGCGTATGTGGATCCTGGGTTTCCGGCATCGAGCACAACGGGCTGGGTGCTGCACTGTGCTACATCCTGCAGGTTGTCCACCGGGTTCGCGTTGAATGCCACATGCAGCGTGTCGCTGTTCACGCAACCGTTCGTGTTCGTCACCTGCAGCCAGTAGTCGTTGGTCGCGCTCACACTGATCTGTTGCGTTACGGCATTGGTGCTCCACAGCACCGCGCTTCCCGGACTGTTCGCGTTGAGCACTTGCGAAGCCGCACCGCACAACGCCAGATCGGGCCCGAGGTTCACAATGGGCAAAGGGTTCACCACGACATCGAATGCACGCACCGCCTCGCACCCCATGGCGTCGGTAATGGTAACGACGTAGTTGTTGGTGCTGTTCACGGTGATGCTCTGCGTGGTTGCGTTCGTGCTCCACAAGAAGTCGTTGCCGGGGTAGCCCGCGTTGAGCACGATGCTCTGCCCTTGGCAGATGGCCGTGTCAGGGGGTTGCACGAGGTCATCGAAGGCCACGGTGATGTGCGTGGTGTCCGTGGCACTGCAGCCGTTCGCGTCGGTGATGGTCACGACGTAGATGGCCGAGGTGTCGGCCATGATCGTTGGGCTCTGGATGTTGCCTGCGTTGAGGTTCGCAGCAGGCGCCCACACGTATTGCGGGGCCGGCACGTTGTGGGCCACGGTCAGTTGGAGCCCGAGGGCGCTGCACACCGTGGCACTTGGTGTGGCGTTCAGCACGTAAGGCGCGTTGGTGGTGATCGTCACCCCGCCGCTCAACGTGCAACCGGAGAGACCATCCGTTACAGTGACACTGTAGGTGGTGGTTCCCGGCAACGTTGCGACCGGGTTGGCTATGGTTGCGTTGTTCAACGAGGCGGCAGGCGACCATGCGTATTGTAAGTTGGCGCCGCCCGTAACTGCTGCGTTCAACTGAACCTGTTGGCCGATGCACACTTGGTTGTCATTCGTGCTCACCACCAAGTTGCTCATGTTGCCCACCGTGATGGTAATGTTCCCACTGGCGGTGCAGCCTTCGGGCGTGGTTGCGCTAATGTTGTAGGTGGTGGTGCTTGTTGGCGTGGCCACCGGCGATGCACTGGTGGTGGAACTCAGTGTCCCATTGTTCGGCGTCCAGTTGTAGGAGTGGTTGCTGCCTGCGCTGGGCACAGCGTTCAGTTGCACCGGCGCAGCGGCACACAGCGTTGTGTCGTCCGTTACGTTCAGTGAGAACTGTGATCCAACGGTGAACAGGACGGAATCGCTGTACACGCATTGGGTCAAGGGGTCGGTTGCGTCCACCTTCACATGCCCTGTGCTCGTGGGCCATGCAAGGGGTTCGATGGCAGTTGGGTTGCTCACACTTGCGGCGGGCGACCACAAGTAGTCAAGCACCGTATTGTCCCAAGTGCTGATCAGGAATTGGTCTATGGCCCATACGTCTTGTCCGATGCCACTGCTGCTCACCTGCTTCAACCGGAACATGGTGTTGGCGCTTTGCATGCCCCCGGTGATCGGCACCACCACAGGCGAGAATAGCGGATATCCGCTTTCGGTGAAAGTGGCCCCGTTGTTCCATGACCCACCACCGTTGGTGGAGTATTGCAGCACCACATCCTCGCCGGGGTCGGCGTCATCGCAGGGTGCGGTTCCGTTGGCGATCTTCAGTGCAAAATGCACCGATCCGCCGGTGCTTACGTCGAGCGCGTTGGTGGTCGCGGCACGTGTGCCAGCGCCATCGAAGAAGAGGGCATTGCCTGTGATGCTTCCGCAGGTCGAGGCCGGTGCGCCTCCCTGTATCGAACTCCAGAACGTGGCCGGGGCCGAGTTGAACCCGTCGCGTGCGATCACCGCTTCCACGTCCACTTGCATCGGCACTTGGTCGCCGCTGCAGAGGATGCTATCGGCCGTGTGGATGTCGAACGAGATCACGTTGCCGGGATCCACATCCACCAGGATGCTGTCCTTGAAACCATCGCAACCGAACGGTGTGTTCACCTCCACCACGAACCAGGTGCTCTGCTGCACGGTCGCAATAGGGTTACTGATGGTTGCATCGTTCAGCAAGCCTGCCGGGCTCCAGCTCCAGAGCGCGCTTATGGGATTGGGGAGCGTTGCTGTGAGTTGGATGGGTTGCAGTGTGCAGCCGTTGGTATTACTGGCCGTGAGGGTGAGCGGTGGTTGTGCAACGGCTTCAACGAGGAAGCTTGCCGTTACCTGGCAATTGCTGGGCAGGATCGTACCCGTGCACAACACCGTGTCGCTGCTGGTGGGCACGTATGCGAAGTTCTGTGTGGTAGCGAGAATGTTACCGGGATCGCTCGCCAAGGTCCACGTGTAGTTGCTCATGCCTGGCGGGCCTTGCAGGTTCACCTGCCCGGTGGCGCAGATCACCGTGTCAACCGGTTGGGTGGGCGTGCTGCGATCGCCGATGTTGAACGCATAGCTCTCGCCCATGCCGAAACCATACGCGTAGGCGATGAACCCGGTGGCCGATTGCAACCGGTGCGCACCGGGAGTAACGATGATCGATCCCTTTACCCAGGTATTGCACGCGCTGTAAGGGGAGAACGTCCCCGGGCTAACGGTGCTACCGTCCAATTGCAATTGTCCGATACCGCTTGCGGGCATCACAACCGCAATGCGGTGCTGTGTGATCTGGCCGCTCGTGATCGTGCTCCACCTGCCGGCATAGCTGAGCCGGTCTTGTGGCACCAGGTTCAAGCTGCTCGGGTCACCGGCACCGCTGCAGTTGAAACCCTCGAAGATCTCAACGCTGCTGATCGGCTTGTCGGCATGGATGCACACAGGCTGGGTCGCACCGTTCAATGTGAACGACTGACCGGCGTTCAGCAGGATGGGTGCGCCTCCGTCAACCGTAACGGAAGTCGCGTTCTGGTCGGCCAACACACGGTAGGTGTATGAAGCCATTCCGGTGAGCGGTATCGTGTGGTGATCGGTGCCCCAGGTCTCCAAGGGAAAGCATTGCTCGAAGATGTGATCGCACGCCGGGCAGCCGGTGGGCACGTTCGCGCACATGCTGCCGCCGAACACCGCGAAGGGTCGGCAGGGGCCGTTCAATGCGGTACCGCTCACCGTGGTCCCGGTAAGGTCGGTGAGCTCCGATGCGCTCATCACTTGGTAGGTCTCCCCAGCGTTCAGGTTCACCGTGTATGGTGCGCCTGCCGGGTGACCACCATCGGTGGCCACACTGGGCTTTATGGTGACCTGTGTGGCGTCTTCAGTGGCCACGATCAGCAGTTCGCTCTTGTAGAAGTCGTTGAAGTTGGGAAGGCCCGGGCCTGCATCCACGCGGTAGTTCAGCCCCAACGAACCGACGGGCAATACTTGGGTGGCATCGAGACTGAAGTTCTGGAAGTTGGTGGCATAGACAGTAACACTGTCCACGGATGACACCAACACGCCTTTGTTGCCCACTACATCACCAACGGTGTTCTCTGCCGTGTTCGGCACTGTAACCGTTGTAATGCCGCCCGCTGTAACGGTGAATGGGGCGCTCCATCCTTGCAGCGGAACGCTCACCGTGCCACTGGTGGCAACGTTGCTCGTGATCGTTACGCGCAGGTTCTGGGCGTTGTATGCATTGCGCATGTAGCCCAGCCAGAATTCGCGGCCCATGGTCGGCAGCGGATTGTTCTGGGCAAGGCCGGCCGCACTGCATACCAGCAGGCAGGACGCCACAACGGAGCGCATCAGTGGATTGGAGAAGGTCATTCGCACGGTCCTTTCCGCCAGAGTGCAGCGGGTTTTTTGCGGCCGTGCTTACGGCGAAGCCCCCGGTTTGGTTCCTGAACCCCGGGCCTTCAACGACGAAACCCCGACATGTCGGGGTTTCGCACAAGGATGTCCCGGTGTCCTACCTCAACAACGTAACGTGTCCGGTCTTCTCGTACTCAGGTCCGATCACGGTCTTCTCGGCGTTCTCGTAGAAGCGGTACTTCACCTTCCATACGTACACGCCGTCCTGACTTGCGGTACCGCCATAGGTGCCGTCCCATTTCGCATCGCCGTTGCTGCCATCGCGGATCAATTCGCCCCAGCGATCGAAGATGCGCAGTTCCAGATCCGCGATGTTCCAGCCGTTGGGGAAGAAGATGTCGTTGTAGCCGTCACCATCGGGGGTGAAGGTGTTAGGGACGTAGATGGCGCTGTTGCAGTACTCCTGCACAAGGATGCTGTCCTGGATGGAACAGTTCAACGGCGTGGTGAGATGCACCATGTACCAGCCGTAGTCCTCTGCGAGGATCACCTGCGTGATCTCACCGGTTGGGGTCCACACGTACGTGTTGCCCGGGTTCTCGCCGCTCAGCACCGCGTAGTGCGGCGGGTAATCGAGACAGATGGTCACCAGGTCCACGGTCAATTCATTGGGCAGTGGGTTGAACACTACGTTGACGGAATCGCGTGTGACACAGTAGTCGTTGAACACATCCACCCAGATGATGTCGCTTGCGAACACCGTGATGGCCTGCGAGTTCGCGCCGGTGCTCCATGTAAAAGCACAGGTGTCGTTGCCGGCATCGAGGGTCAACTGCTGCGTATCGCAAAGCGCCGTGTCAGGACCGAGGTCCACAACAGGGAATGGTATGAAGACCAGCGTTGCTTGCGCACTGTCCGTGCAGATCGTCGGGGTTGTGACAACCACGCTGTACGTTCCGGTGGCCGCGGTCACATCAATGGTCTGCGTGGTTTCGCCAGTGGGGCTCCACAGGTAAACGCTACCGGGGTTGCCGGCATTCAGTGTCAGGGTTTCGCTTACGCACACGATCGAGTCACTGATGTTGATCACCGGTAGCGGGTCGAAGACGATAAGGATCGTATCGCCGTTCACGCAATCGTTGGCATCGGTCACCAACACACTGAAGGTGCCACCGACCGTGGTACTGATGGTTTGGGTGGGTGCGGTGGTGTTCCACAGGAAGGTGCTGCCCGGGTTGCCCGCATCCAGCAACCAGTTCTGGCCGACGCAGAGCGATGTATCAGGTCCGAGCAGTACGACCGGTAGGGGATCCACGGTAACGTTCGTCGTGAAGCTCACGGTGCAGCCCAGTTGCGTATCGGTCATGGTGCAGGTGTAGGCCCCAGCAGTGTTCACCGTGATCGTTTGCGTGGTGTCGCCCGTGCTCCAGGCGTGATCGCTGCTTGGGAACCCGGCATCGATCAACATGCTCTGTCCTTGGCACAACGAACTGTCGGCAATGAAGGTGAGGCTGCTGAACGCCACCGTCACGGTAACGGTATCAAAAGCCGAGCAGTTCACGCCGTCGCCCACTTCAACGATGTAGGTCATCGTGCTGTCGAAGGTGACCGTGGGAGCGTTGGTGTTCGGGAAGTTGAGGTACTGGGAAGGCTCCCAAGAAATGATGGGATTGATCGTGTTGTACGTAACGCCCAGTTGCAAGCCCAGTGCGCTGCACACCGTGGTGTCGTTCCCTGCATCGATCCCGCCCACGTTGGTAACGTTGATGAACACACTGTCCAACAACACGCAACCGCTCACGGTATCCGTTGCCACCACACTGTACCACACATCCTGCATCGGTTGCGCGGTGGGGCTTTGCACCGTGCTGCTGCTCAATCCGGTCACGGGCGCCCACTGGAAGCCCATGCCGATCGCACCGCCAACGTTCGCATTGAGGGTCACGATGTCGCCTGCGCAGATGTCATTGTCGGTCGTGGTCACCGTAAGGTTCAACGCAGCAGCAACGATGATCTCCACATCGCCGGTGGCCGTGCAACCCTCTTGGCTGGTCACGGTTACCGTGTAAGTCGTGGTAGCAGCGGGTGTTACCACCGGGCTCGGACTGAAGATGCTGCTGATAGCGGTGTTGGGCGCCCACAGGTAGGTGTGGTTGGTGCCGCCGCTGGGCACTGCGTCCAATTGGATCCCGGCAACGTCGCAGATCGAGGTATCCGGTGTCATCGTCAGCGTGAAGGGTTGGCCCACGGTGATGAACACACTGTCAGCATAGGTGCAGGTGGTGTTCTGGTCGGTGCTGTTCACGTAGTACCAACCAGTTGTGTTGGGCCAAGCCAGCGGATCGATGATGCTGGCGTTGCTCAACGAACCAGCGGGGCTCCACGCGATGGTCATCCCCGTTTGGTCCTCGACGGCGATAGACACGTCGTCCAATTCCCAATTGTCCTCACCAGCGCCCGTGAAGTTCGGTTGCACCCAACGGAAACGCGTGGCGGCCGTCATGGCACCAGCAGGGATGGTCTCGTCGATCTGTGTCCAAGTGGTGTAGAGGTACTCCCAATAGGTATTGATCGTTGTCCAGGAACCACCACCATTGGTGCTGTATTGCAGGAGAACGTCCTCGCCGGGATCGGCATTGTCGCAAGGCGCTAAGCCGTCGCTGATGTTGAGGTTGAAGCGAACAGTACCACCCTGCAGTACGTTCAGGTCAACGGTCTGCGCCTGTCGCGTGGGGGCCGGACCGTCGAAGTACAACGCACTTCCATTGATCGATCCGCAGACGTTGCTGATCGCACCTCCGGTAACGGTGCTCCACATGGCGGGGTTCAGGATCACGTCCAACGTATCGCTGACAATGGTCTGGTGGATCTCCAGGTTCAACTGCACGGTGTCACCCGCGCAGATCTGGTCGTCGTCGGTGGTGGCATCGTATACCAGCACATCACCTGGGATCACGTTCACGTAAACGCTGTCGAAGGCAACGGCGCAACCATTCAGGGTGCTTACGCTCACATAGAACCAGCCACTATGGCCGGGCGTGGCAATGGGGTTGGGCAAGGAACCATTGTCCAGCGTGGCGTCAGGCCACCAGTTGTAGAGGTAAGTGCCACCGGGGTTCGGGACCACGTTCAACTGGACCTGCTCGTAGGCGCAGATGGTGGTATTGCTTGCTGTGGTGGTCAACAAAGGGGGATCATCGATCTCCACGCTGAAGAAGTACTGCTGTTCGCAGAAGCTCTGGTTCTCGTAGCCGGTCACCACGTACACATCGCTGCCCGGTGGGGTGAAGGTGTAGCTGAGGCCGAAGAAGAGCGTGTCCGTGGGATCACTGATCGTGTTCCAGAACGGATTGAAGATCGGCACCGGCGGCGCGAGCGTGAGCGTGCCCGTGCTGTCCAAGCCACAGAATACACTGTCCACGATCAAAGGGGGTACGGGAGTGAAAGCACCGACCGAATACGCGTAGGTCTCGGCGCTGCCCATACCGTACACGTAGCCGCTCAATCCACCCGTGCAAGCCAGCGTATGGCTGCCCGTGCTCAGCGGCACCGACGCACTGCTCATGGTGGGGCAGCTCGGGTAGGTGGTGAACGAGCCGACGGGCACCTGTGCACCATCGAGATAAACACTCGAGGTGTTGGCGGTTTCGGTAACGATGTTCAAATAGTGCGTGGTGATCACGGTGCTCACCACCGTTGCGAACGTGATCCGATCGATCTGTTGTTCCTCAGCGTTCAGGATCAGCATGGCGGGATCACCGATGCCCAGCGCGCCGCCCGAGCAGGTTACACCTTCCATGTATTGCGCAACGCTGATGGGGAGGTTGGCTTCGATGCAGTTCGCGCTCGTCTGGTAGTTGTATTCGAACCATTGCCCGGCGTTCATGGCAATGGGCGCCCCGCCGTTGATCGTTACCGAAGTGCCGTTATCGCGCGCCATGATCCGGTAGGTGTAACCGGTCATCGGGGTAAAGGGCACGGTGTAGTACTTGGTACCCCATGCTGTGGTCGGCAGGTTCTCGTCGTAGACGTGGTCGCAGGCCGTACACGGGTTGGGCACCTTGGTGCAAACGCTTCCACTGAACACGGCGAACGGTCGGCAGGAACCACTGACAGGGGTACCACGCACGGTGCTGCCCTGCAGATCCGCCAGATCGCTCTGGGCCTGTACCTGATAGGTTTCGCCGCTGTCCAGCTGCACGATCCAAGGCACACCGGCCAAGTGCCCGCCGGATGTGTTCGCCGTGGTGGTGATCTCCACCTCGGTATTGTCTTGGGTGGCCACGATCAGGAACTCGCTCAGCAGATCGCTGATGCCGTCGTAGCCGTAGTAACAGAACACTCTGTAATCGGTACCAAGCGATTGGCTCGGATAGATCACGGCGGCATCGGCCGTGTAATCTTCGTAGTTGATCGCGAACACCGCCACGGTGTCCAGTGTTTCAATAAGGATCGATTTCGTGTCGATCACCTCGCTGCCGAAGTGCATGGCCATGGCCACCGTGGGCATGGTGAGCGTGGTGGTAACGTTCGCCGTTACGCTGAAGGGCACTGAGTAACCGGCCAACGGCATGGTAAGGGTGCCACTGGTGTTCACCGGACTGCTCACGAAAATGCTCAGGCTGCTGATCGAACCGCCTTGGTAACCCTTCATGAAACCGACCCAGAACTCCTTGCCCATGGTGGGTACAACGCCCCCCTGCGCATAAGCGGCAGGGCTGAGGACAAAGGCGAAGAACAGGGGCGCAAGGATGCGGCGGATGGAAGGGCTCATCGGGGGAAGCGTTGGAGAAACCGTCGTGAAAGTAGGGTTCGTCGTGCAGAAGGACCGGACCGAAGACGGTAAGCGCTGCGGATCCGTTGCCAACGAGCCCACATTTCTGCTACCACGCTACCTCAACATCCCAGCCCACCCGCACCGTCGCCCCGGCAGGGTGCCGGTAAACGCGCTCGGGCGGCAGGGCTTCGCGGGGCGAACCTGTATCCCAGCGCCCGTTACCGTTTTCGTCTTCGATCATCCGAAGGCCGTAGGTTTTGGGCGGTAAGGCTTGCCACTGCACGGAGTCCGGCAACGCCGACCCCATGGTGGTCAGGGCCACCGACCCGTTGGGGTCGAGCAGTTCGAGGATGTATGGTCCGTTATAGCCGTTGGTCAGGGTATGCAAGGTCACGTTGAGGTTGCCCACCTCCTTTTCGCCGGGGATCACCAGTTCCAAGGTCAGGGTATCGTGGGTGCGCCGCTGGTGGTCGGCCAATGCGCCGGGCAGCAAGGTCAGCACTGCTTTGTCGCCCGGCTTGAGGGGTGATGTCAATTGAAAACGTCTGGGATGGCTGAGGCTTGCCGTGAGGCTGAAGGGTACTGCCACGCTGTCCTTCAGCAATTGCATGCGCGTGGAATCGATGAAGCCGATGACGCGCGTGGTCTGGACCTCCCACCCGCCCTTCCCCGATAACGGGGCCCGTGCAATGCCCAAGGATGGCAGTGGCTTGCGCTGCTCGGCCAAGGCCGTGTCCATCGGCACACCGTCCACGCGCACCAGGAATGTGCGGCGTGCGAGGCTGTCGGCACCGGTGTACCAGAGCCGCACCGTATCGGCACCGGCGTTCCACTCGGGTATCCACGTGCCCAAAACGTCCTGTCCATCCGTCGGTGCGAGTTCCACCGTTTTCGCTGCACGGCTCAACGCAATGCGCAGGGCACCATCCACCAAGCGTGCATCCAACAGGCGTTGCAGCGTATCGCGCGCCGTGAAGAGCTGCAGCGCAACAACACGCGCAGCGGTGTCCATGCCGGCTTCCACCACACTATCGGCCACGGCAATGGATTCGTTGGGCAGGTCGTAGCGGTGGTTGCCGTTCTTGTCGCGCAGCGCAAAAGCCCGGTACCGGCCCGGCCGCATGTAGCGCACCAGCGCATGCCCGTGCTCATCGGTGCGGGCGAAGTACACGGGCAGGCAATTGCGCGGATCGCAGGTATCCGCTTCAGCGAAAACCAACACCTCCACCACGTCCGAAGGTTGTGCGGTGCGCGCTTCGAAGACCTCCACACGCAACGCCGCACTATCGATCGCCGAGCCCGTGCTGATCACGAAAGGAAGATCCGGCGCGGCGTTGCTTTCGGTAAGGTCCACGACACCTTTCGCGTAATCGAAAACGTACGTGGTGTTGGGCAACAGCGGTGCTTCCAACCCGATCTGCACACTGCGATCACCGATCAGGCGGACGGTTGGGGCAGTAGCAAGGGGAGGGGACACCACCAAGTGCTCCCGTATGTTCTTCAGTTGCACGCGCTCGTTGAAACGCAGCACGATGCGATCGCCGGCAAAGCCTGTACTGCCCAGCGGGGGCGTGCTTTCCACCAACGTCGGCCCTGTCTTGTCCGGATCGCCGCCGGTGGGCTCGCGCACTTGCGCACAGGCCGCCAACAGCAGCGCGGCGATCCAAGGCCAGCGTGGGATCATCAGTCGAAGAGCGGTTCCAGCAGCTCCAACAGTCGGGCCAGCGCTTGCGCATCCACTTCGGTGAAGTCGTCGGCGCGCGCGCTATCGATGTCGAGCACGGCATGCACCCGGCCGTCGCGCCCCACCAACGGCACCACGATCTCGCTACGGCTCAATGCGCTGCACGCAATGTGGCCGGGGAATTTGTCCACATCGGGTACGATCAGTGTTCGCTCCTCGGCCCATGCGGTGCCGCACACACCCTTGCCGTGGCCAATGCGCATGCACGCAACCGGACCTTGGAAGGGACCCAGCACCAGATCAGCACCCATCACCCTGTAAAAGCCCACCCAATGCCAGCCGAAGGCTTCGCGCAATGCTGCGCCCAGGTTGGCCATTGCCGCAATGGGGTCGCGCTCTTCTTCCAGTAATGCCTTCACCTGCGGGTACAACGAACTGTACAGGGCGAAGCGATCGGTAGTGGTAGGCAGGATGAGGGTTTCGGACATGCTCAACAACGGCTCTTGGGGTCGGGAATGGACGGCGACGAATGTAGCTGGGCACTAGGCGTATGCCGCCGTCAGCACGCTCACCTTCACCCCGGGCACTTCCAGCAATGCGCGGGCGCAGCTTTCCAGTGTGGCGCCGGTCGTTACCACATCGTCCACCAGCAGCACATGTGCGTTGGCAAGTGTTTCCGTGGGGCTTATGGCGAAGGCGGTGCGCACGTTCTGCCAGCGGTCCATGCGGTTGCGTTTCGTTTGGCTGGTGGTGTGCAGCACGCGCAACAATTCGCGGCCCGCCGGTTTCAGCGGCCAGCATTGCCGCAGGCCATCGGCCAGCACCTGCGCTTGGTTGAAACCGCGTGCGCGCTCCTTGCGCGGGTGCAGCGGAACGGCCATCACGGTATCCACTGAAGAATAGCTGCCACTGGCCAGTGCCTCCTCGCCCATGAGCCGGCCCATGCCCAGCCCAACATGCCGATCGCCCTTGTACTTGAGGCGGTGCAACATGTGCTGCACTTTGCCACCGGGATCGAAGCGTAGCAGCGCACCTGCGGCTTCCAAAGGCACCCGCCCCCAGAACAATTGCGCAACAGGATTCTGCGTATTGCCCAGCATACGCGCCCGTGGTAGATCTGCCAAGCACAAGGCGCACAGGTCGGCCTCGTTGCGGTGCAGTACACCGTCGCAACCGGCGCAGCGGCGGGGTAATAGCAACCCCGCCACATCGTTGGCCAAACCGAAGACCGCGTTGAGCATGCGTCAAGGAGTGTGAGCGAACTTATCCTCCTGTCAAGGCACTTGCAAACCACGCGCCCGACCGGTCGCGGGGCGCGCCGCTTTCCACGCCAGAGCCGGGTTCGCGCGGGTTCAATACTTTGTTGACAACCTCGTTATGGCTGCAAGGCCACCGTTCAGGGCGCCGGTACTTTCGCGAACTGATACCAACCGAAGCCCGCTCCGGGCACAGCCACCGATGACGACCACCGAACAAAAGCCCCGCTCCAACAACGCCCTGCTCGCCCTCGTGGTGTTGCTGATCATTTCCAACCTGGCCACGCTGTACTTCCTTAACAAGGGCAGCAACCAAGTGGAGCAGCAGCAGCAGCAGATCACCGACATAAGCAGCGACAAGGACAACGTAACCAAACTGCTGGAGGACATGCTGGTGCAGTACGATACGCTCAGCACCGAGAACGAACAGCTCACCGCTGAGATGTCGGCGCAGAAGCAGCAGATCGAAGACCTGATGACCAAGGTGAAGAACGGCACCTACAGCCTTTCGAAAGCCAAGAAAGAAGCCGAGACCCTGCGCAAGATCATGAAGGGCTATGTGGTCACCATCGACTCGCTGAACCAAGCGAACTTGGCACTGAGCGCCGACAAGGCCAACCTCACCAACGAACTGGGTGTGGTATCGGGCGAAAAGGCCGCCTTGGAAGAGAAGAGCAGGACACAGGAAGAACGGATCAGCCGTGGCGCTGTGCTCCACACAACTGCCATCAGCGCCGGTGCGCTTTTCTTGCGCAACAGCGGAAAGCAGGTGGATACCGAGCGCGCCAGCAAAGCCGAAATGGTGAAGTGCTGTTTCACCTTGGGTGTGAACACCGTTACCGATGCGGGCGCAAAGTCGCTCTACATGCGGATCATCAGCCCGGACGGTTCCGTGCTGCCAGCCACTGACGCCAACAACCGTTTCCAATTCAACGGTGTGGAAGGCGAGTACAGCGCCAAGCGCGAAGTGGATTACGCCAACGCTCCCGTTGATGTGTGCGTGTTCTGGACCGCCACCGGCGAAATGAAGACCGGCCAGTACAACGTGGAGATATACGAGAACATGGCGCTGGTGAGCAAAACCAGCTTCGACCTGAAGTAGGACGTGTTCGGCCGCAGAGGCGCTGAGTGCTCCCATTTGGTCGCGTTAAGGCATGCGGTGCGGTCTGTGCTCCGCGCGTTGTGCGCTTCACTGGTAGCCGGTCCAGGTTGTGTGCATAGGCGCGCCAACATGCATTCCTCAGCGCCTTTGCGCCTCTGCGGCCAACGTGCTCAGAAGAACGCCCGCACTTGCGCGCCGCCAACGTGTATGGTCTTCACGCCCTCGCTCTGGCGACCGTTATAGGTAAGGTCCACTTGCAGGTTGTTGCTCAGTTTGCGCTGCACGGTAACCGCCCAAGTGATGTTGGTGCCGGGCTTCAGCCCGCTCAGCATTTCATTGCCGAGCGATGAGTCCACGGTGCCGTCGTAGTCGATCTCCACAAGGTTGCCATTGGCTTGCACGCTGCCTTTGCCAGCTGTGTTCCATTTGATCTCCAAGCCGAGGTCCTGCAACAGCGCGTGCTCGTCGCCATACTCCAGGGCGTTGTCCTTTTCGGTGCGTTTGTACGCAAGCGCTGCGCGGAACTGGGTGCCCGGTTGCCAGGTTATGCGCGGCTTAACACTTTGCCGGAACACATTGAAGTTGCGACCGCCGATAACGTCGCTGCCGGTAGCGGCGCGGCCTGTTTCGCTCTCCACTTCCACCGTCCAACTGCGCGCAGCGTTCACCCTGATGCGGAGTTGTTGCAGCTCATTGCTGCGTCCCTCATAACCGCTCACCAACAGTGAGCGATTGCGGTCGCTCTGCCAGGTGTGGTCAATGCCCCACGCGCGGCTCGTGCGGTTGAAGAACAGCGTGTTGCGCAGCGAACTGGCATAAGCGAGCAGCGATGTGTCCGTTGGGTCGGTGGTGAAGGGGTCCAGCGCTTTCGCGATGTCGTTGTCCGCGGTCTTGCGGTCGGCGCGCAAACTGGCCAGGTCGCTGAAGCGCGCAATGAAGCCACGAGCCCCGTCTTTGTCAACCCATACGGTAGCGGGCCGCAGGTCAACGCTTGCGCTCAGCTGGCTGCTGAAGGTGCGCACGAATTCGTTGGTCTGCGTGTACACACGTATGTAGTTGGCCTCGTACCCGAAGCTCGCGGTCTCGAACTCGTTCAGGTCCTTGATGCCGTCGGCGTTGTAGTCGATCCACACATAGATGCCTTGCCCTGCCGGAACTTCAACGTACACGAACGAGCGCCGCTGTTCCAACCCGCTGCCCAGCTCGTAGAACACATCGGTGGTCACTGCACCACGCAGGGCCGTGAGGTCATGATCGAGCCGCGCCAACCAAGTGTCCTCGGGTTTTTGGAAAGTGAGCAGGCTGTCCACGATGCGCAGTTGCCGGTAGTTCACGGAGGCCTGCAAGTGGTTGCGCGGGTTGCGCGACAAGTCCAAAGCAGCGGAGTAGGTCGTGGCCTCGGTGCTGCGCTTCAACTCTCCGTTCCGCAATGCAGCGTCCGCGCGTTGGCCTGCGCTCAAGCGCCATTTCACCTTGGCGCTGTCCCCGTTCTGCACGAAGGCTTCAAGGTCGAAGAAGCGGTAGCTGCCGACGGCCAGCGTGTCGCTGCCCGTTTTGTGGAAGCGGTTGTCCTCGTGTTCATCCTTCACCCCCACGGTTATCCATTTCATATGCCGCGCCAACTCCGCCTTGTGCCGGATGAAATCGCTGCGCGCCGGTGCGCTGGTGGTGAGCCAACTGCCGGCACCCTTCAGCCGCCACCGGCCGGGATGCAGATCGGTGACGAGATCGTGTTTCACACCGTCGAACCGATCCCGCACTTGGAACGTGCTGATGCCGTAGCGCCACTCACCGAGTTTCTTTCCGCTCATGCCCACGTTGGCGCCGGCCAGGAGTTGATCCCCGTCGAGCGGGATCACCGAGGCGTTCCAGTTGCGCTCGAACTCCGCCGGACGGTAACGGTCCACGATGCTGAACTCACGCGCCAACGCTTCGGCGTTCAGGCCGATCACCACGTTCAGTGTGCTGTCGCGCAGGCCGAGCGGGATGTTGTGCTCGGCGCCCACCATGGCGGCCAAGCCTTGGTCGTTGCCATCGCCAACACTGCTGAAGGTGTTCTGATCGTAGTTGCTGAATGCGATCTCGGCCGTGGCTTTCGATGTCTTCGCGAAGCGTTCCTCAACACCGAGGGAGATGAGCTGCTTGGACTTGGGCGCGACCAGCGCCTTCAATGGCAAGTGATCGCCTTTGTGTACGATCACATTGCCCACGGTATCCGGCGCCACCCACTTGAACACGCGACCGTTCGGTGTGAAATCGCTTTGCACGTAATCGCCTTTCCCGGTGCCCACGTTGCTGAAGCTCAGTTGCCAGTTCGCACTGTCGGGGCTGTACACGAACACGGGATCGTAGCCCAATGAATCGATGCGATCATACAATACCAGGTCCGCACTGAAGGCCACGCTATCGGCACCTGGCACAACCGCTGCTGCGGGGTCATCGCCGGCCTCCGCGAGCACCACTTTGTCGCTGTCGCTGAGGGTTTGCTGCAGCGGCTGGTTGCGGTGGTCCTGTTCGGTGTACGCGTTCAGCCGTATGGTGGTGTTACCGATCACCGCCTCCTGCCCGAAGCGCACCAACGAGCGCGTGTAGTTGCGATCACTGTATTGGAACTCGACATTGATGCGGCGGTCTTTCGTGATCGGCCGGTTGGCGGTGAACGTCAGTTCGGCGGTGTTGTAATCGATCACGTAGTCGTTCTCCTGTCCGCGGGTCAGCAGCACGCCGTCCACGTAAACGCGTTCGGTCCCGCTCAGCACTACGATGAAGGCTTCACCCTCATCGCCGCGTAACCGGTAAGGTCCCTGGATCCCTTCCAGCCCTTGTATCACATTGCGCGCGAATTTCCCTTTGCTGATCGCGGCGCTCGCGCTGGTCTCGTTGCGGATCTTCTTGCCGAGGCCGTAGGTAGTGGTGCCGGTGATGCCCTTGCTCTTCTTGAGGTAGGTGAGGAAATGCGCCTTGGGCCGTTGCAGTACGAAGTCGCCGGCGATCAGCTCCCAACCGCCCGCGCCTGCTTCCAGCTTCTCATTGCCGAAGAGCTTGATGAAGGTCTGGTCAAAGTCCTGCAATTCCAATGTGTTGCCACCGGCCTGTATGGGAATGTTGTTGTCGGTCACCGAGGCGAGCACGTTTATGTTGTCGCTCAACCGGCCGCCGAGTTCGAGGTTCAACGTGCTGTTCACAGCAAGGTCCTGGTTGTTGCCGAAGAGGATACCACGGCTGATGCTTCCGCTGCGCGTAAGGCCTTGCACACCCATGGGGTCCTCGTTCCCTTTCGGTGGAACGTAGCGGAACGGATCATCGCGATCGCCGGACGCGGAGAGTATTCGCTGCTCGTCTTTTTGCATGCGCGGAGCGGTGAACGACAGCGGCAACGAGCGGTAGCGCGCTACGAGGGTATCGTTGCCGTTCTTCGGTCCAAGCCAATACACTTCCCCCCGGTACGGGTCCAAACGATATGAGGAAGCGTCTACCGGAGAACCCGCACGCTCAAGTGTGAAGGTGCCCGGCGCAATGCTCACGCTGTCCACAACGACGGTATCGCGATCCATGACCAAGGGTTTGACCCGTTGGTTGGACAACGGCCGTGTTGCCGGCTCCTGCTGTGCTGCGGCATTCCCGCATGTGTACAGGAGTGCAACCAGCGCGACCAAGCGCGCAGCGGACGGTATCGAGCCGAGCCCGCAAGGCCGCATGCCGATCATCCTGCTCATACGTTGGCCCACCGTCGAAAAGTATCCCTTGTGCCTGCTGCGCATCGATGGCCCTGTCCAGACGTGCATGTTCACAAGCCGTTGTCCCATTCGGATGACCGCCATGGGCCGCCGGTATTTTCGCCGGACATGCGCAAGATCGTTGCCGTCTTCGTGCTCGCTGCGGCGTTGGTGGGCTGTGGTACAACGGGTGAGCAAGGCACGGTAGGCAAGGGCAACAAGCACTATGGCGGTGTGTTCAACGCGAACGAGACGCAGGATCTGGAGGAGATCTTCCCGCTGAGCCTTACCAGTGCGCATGCGCACCGCATCTCATCGCAGATACACGAGGGATTGCTCAGGCTCGACCCCAACGACCTCAGTCCCCAGCCTTGCTTGGCCGAAAGCTGGGAGTCCGATTCCAGCGGGCTTGTCTACGTTTTCCACTTGCGCAAGGGCGTACACTTCCACGACGACCCCTGCTTCCCCGATGGCAAGGGCCGCGAATTCGTTGCGGAGGACGTTATGAACGCCTTCACGGAATTGTGCACGGACAGCAAGATCAACCGCTCTTTCTGGCTCTTCCAGGACTTGGTGCTGGGGGCCAACGAGCATTTCGAGGCAACGCATAACGGTCAAATGGCGCGTGGCGGTGTTGAAGGCGTAGTGGCCCTCGATCCGCACACCGTGCGCATCACGCTCACCCACCGCAGCGCCAACTTCCTGCACATCATGGCGCATCAGGGTTGTTGGATCTTCCCCAAGGAAGAGGTGGTCGCCTACCCGAACGCTCTGCGCACGCATGCTGTTGGCACGGGCCCTTTCAAGATGAAGGCTTTCCGACAGGGCGAGGCCATGATCCTGGAACGGAACAATGACTACTGGCGCACGGACGAGGACGGTAACCGCTTGCCTTATCTCGATGCTGTGCGCTTCACCTTCCTACAGGACAAGGGCATGGAGATGGACCAGTTCCTGAAGGGGCGGCTCAGCGTGCTTTACGAGATCCCTCCAGAGCGTGCCGGTGAACTGAAGGACTCGGTTTCCGCTGATGGCAAGCGGCGCTTTACCGCGCAGATGGTGCCGGGCATGGCCGTGCAGTTCTACGGTTTCAATCAGCGCGTGGCACCGCTCAATGATCCGCGTGTGCGCCGCGCTTTCGCTCTGTCCATCGACCGCGCTGCCATTGCACGCGATGTCATGGGTGGCATGGTGGTCCCCGCCGAACACGGTATCGTGGCACCGGGTATGAAGGGCTATCCGTACGACTCGGTGCCCGGTCATGGCTACGACCCCGACAGCGCCCGTGCGCTGTTGGCCAACGCCGGTTTCCCCGGCGGTAAGGGCTTCCCTTCGCTGCTCATGAACGTGAACAGCAACGGCTTCGGTTATGTGGCCGTGGCAGAGGCAGTGCAAGCGATGCTCAAGAAGGAACTCGGGATCACCTTAGGCTTGAGCGTGCTGCCCGATGACCAGCACTACGATCGCACGGATCTGGGCACCAACATCTTCTGGCGGCAAGGCTGGGTCGCTGATTATCCTGACCCGGAGAATTTCCTTGCATTGTTCTACGGCAAGAACGTTCCGGCCGATAGCACCCAGCCTTCCTTCATCAACTCCGTGCGCTACCGCGATCCGGCCTTCGATCGCTTCTTCGCCGCAGCGCAAGCAACGGCCGATGAAGCGGAACGCTTGCGCTTGATGGCGGCCGCGGAACGGGTCATGATGGACGACGCCGCTGCTACACCGCTTTACCACGAACGTGGTGTGCGTTTGATCCAGCCATGGGTGCGCAACTTCCCCATCAATGCCATGGAGATCCGCGACCTGGCCACTGTTTGGTTCGACCCGGCGCTGAAGCCGGTGAATTGAACGCTGCTGGCTATTGGCCCTTGGCTACTCGCCGCTCGCCATTCGCAACTCACCACTTTTTACTTCCTCGTACACCAACTGCTTGGCCAGCGGCAGGAATGTCTCCACGGGGGGAAGAGGTGCATCAGCTTCGAAAGCGAACGTGGCGGGGTTCGGCAGTGGCAACGCGCGAACCAGTTCGCGCTTAATGGACTCGTAGGTACAAGCCAAACCGACGGTCCATGTGGCCACGTACCGTGTTGTGAGATTGACGTGCGAAGCACCGGTGTCTTCGGCGCGCAACCGGTGGAAGGAGTACGTGTATACGCGTGCTGCTGATCCCTGGCGAAGCATCAGATAACCCTCGCTCACATGCAGCGGCAATACGCCCACCGGCGAGAACCGTATGCTTTGCACCAGTTCGGCCCGCAATTCACGGCCTACGTCCAATGTGCGCGAGAGCTTGGGCAAGGCCATGGAGATAACCTCCTCGATCACCAGCAATCCTTCAGGCTTTGTCGGCATGGGCGCGTAGCGCAATTTCATGCGGCGTAGGTCTATGGAGCCGATCTCCTTCGGCATGGCGGCCTCCAGCTGGTCGCGCTGTTGTTCCAGTGCGCGCAGATCCTGCACACATGCGCCCAACTCGTTCAAGTGCGGATACAGTTTGTGGTCGGCGAAGCAGGCCTCCATCCTTTGCACGAAGGCCAGAACGGTGTACCGTTTCAATTCCCGGTCCAGTGGCGGCGCCAAGAGCCGGTCAAGTGCTGATGTTCCCATTTGCCCCATCGCTCGTCCAAGGTTCCAACGTCGTGTTCACAAATCCGTTGCGCGCGCAGTGTGCCGATGAGATGACCGGTCGCACCTTTGCACGTCTAACCGAAAAGTACCCGACGCCATGCCATCCTTCCTCCGCAACCTCCCTGCCGTTCTCATCATCTGCATGTTCGCAGCTTGCGTCCCGGCCCGCCAGCACGAGGAATTGAAAAGCCGCAATGCGGCCATGCAGGCCGAAAGCGAAGCCAACCTCGCCAAGGCGGCAGCCGCGGAGGCCCAAGCCACCGAACTTCAAGCACAGCTCGATGATCGCAAGTCGCGGAGCGATCGGTTGCAGAACGACACCACGGTGTTGGGCACCAGCCTGCGTACCATGACCGGTCAGTACGACCGCATCAACAAACTGAACAACGAGCTGCTCGAGAAGTACAACACGCTTCTGGCCGGCGATCGCAGCGAGAACCGCAAGCTCCTCACCGATCTGGAGACCATGCGGATCAACCTGCAGGTAAAGGAGGATTCGCTCACCAAGTTGAGCCAACGCATCGGTGAGAAGCAGGCGCAATTGGCCGAACGCGAGAGCGCGTTGAGCGCATTGCAGGCCGAGATCGCAAAGAAGGACGAAGCCATGAAGAGCCTGAAGGAGCGCGTGAGCAAAGCGCTCACGGGCTTCGAGGGCAAGGGTCTCACAGTGACCCAGAAGGATGGTAAGATCTACGTGAACCTGGAGAACAAGCTGCTCTTCGCAACCGGCAGCACCGCCGTGGAAGCCAAGGGCAAGGAAGCCTTGGTGAGCCTGGCCAAAGCGATCGAGAACGAGAAGGAATTGAACGTGATGGTAGAAGGCCATACCGACACCGATAAAGTGATGGGCAGCGGTGGCGGTTACAAAGACAACTGGGACCTGAGCGTGCTGCGTGCCACAAGCGTGGTGCGCATCCTCCAGGAGAACAGCAAGGTGGATCCGCTCCGCATTACCGCCGCAGGGCGTGGGGAATACATCCCCGTCGACCCGAACGACAAGGCGAAGAACCGGCGCATCGAAGTGATCCTTGCACCAGACCTCAAGGAGTTGTACAAGTTGGTAGGCGAGTAAGGTCCCGGCCCAGCGGCCTCGTTGCCCGCCCTGTCGGGTGCCTGACACTTTCGTGACTTTGGGCGTAACGCCCACGGGGAAATTCGCGGCCGCCTTGCACAAGGTGTTCATGGATCCTTCGCACCTGCACATCATCGCCCTTGCACACCAGCGGTTGCCGCTGGCAACGATCGGCAAGTTCCACAGCGATGATGCTGCATTGATCCGCGCCGGTAGTGGTCTTCGCTCGGCCGGTGTGCAGGAGTACTTCTGCATTGCTACCTGCAATCGGGCCGAACTCGTGTTCGTGATGGCCCCGGATCGAGCCGTGGACTTGGATGCCCTGCTGCGCGCATGGCAACCACGATTGGATCAGGAGATCATTCTTGCGGCGTCGCAAGGCACGTTGCATTTCGAAGGGCACGATGCCGTTCGGCATCTCATGGGCGTGGCGGGCAGCTTGGAAAGTCTTGTGGTGGGCGAGCGTGAGATCCTGGCCCAAGTCCGCGACCAATACCAACGTTGCAAGCACCTCGGTCTCACCGGCGACAACCTGCGTGTGCTGATGAAGCAGGTGGTCGTAACAGCCAAACGCGTCTACACGGAGACAGCGATCGCCACCCGCCCCGTCAGTGTTGTCAGCTTGGCGTACCGCGCGCTGCGCGAAAGCGGCGTGCGCAAGGACGCCCGCTTCATCGTGATCGGTGCTGGCAAGACCTGTGCGGACATGTGCCGCTACTTGAGCAAGCATGGGTTCAAGGACCTGCACATCTTCAACCGCACATACAGCAAGGCGGAGGCGTTGGTGAAGGAGGTCGGTGGCGTGGCTTATCCGCTCGACACGCTCGTGGCGTTCGATGGCGGTTTCGATGTCATCATCAGCGGGATCGGTCGCGGCACACCGGTGTTGGACAACAGCTTGTTCCATGCACTGGCTGTGGCCGACCGCAAACCACGCGTGCTTGTGGACCTTGCATTGCCGCACGACATTGAGCCCGACTGTAATGGCAATGTGCCCGCGCACACCATCCGCATTGATGATCTACAGGCGCAGGCCGAGGTGAACAAAGCATCACGGATGGACGAGATCGGGGCCTGCAACCGTATCGTGGAAGAAGGTGTCGGGGAATACTTGGCCATGGCCGGTGAGCGCGGTGTTGAGCGCGCCATGCGCAGTGTGCCCGAAGAAGTGAAGGCCATTCGCGAGCGCGCGGTGAACGAGGTCTTCAGCAAGGATCTCGCAACGCTCGACCCCGCGGCACGAGCTGTTCTGGAGAAGGTGCTGGACCACATGGAACGCAAATACATCAGCGGGCCGATGCGCATGGCGAAGGAGATCCTTCTGGATCGGCAGGCGCAACGTCCGGCCCCTGTGCCCGTCACGGTGCAAGCATGAGCGATCGTCCGTTGGTGATCGGTACGCGCGGCAGCAAACTAGCGCTGTGGCAAGCGGATCACATCGAAGCCCGACTGAAATCGCTCGGGCATTCCTGCAAGCAGTCCATCATCAGGACGAAAGGAGATCAAGTGCAGGATCTCGGTTTCGACAAGATGGAGGGCAAGGGCTTCTTCACCAAGGAGATCGAGAACGAACTGCTGTCGGGCACGATCGATCTTGCCGTACACAGTTGCAAGGACTTGGAAACGCGCGATCCAGACGGACTGCACATTGCAGCCATCGCTGGTCGCGCTGCATGCGAGGAATTGCTCATCACCAACCGCGATGCGGTTGACGCAACACGTCCGCTCGAACTGAAGGAAGGGGCCGTTGTCGGCACTTCATCGGCGAGGCGGAAGTCGCAACTGCGCATGTTCAGGCCCGATGTGCGGATCGAAGACCTGCGCGGCAATGTGCCGACCCGTGTGGAGAAACTACGTGGCGGTGGATACGACGCGATCCTGTTGGCGAAGGCAGGGATCGATCGCCTCGGTCTCGACTTGTCCATGTTCCATGTGCGAACGCTCGATCCCCGCGTTTTCATTCCGGCCCCGGCACAAGGTGCGTTGGCTGTGCAAACGCGCACCGCCGATCCACAAGCGAACAACGCCGCGCAAGAATTGCACGATGATCGCGCTGCCCTTTGCGTCGGGCTGGAACGCGCGATCCTATTTGGTTATCGCGGGGGATGCCAAGTACCATTGGGCGTGCATGCGACGAAGCAGGAGAACGGATACAGCATCTGGGCTTCCGCTGCGCGCACTTGGGATGAGGTCCCGAGGCGCGTGTGCCTCAATGGTGCTGACGGCAATGCGCTTGTGGCCGGAATGCTCCAGCGCCTTCAAGCGCCGATCAAGCCGACCCGCGTTTTCATCACGCGGGCCCTATCGGGCGATGAACTGATGGTTCGTGCATCAGCAGCGCATGGCATCACTGTCATTGGCGCGGCCCTGTTCTCTCCAAGGGCCATCGAGTTCATTGTTCCGGAAAACTTCGACCGCATCTTTTTTACCAGCCGTAATGCGGTCCGGTTTTTCGCGCAAGGAGGTGGGCGGCTTGATGACGCGCCGTGCGATGCCATCGGCTCCGGAACAGCGGAGGAGCTCCGGAGGCACGGGGCTGAAGTGGCCTTCGTCGGCGATGGGCCGGACACACCAAGGATCGCGCGGGACTATGCCGAGCGGTTCAGTGTACAACGCGTGCTCTTTCCTTGCGCCAACGAAGGCCAGCGTACCGTTCAAAGCGCGTTACTCGCGGGGAATGCGCTCGATCTCCATGTCTACAGGATGGAACCGACCGGTTCCATTGTTGTGCCCGATGTGGACGTGGCCATCATCACCAGCCCAACGAACGCCGAGGCATCGCATGCAGTTCAACCGCTCGATGGTTTCAAGCACGTGATCGCCATGGGTACCAGCACGGCCCAGCGCATTGCGGAACTCAGTAGTGTGCAGGCCATTATTCCGTGGGCCAGCAACGAGATGGCCTTGCTGGACGCCGTCTTCGAGATCGCAACTTCCCCATGAACCTCACCCATCGTCCGCGCCGCCTGCGCAAGAATGTCGTGATCCGCGATGCCGTCGCCGGTGCGCGCGTGCATCGCGACATGCTCATCTACCCGTACTTCGTGAAGCCCGGCCAGGGAATGAAGGATCCCATTTTGGCGATGCCCGGGATCCATCACTTTACCGTCGACCTGTTGTTGAAGGATGTGGAAGCCGGATTGAAGCTGGGCATCAACAAGGTGTTGCTGTTCGGCGTGCAGGAACCGAAGAGCGAAGAGGGCGATGCAGCGTGGAGCGAGCAGAGCGTTGTCCCCACGGCGATCCGCGAACTGAAGAAAGCCTTCGGTGATGACCTCTACGTGATCACGGATGTTTGCCTATGCGCCTACACTACACACGGTCATTGCGGAGTGGTCCACGCCCACCATGTGGTGAACGACGCAAGCGTTGAACGCTTGGTGAAGATGGCCCTTGCCCACGCCCGCGCAGGTGCCGACATGGTGGCGCCGAGCGATATGATGGACGGACGTATTGGCGCTATGCGCCATGGCTTGGATGCGGAAGGCTTCACCGATACGGCCGTGATGAGTTATGCCGTGAAGTTCGCGAGCGCCTACTACGGCCCGTTCCGCGAGGCTGCTGGTTCAGCCCCGGGCTTCGGCGACCGCCGCAGCTACCAGATGGATGCGCGCAACGCGCGTGAAGCCATACGCGAAGCACTGCTCGATGAAGAGCAAGGCGCCGACATCCTCATGGTGAAGCCCGCACTCGCGTACCTCGATATCATCTCAAAACTCGGGGAGCGCACGGACCTGCCTTTGGCCTGCTACAATGTGAGCGCCGAGTACAGCATGGTGAAAGTCGCAGCCGCCGCAGGCCTCGTGGATGAGCGTCTGATGACGATGGAGAACCTGCACGCCTTTGTCCGCGCAGGCGCTGATCTGATCATCACCTACCACGCAAGGGAAGTGGTGGAGAAGGGTTGGGTGTAGGCTCGTCCTTATTTGAACGCCGCCAGCCCCGTCACCTCTTGTCCTGTGATCAGCAGGTGGATGTCGTGCGTGCCTTCGTAGGTCACCACGCTTTCCAAGT
>JBDTSG010000141.1:0-43943 GCA_039931265.1 Flavobacteriales bacterium
CGGCGCGGCGAACGTCGAGGAGCTTTGGAAGAACCTGCTCGACAAGAAGAACAGCATCAGCAGTTGGACCGTTGACGAGATCGACGCGAGCGTTCCCGCCGAGCTCCGCAACGACCCCGACTACGTGAAAGCGCGCGGTGTGATCACCGATGCCGACAAGTTCGACGCGGGATTCTTCGGTGTGAACCCGCGCGTGGCCGCACTGATGGATCCGCAGCAACGCGTGTTCCTCGAGACGGCCTGGGCCGCGTTGGAAGATGCCGCCTACGATCCGGCACAGTTCGCAGGCCTCATCGGCGTGTATGCCGGTATGGGTAACAACACCTACTTCACGCGCAACGTGATCGGCCACCCCGAGCTCATCGAACAGGTCGGTGACTTCGCGGTGATGACCGCCAACGAGAAGGACTACATCGCGACACGTCTCGCGTTCGAGTTCGATCTGCGCGGTCCCGCACTGAGCATCCACACGGCGTGCAGCACCTCGCTCGTCGCGATCGCTCAAGCATTCAAGGCGCTTCGTGATGGCGAATGCGATATGGCGCTCGCTGGTGGCATCGCGATCACCTCGCCGATCAACAGCGGCATCGTGTACAACGAAGGCGGCATGTACAGCCCCGACGGCAGCACGCGCACTTTCGATGCCGGTGGCAAAGGCACTTCGTTCAGCGATGGTGTCGGCATCGTCGTGTTGAAGCGCCTCGACGATGCGATCCGCGACAACGACCACATCTATGCGACGATCAAAGGCGCGGCGCTCAACAACGACGGCAGCGACAAGGCCAGCTTCACCGCACCCAGCGTTCGTGGCCAGGCCGAAGTGATCGCCATGGCGCAAGCCGATGCCGGTGTTACGCCGGATCAGATCACCTATGTGGAGACGCACGGCACAGCGACGCCGATCGGAGATCCCATCGAAGTGGAAGCACTTACGCTTGCTTTCGGCGGAAAGACCAACGGACATCATTGCGTGATCGGATCCATCAAGAGCAACATCGGTCACCTTACTCCGGCCGCTGGTGCTGCTGGAGTGATCAAGACAGCGCTTGCTCTTCGGGAAGAGGTTATCCCATCCAACGTCGGTTTCGAAACGCCGAACCCAGCCATCGACTTCGCGAACTCACCGTTCCGCGTCGCGAACGAGAACATCACATGGCCGCGCACGAGCACGCCGCGCATTGCTGGTGTTTCCAGCTTCGGTGTGGGCGGCACGAACGCGCACGTGATCCTTTCTGAACCACCGGTGGGTGTTGCTTCCAGCGCCTCTCGCAGCAAGCAGTTGCTGATGCTGAGCGCGAAGAGCAAGACCTCGCTCGATGCCATGACGGAGAACCTCCGTGTGTGGCTCGAAGCACATCCCAACGCATCGCTTGCCGACGCAGCATTCACGCTGCAACTCGGTCGTCGCCACTTCAAGCACCGCCGCCTCATCGTTGGTGGAAGCCACAGTGAAGTGATGGAAGCGGTCGCCAACAAGGACACCAACCTGATCGGCACACGCGAACTGCATGAAGCTGCGCCCGGCGTGGTCTTCATGTTCCCCGGACAAGGTTCGCAGTACGTGAACATGGGCCGCGACCTTCATGCCAGCGAGCCCGTCTTCGCACAGCACTTCGATCAGTGCTGCACGCTGTTCAGCACGGAACTCGGCGTTGATCTCAAGGCCATCATCTTCCCGAAATCCGGTGAAGAAGAGAAGGCCGCCGAACAATTGAAGCAGACGATCTACACGCAGGCCTCACTGTTCACTATGCACTACAGCCTCGCGAAGCTGTGGATGCACTGGGGCATCACGCCCGATGCGATGATGGGCCACAGCATCGGCGAGTTCGCCGCGGCATGTCTCGCTGGTGTGTTCACCTTGGAAGACGCCGTGAAGCTCGTCGCCAACCGCGGCCGCATGATGCAAGAGTTGCCCGGTGGCAGCATGCTCAGTGTGCGCGCTGCAGAAGAGGATGTGTTGAAGAAACTACCCGCCGGTTGCAGTATTGCCGCGAACAACGGTCCGCAGTTGTGCGTCGCCAGTGGCCCGCACGAGGCCATTGCCAAGTTCCAAGCGGAACTGGAGAAAGACGGCATCACCTGCAAGTTGCTCGTGACCAGCCACGCCTTCCACAGTCCGATGATGGAGGCCATCGTTACGCCATACAAGAAGGTGGTGGAGAGTGTGAAGCTGAATGCACCGCGCATCCCGATCATCAGCACGGTGACGGCGGAATGGCTGAAGGATGACGAAGCCGTTTCATCCAAATACTGGAGCGATCATTTGCGCGCTACGGTGCGTTTCGCACAAGCTGTGAAGTTCGCGTGGAGCGATGCCGACCGTGTGATGCTGGAGGTTGGTCCGCGCACGACAGCAACAACGCTCGCACGTCAGCAAAGCAGCGATGCGAAGAAGCAGGCCGCTGTTTCCTCGCTCACGGATTCCGCAGGCAACGGCAACGAACTGACCCAACTGCTGAAAGCCGTTGGCGGACTTTGGCAGAGTGGCGTCCTGATCGATTGGAACAAGTTCTACGAGCGCGAACAGCGCCATCGCATCTCACTGCCGACCTACGCGTTCGAGCGCGTGCGTCACTGGGTGGATCCCGTCTCGATGGTCGTTGCCGGTGGACATGCGATCGCCGGCACTACGATCGAAGCACCTGTTCCGAACAGTGGCGATGCGAACCTTACGCCAAAGGAGGCGCTCGTTGCACAGATCAAGCAACTGCTCGAAGAGAGCTCCGGACTTGAACTTGCGGAGGCCAGCCCGGAGGAGACCTTCCTCGAGATGGGCCTCGATTCGCTCTTCCTTACGCAGGTAGCTACATCGCTCTCGAAGAAGTTCGGCGTGAAGATCTCGTTCCGACAACTGAACGAAGAAGTACCGAATCTGGACAAGCTCGCGGACTACTTATTGGCGAAAGGCTACTCAGTGGGCGGGTCTCCTGCAGTTGTGGGCACTGGGCAACCAGCAGCGAACAGCGCCCAACCCGCTGTCAATGCGCTGGAAGATGCACCCGAACTGAAAAAGGTCTTCGGTGCCCAGGCGCGCATCGTGAAAGAAAAGGTCGACGACATGACGCCGCATCAGCGTGCGTGGTTCGATGCCTTCGTGAAGCGTTACGTGTCGAAGACCGCGAAGAGCAAAGCCTTCACTGAAGACAACAGGAAGGCGATGGCCGATCCGCGTGTGGTCACAGGCTTCAAGCCGCAAACGAAGGAACTGATCTACCAGGTGGTCGTCGACCGCAGCAAGGGTTGCCACTTGTGGGACATTGACGGCAATGAGTACATCGACATCCTGAACGGTTTCGGATCGAGCATGTTCGGCTACATGCCGGACTTCATCAAGCAAGCCTGCCACTTGCAGTTGGACCGCAGCGCGGAGATCGGCCCCATGCATCCGCTCGCTGCGGAAGTCTCGCAACTGCTGTGCGAGTTGAGCGGCCAGGAGCGCGCCGCAGTGTGCAACACCGGTAGCGAAGCCGTGCTCGGCGCCATGCGCATGGCCCGCACTGTCACGGGCCGCAGCCTCATCATCAGTTTCGCCGGGAGTTACCACGGCATCAATGATGAAGTGATCATACGCGGATCGAAAAGCAAGAAGAGCTATCCGGCCGCGCCGGGCATCATGCCCGAAGCCGTGCAGAACATGCTCGTGCTGGAGTACGGTACGCCCGAGAGCTTGCAGATCATACGCGAACGTTGCCATGAGGCGGCGGCAGTATTGGTGGAACCGGTGCAGAGCCGACGGATGGAATTCCGCCCCGTGGATTTCCTGCGCGAAGTGAGGGAGATCACCAAGCAGCATGGTGCGGCATTGATCTTCGATGAAGTGATCACCGGCTTCCGCACCCATCCCGGTGGCGCGCAAGCACTCTTCGGGATCAAGGCCGACATTGCCACCTATGGCAAGGTGATCGGTGGTGGTATGCCGATCGGCGCCATGATGGGCGACAGCCACTGGATGGATGCGTTGGACGGCGGTCGTTGGCAGTTCGGTGACGACAGCGTACCGGAAGCAGGTGTGACCTATTTCGCCGGAACGTTCGTGCGGCATCCCCTGACGATGGCCGCGGCCAAAGCCGTCTTGTTGCATTTGAAGGAGAACGGACCAGCCCTGCAAGAGCAGTTGAACGAAATGACCGATGACCTGGTGCGTCGCGCCAACGCCGTCTTCGAACGCGAGAGGCTCCCGTATCGGTACGTCAACTTCGGTAGCGCCTTCAAGTTGAAATACGATGAGAGCGTCAACTACACCGAGCTCTACTTCATGCTGATGCGTTACCACGGCGTGCATGTGCTCGACTTCCCGAGCTTCCTCACAACGGCCCATACCGAAGAGGATGTGGATCGCATCATAGAGGCCTTGGAAAAAACATGCACCGAGCTGCGTGCTTCGAGCTTCATGCCCGAACGCACCTACCGCGTGGAAACAGTGAACCGATCCCTCAACCTAGGTACACGTCCGCGCCGCGAACGGGTCATACGCGCCAGTGAACCACCGTTGCCCGGCGCCCGTCTAGGACGGTCAGTGAAAGGTGAAGCAGCGTGGTTCCTTCCGGACCCACAGCGTGCGGGGAAATATGTCATGATCGAAGAAGAAGCCTGATGGAGAAGTTCACGACCGATAGCCGTTACGTGCCCGTGGACCATGATCCGTTCATGGGTCCTGCCATCCAGCAAACCGTGCCGACCACGGAGGCCCAGCGCGAAGTGTTCGCTGCGAGCCTCATGGGCGACGACGCCAGTTGCGCCTACAACGAAAGTGTTAGCCTGAAACTGGTCGGCGCGTTGGATACGGATGCATTGAACAAGGCAGTGGCCGAACTATCGGCGCGCCACGAAGGCTTGCGTGCGGTGTGCGATGCAAGCGGAATGCGCATGATCGTGACCGAGCAGGCCGTCATCGACCTCCCTCTCCTCGACTTGTCCGGGAATGATGCAAAGGCGCGCGATGCAGCCTTGGATGCCTTGGCCGAGCGCGACATGACCACTCCGTTCGACCTGGTCAACGGTCCGCTCTTCCGTGCGCACCTGATCCGCATATCTGCGCAGGAACATTTACTCCGGCTCACCGGCCATCATGTCATCTGCGATGGTTGGAGCCTCGGGATCATCATGGCCGACATCGGTGGCTTCTACTCGGCGTTCGTTTCCGGCACGAAGCCCGCGCTACCGGAAGCGATCCCGTTCAGCGCCTACGCACTTGCGCAACTCGACTTCCAACGCAGTGCAGAGCATACGGCGACGGAGAAGTTCTGGCTCGATCGGTTCAGCGGCCCGATCCCGCGGTTGGAACTTCCAACCGACAGGCCCCGACCCAAATACAAGACGTACAAAGGAGAGCGCTTGGACACTGAACTGCATCCGGATCTGGTGCGGGGATTGAAAGAAGTGGCCGTGCGCAACGGCAGCAGCTTCGTCACCACTTTGCTCACAGCTTTCGAAACGCTGTTGTACAAGCTAACGGGTGACGGCGACATTGTTTGCGGCCTTCCGGCGGCCGGCCAGAGCGATTTCGGGATGAAGAACTTGGTGGGGCACTGCGTGAACCTCCTCGCCCTCCGCAGCCGCATCGCCGACGAAACACCCTTTGCCGAGCATTTGAAGATGCGCCGTACGGGTGTGCTGGATGCCTTCGATAACCAACGCTACACCTTCGGTACGCTGGTGCGCAAACTCAACGTACCGCGTGAACCCGGCCGTATCCCATTGGTGCCCGTCGTGTTCAACGTGGACATGAACATGGACGACGGCGTGGCATTCGCAGGTCTGTCCCATACGTTCATCAGCAACGCGCGCCGTTTCGAGAACTTCGAGCTGTTCCTGAACGCCACCGGCAATGAGAACAAGCTGGTGCTGGAGTGGAGCTACAATGCCGATCTGTTCGATGTCGGCACCGTGAAGGGTTGGATGACCGAATTGGAAACGATCATCGCCAAGGTCAGGACAGAGCCATCGGTTAGGATCGGACAGCTAACGGAGTCAGTTCCACCCGTGGTGGACGGGCCGCGACCGGCACAGGAATGGATCGGGACTTCCACCGGTTCACACCGCAGCATCATCGCATTGTTCGAGGATACCGTTCGTGCCCACGGGACCCGCACGGCATTGGAACTGGGAACTACGAAGCTCACTTATGCAGAACTCGCGCAGCAGGTGGATACGATCGACGCCCTGTTGCGTTCAAAGGGCATCGAGCCCGGCGAACCTGTTGGTCTTTGCACCGACCGCAGCTTCGGAATGGTGGCTGCCATGCTGGGCATATTGAAAGCGGGCGGCTGCTTCGTGCCGTTCGACCCTGCATATCCCGAAGACCGCTTGCGGTACATGTTCGCCGATACCAAGGTGCGTGTGCTGTTGACCCAAGGCCACTTGAAGGATGTGCTACCGCCCCATGAAGCGGAAGCTGTGTTGATCGAGAACATTGCAACAGGAGAAGCGAGCGGTAACGCCCGGGGCGTTCATGAGATCGATGCGAACGCTCCCGCCTATATCATGTACACGAGCGGCAGTACCGGTAAGCCGAAGGGCGTTGTGGTGCCGCACCGCGCCGTTACCCGCCTCGTGCGCGACCAGAACTTCCTGCCTTTCGGTCCGCACCAGGTGTTCCTGCAGCTGAGCAACATCAGTTTCGATGCGAGCACATTGGAGATCTGGGGCGCGTTGCTGAACGGCGGTAAGCTGGTACTGCAGCCGCAACAGAAACCCACCCTCGCCGAGATCACCGAGAGCGTTCGGATCCACAGCGTTACCGCTGTTTGGTTCACCGCAGGCCTGTTCAACCTGCTCGTTGATGATCATCTGGACGGCCTGCGCGGATTGAAGCACATCCTCACCGGTGGAGATGTACTGAGCGTGCCGCACGTGAAGCGCGCGTTGAGGGTCCTCGGTCCCGGGGTGCTGATCAACGGTTATGGGCCCACCGAGAACACGACGTTCACTTGCTGCTACGCGATCGATGACGAGAAGGCGATCAAGGGCAGTGTACCGATCGGCAAGCCGATCGGTGGCACACGGGTGCATGTGCTCGACGAAGCATTGCACCCCGTGGCAGTTGGCCAGAAAGGAGAATTGTACGCTGGCGGTGACGGCGTTGCACTGGGCTATTGGAACCAACCTGAACTGACCGCGGAACGGTTCATACACGATCCGTTCGCCACCGACCCGAACGCCAAGCTTTACCGTACCGGAGATCTTGTGCGCTGGCTGCCCGACGGAACAGTGGAGTTCATCGGGCGTGCCGATGGCCAAGTGAAAGTGCGCGGGTTCCGCATCGAATTGGGCGAGATAGAGGCGGCCATGGACGATCATCCGCTGGTGAAGGACCGCGTGGTGATCTGCCGCACCGACGGGCCGGGCGAAAAACAACTCACCGCTTACGTTGTTCCACTACCGGGGCACGACAGCGAAACGGATACACAAGCACAGGAACAATTGGTGGCCGGATTGCGCGAGCAATTGCGTGGGCAACTGCCGGAGCATATGATGCCCAGCGCATTCGTGGTGATGAAGGAATTCCCGCTGAACCCGAACGGGAAGGTGGACAAGAAGGCGCTGCCCGCTCCCGAGTTCCGCACACAGACCATGCGCGCGCAACATGTAGCCCCGCGCGATCACATCGAGCGCATGCTTGCTGGCATCTGGTGCGAACTGCTGGGCGTGCAGGACATCGGTGTGCACGACAATTTTTTCGAGCTAGGTGGCCACTCGCTCATCGGCATCCAATTGTTGGCGCAGGTGGAACAGCAGCACGGTAAGAGCCTTGCCCTGAAAACGCTCTTTCAAGCCCCCACCATCGCGGGCATGGCCAAGTTGCTGCAGGGTGGTGGCAGTAGCGCCACATGGACGAACCTCAGTGCGATCCAGCCCAACGGCAACGCGATCCCGTTCTTCTGTGTGCATGGCGACGAGGCCAACCACTTCTTGCCGCGTTACCTCGGCAACGATCAACCGTTCTATGCCTTCTTCCACCAAGGCGAGGACGGCAAACCGATCCGTTTCACCAGCGTAACCGAGATCGCCACGCACTTCATCAACGAGATGCAGACCGTGCGGCCCACCGGGCCATACCTGCTCGGCGGATACAGCTTCGGCGGGATCGTTGCTTTCGAAATGGCCCAGCAACTGCGGAAGTCCGGTGAGGAAGTCGCACTGCTCGCGCTCTTCGATACCTACGATCCGCAGGAATACCTGAAGGTGATGACGGAGGAAGCCAAACCGTGGGACAGCCTGCGCAAGGCGATCATGCGCCGCGCTGTGCGTTACTACCAACGCACGGGGAAAATACTGCCGCCGAAACTGCGCCACTTCTACATCATCGACACGTACGATGCTGCGATCCGCAATTACGTTGCTCGCCCGTACGATGGCACGGTTACGGTTTTCAAAGCCTTTGATAGTACCGGTGCGGACCACATGGGCTGGGCGCAATGGAGCCAGCATGTGGATGTGCTCCAAGTGCCGGGCGATCACTACAGCATGATCAAGGAACCCGACGTGCGTACCCTCAGTACCGAGTTGGGCAGTTGTATCGACCTTGCAGTGAGCAAGCGCGCTGTGGAAGCCGTGTAGCATGGAACGGACATTGGTGCTGCATTGCACCACGATCACTGCCCCACAACGCACGGAGCAGCGCAGGCCGACGGCCTCGGGATCGGTCCTGTTGTACTGCGCAACGCTTGCTGATCTGCTGCCACGCCTCCGCGACCTGTCCGCCATGTTGGACAAGCACGAGCAGGACCGTGCTGAACGTTTCCTACACGACACCGATCGTGAGCGCTATTTACTTGGCCATGGTTATCTGCGCGAAGTGCTTGGATGGGCTACCGGACAGCAGCCAGGAGCGATCACTTTCGAACGCGGGCAGTTCGGCAAACCGACGATGCGCGGCACTGCGCTGCACTTCAACTTTAGCGATACCAAGGACGCCGTGATCGTTGCGATCGGACGGGAGGAGTTGGGGGTGGATATCGAGACCATGCACCGGCGCGTGGATCACATGGCCGTGGCGGAACACTACTTCACAGCAGAGGAGATCGCGAACATCAACGCATCAAGTGAACCGAAGCGCCGATTCCTGGATTTCTGGACCCGTAAGGAAGCGATCCTCAAGGCAAGCGGCGTGGGCATCATGGATGATCTGCCTGCGTTACGTGTGGATTCCCGGCGGAACGAGGTCCGCATCGTACACGGCGACTTCGTACGAATGGCCGCACCGGAATATCATGTGCAGAGTTTCACCCTGGGTGAAGGACACTTGGTGAGCATAGCAACGCCCGAGCACGCATCGCTCGCTCTGGCGACGCATTGATGGTGCTACGGTTCACTCCTCGCCGAAGAACCGCGGATGGAAATTGAGCAGGTACAGTTGCTCACTGGCCCGCGTAACCGCCGTGTAAAGCCAGCGCACATACTCGGCATCGATCATCTCCTCGGTAACGTAGCCTTGGTCAACGAAGACCGTTGGCCATTGGCCCCCTTGTGCTTTGTGGCATGTAACGGCGTAAGCGTACTTCACTTGCAGCGCGTTCACATAAGGATCGTCCTGCAACTTTTTGAAGCGTTCGCGTTTGCTCTTCGCAACGACACCGGCCAACACGGCCTGCGTCAATTCGCGCATGCGCGGCCCCGGTAACGCGGGCGTGTCCGCTGTAAGGACATCGAGCAGTGCCATCACTTCCAGTTCGCGGCGCTCGCTACCTCCAGCAGCATTGCGGGTCTGCCAAGCCACATCCAAGCGTGCGAATCGGAATCCATGCTTCTCCTCAATGCCTTTCACGCTCAAGACTTCCACCGGCTCGCCATTGGCAATGAGTTCGGGTTTGCCTTCCTGTCCAGCCCAGTAGTAGTTGTTCTTCACCACCATGAGCCGGTCGCCGGCGCACAACTCTTCCTCGTAACCCATGATCCGCGAGCGCACTTGCTGGTTGAAGAGGTACGCGCGTTTGTTGCTCCTGCAGATCAGGCACACGCTGTCCTGTCCGTGCTTGCCGTAGCCGCTCTCAAGGGCATCCTGCAAGTCGTGGCCCTCGATACGTGTTACATCGGGGAATAGCTCCGCGCCATTGAATCTTGAAGCTTGAGCCTTGACGCTTGAAGCTTCCTCATCCTTCTTCAGCACGAACACCGGCACCACCTTCTCCTCGCCCGCCGCATACTGGAGAAGAGTTTGTCGCAGCGCTGTCGCATTCACGAGGATGCCACTGGCTTCAGCCTGCCGGACAACCTCTGTAAGTTCCACGCTTCCCGCGTTCAGGTCGTGTACTTCGCGCAGCAGCTTCACATCCAACGCGGGGCTGCGTTCATCGCCAACGGGCGGCAATTGCGCTGGATCGCCGATCAGCAGCAAACGGTTCCCACGGCCGGAGAACACATGGTCAGCCAGATCCTGCAGCAAATTGCGATCGTGGAAGAGCCGGTCGCCACCGCCACCTGTGGTACCGATCATGCTGGCTTCATCCACAACGAAGAGCGTATCGCTGTCCTTGTTCGGCGCAACCCTCATGCTGCCCATGCCATCCTCTTCCCCTTCCACCTTGTACACGCGCCGATGGATGGTGCTTGCCGGTGCCTGCGCATAGCCGCTGAGGACGTTCGCCGCGCGACCGGTAGGCGCCAATAAGACCGCTGGATGACCTTGGTCGCGCAGCACCTTGACCAATGCACCCACCAACGTTGTTTTCCCTGTGCCGGCGTAGCCCTTCAACACCAAAGTGCTTCGCGGCCTTTCGGTGGAAAGCAGGCGCTCAAGGGCCTCAATTGCTTTGCGCTGGCCGGGTGTTGGCGCATGGCCAAGGCGTTCGAGGAGCTTTTCGGTGAAGGGCACGATCAACAGGGAGGAGCGGGTGGTGAAGGTGGTGAACAACCGCTACCGCCCGGTTCGTGGCGCACTGCCAAAGGCCACTTCGTAGTTTCGACGGCGCTTTGCGGAAGGCCCATACCCCGGGGCTGCCTGCCCGCGACCTACGGAACGGAATCATGGGAACCAGTTTCACAAGCGATCGCTTCACTGCGCTGGAACCGCATGCCATGCATGTGAGCCTGTTGCAGGGTCCGGCCTTCGCTGCATGGTGCGCGCATGAACGGAGCACCGGGTCGGTGGTGGCCCTTCGTGCGGTCCATAGTAGCGAACTACCCCCGTTGAGCGGATCATTGGCGGATCCCGGATCGGCTTCCAGCATCGTATTGCCCGAATGGAGCGTACTCGTGCCCGACGGTGCGCTGTTGGAGGGAACGGAGGCGGTGCATCTGCGCGCTGCTTTCGGTCACGAGCCGCTCGGTGTATTGCGTCGCGATCCGGTTGAAGCGCTGGCAGCCCAGAGCATTCATGTGCATGAGCCCGGCGCTGAATCGCAGGCCATGGCGCAGATGCCACTCGCGCGCCCGCTGGCTTTGCAAGCACTGCTTGTGCGTGCCGCCATGAGCCGGCGTGCTGAGCGCGATGTGCTGCTGCTCCACCTCGGCACCGACCGCATGGATGTGGTGCTCGCCACCCATGGCAGCATCGCGCTCAGCAATGGTTTCCCGGTGCGCACGCCGGAGGATGCGCTCTACTTCGCATTGCTTGCAACCGAGCGCACGAAGCACCAGCCGCAGGACCTGCAAGTGCTGTTTTGCGGTCCGCAAGCGCACGACAATGTGATCGCGCTGTTGGAGCGATACTTCGAACATTGCGCCCCGGCAGAGCCACAAATGCCCCTTGCCATTGAACGACCGGAGCGCTGGCTGGCACTAACGGAACAGTTCGCATGCGTGTAACCAGCGGACGATACAAGGGGCGCAACATCCGGGCTCCGAAGGACCTCAGCGCGCGCCCCACCACGGATTTCGCGAAGCAGGCGCTGTTCAACATCCTACAGCACAGTGTGCCCATGGAAGGCATACGGGTGCTCGACCTGTTCGCCGGGACCGGTGCCATCTCGTTGGAATTCCTGTCGCGCGGCGCCATCGAGGTGATCAGCGTGGACCACGACGAGAAGGCGTTCCGCCATTTGCAACGTTCAGCACGCGATACCGGGATCGACACGTGGCGTTTGGTAAGGGCCGACGCCCTCACCTACCTGCGCAACGCACCGGGGCCGTTCGACATCGTTTTCGCCGACCCGCCGTTCACCATGGAAGGCGTGGAACACATACCCATGCTGGTGCAAATAAGCGGGGCACTGGCACCGGACGGCCTGTTCGTTCTGGAGCACAGCCGCGATGTGAAGACCGGACCATTGCCCGGCTTCGTGAAGCACCGCGACTATGGCACCGTGCATTTCAGTTTCTTCAAACCCACCACCGATAAGACATGAGCCAGCACATTGCCGTTTTCCCCGGTTCGTTCGACCCGCCGACGGTCGGGCATGTGGACATCGTGCTGCGCGCGGCACCCTTGTTCCAAAAGCTGGTGGTGGCCATGGGCGTCAACACCACCAAGAAGTACATGTTCGGTTTCGAGCAACGTTTGTCCATGCTGCAACAGGCCTTCGCGCCGCATGCATCGGTGGAAGTTATGCACTTCGAAGGGCTTACCGTTGATCTGTGCAAACGGCTCGGAGCTACGTTCATCGTGCGGGGCGTGCGCAACGGGACCGACCACGACCACGAGCGCACCATCGCCTTGATGAACCGGCAGTTGGGCAATGTGGAAACCATCTTCCTGCCGGCGGCACCCGAACATGCGCATGTGAGCAGCACCATCGTGCGCGAACTGCACGCCAATAAGGCGGACGTGAGCGCGTTCCTCCCGAAAGGGTTGCGTATCGCATGAGGAACCTGTTGCTGATAGTGTTGCTTCTGTTCGCCCGAGCGGTGGGCGCAGCACCGTGCAGCATTACGGTCGAAGCTCCTGACCAGATCGGCAAAGCGGCCGTGCTCTACCGCTACATGGACCTGTTCAGCAAGCGACGTGAAGTGCTGGCCATCGGCGAAGTGGACGGCCGCGGCGCCGTTACACTCACCGGCGAAGTCACGGGGATCATCAAGGGCCAGTTGCGCATCGGTATGGATGTGGCGGAACTGTATTTGAAACCCGGCGCACAATACACGGTGCGCATGCTGCCGCCCGACCGCAACGATGCGCGGAGCATGAGCGGCACCGCCTTGCGCGATCTGGAGTTCATCGGCCTCGATGGTCTGGACATCAATGCGCTCACCAGCAACCTGAACGAAAAGCTGGATGCCTTCATAGCCGAAGACCTCGCAACCGACCAGGCGGCCGGCATGCAGGCCCTCGACCTCATGCGCAAGGAGGGTAGCGTGAAACCCGACAGCGCCCATCGTCCGGCCACGCTCTTTGTGAACCCGAGCTGGAGCGAAGCACGCGTGGACACCTTCGAGCGCAAACTGCGCAAGTACTACGCTGGCGTGAACGACCCTTGGTTCTCGGCCTTCATGGAATGTGCGTTGGCCGGGCTCCACTTAGGACCGCGCACCAATGACAGCGCCCTGTTCGTGCGCGTGTTCAAGGACGAACAGGTCCGCTACGACGACCCCGAGTACGTGCGCTTCTTCCTCTCGTTCTTCGAAGACCATTTGTTGCGCTATCCTTTCATGACGGACGAAGACGCACTGACGAACGCGATCGCGAACGCCAGTATGGACAGCCTGAAGGCGTTGTTGCGCGAGAGCGATTTCCTCCACGACGACAGGCTGTGCGAACTGGTCTTGCTCAGCGAGGTGTACGCCAACTACCACGGCAAGACGTTCAGCAAGGCAGGAATACGGCAACTGTTGGGCGTTGCGACCTCCAACTCGGCATACCCCGAGCACCGTTCCATTGCTGGCAACATGTTGTGGGATCTCACCTCCATGCAACCGGGAGATACGCTGGCGTCGTTGATGGCTTGGAACACGCGTGGCGAAAAAGTGGAACTGGATACACTCTTGGCTGAGGGACCGGTGTACCTGGCAGTAACAGCAAGTTGGTGCACCTACTGCGAACTGGAATTGAGCGCGATGGAAAAGCTTTACACCGAGTACGGCAAGGTGGTGCGTTTCATCACGCTCGACATCGATGGCACCACCACCGGTATCGCTGCGCAGCAACGCTTGCACCCGCTGCGCACATGGCCGCATCTGCTTGCTGACAGTGACCCCTTGTTGCTCGACAAGTTGCGACTGCGCAGCGTGCCGGCATTCTACCTCCTCGATGGTCGCACGCTGAAACACTCCCCGGCCAAAGCTCCGAGCGCAGGCATCGCCGCCGACTTCCATAGGATCGCTACCAGCTTGCCCGTTGAAGGTGGTAGAAGAGTGTGGGACGAGTGACGTCCGCGCAACGCGGATCCAAGGCTGTGCGCGACCGCACCGGTCACTCTTCGAGCAGCGTGTGCATGTCCGCGATCAAACGGTCCACATCCTCGGCCTTCGTTCCATCATAGAAACCACGCAAGCGACCGAGCGTATCGGCGAGGACGAAATTCTCGGTATGCACGAAATCGTCTTGGCCGCCGTCACCATCATCAAGCGCAGCGAACCAGCTCCGGCGTGCCAGTCGGTAGATCTGTCTGCGATCGCCGGTGAGCAAGTGCCAGCGCCGTTGATCGGCCCCGTGCAGTTGAGCATACTCGGCAAGCACCGGCACGCTGTCCATCTCGGGCGTTACGGAATGCGAGAGCAGCACTACGCGGTCATCGTCCTTGAAGGCTTCCTGCACGCGCTCCATCTGCATGCTCATCTTGGGGCAGATGCTGGTACAGGTGGTGAAGAAGAAATCGGCCACGCGTACTTTGCCATGCGTGTTGGCCAGCGTGATCGTATCTCCGTTCTGGTCGAAAAGCCGGAAGTCGAGGATGTGGTGCTCGCCCTTGGTGGCACGTGATCGCGCGTCGGTGAGCTCCGGTTTCAGGTCAGCAGGATGATAGATGGGCAAAGCGTGGCCCGGCTTCAGTACCGAGTAAACGGCGAAGGTGATGATCGCGCCTACGACAGCGAACAGCACCAAGCGCAACAACATGGGGCTCTTGCTCATCTCTTCCAATAATACTCATACGCGAGCGAAATGATCGTGCGGTAAAGCGGCGCCTTGACACCGATCTCCCGGTCGTGCCGCAGCACCAGATCGAGCGTGCTGTTCTTTTCCTTGCCAAGTTCCAGCTGCGCACCGATATCGTAGCGGATGCCCGCGAAATAGTTCCCCTTGTACCAGATGCCGGTGAAAGTCTCGACGCTCACAGTGGGGTCGATCGGGAATTTCTTCGTGCGCCAAGAAACCGCGAAGCGGTTGCGCCACACATCGCGCAACCGATAGGCCGGTATGAACTCGTGCTGGAAGATGGTACGGTACGAACCCTCGAACCGTTTCCACTCGCCTCGGAAGGTGACCGAGCCGTCCAAGCGATAACTGTTCTTGCTGTAGCGATCGCGGAAGTTGTAACGGTGGTTCATGCCGGCACGCAGCCATTTGCACACACGATACTTTAACCCCAGATCGGTGTAGAACGCCTTGCCATTGCCGAGGTTCTCGTTGCTGCGGTAACCAATTTCCAAACCGGCACGGAAGTTCTTGCGGAAACCGAATTCACCGGGCCGATCGGCCAGGCTGAATGGACGCGTTTCCAGCGCGATGCTCGTCCAAAGCTCCAAGTCGTGTTCCGGTTGCAGGCGTGGCTCTGTTTGGGCATGCACGCCCGACGCGGCACATACCGAAAGGAAGGCGAACGCAATATGACGCAGGCGTTCTACCACTTCTCCACTTCGAAAGTGCCCACATCCACGACGTCCTTCTTACCACCGATCTCCACCGACTTGCTCACCACCTCCACGCCGCTCTCGCACGTTGGGCAATCGCTGTAGGTGAACACCGTGTATTTGCCCTTGCGCAACCAGCTGTAAACGAACAGGCCGTCCGGGTCGGTGTCCACATTGTCATCGTAGAAATCGTTGTCGCCATAGATCACATACACGCGATAGTCTGGGGCGAAGTAGGTGTTGCCGTTCGGCTGGCCGGTATTGTTGTCGTACTCCGTGATGAACACACGTCCGCGTATCTCGGCCTTCCCTCCCACCCCGGGTTCCTTCGTGCACGAGGTTGCGATCAGAACGGTTGCGGCGATCGCCCAATGTGAAGCCTTCATGAAGCAGGTGTTGATCCGGCGAATGTAGAGGCTTGCCGATGGCAGGGGTCTCTCGCTCCGAGGAACACGGAAGACACGGCCGACAGGCGCTTTCAGCTATAGATGCCCTTCACCTGTGCAGCATACTTGACCATGATCGGCTTGCGGCGCAGTTTCAGGGTTGGGGTCAGTTCGCCGCCATCAATGCTCCATTCCGTCGGCAACAGCGCGACCTTCTTCACCTGTTCCCAATGCCCGAAGCTGGTATTGATGCGGTCCACTTCCTCCTGGATGCGATCGATGATGCGCTTTTCTTTGATGACCTCGGTCGGCCCATTGAACGGGATGCCCTTGAGCGCGCAATAGTCCTTCAGGAAGGGGAAGGTGGGCACGATGAGCGCGGCCGGGAATTTCTCGTTCTCCCCGATCACCATCACCTGCTCGATGAAACGCGACTCCTTCAGCTTGTTCTCGATCACCTGCGGCGCCACGTATTTGCCACCGCTCGTTTTGAAGATCTCCTTCTTCCGATCGGTGATCCGCAGGAAGCCGTCCTCAAGCACCCCGATGTCGCCGGTGTGCAACCAGCCATCGGCATCGAGCACCGCAGCGGTCATCTCCGGTTCCTTGTAGTAACCGACCATGATGTTCGGGCCCTTGGCGAGGATCTCGCCGTCCTCCGCGATACGCACCTGCACATTGTGTATCGGTTTGCCCACGCTGCCGAAACGCATCAGGCCGTTGCGGCTGTCGTTCACACTGATCACGGGGCTGCTTTCCGTTAAACCATAGCCTTCACAGACATTGATGCCCGCTGCGTTGAAGACGCGCGCAAGCCGCGGCTGCAGAGCAGCGCTGCCACTGGCTACCACACGCACCTTGCCGCCAAGGGCTGCCTGCCATTTGCTGAAGATGAGCTTGCGCGCCACGGCCAGTTGCACCTTGTACCAAAGGCTCTTGCCGGTAACATCGTATTCGTGGCCCAGTTCCAATGCCCAGAAAAATAGCTTGCGCTTCAGCCCGGTCAGGCTTTCGCCCTTCGCCACGATCCTGTCGTAGATCTTCTCCAGCAAGCGCGGTACGGCGGTGAACACATCGGGTTGCACCTCGCGGATGCGATCGCCCAGATCCTCCAATGCTCCTTGGAAGTGGATGCTGACCCCTGTGTACAGGTACAGGTACATGAGCATACGCTCGTAGATGTGGCATAGGGGCAGGAAACTGATGCAACGCGCTTCGTGGTCCACCGGAAAGCGCGGAATGCTGCCTTCGATGTTGCTGAGCACGTTACCGTGCGTGAGCATAACGCCCTTGGGCCGACCGGTTGTTCCGCTGGTGTATATGATGGTGGCCAGGTCATCGCGCTTCACACGGTCCATCAACTGTTGCAAGCGCGACTTGTCCGCTTGGTCGGCCATGGCAGGCACCGCGCTCCAGTGCTCGGCACTGCTCACCTTGTCGAAGGTGAAGATCCGCCCGAGCCCTGGGCTGGTCTTCTGCGCTTGCACGGCCTTCTCATGAATGTCGGCATCACCAACGAACATGACTTTGGCACCGCTGTGGTCAAGGACGAAGGCATAGTCCTCGGCACTGCTCGTGGGGTAGATCGGTACGGTCACAGCACCCAACTGGAGTATCGCCTGATCCACGATGCACCACTCGCTGCGGTTGGCACTGGCAATGGCCACTTTATCACCGGGACCGATACCAAGCTTCAGCAGGCCGAGGGCGGTGTGCTCCGCTATGGCGATCAGCTCCTGCGTGCCGTACCCACGCCACCGGCCATCTTCCTTGGTGGCCACGGCAACGGCCTTCGGGTAGTGCTTCAACTGGTGCGCCGGAATGTCGAAGAGGCGTTGTGCGTTCATCGGTGGTAAGATAACGGGCGTTGGCGTGCTGTGTTCAAGCCAGCGCTTCAATGTACTTCTCCACATAGGCGCCGATCCGCTTCGCCTTGTATTGCATGATGAACCGCGGGTGCTCCAGCGCAACGATCCGATCGAAGAAGCCGTGATCCGCGTTGATCCTCTCCAAGAACTTGAGGTTCTTGCCCGTGCCGATGCACAGGACCCGATCGGTCTTCATACCACAAGCGATCAGCGATCGCAGCCACTGCACCGCGAAAGGGGTGATCGCCGTTCGCAAGGCGGCATCATCGTAGTAGTTGAGGTTGACCGGTTTGCCGAGCGGCCCGTTCCTGACAAAACCCAGCGGGCACACGGCGCTCACGTACACGCGGCTGTAAAAGCTGTTGGCGCCACCTGCAGCATGGATCATCCGGTAGAAGAAATCGCTGCTGGGCTCGTGGGTCCGGATGCCGTTCACTGGAATGCCGAGTTCGCTCTCGCACCGTTTGGTATCGGTGAAGCAGAGGCCGGTACTGCCAGCACCCAAGCGGCCCGGGTTGATCCCGAGCATCAGGGCACGCGGGCGGTCGTCACCGAAGAACTTCCGGTGGAACTCACCGACGATCCTCCTCACCTCTCCCGCATGATCGCCATTGAACGGGTCCAATACACCAACACCATCGGGCAGGTGCAATTGTGCCAAGCTCGCGTTCAGCACCAGTGGCAACAAGCGGTCGGCCAGCGTTCGCATGCTTCACGGTCCCCTTGCATCGGGTGGCCCAAAATACCGTGAACAGGGTATTTCAGGCCGATGGGGACGAGGGTAGTTTCGTCACATCACATCCATCCTCATGCACATACCAGAGAAGATCAAGCGCGCCTTCCGCGAGCGCGCCGCAAGCGCCACGATGACCAAGGAGCGCAACCACACCTTCGAGATGCTGGACAAAGGCCGACTACAGGACGCGGAGCCGGAGCCCGGGCGCATGGAGCGCCGTTGCAAAGCCCTGCTGAAGACGGACCGGCAAATGGTGGAAGCCATGGCCACGGGTCGCGAATCGATACAGGGCGCCACCACGGATTTCCTTGGCGTGGCTTTCCTGGAAAGGGCCCGGCTTGCCGCACGCGCAGTGGCCCGCGTGGCCAGCCGCGATGGCGACGGGTTCGGCAGCGGTTTCATGATCGCACCCGGCCTCTTCCTCACCAACAACCATGTCCTGCCCGATATCGCCGCAGCCAACGACGCACTGATCGAGTTCGATTACGAACTCGATGTGAACGACCAGCCGAAACGCATCACGCGGTTCGCGCTCGACCCGAAGAAATTCTTCATCACCAGCGCGGAGAGCAAATTCGACTTCACCATCGTTGCCGTCGGCGACCGGCAGGGGCGTGGACCTGCGCTTTCGGCCTATGGCCATGTGCCACTGCTCGGCACGGGCGACAAACATGTGCTCGGCGAGTGGGTGAACATCGTGCAGCATCCGGATGCCGACCTGAAACAGATCACCCTCCGCGAGAACCTGTTGGTGAGCCGCTTGGAACATGTGCTGCACTACAAGGCCGACACCATGCCGGGCAGTTCCGGTTCGCCGGTGTTCAACGACCAATGGGAAGCCATTGCCTTGCACCATTACGGTGAGCCTTTCCGCCAGAAGGGCCGCAAGGGCATGGACCTGAACGAGGGTATCCGCGTGAGCGCGATCGTGCGGGCGCTGAAGGATGAGACATTCAAGCCGATCAACGGGAGCAGGAAGCTGTTGGAGCCCGTGGTGAACGCGGTGCGCGGGGAGATGAGGACCGACGGGCCCGTGCTGATCGAAGACGGTGGCGATGATCGGCGCACCGTGCGGATCGGCGCGGACGGCACGGCCACCATCACACTACCCTTGGAGATATCGATGAAACTCCCGCAAGCGGAATTGCGCGCCGGAAGTCACAGTAACAATCATGTCGGCGCAGGCGAATCGGTAACGATCGACGACCGGTACAACAACCGGAAAGGTTATGACCCGAAGTTCCTTGGTGGCACGTCGATCCCGTTGCCGGTGATGACGGCGGCCATGAAGGCGAAGGCAGCCAAATTGCTTTCGCCCGGCGCCGGCAACAGCCCGCATGAACTGAAGTACGAGCACTTCAGCTTGGTGATGAGCGCCCAGCGCCGCATGGCCTTTTTCACGGCCGCCAACATCAACGGAACGTCGTGGAAGCAAATGGACCGGGACGGGAACCTCGGCGGCGGTGAAGCAACGGAGAAGTGGTTCCAAGACCCGCGCATCGCAGCCGAAGACCAGTGCCAACAGCCGATGTACGATGGCCAACCGAAGTACCCACTGCGCTTCGACCGGGGGCACTTGATACGGCGCGAATACCCCAACTGGGGAACGGCCACCGTAGCCAAACGCGCCAACGCCGACACGTTCCACTTCACCAATTGCACGCCGCAGGCGGCAGTGTTCAACCAAAGTGCCAAGCACTGGCAGGGCATCGAGAACTACGTGATCCGCAACGCGGAAGAGGGCGACGAGAACGTGACCGTTTTCGTGGGCCCGGTCTTCAACGCGCGCGATCCGCAATGGAACGACGTCCGTGTTCCGCGGAAGTTCTGGAAGATCCTTGTGCGCAAGGTGGGTGGCACGCTGCGCACCACCGGCTTCCTGGCCGACCAGACCGAGCAGATGGATCCCGCGCTCGATGCGGTCAAAGGGCACGAGTCGATGGGCGCCGAGGACTTCGATATCATGAGCGACTCCGTGGCCTTGCGCCAATGCCGGATCACGGAGATCGAACGGCTCACCAAATTGAAATTCGGCACACTGCGCGATCACGACACGTATGACGGAGGCGGGGAAGCGGTGCGCGAGAGCGGCACGGTGACACGCTTGGTGCGTTCTTACCGCGAGGTGCGGTTGTAGCGCACTACTTCGGCGCGGTGCGGTGTATGTAGATCCCGAGCGCGAGGAAGATCACATTGGGTATCCACACGGCGATCAACGCGGGCAAACCGGCGTTGGTGGCCGCGACCGAGGTCATCTTCTGCGCGAACACGTACAGCAGCGCGATCAGGAAGCCCAGCGCCAAGTGAAGGCCGGTACCGCCACGCACCTTGCGGCTGGCCAGCCCTACGCCGATGAGCGTGAAGACATACACCGCGAACGGCGCACTGGTGCGCTGGTACCGCTCGATCTCGAAGAAGGCCGTATCGCTGCCCCCGCGCGCATGCTCGGCTTCGATGAACGCGGTCAGCTGTGGCGTGCGCATCGCCATGGCGTTACCGGGGCGCTGGCCCACGTCGCTCGGCACCAACGCCAAGGCCGTATCCAGCAGCGCACCCTGCTTGATGTGTTCGCCCTTCGCATCGATGGTACGGATGTAATAGTCCTCGACTTTCCAATGACCCGTGAGGGTATCGTAGCTGGCGCGATCAGCGAAGAGCTTCCACCGCAACTGAAGTCCGTCCCATTGCTCCAAGCTGAAATGGTAGCCGCGTTGCGCCTGTGCATCGAAGGACTCGAAGTAGGCGATGCTTCCCGGTTTGATCTCGCGATGGATGTTGCTGTCGTCGATGAAGAACTGTGCACGGATATGCTCTTCCTCGAAGGCCAGCCGCACCTTGTTGGCATCGGGCAGTACGGTATGGTTCACCAAGAGGGCGATGCCCGCCAGCACCGTTCCGCTGATGAAGTAAGGCCGCAGGAAACGGTTGTAGCTCACCCCGCCGCTGAGCATGGCGATCACCTCGCTGCGGTGGCTGAGCCTGCTGGTGAAAAGCACTACCGCAATGAAGATCAGCAGCCCGCTGAAGAAGTTCGCGTAGTAGATCACGAAGTTGACGTAGTACTGTGTCGCGATCTCCCAGAAGCTCGCTGTCATCTGGCTGAAATCCTCCGTCTTCTCGCTCACATCGAAGACCACGGCAATGGTCATGATCACCGCCAGAATGAAGAAGAAAGTCCCCAGGAATTGACGAATGATATAGCGGTCGAGGGAGGAGAGCACGGGGGTGAAGATCGCAGTTGGCAGGGGCAGGGGCAAGTGTCAAGTTTCAAGCTTCAAGTGTCAAGCTTCAAGGCCTCTACATCCGTTGTTTGAGCGCTGGCAATAGTTGTGCCTTCCATGTAGTGAACGAACCGTCGAGGATGCGGGTGCGGGCTTCGTTCATCAGGTCGAGGTAAAAGGCGAGGTTGTGCAAGCTGGTGATCTGCGGGCCCAACAGCTCGCCGCTCTGGAACAGGTGACGCACGAAGGCCTTGCTGTAAGCCTTGTCCACCCAGCAAGTACCCGCTTCATCCAACGGGGCATGGTCATCGGCCCACTGCTTGTTCTTGATGTTGAGGACACCGTTGCGGGTGAAGAGCATACCGTTGCGCGCGTTGCGCGTCGGCATCACGCAATCGAACATATCGATGCCGATGGCGATGTTCTCCAACAGGTTCCACGGCGTGCCCACGCCCATCAAGTAACGCGGCCGATCACTGGGCAGGATATCGCAACAGAGTTCGGCCATGGCGTACATCTCTTCCTCCGGTTCGCCCACGCTGAGCCCGCCGATCGCGTTGCCTTCCCTCCCCTGCTCGGCGATGAACTCCGCGCTGCGCTTGCGCAACTCGGCAACCGTGCTGCCTTGCACGATCGGGAAAAGCATCTGGTGGTGCCCGTACTTCGGCGCGGTGCCATCGAACCGTGCTATGCACCGCTCCAGCCAGCGGTGTGTCATGTGCATGCTCTTCTCGGCATACTGGAACGCGCAAGGCCACGGGGTACACTCGTCGAAAGCCATGATGATGTCGGCACCGATCACGCGCTGTATGTCCATCACGTTCTCCGGGGTGAAGAGGTGCGTGCTGCCGTCGATGTGGCTCTGGAACTTCACCCCTTCCTCGGTGATCTTGCGGATATCGCTGAGGGAGTGTACTTGGAACCCACCGCTGTCGGTAAGGATGGCGCGGTCCCATCCACTGAACTTGTGCAACCCGCCCGCATGCTCCATGACTTCCGTGCCCGGCCGCAGATACAAGTGGTAGGTGTTGCCCAAACAGATCTTGGCATCCAAGTCATCGCGCAGGTCGCGGGGGTGAACGGTCTTTACCGCACCCAAGGTGCCCACCGGCATGAAGACCGGTGTTTCGATCACCCCATGGTCGGTGCGCAGTTCGCCCACGCGGGCCTTGCTCTGCGGATCGGTGTGGTGGAGGGTGAAGCGCATTAGAACCAGATGCTCCCACAACGGAAGAGCGAAGGCCGGCGAAAGTAGCCGGGGTGCCCATTTGCCTTCCCCACTCCCCTTGTTCATAACAGGGCGTATGCGTTGGGAAGCCAGCAACCGCCCCCCGGTAGTTTCGCCGCAGTGCCGCAGTGTATGCGCGGCCGCCCCTATGCCGTTGGTACAGATCGTTTTGTGGGTATTGCTCGGCGCCGTGCTGGTGCTGGTGTTCTTCCATGCCATGATCTTCAGTCGCCTCGCCTTCCGCACCAAGTGGCCCCGCCCCGACCGCGACCGGCCGGTGAGCGTGGTGATCTGCGCGCGCAACGAAGCCCGCAACCTGCAGGGGCTGATCGACATGCTTATGGAGCAGGACCACCACGATTTCGAAGTGGTGATCGTGAACGACCGCAGCGACGACGACACGCTGGAGGTGCTGAACTGGCTGAAGCCGAAGTACCCCAAGCTGCGCGTGGTGAACATACAGGCCGACGAGAAGTTCAGCTACGGCAAGAAGATCGCCTTGGGTGTGGGCATACGCGCGGCCAAACACAGCCACATCGTGCTCACCGATGCCGATTGCGTGCCGACAAGTCGCGATTGGTTGGCGCTGATGTGCGCCTCGTTCAAGGACGGCCGCCAGATCGTTATCGGCCATAGCCCCTACGAGCAGACCGGCGGGCTCACCAATGTGCTGGAGCGTTACGATGGCACCACCAAAGCCATGCAGTACATCAGCTTCGCTTTGGCCGGGCTGCCCTACATGGGTGTTGGGCGCAACCTCGGCTACACGCAGGATCTGTTCTTCAACGCGCGGGGCCCACGCCGCCACGACCACCTGATGAGCGGTGACGACGACCTGTTCATCAACGCGGTAGCGCGCGCCAAGAACACCGCCGTAATGGCCGCTCCCGGTGCCTTCATGACCACCCGCGCAACAGCCGAACTGGCGACGTGGATACGCCGCAAGCGTCGCCATTTCACCACGGCGCGCTATTACCGTTTCGGTCACCAACTGTTGTTGATGCTGTTGCCCGGCGCCCGGTTGTTGTTCTGGGCGTGCCTGGTCGCGCTGTGTGTCCTTGGCCAATGGGGCTGGGCCACGGCCGTCATGGGCGTTGAGTTGTTGGTGTTCTTCCCCGTTGTCGCATTGGCCCTGCACCGCCTCAAGGCGGGTGCTTTGCTCATCGTGCTAACCTTGCCCCTCGAATGGCTGTTCCTGTTCCTGGATCCGCTGCTGTACACCAGCACGCTGATCATAAAACCACGCCGATGGAAGTAAGCGAGAACCTCAGCGACAAAGCGCGGTACGACCTTGTGCTCGTTGGCCGCGCCGTCGAGAAGAAGGACCAGAAGGCGTACGCCGAGCTGATGAGCCGCTACCGCGACTCCATCTACTTCATGTTGTTGAAGATGATCAACAACAAGGACGACGCCGAGGATCTTACGATCGAGGCGTTCGGCAAAGCGTTCAACCGCCTGCACCAGTACACGCCGAACTACGCCTTCAGCACGTGGCTGTTCAAGATCGCTTCCAACAACTGCATCGATTGGATCCGCAAGCAGAAGAAGAAGATGCTCTCCATCGACCAGCCGTTCGGCACCGACGATGGCGATGAGATGACCATTGAGCTGCGTGGCCATGGCCCCGACCCCGCCGACGTGGCGATCAGGAACCAGAAAGTGGAGGTGATGCGCGAGGTGGTGGAGAAACTGAAACCGCGCTACCGCACGCTGATCGAGCTGCGCTACTACAAGGAGTACAGCTACGAAGAGATCGCCGACGAGTTGGACCTCCCGCTCGGCACGGTGAAGGCCCAGCTCTTCCGCGCCCGCGAGTTCCTCATGGGCGTGCTGGACAATAGGAAGGATACGATCTAGAAGTGAAGATGTGGGAGATGTGAAAATGTGAACGGACGATCACGGCATCCTTCGCCTGCCATTCACCTCTGCACTTCCGCATCTCCTCATGGAACTCATCCTCCGGTATTTCCCCGACCTGTCCAAGGAGCAGCGCGATCGGTTCGAAGCGCTAGGGCCGCTGTACGCGGAGTGGAACGCGAAGATCAATCTCATCTCGCGGAACGACTTCGTGCATCTGTACGAAAGGCACGTGCTGCACTCACTGGGCATCGCAGCGGTCGCACCGTTCGTTGACGGAAACCGCATCGTGGATGTGGGTACGGGCGGCGGCTTTCCCGGTGTTCCGTTGGCCATCTTTTTCCCGCAATGCACCTTCCACCTCATTGACGGCATCGGCAAGAAGATCGCAGCGGTGAAGGGGGTGATCGAGGGCTTGGGACTTACCAACGCCACCGCTGAACAAGTGCGCAGCGAAGACCACCGGCTGAAGTACGATGTGATCGTGAGCCGCGCGGTGACGACCCTGCCGGAGTTCATCAGGGCTACGAAGCACCTCGTCCATCAACCCAACTCTTCTTCCAAAGAGCGGGGCCGCATCCTGTATCTGAAAGGCGGCGAACTGGCGGATGAGATCCTGGAGCTGAAAGAACGCGTGCGCGTTCACGAACTGGCCGAGGTCTTCAAGGAGGACTTCTTCGCGACGAAGAAAGTCGTGGAAGTCAGGCTGTAGCCCGGGCTTCTTCCAACTGCGTCCTGCTGAGGTGGTAGTACAAACCGTCGGTGTCGGCCATCAGTTCGTCGTGCGTACCGCTACCGGTCACCACGCCCTTGTCCAGAACGAGTATGCGGTGGGCATTGCGCACGGTGCTGAGGCGATGGGCGATAACGATGCTGGTACGCCCGTGCATGAGCTTGTCCAACGCATCCTGTACGAGCCTCTCGCTCACGGTATCGAGCGAACTGGTCGCTTCATCCAGGATCAGGATCGCTGGATCCTTCAGGACGGCGCGTGCTATGGCGATGCGCTGCCGTTGGCCGCCGCTCAATTGTATGCCGCGCTCGCCCACAATGGTGTTGTAATGCTCCGGAAAGCGTTCGATGAACTCGTGCGCGTTGGCCTTGTGCGCAGCAGCTTCGATCTCGTCTTGCGAAGCGCCGGGCCTGCCATAGGCAATGTTCTCACGGATGCTCCCTCCGAAGAGGAGCACTTCCTGCGGCACGATGGCCATGCGATCGCGCAAGGCACTCAGCGGATAGTCCGTGGCATCTTTACCGTCGATGAGGATGCTCCCTTCGTTCGGCGCATAGAAGCGCAGGAGCAACGATGCGATCGTGGTCTTGCCCGCACCGCTGGATCCCACCAACGCCACCCGTTCGCCGGGGGCCGCAACGAAGGACACGTCCCGCAGAACAGGAGTGTCCTCCCGCGTGGAATAACGGAACCCCACATGCCGGAATTCGATGCGGCCCATCAGCGCGATCGGCGCACGCACGCCAACGGTGTCGATCGGTTCCGGTGTCTCCTCCTGTATATCGAGCAACCGTTCCGTGGCGCCGATGGCCTTCAACACGGTGCTGAACATCTCGGGGATGCTGGCGAAACCGGCCGCAATGAAAACGGTGAGCATGATGAAGCTGATGATGTCGCCATCGCTGATCAGGCCTTGGTTCTTGAGCAGCACAGCACGGTAAGCTACAAGCACAACCGCACCGAACATGCACAGGATGATGAACGACACGAACGCTGCGCGCCAGCGGGCGCCTTTCAATGCCAGCGACCGCGCGTGCTCCACGCTGCGGCCGTACCGCACCATTTCCCAAGCCTCGTTGGCGAAGGCCTTCACGTTCTGGATGCCTTGTAAGGTCTCGTCCACGATGGTGCTGCTGTCGGCAATGCCATCCTGCACTTGCTTGCCCAGCTTCTGTATGTAACGCCCGAAGAACATGGCGGCCACGGCTACCACCGGCACCACGGCCAGCATGGTGAACATGAGTTCGGGGCTGAGGCGGGCCAACAGGAACAAGCCCAGCACGATGATGATGCTCTGGCGCACCAACTCGGCCGTAACGGTGGTGAACATGTCCTGCAACAAGGCCACATCGGCCGTAATGCGGCTGTTGAGCTCACCCACGCGCCGCTGGGAGAAAAAGGTCATCGGCAGTTTCAGCAGGTGACCATAGGTGTCCTTTCGCAATTGCGCCAACGCATGTTCGCTCACATGCCCGAACAAGTAAATGCGCCCGAAACCGAACAGCGCTTGCAGCACGAAACTGAAGGCCAGCAGCTTCGCCACTGAAGCCGTGTTGGTGAGATCGCTGAGAGCGGCCTGCATGAACCCACTGGATGGAGGCGTGGCATCCATGAGCTTGCCCAACAGGATGGGGAACGCGATGCTGAGCAGGCTGGTGAACAGCAGGAACACCATGCCCACGGCGAAATGCGTGCGGTAAGGCCGCATGTATCTGAAGATCCTCGCCGCCTTGCGCAGCGTGGTCTTGTTCAGTTTCGCCTTCGGGGCGTCGTGTTCCTTGAAGCGGCCGCGGGCCATGTAGTGATGGGGTATCTCGGACAGTGACCGGTTACCCTGTCGCTGATCGCGGCGCGAAACTACCTGAGACGGTGCAAGCGTCCGGTGCCCTTGTTCACAGGCGCGTCAAAGGAGGCAGATCAGATCGTTCGTGGCGTACGATGCCCCGCACAAACGAGGGTCGAACTGGTCACCGAAGAGGGGATCCACATCGTCGTTGAAGCAAGGGGAGTCGTGATCCATCAATAGCTGTACCTCTTGGTATCCATCGAGCAGTGTGCCACTGGACGTGGTAGCTACCAAGTGGTACAAATAGCGCCCCGTGACAACCGGCGGAGGGTTCAGCCCGGAATGGACGCCCGTCCATGCCTTGTACTGATCGGCTGAGGTGTATACGAGCGTACCGTAAGCGTCGTAGACCGAAAGTTCGGAGAGCGTAAAATTCTTCCCGCTGACAAAGAACTTATCGTTGATACCATCACCATCCGGGGTGAATACGTTCGGCACGTTGAGTATGCAACTGTCCTGGCAGAAGAGGAAGGCAGGCGCAAGAGCCGGCTCAACGCTCTTCTCGTCCTTCTTACATGCACTCAGAAAAGTCGTAACGGAAAGCACCGCAAAACAACCCAGTATCGGGGTTTTCCAATGTGCCTTGGGTCGCATAGTTCGAAAGGAGAGGTTGCGCTCAACCGTGCACCGCCTTCATCTTATCGGCGATATGGTCGAAGAGGTTCGTCAGCGGCTTCTCCACCAGCATCTTCAGGAAGGTGTTGATGTCCGCCTCGAAGACCTGGTGAAGCTTGGTCTTCCCTCCTTCCTCCGACAAATGCACGTCCAAGGTGAACGGGAAAGGGCTGCGGTCAGTGGCCTTCAGCTTGACATGTCCGGGCGGCGTTCCGCCGTCGAGCATCAGGCCGATCGTTGCGGCGCCGGCCACCTTGAACGAGCATGACTGACCGTCGCTTTGCCAATCGCTGATCTTGTCCTGCGGCAACAACTGTTTGAAGTTGTTCATGTCCTGCAGGAAATCGTAAAGGGTGGCGGCGGGTTTCGCGATCTCCACCTCCTTGCTCTCGATCCGTGTCGCGCTCATGTTCTATGCGGTCACCTTACCCCAAGTGCTTGGGTCTTTGCGCCACTCGTTCAATGGCAGTAGATCCTTCTCCGTGATGTACCCGCTGTGCAGCGCTTGGTCCAGCAGGATGCCGTAATTGGTGAGGGAATGCAGTTTCACCTTCGCGTTATCGAACGCCACACGCGCCTCATCGAAGCCGTAGGTGAAGATGCTGGTCATGCCCTTCACTTCACATCCTTCCTCACGCAATGCGGTTACAGCGGCCAAACTGCTTTTGCCGGTGCTCACCAAGTCTTCGATAACGACGATGCTGCGGCCCGTGCTGAGATCACCCTCCACCATGTTCTTCATGCCGTGCTCCTTGGCACCGCTGCGCACGTACACGAAAGGCAGACCCATATCGTGTGCGACCAAAGCGCCGTGGGCAATGCCTCCCGTTGCCACACCTGCGATCATGTCGGGCCGTCCGAACTCATGCTCGATGGCTTGCACGAATTGCTGGCGGATATAAGTACGCACCGCAGGATATGAAAGTGTCTTGCGGTTGTCGCAGTAGATCGGGCTCTTCCACCCGCTCGCCCAAGTGAAGGGCTTCTTGGGGCTCAACTTCACAGCCTTGATCTGCAGAAGGAACTCGGCTACTTTCAACGCGGGATCAAGACGTGCATCCATGCAGCGAAAGTATGTGGTTTACATCGGAGGCAAGAAGGTCGTCATCGCCGCAACTGGATCGATGGTCGATACAGCACCCGGTGCACAAGACATGACGATCGAAAGTCCGAAAGAGCTGAAAGCCGCCCTGCGCGCGTTCGTTCCTTCGTCGGGGAACGCACTGGTGCTCCGCAACAAGAACAGCGAGCAATTGTGGAATTGGTTCCGCGATCGGTACACGTTCGTGCAGGCCGCAGGTGGCGCTGTAACGGATGAGAACGGCCGACTGCTGGCGATGCATCGCCGCGGCATGTGGGACCTGCCCAAGGGAAAGGTGGACAAGGGCGAAGCGATACCGGACGCGGCCGTGCGCGAAGTGATGGAAGAGTGCGGATTGAAGCAGGTCGGGATCGTCGGCGCGAACGGCTCCGGAAGTCAAGCGCCGATCGCCGAGACATGGCATACCTACGAGCACAAAGGGGAGGACGTCCTGAAGCGCACGGATTGGTTCCTGATGCGCTCTTCGTCCAAGGAAGACCTCATCGCGGAGGTGGAGGAGGGCATTTCGGAAGTGAAGTGGATGACCGATGACGAAGTGGTGGAGATGCGCCGGGTCACCTACCCCACCCTGCATGCGGTGATCGATGCATGGCGGAGCGCGATGGGTTCCCGTTCTTGATCCTTGAGCGTCCTTGGGCGGTGCCCGCCTACATTCGCGCGCCTTTTCAGGGATCACCGATCCAACGGCACCGCGCATGAACTACCTATCCGTCGAACGCGTGGCCAAGCGCTTCGGTCCGCGCCAATTGTTCGAAGACATCAGCTTCGGCTTGGAACGCGGGCAAAAAATGGGACTCCTCGCGCGCAATGGTGCGGGCAAGAGCACCTTGCTCAAGTGCATTGCGGGCTTGGACAAGCCGGACAGCGGCATCATCACCTTCCGCAAGGACATCCGCGTTGCATACCTGCAACAGGATGTGCACCTCTCTTCCGCAGCGAGTTTGGTGGACGAAGTGCTGGACAACAATGATCCTGTAAGCACGGCCATTCGTGCATACGAGCATGCCCTAGCGCAGCATTCGGACAACCTGCAGCAGGCGATCGACCGCATGGAGGAGGTACATGCCTGGGATCATGAAGCCCGCATCAAGGGCATCCTTCACCTCTTCGGGCTGGAAGACCTGGAGCAGCCCGTGAACACACTGAGCGGTGGTCAGCAAAAGCGCTTGGCCTTGGCCAAGACCCTCGTTACGAAGCCGGACCTGGTGATACTGGACGAGCCCACCAACCACCTCGACATGGATATGATCGAGATGCTGGAGGATGAATTGTCGGCACCCGGAATGACGTTGCTGCTCGTAACCCACGATCGCTACTTCCTGGACCGTGTGTGCGATGAGATCGTGGAACTGGAAGGCGGGGAGCTGCATCGCTTCAAGGGCAACTACAGCTACTATGTGGAGAAGCGCGCTGCGCTGGACGAGGTGCGCGATGCAACGCAGGACAAGCTGCGCAGTCTCGTACGCCACGAATTGGAATGGATACGCAAGATGCCGCGCGCCCGTGGCACGAAGAGCAAAAGCCGCGTGGATGCCTTCTACGATATGAAGGAGGAAGCGTCGAAGAAGTTCGACAAGGAGGACGTGTCGCTGGAGATCGTCGGCAATCGTCTCGGGGGCAAGGTGATCGAAGCGCGCAACCTTACCAAGAGCTTCGGGGACAAGAAGATCGTAACGAAGTTCAACTACTCCTTCAAAGCCGGCGATCGTTTCGGGATCGTGGGCAGCAACGGTATCGGCAAGAGCACGTTCGTGGATCTGCTCATCGGCCGGGTGCAGCCCGATGCGGGCACCACCAGTGTTGGTGATACCGTGGTGTTGGGCTACTTCGACCAGAAGGGCCTACAGCTGAAGGAGGACCGGCGCGTGCTCGATGTGGTGCGCGATATCGCAGAGATCATCCCGATGAGCAAGGGCCGCAAGATCACGGCGGGCCAACTGCTCGAACGCTTCCTCTTCAGCAAGGAACAACAACAGCATTGGGCCAGCACGCTGAGCGGTGGCGAACGCCGCCGCCTGCACCTGTGTACGGTGCTGATGAAGAACCCCAACGTCCTCATCCTGGACGAACCGACCAACGACCTAGACATCCCAACGCTCAACGCGATGGAGGATTTCCTCGCCGAACTGAACGTGTGCCTTTTGGTGATCAGCCACGACCGCTTCTTCATGGACAAGATCTGCAGCCGATTGCTGGTCTTCGAAGGCGAAGGGCGCATCAAGGAATTCGTGGGCAACTACACCGAGCTGCGCGAACGCAAACGGTTGGAGAAACTGCGACTCTCACAGGTGAACGCCCAAGCCAAGAGCGCTGCTGCCGAAGCGGCACAGCAGGAACAGGTCGAAAAGCCGAAGGCGAAGAAGCTGACCTATGCCGAGCGCCTCGAACTGGGCAAGCTGGAACTGGAGGTACCGCAACTGGAAGAGCGGAAGGAAAAGCTGACGGCGTCCTTCGCGGAGCCGGGCATCAACCATGAGGAATTGCTGAAACGCGGAACTGAACTGGAATCCCTCATTAAGGAGCTCGATAGCAAAAGCGAACGTTGGCTGCTGCTGACGGAGAAGGCCGAGAGCGTTTGAGTGCGCTTTTGGCTGTTGGCCGTTGGCTCTGGAAGTGAGCCTCCAGGACGTAAGACCGATGAGCGATGATCCGCTCCGTGCTACGCCTTCATCAATTGCACAACGGGGCTGGGAGCTAACAGCCGATGGCGAACGGCCGGATCAGAATTTGGCGCAAGGCACCACCCGCCGCTTCTCCATGCTTTTCTTCTTGCGCTTGTCGGCGAACTCGTATGCCAACGTCAGTTCATGCGCTCCGCCGCTGCGGCTCGCCAGCTTGCTGATGGTGAGATCATAACTGTACCCGATACGCAGGTCGTTCACCTTCGCACCCAGCACGATGGCGATGGCATCGCTGTTCCCGTAACCGGGCGCATAGGATTTGAACACCGGGATGCCCCGGTACCACAGGCCCATGAAGAACGGCTCGCGTTCGAAGTAGGCACCCAGGTCCAACTGGTCGTACTTGCCTTGGCTGCGGAAGTTGAAAGCGGCGATGATGTAGTTCTGCTTGTGCCGGATAACCGGGGTGCGGATCCGCATGCGCCGACCACCGTGCAAGCTGAATTTCCCGGGGACGGCGCTTTCGCCCAATAAGAGCGACTGGTTCGGTCTGTTCATATGCAGCCACGAAGCGCCCAGCCATGTCTTCGTCGAGAAATACAGCAGTCCGCTGCCCACATCCGTCCAGTGAGCGCTGCGACCTTCCAAGCTCTCATAGGTACCAACACTGCCTCCGCGCGCCAGTTGGTCACCGAAAACGAGGCTGCCCCAATCCACACTGTGCTGCACATAACCGAACTGCAATGCAGGACGCAGAAAGACTTTGTGCTTCAGCCGGAACTCGTAAGCGTATTGCGCGTTGACCCCGGTGTAGCGCAATGCACCACTGCCCGCCCGATCATGCACCACGCTTACACCGATGCCGCTGCTGATCTCGCGCATGTAGTGGTCGAAACTGGCGTACACCGTTGTGAAAGTGCCGGGGATGGAAGGCCATTGATCGCGGTACGCCAGAGCGAACCTGGTCTGCACACCCGTGCCGGCGAACGCGGGGCTGAGGTACGTCGGCGTGGCGTAGAACTGCGTGAAATGAGCGTCCTGGGCCCACGCACCGTGGACCGTTATTCCGAAAAAGACGAGCAGGGCGTACCTATTTGCCATCCAGCTTGAGGTTGGCTTGTGCCACGGTACGCGTCATCCGCACATCCATGAGCATCTCACGTTCACCATCGACCATCGTTGGGCTGAACTCCCCGGTATATGCCGTGCAGCCTTCGCTTTCCACCAGCATACGGTAGCGTTTGCCCGGTTCAACCACCATGAGATAGCGGCCTGTGTTACCATTGGTATTGTAGATGCCCTGCGTCTCCTCCAAGGCCAGGTCGATCAAAGTGATCCGCGCTTTCAAGGGTTCATCCGTGGCATCGGTCACTACGCCCAGCACAGCCACGAAATCGAGTTGGCTGGTGGGGAAGACCACTTGGTAGATGTCTTGCGCGCCCATGCCGCCGGCACGTTCACTGCTGAAGTATCCCGTGGTGCCATCATCGCTCAAGCAGAAATAGATGTCGTCGTTCACCGTGTTGAGCGGATAGCCCATGTTGTCCGGCTGTGTCCATGAGTTGCCCTCCGGTTCCAACAGGGCGGTTTTGAAGATGTCATAACCACCCATGGTGTTGTGCCCATTGCTGCTGAAGAAAAGCGTTTGCCCATCGGCGTGCATGAACGGCGCGTCCTCATCGTAGGGTGTGTTCACCGTAGGGCCGAGGTTCAACGGCTCGCTCCATTCCCCGGTCGGCAAGCGCTTCACGCACCAGATGTCCCGGCCTCCCTGCCCGCCTTCGCGATCGCTGGTGAAGTAGATACTGGTACCACCGGGGCCGAGGCTGGCGCTGGGTTCATGACTACCGCTGTTCACCTTTTCAGTGAGCAGTTCCGGCTGGCTCCAACCGGCGCTGTTGCGATAAGTCATGTAGAGATCGCCACCGTTCAGGTCGGCATCGCTACGGTAGATCAACAACGTATCCCCGCTAGGGCTCATCCCCACCGTTGCATCCATGATGGGTGAGTTCAAGGGCGGGCCCGCGTTCTGCACTTGGAACCACACGCCGTTCTGTTGTTGGCTGGTCCAGATGTCCTCGAACCACTGTCCGTTCTGGTCGCGCAGATCACCGGTGGTGCCCTCGCGCCGGCTGGTGAAGTACATCTTCGACCTGTCCGACGTTACCAATGGTGCGTAATCGTGCGCTTTGCTGTTCACGAACGCACCAAGGTTCGCGATGCGCAGATCCAAAGGCATGCGCGTGAGCGTTTTCGCCGTGTTCGACATGGCAACGTGCCGCTCCACTTCCGCATCGCCCACGGCGCGGTAGTATAACTGCTTGTACTTGGTGAAGAGAGCCAAAGCCTCATCGAAACGCTGTTGGCGATGCCTGCACAAAGCCAGCATGTAGTGGGCTTCGGTATGACCGTTCCGTGCCGCGCGTGCGAACTGCGGTGCACTGTTCTCCCAACGACCGGGCAACAGCCACTCGCACATGCCCAAGTTGTAGCTCACTTCCGCGAACCCGGTATCCAAGGGCACCAAACGCCGGTAGATCTTGGCGGCCTCGGCGTACTCCTGCGCTTGCATAAGCACTTCGGCCTCATCGAGCATCTTGTTCTGCGTGCGCTTGAAGCCCTGTTGTGCGTTCGCGTTGCTCAACAGCAATACGGTGATGAGAAGAAAAACGTGTTTCATGCGGTCTCTTATCGGATCAGTGTTACATCGCCGCTCTGGACCGTTTCCCGTCCGTCGCTGAAGCGCGCAAAGGCTTTCCAGGCGTATACATCCTGCTTTGCCGGTTTGTCGCGGTACCAACCGTCCCAACCCTTCGCCACATCGGTCGTCTCGAACACGAGTTCGCCCCAGCGGTTGAAGACTTGGAGCCGATAGCTCTCCACACCCTCATGGATCGGGAAGAAGAAGTCGTTGTTGAAACTCTGCGGATCGTAAATACCATCGGTCGGTCCACCACTTCCCGGGGTGAAAGCATTGGGGAACGAAAGGTCGCCATTGGCAATACCGATCACGGCAGCGGCCAAGAGGAAAGTGTCCGGACAGTTCCATTGGTTGTTGGCCACCAGCGTTACGTCGAACGTGTCAGGGTACGTGTACAGATGCGATGGATCGGTCTCCGTGCTCGTTGCACCATCGCCGAAATCCCACCAATAGGTGTCGGCATTGCCGCTGAGGTTGTACGTGAAGACCGGTTGGTTCGGCACAACGACCTGGTCCGGTTGTATGACGAAGAAGGCTTGCGCGCGTGGATGCACCACGACGATATCCTGTTGTGTCACGGTGTTCACAGTGCCCCCGACACCGAATGCGGTCATGCTCACGGTGTATGTACCCGGCAGGTTGTAGGTGTAGACCGGGTTCTCCGCCGCGCTCGTGCCCCCATCGCCGAAGTTCCATTGGTAGCTCACGCCCTGCAAGCTGGTATTCGTGAACGATACCGTGAGCGGCGCACATCCCTCTCCCCCACCTGTGAAGGAGGCTGTCGGCTCGGGCGGAGTGACTTCCACCAATTGTGCGGCCGTATCGCTGCAGAACGCGCTGCTCACCACGAGCATCACCGTGAACTGGCCCCATGTGCCGTAGGTATGATCCGGAGGGAATTGTACCGCGCTGCCAGCACCATCGCCATATGTCCACACATAGTTCCAGGTGCCCGCGCTGCTCGTGTTGGCGAAGCTCACCGTGCTGGCAGGGAATTGCTGCGTGGACGGCGATGCAACGAACGCAGCGCTCGGAGCGGGATGCACGACCACGACCTGCGATACGGTGTCGCTGCATCCAAAAGCCGAACTGGCGATCAATGTGATCGTCCATTGTTGGTCGGCAGTGGTTGAGTTCACATAGGTGTAGGTCGGTGTTGCACCGGTGAGGATGGTGCCATCGCCCATGTTCCACACGTAGCCCACCGCGCCAATGCTCGTGTTGTTGATGCTCAACACCATGGGCGAGCAACCGCTTGCGGGGGTGTTGAAGCTGGCAATGATGTCCGGATAGAGTTGTAGCTGGGTCGTCGCGGTGTCAGTGCAACCCAACGCCGTGCTGGCCACCATCACCACATCGTAAGTGGTAAGACCCGCGCCTTGGTTGCTGTACGTATGCTGCACGTTACCGGGGCCCTGGTTCAGGAAGGTGAGATCGCCGAAAGCCCATGCGTTGTTCACACTACCGATGGTAAGGTCGTTGAACGTTACCCCGAGCGGACCACAACCAGCGATCGTGCTCGGTACGAACTGAGCGATCGGCGCGGGGTGTACCGTTACGGTACTGAAAGCGGTATCGCTGCAGCCGAATGCGCTCGTGGCCACCAACATTGGCGTGAACACCACGTCGGCCAAGGACTGGTTCACGTACGTGTGCGCCGGGTTCGGGAGCGTGCTGAAAGTGCCATCGCCGAAAGCCCAGAAATAGCTCACGGCGTTCTGGCTCACGTTCACGAAATCGGCGTCGAAGGGCGAGCAGCCGATAGAGTCATTGACGAAGGCAGCCGTTACGGCAGGGAACACCTGCACTTGTGCACTCGCGGTGCTACTACAACCATTGTTGCGGCTGGCCGTGAGCGTTACCGTGAAGTTGGCCGCACCCGGTCCGGCATAGTTGTACCACGTGTAGTCGTGTACGGCCGTCGCAGTGTCGCTGGTGTTCCCATCGCCGTAATCCCAGCTATAGCTGTCCGCACCGGTGCTCAAGTTCTGCAAAGTCGTGGTGAAGGCATGGCAACCATCCACATCCGCCACCAGCAACTGCGCCACCGGCGCACCGAAAACGGTGATCGTACTGAATGCGGTGTCGGCGCAGCCGAACGCATTGGCAGCGACCAGCGTGGCGGTGTATTGAAGATCCGTAGTCCCACCGTTCAGATAGGTGTGCGCGGGAGCAGGACCCTGACCTGTGGTGCCATCGCCGAAGTCCCAGTCGTAGCTCACCGCACCCACAACCGCCGGGAAGGTCACGGTGAGCGGGCTGCATCCGCTATCGGGCAGGCTGACGAAACTGAAATCGGCCGTTGGGTAGACGAGGATCGATGCTGTGGCGGTATCACTGCAACCTGCCGGTGAAGAGGCGATGAGGGTCACCGTGTTCACCGCAAGGAAAAAGGTGTTGTTGACGTACTGGTGGCTTGGGTCCGTGGCGTTCGTCGTTGGCGTACCATCACCGAAGTCCCACACGTAGGCGTTCGCGCCCGTGCTCAGGTTCGTAAAGTCGACATCGGTGGGTGCGCAGCCCGGCAGGCCGTTGTGCGCGAACTGCGCCACCGCAGCTGGTGCCACTGTAACAGGCACACTTACCGTATCGCTGCATCCGAACGTCGTGCTCGCGATCAACGTCACGGTGTAGACCGTGTCTGCCGTACCCGTGTTCAGATATGTATGTGCAGGCGCGAACGTGGTGTCCAAGGCGCCATCGCCGAAGTCCCAAGCATAGTTCACGGCACCGGAACTCGTGTTGGCCATAGACACTTGCATTGGGGAGCAACCCAGCACCGCGCTCGGAATGAAAGTGGCCGTGGGCTTGGCTTCCACGGTAACCATCTGGGTCCCCGTGTTTCCGCAGTAAGGGGTGGTCGCAGTAAGCGTTACCGAATAGTTGCCAGCACTTGCGTAGAGATGCGAAGGGTTCTGGACGCTATCGATTGCGCCATCGCCAAAGTCCCAATCCCAATCGATCACCGGGTTGCCGGTAGCCGTAACACTGTTGTCCGCGAACATCGCCACCTCGCCCACGCACACGTTCTGGGCGCCGATACCGATCACGGGTGGTGCATACACGTGCACGATGATGCTCATCGCGTTCGTGCAGCCATCCGCATTGGTACATGTGAGCGTGATCGTGTAGTCACCAACGGCACCATAGGTGTGAGGCGGTGGTGTAACGCTGTTGTCGAAGGTCCCGTCACCGAAGTCCCACACTTGGCTAACGGCACTGATGCTCGTATTCGTGAAGGTGACGGTGAGGCTATTGCACGCAGCCGTGTTGTCCACACTGAACAAGGCGGTCGGCGCGGGCAAGACCACTATGGGCACGCTCGCCGTGTCGGCGCAACCGGCGGTTGCTCCTTGTATGCTGGCCGCATAGCTGGTGGTATAGTTGCCTGCTGTGATGTACGTATGCGCCTGGTTGCCCGCCCCTGTGTTCTGCCAACCACCGCCATCACCGAAGTCCCATTCGTGGAAATTGGCACCACCGCTGTTCGTTTGCGTGAAGAACACCGTGCCTCCCGCGCAGATCGTGTCCGGGTTGCTGGTGAGCGTAACGCTTGGTGGAGGTACGATCTGAATGGTGATGTATGCCGTGTCGATACCGCAGTAATTGCTGTCGAGCATCATCACTTGGTACGTGCCGACACCGGGATAGGCGATCGTGCGCGGGAAGGTGGGCGGCCACGGGTTCCAGTCGATGATGCTGTCCTGGCCTTGGCCCCAGTAGTCCCCGAAGTTCCAGTATTCGAAACGCTGGTAGATGTTGCCCTGCATCAAGCAGTTGCGCTGCGTGGTGTTCAGGAAGGTGACGATCGTATCAGGGTAGCACAGCAGTGTTGCACTGGGCGTTATGCGTGCGCTGTCCAAGTCCCAAACGCGGATCGGGTTGAATGTGGCGAAACTGGGTCCCCCTTGCAGCGTGTTGCAGTAGTTCTCCGCCTCCAAGCGAACGGTCGTTTCGCAGCTCACCGTTCCGGGCAGGTAGGTGTGCGAGAGAACCACGCCGAGATTCGTGTAGTCGTACACCTCCAAGGGACTGCCATCCCCGAAGTCCCACGTGAAGACCGTGTTCGGCGAAACGTTGGTGCTGCTGTTGATGAACTCCACGGCTTGCGGAGCGCACACTTGTGTAAGGCCACCGATGGGGATCTGGATACTGGCGCTGCTGCTCTCCTCCATCACCACAACACCTTGCACGGTGCATCCGGTGAGGATCTCCGTAAAGACCACCACGAAGGTGTCAACCGTACTGGTGTATACGTGGCTCACGCTGCCGGGAGGGGCCAATGAAGCACCATTGTATTGCGCGCTGCCGTCGCCCCAGTCGATGGTGAAAGCAGCGATGCTACTGGGCGAAGCGATGAGCAACGTGAAGTTGGCGCCTGAACAGCTGTACCAATAGGGTGCGCTCGATGGCACACCATTGTAGTCGTACAACTGCGGGCATTGCGCCTGTGCGCTGCCCACGATAAGGGCGGCTCCGAGGACGGTTATGGGAAGGCGCAATTGCACGATGCTTTGGGATCGTGCGGCGTCATACGGCTATGAAAGGGTGTTGGATACGAACCGGCTTGACCTATCCCCGGAACCAAGCCACTCCCCCTCCGTATGAACCGCCGACCAATGGCCATCATCCTTCATGGAACGATATGATCTCTGTGTTATCGGCGGCGGCCCAGCGGGCTATGCAGCGGCCATGCGGGCCATCGACCTGGGCTTGCGCACGGTACTGATCGAGAAAGACCGCATCGGTGGCACGGGCATATACAATGGGGCCCTGACAAGCAAAACCCTCTGGGAGCTGGCACAGCGCGTGGCCAGCGCCAACGAGGTAGTGCGTGTGCGCGGACGCGAACCCTTCCGCCTGGGTTGGGACGAGATAGGGAAAACCCTGAACGAAGCGGTCTTCGAACGCAAATACCTCTATGCCTGCCATATGCAGCTGCTGGAGAACGCCGGGGACAAATTCCGGCACGAACGCGGGAATGCCACTTTCACTTCGCCACACACGGTACAAGTGCAACGCGGCCAGCAGACCACGACCATTGAAGCCGGTCATTTCATTGTCGCCACGGGCAGTCGCCCGCGCACATTGGCCGATATCCCGACCGATGAAAAGCACATCCTCACCAGTGATGGCATCTTCAACATCGAGGACCTGCCGGAGAGCATTGTGATCATTGGCGCAGGTGTGATCGGTTGCGAATTCGCGACCATCTTCACCAACTTCGGTCGCACCCGGGTACACATCATCGACCGCGCTGAACGCATCCTCCCGTTCGAGGATCCCGATATCAGCCACCTCATCAGCAACAGTCTGGAGCGCAAGGGTGCGGTCATCCACCGCAACAGCAAGCTGGAACGCATCGCATACGTGGGCGGCAAAGTGGAATACGAGTTGAGCAACGTGGACGGCCATCGCGAGATCGTGCGTGTTGACAAAGCCCTGCTTTCCGTGGGTCGCATTCCCAATATCGACGGGCTTGGCCTTGGCGTTGCCGGTATCGCGCTGGATCCGAGGACGGGGCTGGCGCTCATTGACGACACCCGTACCAGCCAGCCGCACATCCACATCGTGGGCGACGCAACCGGCAACAACATGCTCGTGAACTTGGGCGAGTTGGAAGGCCGCCATGCCGTGGAACTCATATCCGGTATCCGCAACGAACCGCTGGCTTATTGCAACGTCAGCACCATCATGTTCCTCGACCCCGAAGTGGCCGGCATCGGTGCCAACGAGCAGGAACTGCGCAGGAACAACATCCCTTACCGTCTCGCCAAGATCGACTATGCCTGTCTTGCTCGTGCCATCGCCATGCGCAAGACGAAGGGCTTCTTCAAGGTTTTGGTGACGGACGACGATGACATGAAAGTGCTGGGCATGCGCGCGGTCGGCGAACATGCAAGCAGCGCAATACAAGCAGTGGCTTTGATGATGCACACCGGCATGGGCATCAGCGTACTGGCAGAATTGGTACACCCGCACCCGAGCATAACCGAAGGCGTGCAGGAGTGCGCACGCATGTTGCTCGGCAAGAGCATCTTCAAGAGCCCGGTGTTCGGCGACAAAATGCAGTGCTACCGCTGGCGGCCCAGCGCCCAAGAAGTAAAGGCCGCCTAGGTCTACGGCGGCCCGGGATCCTGGAATTCCGGGTTCGTTATGAACGCCGTATCCGTCAACTGTTCCAGGAACGCGAGCACCTGCGCCTTCTTCTGTGCAGTGAGTTCCATGGTCTCATCGGGGTCCACGAACTTCATGAAGCCATCCACCGTGGGCGAATCATGCCCGCCCTCGTTGTAGTGATCGATCACCTCTTGCAAGGTGGCGAAGCGCCCGTCGTGCATATAAGGCGCGGTGAGCGCGATGTTGCGCAAAGTGGGCACCTTGAACTTCCCGATGTCGAAGGGGTCGCCCGTAACACCACCCACTCCGGGGTCGAGGGGCACAGCATCCAAAGCGTTGTTATGGAACTGCTCGTCGGTGAAAAGACCGGCCGCATCCGTATGGCAATGGAAGCAATCCGCACCACCCTGTCCGTTCGGTATGAAAGGCGGATAGCCGCCTTCCAACTTGAACAAGTCGTAACCGACCTGCGCTTCCAAGGGAATGGTGCCCTCCGCCCGTTTCCATTTGTCGTAAGGACTGTTCGCGCTTATGAGCGTGCGCAAGAATTGCGCGATGGCTTTTGCGGCATGCGTGCTGTCCATGGTGCCCGCGCCGAACGCAGCGCTGAACAGATCCCGGTAAGCGGCGTCGGCGTTGAGTTTCGCCATGGCATCGGGCCACTGCTCGTGCATTTCGATGGGGTTGATCACCGGTTGCAGCGCTTGGTCTTCCAATTGCGGCGCGCGGCCATCCCAGAAAAAGCTGTTGCCCCAACCCAAGTTGATCAGCGCCATGGCATTGCGGTTACCCGCTATCCCGTCGATACCCTCGCTGAACATTTCACCGCTATCCGTGAAACCGAACAGTTGCGCATGACAACTGGCGCAACTCATGGTGTTGTCGTTGCTCAGCCGCTCCTCGTAGAAAAGGTACCGGCCAAGCTTCACCCCTTCCACCGTCATCGGGTTATCGAACGGGATCAACATGGGCGGCAGGTTGACCGGGATCTGCAGGTTGTAAGCCGTTGGTCCGGAAGTGCCGGTGTCATCCGGCGGTGTGGGCTCTTCGGGCTTGCAGTTGGCAGCAAGAAGCGCGATCGCGAAAAGCGCGACCCCGACTTGGATGCTGTTCCGCTTGATCATCATGGCACTTGGTCCAAAGATCGGTCATCGGTGAGCGCATGCAGAAACGCGATCAGGTCGGCCTTCTCCTGTTGCGTCAAAAAGAACGGTTGCATCTGCGGACTGAGGTTCGGTTGGGGCAGACCACCACTTGCGAAGTGATCGACGACCTGTTCCAAAGTCGATAAGGAGCCATCGTGCATGTACGGCCCTGTGAGCGCGATGTTCCGGAGCGTGGGGGTTTTGAACTTGCCCACATCCTCAGGCTGCAAAGTGATCCGCGCCCGCCCTTCATCCGCGGAGTGGTCGGTTGTGAGACCAACATTGTGGAAGTCGCGATCCGTGAGATCGTACCCGGTATGGCAGGCCGTGCAATTGGCCCCGGCACTGGAGAAAATGCCCCAGCCGTTCAATTCCTGAGGAGTAAGGGCGGTCGCATCGTTGGAATACACATAGCGGTCGAAGCGGCTCCATCCGCTCACCAGCGTCCGCTCGTAGCTGGCGATCGCGCGAGTGATGACGAACGCATCGAGCGTGCGACCGTAGGCCAGCTGGCTGAGACTTTTGAACGGCTCCTCATCCCGCAATAGCTCCGCCACCTCGTTGATGTCACTGTCCATCTCATGCACGTCGTGGATCGGGGCCAACACCTGATATTCCAAATTGGGAATACCTCCGTCCATGAAGAGCCGCTGCTGGTAGGCCACGTTGGAGAGCGTAGGCGCGTTGCGGAAGCCCACGTCACCATCAGCCCCGACACTGAGCGCAACCGTATCGCTGAACCCAGCCAAGGGATGATGGCAACCGGCACAAGACAGGACCGCATTCCTGCTGAGCCGCGCTTCGAAGAACAATTCCCTGCCCAACTCCACCCCTGCTTTGGTCAACGGATTTTCCGCAGGCACCGGAAGGGGCGGTGAGCCGGGAGCAAGTTGTACCGCGTAAACCGGGTTCACGGCTTCCTGCACCACGGCCTCATCGCGACGGCAGGCCGCCAGCAACAACAACGATGCGAGGTACCCGGCACGCATGCTCTACTGTGCATTCACGGAAGCCTGAATGCAATCGCTCAAACGACCGGCGAGAATGATATTGCTGCCATGCGCTTGGTTGTCGATCGCCAGATCGATCGTGTCGGTATCCGTGTAGAAGAACTTGGCCAGGTCGAACGTGATGTCCACTACAGTGTAAGCCCCGGTGGCCACGTTGATCGGAAGCGCATCGAATTCCCGTTCGCGGTAGCAGGTGTCCATTCCCGTGTGGATGGAGAACAGTTCCGGTGGGACCCCCGTGCCTGTGCTGAGCGTATCGAAACGCCCATCGAAGATCACGAAGCGGTAGCCATCCGCCCATGTCCAATGCATCCCGTTGCTCACGCTCAAAGGGTTGTCACCAGCATACTGCACCGGATCCTGGTGGTTGAGGTCTTCAGGGATACCGATACCGAAGTGCAGACCTGTGTAGCTGCCCGGCGGCGCATCGATATTGACGCTCTGGGCACCATCCGTGATACTGAAGAGCTCTGCATCGCTCAAGTGGACCTCCCCGCCGCTGGTCAGCAGGTGGAGGTCACTGAGATAAAGCCGGATCAATTGCACACGCACCCGATAATCCATCACGTTGTGGTAGACCGTGTTCTTGTCGAACAACGCACCGTTCCAGAGAGGAGTTACACGGAGTTCGATCCCTGAGGCAGGTGGCGGCGGCTCCACATACGGGTCGGGATCGTGCTTGTCGCAGCCGGAGAGCAGCAAAATGGTAAGGCCGAAAAAAAACAGGTTCCTTCTCATGGGAGTGTGATGGCTGTGGCAAGACTGTCCATCATCGTCCGGTTGAGCGGATCGGCACCCTCGGCAAAGGGGATGCTCTGGATATCCACCGGGCTGATGATGTTCGCGAGATCAAGATCGAGGTCGATCACCAAAGCGCCGCCCGAAAGCGCATCCTGGTGCACCTCCAATTCCACATCCCTGCGCAAAGCATCAGATGTGCAGTGGTAGGCGAAAGTGTTGTCCGTGGCTTCCACCACGCCATCGTTATCGCTGTCGTACCGGCCTTCCATCTTCAGGAAAATGTAGCCCTGTGTCCACGACCAGTGCATGTTCTGGCTAACGCTCAAGGGATGGTCCGCCGGGTAGAC
>JBDTSG010000142.1:0-3000 GCA_039931265.1 Flavobacteriales bacterium
CGCCAGCGCGAGTGCTTCAGCAATGCTGGTAACCACAACGGCGCCCGGTGCTTTGTAATGCGCATCGCGCGTTACCACGATGTTCGGCCGGCCTTTCAAGGGGCGGAACTTCAATGGAATGGTTTCCCAGTTCTTGCGGCCCGTTACCACATGGTGGCCCATGGTGGTGCGCTGGAAGAACTTCATGTCGTCCGGCAAGTGCCACGGCAGATCGCCTTTGCGCCCGATGATGCCGTTCTCGCTAACGGCCGCGATCGCTGAAACGATCATACCGATACGGCGGCCTTGATGTGCGGGTGCGGGTCGTAGTTCTTCAAGGCGAAGTGCTCGAAGCGGAAACCGAACAGGTCCTTGACCGATGGATCGATCTCCATCGTTGGCAACGGACGGAAGTCGCGCGTGAGTTGCAAGCGCGCTTGCTCCAAGTGGTCGTTGTACAAATGCACATCGCCGAAGGTGTGCACGAATTCGCCGGGCTTCAGTCCGCACACCTGCGCCATCATGAGCGTGAGCAACGCATAGCTGGCGATGTTGAAGGGCACACCGAGGAAGGTATCCGCGCTGCGCTGGTAGAGTTGGCAACTCAACTTCCCATCCGCCACGAAGAACTGGAAGAGGCAATGGCACGGCGGCAACGCCATGTTCGGGATGTCCGCCGGGTTCCAGGCGCTAACGATCAAGCGTCGGCTGTCGGGGTTCTTCTTGATCATGTTCACCACATCGGTGATCTGGTCGATGGTGCGGCCATCGGGCGCGGCCCAACTGCGCCACTGCCTGCCGTACACGGGGCCGAGGTTCCCATCGGCATCGGCCCACTCATCCCAAATGCGCACACCGTTCTCTTTCAGGTACGCGATGTTGGTGTCGCCCTGCAGGAACCAAAGCAATTCGTGTATGATGCTCTTGGTGTGCAGCTTCTTGGTGGTGAGCAAGGGGAAGCCCTCACTCAGGTCGAAGCGCATCTGGTAGCCGAAGCAGCTGATCGTGCCGGTGCCCGTGCGGTCGCTCTTGCGCACACCGTTGTCCAGGATGTGGCGGAGCAGGTCGTGGTATTGCTGCATTCGAGGTGGTTTCGGGTTCGTGCGTATGGGTCGTTGGTGAATGGCGACCAGCGAATGGTCAACCTATGGGCTGTTCTTGATTTTTCGCGAATGTCCATTCACCAATGTCCATTCACCGATTTCCATTACGCTGCGAAACTACCCAAGCCCCGGCACGCTCTGGTCGTCGGTCTCGTTCGGCGCGTGCTTCCATCCCTTCCATTCCGGCAGGGTGTTCAGGAGGCGGTGTTTCATGCGCTCGTAGTAACCGCGCTTGTCGATGGTCTGGCTGATGAGGAAGGCCACCATGGCCGCGTACATGAGCTGCAGGATGATGCTGTGGCGATCGGTCATCTCGAGCACGAGTATGGCACAGGTGAAGGGAGAGCGCGAGGTGCCGGTGAGGAAGGCGGTCATGCCGCAGAGCACCAGCACATTGAACTCACCGCGACTTGGCTCGAACCATTGGGCCACCCAGCCGCCGATCGCCGCTCCGCTGGCCAGGCTCGGACCGAGGATGCCACCGGCACCACCGGCGGAAGCGGTGAACAATGGACCGAGAATACGTGCGAGCACGTCTTTCCAACTCGGATCCGGCTGGTCTGCGCTGAAGAGATAGCCCGCCATGAAATGCCCACCGCTGCCCAGCGCGCGCGCGCCGAGGAAATGGACACAGGTGGCAAAGGCCAAAGCGCAACCCACGGCCATGGCGATCTGCGCCCAGCGCTTCTTCAGTCCCCTCCTGAACCGGTCGGTGGCCAACAGCACTTTGCAGAAGATCGCACCGATCAGGCCGCAGGGCAACGAGATGAGCAGCACTTTGTACATGAAGGAGCCGCCCACCAATCCCAGTTTCGGGTACAATAGCTCCCCGCCGAAGTAGGAGCCGAGCAGCGCCTGCGCGGTCATGCCCGCGATGATGACACTGGCGAAGACGGCCGTGCGGAATTGTGCGATATGTGTTTTGGTGAGTTCCTCGATGACGAAGACGATCCCTCCCAATGGCGTGTTGAAGGCCGCGCTCAAGCCCGCCGCGCCGCCCGCAACGATCATCATGCGCCGTTGGATCTTCGGCCAGAAGGACGGCAGGTATTGGTGCACCGCCCGGAACACGCTACCAGCTATTTGCAGGGTCGGTCCTTCGCGGCCAACGGCACCGCCGCCCAAGGCCATGGCCAAGCTGCTCGCGATTTTCACCAGAATGATCCGCGGGTTCAGGAAGCGCCAACTGCGATCGCGCGGACCCTCATCGGCGATCTCCACGGCGGCGATCAACTGGGGTATGCCGCTACCACCGGCATACGGCGCGAACGTGCGCACCATCCACCACGAAGCGAGGAAACAAACGGGTGCGGTGATGAAGATCCAGTCGGGGTGCAGCCCGAGCATGAAGAGTTGCATCTTCTCGGCATAGTTGAAGAGTATGGTGTAGCCGATCGCGATGAACACGGTGATCACCGCCGCCACTTGGTAAGGCAGCGCGAGCATGGTGATCTGCTTGAAGCGCTTCGGCAACAGCCCGCTCAGCCACATGAAAAGCCGCGTAATGGCACCGCCGATCTTGCGCGCTGCGCTGCGCTCCACCGCCGTGGTCTTCTCGCCGTTCACGGCGCAAGGGTAGCGCCGTGGGCAGAGCGTGTTCCGAACATCGGGCACTCAGTGCGAACAGCGCACTTCTAACAATTCCGAACTGGTTGCTGGCGCTGCAAGGATCAACCCTCGCCCAGCTCGATCAACATGGCTTGGCAGGCCAGTTCAAGGTCGTCCAGATCCGTGGATACTGTGCGCCAGATGAACACGAGCTGCACACCGAAGTACTCATGTGCGATGATGTTGCGCATGTCCTTGATGGTGCGCCACGGGACAAGGCTATGCGCGGCGCGGAGCTGGTCGGGGATATGCTTCGATGCCTCGGCAATGATCTCCAAGCGTCGTTCCACCGCATCCTGCACCAGTTGGT
>JBDTSG010000143.1:0-24148 GCA_039931265.1 Flavobacteriales bacterium
AACCAGTTCCATGTTGCTGCGGTGGCGCCCACCGATCATGCCGTCGGCCACGACGGCCGAGAGCAGCGATTCGATGGAACCCAGCAGCGCGATGGCCAGCGCGGGCTGGATCAGTTCGCGCAGCGTGGCCAGGTCCACCGCATGAAAGGACGGTACGGGCAGCGTGCGCGGAATGCTGCCGAACTGTTGTTCGATGGTGATCACCGGAAGGTGGAACAATGCCACGGCCGCCGTTGACAGCAGGATGGCCACCAGGGGACCGGGCAGTACCCGGGTGACCCGGGTCCAGAACGCACTGACCAGAACGGAACCAACGCCGATAACCAATGCCCAGCCGTTCACCGCTGACGCGTTCTGGGCATAAGCCGTCCACTTCCCGATGAAGTCCGGCGGTACGGTGCCCATGGACAGGCCGAACAAGTCCTTCACTTGCGAGGAAAGGATGATCACCGAGATGCCCGAGGTGAAACCGACCACCAGCGTATGAGGGAAGTACTTGAGCAATTTGCCGAAGCGCAACAGCCCCATCAGCGTGATCAGCACCCCGGCCAAGAAGGTGGCGATGGTGAGCCCCTCCACGCCGTGTTTCTGCACGATGCCGTACACGATAATGATGAAGGCCCCCGTGGGGCCACCGATCTGCACGCGACTTCCACCGAATGCACTGATCACGAAGCCGGCGATGATGGCGGTGACCAACCCCTTCTCAGGCGTTACGCCCGAGGCGATGCCGAACGCGATGGCCAGCGGCAGGGCCACAATGCCGACAACCACGCCCGCGAACACATCCTTGCGCAATTGGGCATGAGGGATCCCCGCCTTCCACAGCGTGAACAACTTGGGGACGAACTCGCTGGCCACGAACGGTGAAAGTAGCAGGGTGCCATCCGTGCTAACTGACATATATCAGGTCCCATCAGCGCCTGCGCTGAAAGGATCCCTGCAACCCTTCACAGCGTGTACCACATCGGCTTCTTCGTTCTGCTGTTGCTCGCCGAGGATCTGGGTACCGTAGGCGTTTCGCGAGTGTGCGCTCTGTCTATAGCCTTCCATGCACCCGCTCGCGTGTTTCGCGAGTGTGCTATCTGTTCATACCCAGCACGTGCTCTTGTATTCCGCGCGTGCGCGGGGATGCGAAAGAGCGGTGATGCGCACCGTACACCCCTAATCCCTCACGAACTTCCCTTTCCATATCGCACCGTTCTGTTCCAACTCATACACGTACAGACCCGATGGTATTCCGGTGACATCGATCGTTGTCGAGTTCACGAATTGGCGCTCCAGGATCATTCGTGACGCCATGTCATGGATCCGGACCCGCGAACGTCCTTCCGACACTACTTGGATCTGGTCATGTGCAGGATTCGGGTAAAGTCTCACGTCGGCATTTCCTTCCACCGTTAGCACAGCATTAAAGGCATCGGCGGGCATCTTCGCCAAGAAGACGTCATTGCTACCGGCATTAGTAAGAACCGTACCCGAAAAGTCCACAGAATAGCTATCGAAGTAACCCGTCAAGAAAACATCGCCGACCGGGCTGGTGGTGATGCCCATCCCATACTCATTACCGGGTGCGCCCAGGCCCGTTGCCCCTATTGCGTTTCCGTTCGGGTCGTAACGGGCCACGAAGACATCGTTGGAACCCACATTGGCATTGACGACCGGATACCCGCCGAAATTCAGGAAGGGGCTTTGGTAATAGCCGGTCACGGTGACATTCCCATTAGGGTCCGTGCAAACTGCGGCACCATAGTCAGTGCCTGTGCCGCCGGGGCTTCGACCCCAAAGCGGGTTCCCATCGCTATCGTATTTGGCCAGGAACGTTCCAATGTTGCCGGCATTCCCCAAGGTGTCGTTCCCAAAGCTGAGCGAATACTGATAGTAGCCCGTGAGATAGACACTCCCCGCCGCATCGGCCGCGACCCCCATGCCCGACGCATAGTTGCCCGCGTAGGGTACAAGTGCGTAGTTGGCCCAGACATTATTCCCATCACTATCATACTTGGCAACGAAGATCTCCATGTACGCATACTGGTTCGCGCTGACCAACGTGGTATTGCCAAAGCTTGTTGAATCCCGGAAGAACCCAGTGAGATACGTATTGCCTTCCGCATCCACGTCAATGGCCCGTGACTCGGTAAGATTGCCGCCACCCATTTGGTCTGCCCATGCAACGTTGCCATCGGCGTCGTACTTGACCAGGAAACCATCTTCAAACCCATAGGCTTGGAGAGTTTGACCACCAAAGCTGATCGAAGATTGGAATGAACCTGTGATGTAAACATTACCCGATGCATCCGACCCGATGCCTTTCGCATACGCCACCTGGCACTCACCGCTCCGGCCCCACAATGCGTTGCCGTTCGGGTCGTACTTGGCGGTGAACACATCGGTGTAATTCGCACCGAGCGATGGATTAACGAGCATAGAGGGGCCGATCAGGAGTGAATCGCTGTTGAAGTAGCCGGTAACGAAGACATTGCCTGCGGGATCGGTACAGATGCCATACGCGTAGTCGTGCTTTGTTCCGCCATCGCTCACTGCCCAGACCACATTCCCGTCGGGATCGTACTTCACCACGAAGAAGTCATAGAAGCCCTCGGCCGTGTTCTGCAACACATGGGATCCGAATGTGATCGTCGCTCCTTGAAAGGTGCCTGCGATGTAAACGTTGCCATCCACATCGGTACACACGGTGTTGCCATGATCATTGCTGACCGACCCGGAGTTCGTTGCCCAGATCCAATCCGGCGATTGAGCGAGCGTGGTCTGTGCCAGGCATAGCATCGCAACGGGTAACAGTAGCGTTCCAATGGCTTTCATGTGAGACAGGTCTAAGTAAGCAGGGCAATGGCTAGGCTAAGGTATCTTCCACATGAGCAGAAGAGACCGCAGAATGCTGACAGCCTACTTGAAGACGTTGGTGGTTAGTGCGGCGCTGCCCCCCGCACGCGTCCGGCTCTTTACCGCGAGTACAGGGTTTTTAGCCTCCAGGCCGATGAGGCACCCCGAAAAATACCCTGAATACGGTATTTTTCCGGTAGCCTGCCTTCCGATGTTCGTGCCGTGAATACCGCTGCACGTGCGCACACCCCGAACGCGATCGGCTTGCGCTCACCACCACGGAGATGCGCGTTGTGCGGCTTTGGTGCCACCCCGAGGGTGCCACCAAGGCGGAGATCGCCAAAGCGCTGGACATTGAGCCGGGGACCGTTGGAGTGCACCTCCAGAACGCGTACAGGAAACTGAACGTGAAGAACCGCCTGCAGATCCATGCCCTTGCCGTGAAAATGGGCTGGGTGCCGTGCAACTGTCCGGCGAGCCGCGCGGTGGTTCCTGCTGATAGTTGATCAACTCTCGGCCCAACTTGATCTTGTTCGCCCACAACAAGATCAACTCGCCACGCAACTTGATCTTGTTCGCCCACAACAAGATCAACTCGTCACGCAACTTGATCTTGTTCGCCAACAACAAGATCAACTCGTCACGCAACTTGATCTTGTTCGCCCACAACAAGATCAACTCGTCACGCAACTTGATCTTGTTCGCTCGCAACTTGATCAAGTCGCCACGCAACTTGATCTTGTTCGCCCACAACAAGATCAAGTCAGGTGGCCGAATGGAGGGCCCTTCCCGTGCCCCGTACAAATCGCACCTCCTGCAACGCAGGCTGGGCGCGGGCTGCATGCGGTCCTATGGTGAACACCATAGACCACCGGCCGGTGGCTTTACGCTACACAAGCCACGACCGCAGGAATTGTCCCGCGGCCAACACGTAAAACCCATCTTACCCATGGCATACGTAAAACTTGGCACAGCAGGCCTCCCCGCTACGGGACTCGTAGCTAAGTGTCAGCACATCCATGATACCATGGCTGGACTGGCACAGTACCCCACCCCCGTTCCCACGCAGGTGGCTTTCCAAGGCGCTATCACCGCCTTGGTACAAGCCAACGGTGCTGCGGAGAACGGTGGAAAAGCAGAGCTGCAGGCCCGTCGAACGGCCGAGCGTGCTCTCCTCACGATGTACCGCCTCCGGGCGGCCTACGTGCAGGACGAGTCCGCTGGGGATGCAGACCTCATTTTGCTCACCGGTTTCGAGGTGCGCAAGACGGGGAAACCGCTGGGCGAGTTGGACCGCCCCGCGAACTTGGTAGCGGGCATCGCTAAGGTTACCGGCCGCGTATCTGCGCGCTGGAAGACCACGCGCGGCGCCGACACCTACCAGGTCTTTGTCAGCTACACCAACGCCCCCTACAAGTGGGAGCTGGTGGGCAACACCACCAAGGCCCGTTTCAATATCGACGGCTTGGTGCGTGGACAGATCGTGTGGGTTGCGGCTACGGCTGTGGGTGCAGCAGGCACCACCAGCCTCAGCGAGCCCCTGGAAGCCATGGCAGCTGCCTAAGCCGCTTCCTTACCATGTTGCGACAACCCCGGCCGGAAGGCTGGGGTTGTTGCGTTTTGTAGACTTGTCGCGGTTGGTAAGGAGGCCCTGGACCGAAACCGCACTCGGGTGGACCCGAGCGCGTGCGGAGAAACCTCGGCAACGACTTCGGCTTGCGGTATATCATCTGACATGGACGATGAGAGGCGGGGCAGAGCCCCTACGTCTGAGGCGCACTCGGCAAAGAGCCGAGCGCGTGCCGGGCACTTTAGGTTAGGTGTATGTTCACTCTTCTTGAGCATGGCGTGCAATCGAAATGCCGATAACAGCTCTACCAAAGTCGTCCCGGGTGATCCCAGCACTGTCATATCAGAGGAGCGCTCACCTTCACAGAACGCAACGGCCATATCCAGTGATTCGGCCCTTATTTTGGAAATGAACCTAAGAGGAAGGCAATACTATTGTCTGGCTGATTCCTTGCCTCTCGGAAATACGATACGCCTTTATCCAATCGTGCAAGGAGAACAGAATTGCTTTCAGTCGACGCACGCAATTGTCTTATCCAGCGGAATGGTAATCCCCATAGTTAGTGCTAAGCATCTTAGAGAGTGCAATTACATCGGCAATGATGGAGGTGGGTTCATGTTGAGCATGAGCAGTTCAAATGCGGTTGAGCGAATTCAATTCCTGCAGTAGTCTACATTGACCCGACCAGCAGCCGTAGACGAAAGTGACCCCACCAGGAATCGAACCTGGATCAAGAGTTTAGGAAACTCCTATTCTATCCGTTGAACTATGGGGCCGGGCGCAGCAGTACGCGCTACGTGCCTTTTTGCAAAGGCGCGGCGAAAGTATCTGCTTCCAGCGGCCTACTCCTGGATCCGTCACTTCGAGCGCAGCCGAGAAGTCAGCGCGCCACCTCGAAGCGGGCGGTGCCGAGCTGTTCCCCATTGGCAGTGCGCGCAACAATGCTGAAGCTTCCGGGTGGGAGGTCGGCAACAGCGATACGCTGTTCGAAACCGCCGCTGACTTTCGCAGTGCTGCGCAACACCAAGCGGCCTGCGGCATCGAACACATCGAACAACGCGGTGGCGCTGGTGGCACACTGCCCGCGCACGGTGAGCATGTCGTTCACCGGCACCGGGAACACCTGCAGTTGTCCGCTGGGTTGCTCGTGGTCGGCAATGCCGATCACCGCACTGCCACGCGCGAACGCGTACTGCCCTTTGCGCAGGTTGTTCATGGTGAAGTTGCCGATGCCATCGGTAAGGCTTCCCAACGATGCGACCAGATCGGGATACAATTCCCAGGGATCGCTTGCGGTTGCGCGGTACACGAGGATCGCATCGGCCTCGGTGGCGCCATAGACCGGGAAATCGAGGTCGGTCGCATCGGTAGCGTCGTAGTACAACTTGCCTTGCAGTTCGGTGCCTGCGGGCCAGATGCCATCCACGGTCCAGTAGTGCGTATCCGAAAGTTCGTCCACTCCATAACCGAGGTTGTCCGCATCCGGTCCGCTCCAAATGTGCTCCACGCGGAAGAGCGCGGTATCCACCAGGTTCTGGTCGTACAACCTGAACTTGGTGTACGGCAGCACACTTGGGAAACTCCCGTTGGCCGGTATGGTGAACTCGTAGTCCATGCGCGCTTGGTTCAACCGGTTGTGTCCGTTGAGGATGGCCATCACCGGTTCGAAGTCGGCGGTTACCGAAACGTTGCTGAACTCATCATCGGCCATTACCCGGAACTCCTGGCGTTGCCAGTTGGCACCTACCAATGTGAGGTCGAGCGGCACTTGGTGATGCCATGCGGAAGTGCCGCGCAATTTCTGGCGCAGCAACAGGTCCACGTTCCATTGCCCACCGTTCTGCGCAGCCGTCATGTCGTCCACAACGAAGGCCGCGAAACCGGGCGCGAACACCCATGCATCGAAGAAGGGATGGAGATCGGCCCCGGTGCCCGCCTCCAGTGTATCGCGGAACTGCTGCGGTGTCATATCGTTGAACGCGAGCTGCTCCTGCACGTAGTGCAAGCCCACGCGGAACAGCGAGTCGCCCAAGTAGCCACGCAGGTTGTGCAGCACCGCGGCACCCTTGTAGTACGTGTGCAGGCCGTAGATGTACGCATCGGGCATGGGGCTCAGCGCTTGGAAGCCACCGTCCTGCAGGTGCGCTTGTTCCAACACGAACAGTTGGTTGTCCTTCACCACTTTCACGAATGCGTCCTCGCCGTAAAGCCATTCCTCGAAGAGGTGGCTGGCATATTCGGCAGGACCCTCCTTCAACCACATATCGTTGTGCACGCGCGGCGCCACCGCATCGCCGAACCAGTGGTGGCCGAGTTCGTGACTGTACAACCCACGGTTCTCGGCTTCAGTGCCACCGGTCATGAACTGCGGGTAAGCGATGTTGGTGGGGATCTCCAGCGCGCCGTCGGTGGTAAGCGCATAGCCGACACGTTCGAACGCGTGCTGTCCGTACCAGTATTCGCAGGCATCGATGGCGCCACCGAGATCGACGAGTTTGGCGCTCATGGCGTTGAGCTGGTTGCTCTTCGCGCTGAGGCGCACGGGCACCGGACCATAGGCACCGGTGTGCGTGTAATTACTGTCCACGTACGCAGCCACCGCAATGGCGCTTAGGTGCGTGGGTATGGGCAGGCTGAAATCGAAGGTGCGCACAACGGTATCGCCGCCGAGCAATGTTTCGTTCACCATGTCGCCCATGCAATGCGCCACACGTCCGCCAGCGCTTTTCACCGTGTAGGTATAGGTGGCCCGCTCCACGAAACTGTCGAAGCACGGGTACCACACCTTACCGAAGTTGGGCGGGATGGTGCTGAGGCCGATGCCGAGGTTGTAGATGTAGTCGGCCTCGAAATAGAAGCCGCCCCATTCCGGATCGCGGTGGGGCGTGCCGCGGTAATGCACAGTGATCTGGTAGTTGGTACCGACTTGTGGCTGCTGCAAAAAGTCCACGCGCAGGAAATCGCCATCGTAACCGTAGGACATGGGTCCGTTGGCATCGGTAACGGAATCCACTGTCAGGGAAAACAGGTCGAAGCGGATGAAGTCCTGCCCGGCCATCAGCGGGGTATAGGTGATGGTGGTGGACGCCTTGATCAGCTCATTCGCATAGTCCGTCACATCCATGTTGATGTCATAGTGCAGGATATCGAAGGTGTCGCTGCGGGCAATGGTCTCATCGATCTGGCTTTTCTCCATTGCCGTAGGCAGGTACCGATGGTCGCCCTGGTTGCGGAAATAGTGGCAGCCGTACTTGTAAGGCTGGGCCACGGTGCTGAAGAGCGAAAAACACAGGATCAGCGCTGAAATGGAGCGGGAATGCAGCATGGCCGGGGGTATGGTGGCCGCCAATCTACGCGACCTGTCGGGCTTACCCGGCCTCTATCCCCCCTGCCGGGTCATCGCCACCGGCAACCCCTCCGCCCGATCAGACGTCATCACTTGGAAAAGAAGACCGGGCCTTTGAAATCATCGATGACCCGCTTACTTTCCCCAACGACTGTACCCTCAACCTGCTGACAGCCTCGACCTCATTCCCTTCGACCATGAAAAAGATCTCTTCCGTTCTGGCATTGCTTGCGATCGCCGCAGCGGCGCAAGCTCAGAACATCGGCATCAATACAACGGGTGCGGTTCCCGCCGCTTCATCCATCCTTGACCTGGTAAGCGCCGATAAGGGCCTCTTGGTGCCACGCATCGTGCTTACCGCAACCAACGTGGCCGCACCGGTCGTACTGCCCGCTACATCGCTTTTGGTTTACAACACGAATACGGCCGGTGTTCCTCCGAACAACGTTACACCCGGCTACTACTACTGGGACGGTGCGGCATGGGTGCGCGTGGGCGCCGCAAACGCCGGTTGGACGATCACCGGGAACACGGGTACCGTTGCAGCGACCAACTTCTTGGGTACCACCGACCTCATCGACTTCGTTATCCGAACAAACAATACTGAACGGTTGCGCGTGCTGGGCGGCACAGGCCGGGTCGGGTGGGGCACCACCACACCCATAGCGCCGTTGGAGGTGAACAGCGCCGCTGGGGACGCCATCTTCGGCCACAGCACGAACGTGGGTGGTTGGCTTGGGCGCGAAACCAATATCACGCTGGGCGTTCCGCCGCAAACCCTGCAAGGCGCGGGTGTCTATGCTTCGAACCCTACCGCAGGCTACACATCAACCTATGCACAAAGCACCGGTGCGGCCACCGTGGCGGCGGCTATCGCCTACTCCGATGTGTGGTTCGCGCAGTACAACTATGTCCAGAACGCAACAGCCGGCTTCAATCCATCAGGGTCGTACAGCCAATTGAACGTTACCAATGCTGCTTTGGGCGGCCTGCAATCAGCCCATCGTACATGGAGCGATCGTGGCACCACGGCCGGAAACATCGGCTGGACCTTGGGTGGTCAATATACCGGGGTCTCACAGAACCAAGATGCCATCGGCGTTTGGGGAACAGCTATTTCCAATTCCGCTTTCGAACGCACCGGCGGCTACTTCGAATCGGATCAGTACAACCTGCCCGGCAACTATCTGTATGCATGGGTCGGAGGCGTTGTAGCCGGTGTTAACCGCAAGATCACCGGAATAGGCTCGGTAGCCGAGATCGTACCCACGGAGAACCACGGCCGCGTCAGCTTGGTCTGCCCGGAATCACCGGAATACTGGTACCAGGATTACGGTACCGTGCAATTGGTGAACGGCGTTGCACACGTGGAGTTGGATCCGATCCTTGCCGATATCATCGTGGTGGATGCCGCGCATCCGGTGCGCGTGTTCTGCACACCGGTGGACATGCTCAACTTCAACGGGGTCGCGATCACTGCGCGCACCGCAACCGGCTTCGATCTGGTTGAATTGAACGGCGGCGCACACACGGGTACGCTCGACTACCAGTTGATCGCAAAACCGAAGACCAACCTCGGCGAAGGACGTTTTGTGCAGGCGCCCGGTCCCGCTTGGCTGAAGCCGAGCATGGAGCCCGCAAAGGCAAAGGCGGCCAACCGCCCCGATCCGTCAAGCATCTACCACTGGCCATCCGATTGGGAGGTTTATGGTTACGATGTGGAGAAGGTGACGCCGATCGGGGGTACCGTCATGGCCGGAGAACACAAGGGCATGGTAAAAGTGGCCGAGGGTGTGTTCGCCCATGGCATGCCGGCCCAGAAACCGAAGACGGATTGATCCTTGGATCCCGATCCGCGAAAGCCCCGGCACCGTTCGGGGCTTTTGCTTTCATGGCCCGGATCCCGTTTTAACCGGATCGCACATCCGCCCACCTTGCTACCTTCCGCGCACCCTTGACCCACTTGCCATGAAGCAACGCATCCTGATCGCCGGATTGTCCATCTCCATCGTGTTCATCGGCTGTAGGAAAGACGCCGTGGTTCCCCATGATGTCAGCCCGACCGCCGTGCTCGCTCAAAAAAGCACCCTCGCCGCCGCACCAGCAGGCGACCCGCTAACACGCGAAGAACTCGACCGGCAAGTGATCGGCATGCTCGAGGCGCGCAACGACTTCCACTGGGAGTGGGTTGACCTGCGCACACTGTGGAGCGCGGTGCAATACAACGATCATAGCCTTGCCATCGGTTATGCACCCACAGGCGTCGGCAATATCGACGACATCATCAGCACGATCGACATCAAGCGCCCGGAATGGCGGGCCGTGCACGATGCACTGATCGCACGCGTGCTTGGGATGCTGAACCGCGGTGGTCGAGAGCCGGTCACCTTGCGCGACATTCTCGTGGAAGACGATCCGGTGCTGCCCATTCTTACGCTGCGCATCACGGACAAGGAGGTGATCACCATGCTGTCCAACCTCCGCAACGTGCGCTATGCGGAGCCCCAGGATTACTGGCCAGCGGGAGGAACCGAACGCAGCACCTCCGGCTGCGATGGCAGTTCGGAACCGCTGAACGGCTCGGACTACACCTCCATCACGCCCAACGCATTGCTCCCGTGGAACTTCAATCTGCACGGCATACCATCCGCATGGAACAACGCACGGGGCAACGGCATCACCATCGGGGTGATCGATGCGGGTATCAGCAGTACGCAACCCTTGCTCGGCAGCGACTTCAATAACGGTGAGAGCAACGTGGGGCGTTCCGTTACCGCAGGGTACACCTTCGGCAATGCAGCGTACACGAGCTGCACGCACGGCAATAGCATGGCAGGGCAGGCCGTAGGTCCGCGCAACAACACCGGATCCACTTCCGGGGTCGCCTACCAGAGCGGTTTGCATTTCATCCGTGGTTGCGAGGATGTGGTTCTGGACCTTGGCAGCGAACTCACCGGCGTGAAGAATGCGCTGGTGGCTTTGGGCAACGACCCTGCCGTGCGGGTGATCAGCATGAGCGTGGGCACCCCGTTCAGCAGCGGCAAATTGCGCGACGGTGTGAACTATGCTTACGGGCAAGGCAAAATGCTGATGGCAGCCGCTGGCACCAGCTACAGTTGGACGAGTTGGTGGGGAGTGATCTACCCCGCAGCGCTCACCAAATGCACCGCGATCACCGGTGTGAAAGAGAACGGCAGCACATGCGAAAGTTGTCACGATGGAAGCCAGGTCGACTTCACCATCGTAATGGAGCGCGATGCGAGCAGCGCGCGCAATTCGCTCTCGTTGCCTGCTTCCGGCACAACGCCCACGTACATCGGTGGCAGCAGTTGCGCCACTGCGACGGCGGCCGGTATTGCGGCACTGGTGTGGAGCGTGAACCCGAACAAGGGCCGCGGCGCTGTGTTGAATTGCTTGAAGAACACGGCCCAATTCCCCGCCGGCAACACCGGCGATCACGGTTACGGCAACATCAACGCCGCCTCCGCAGTGAACTGCGCGTTGGCTTGGTAGAGATCAACGCACGCCGCTACCGGGAGGCATGACCTCCGTGGGTTGCACGAACCGCAACCTGCCTTCAGCATCTTCGGCCATGAGCACCATGCCTTGGCTCTCGATGCCCTTCAACTTCCGTGGCTCCAAATTGCAGAGCAGCAGCACTTGCTTGCCGGGGAGTTCCTCCGATGTGTAGTGCAAGGCGATCCCGCTCACCACCGTGCGCGGTGAAGCTTCGCCGATGTCGATGGTCAACTTCAACAGCTTGTCCGCCTTCGGCACTTTCTCGGCAGCGGTGATCGTGCCAACGCGCAGGTCCAGTTTGCTGAAGTCGTCGAAGGAGATGTTCTGTTTCGCCGCAACGACGTTAGTGATCGGCTGAGGGGTTGAGGGCTCATTCGCCACTTGCGCTTGTGGTTGCATGGCATGCAATCGTTCAACTTCCGCAGCAATGGCCGCGTCATCGATCGGTTTGAAAAGGTGTTCGGGTTTACCCAGTTGGGAGCCGGGCTTGATCGCGTCGGCGCGCAACGCATCCTCCCAAGCCAAATCGCCCAACCCGAGCATGGTGCGCAATTTCCGAGCGGTGAAAGGCAGGAACGGTTCGAGAACAACACTCAGTGCACCGGTTATCCGCAGGCTGTTGAAAAGCACGGTGCGCACACGTTCCGGATCGGTCTTCTCCGATTTCCATGGCTCGGTATCCGTCAGGTACTTGTTGCCAAGACGGGCCACCTGCATGGCGCTCGCCAGCGCATCACGGAAACGGAAACGGTCTACCTCATCCGCGACTTTCGCGGGCAGCGGGTTCAGTTCAGACCACAACACGAGGTCCTGCTCGTTGCCACTGGAAGGCTGAGGAACAGTACCATCGTAATACTTGTGGCAGAGTACGAACACGCGCTGCACGAAGTTCCCGAGGATGCTGACGAGCTCGTTGTTGTTCTTGTCCTGAAAATCCTTCCACGTGAACTCGCTGTCCTTGAATTCGGGCAGGATAGTAGCAAGTGCATAGCGCAGCTCGTCCTGCCGGTTGGGCCAACGCTCCATGTACTCGTGCAGCCACACCGCCCAGTTGCGGCTGGTGCTGAGTTTTTGTCCTTCGAGGTTCAGGAACTCGTTCGCCGGCACGTTCTGCGGAAGGATGAAGCCACCGTGCATCTTCAGCAGAATGGGGAAGATGATGCAGTGGAACACGATGTTGTCCTTGCCGATGAAATGAAGTAAGCGCGTGTCATCCGCCTTCCACCACTTCTCCCATTCCACTCCCTTGTCCTTTGCCCATTGCTTGGTGGCGGTGATGTAGCCGATAGGCGCATCGAGCCAGACGTACAGCACTTTCCCGTCCGCACCCGGCAACGGCACAGGCACGCCCCATTCCAAGTCCCGCGTCATGGCACGCGGGCGCAGACCGTCCTTCAACCAACTGTTGCACTGCCCCAGCACTTGCGGCTTCCATTCACCCGCGTCGTGTTGTTGCACGCCATCGAGTACGCCCGTGTTGATCCATTCCTCCACCCATTTCTGGCTCCGCTCCATGGGCAGGAACCAGTGCTTGGTCGGTCTCAGCACGGGCATGCTACCGCTCAGCGTGCTGCGCACGTCTTTCAGTTCCTTCGGGCTCAATGCCGTACCGCACTTCTCGCACTGATCCCCGTACGCTTCGGGATTCGCGCACACCGGGCAGGTGCCTTTGATGTACCGGTCGGCAAGGAATTGCTTCGCCTCTTCGTCGTAGTACTGCTGTTCCTCTTGTTCGGTGAACGCACCGTTCTTGTGCAGTTGCAGAAAGAAGTCCTGACTGGTCTGCTTGTGCAGATCGGTACTGGTGCGGTGGTAGATATCGAAGTGGATACCGAAATCCTGGAAAGCCTTGCCCATCATCGCGTGGTACTTGTCCACGATGGCGCGTGGTGTCGTCTTCTCCTTCAACGCACGGATGGTGATGGCAGCGCCATGCTCATCGCTTCCACAGACGAAAAGAACATCCTTGCCTCGGGCCCGCAAGCAACGCACGTAGATATCGGAAGGCAGGTAAGCACCGGCGATATGCCCGATGTGCAACGGCCCGTTGGCATAGGGCAACGCGGCGGTAACGGTTGTTCGCTTGATCTCTTTCACGCTGTCGAGAACTCGCGCGATCGGCGCGAAGAGCGCGCAAGATAGCCGTGCATCTTCGCACCCATGAACGCGCTACAGCGCCCGCCCGCACTGAAACCCGGCGATACCATCGCGATCGTGCCGACCGCCCGCGCCATCGCCGTTGATGAATTGCAGGACGGGATCACGTTGGCCGAAAGCTGGGGACTACGCGTGAAGTTGGGCGAGGGGGTTGGTCGCAAACACTTCCAGCAGGGCGGCACCGCCAAGGAACGAGCCGCCGACCTGCAAGCTGCTATTGATGATCCGAACGTGAAAGCCATTTGGTGCGCGCGCGGTGGTTATGGCACGGTGCAATTAATGGAGCACCAGCGCCTTTCTGCACTGAAGCGGCACCCGAAATGGATCGTGGGGTTCAGCGACATCACAGTGCTGCACAATGCACTGCATAACATGGGGCTGTGCTCCCTGCACGCACAAATGCCCTTCATGATCGGCACGAAGACGGAGCAATGCAGGGAGACACTGCGCCAAGCATTGTTCGGGGAGGGCTACGAAGTCATGAGTAGTGAGTCGCGAGTGCCGATGGGTTCACTCACGACTGGCGACTCGCGACCCACGACTAACTGCGAAGGCATCCTCACGGGCGGCAATCTTTCCCTTCTCTACGCCCTGCGCGGCACGCCATACGATATAGACCCTGCGGGTAAGATCCTGATCTTGGAGGACCTTGATGAACTCCTCTATCACTTGGATCGCATGAGCATGAACCTACGGCTCGCGGGATGGTTCAAGAATTTGAAGGGACTGATCATCGGCGGCATGAGCGACATGCACGACAAGGATGAACGCGACCCTTTCGGTGAAGGTCCCGACGAGATTATCCGGCGTGCCACCGAAGGCACGGAATACCCGATCTGTTTCAACTTCGCAGTCGGCCACATCGCCGACAACCGCGCTCTGATCTTGGGTGCAAAAACACAGCTCAGCGTCACCGATGAAGGTGCAACGCTGAGCTTCGGAGCTGACCGCTCCGCTTAGTTGCGTTCGAACTTGTTGTAATCGCCGGGCACCTCGAAGAGGGTCGGCTTCTGAACGCCCTTCACCACCTTGGTCACTTCCAGCTTGCTCACCTCGCTGCCATCGAGCTTCTGCTCAATACCCAGCATGGGGAACACACCTGTGGCGCCATCGATCTCCAAGAAGAAGACGGCTTGCTCGTCCTTGCGGTTCAGCGTTTCCAGCAGGGGAACGAAGAAGGTGAACTCATCCGCGGCCACCCAGTAGGTGATCGAACGGTCCTCGGCAGCGCTCTTTACCACCCATTTCTCGCACTTGTAACCGACCATGTCCTTCATTTCGCCGGTCTTCTTCACCTCGGTCTTCACCTCCTTGGGAAGACGCATGTTGGGTACGTCCATGTAGAGTTTGCGCTCGGGGCTGAGGGCGAACACCGTACGGTCCTTCGTATCCACGAGCATGATGCCCTGCACCTCGCCCCGGGAGTTGATCTCCTCGATGCGCACATGCTCGGCCTTCACGTAGTACTTGTAGTTGGTCACCACGGGACCAGTGGTCTTCGTGAACTCGATGGTGCCCTCGTAAGCTTGGGCGTTGGCGGCCAGGACCACGGAAGTCCCGACAATGAAGGTGAACAGAGGGCGGAGGATCGCTTGCATGGTGCTTGTCTTACCGTTCCTTGGTGTCTGCCGAGTGGAATTCGGTCAGTAGCGGCCGAAAGTTCCCGATTTTTGGAGCCTTCAACGCGCCTTTCGTCGATGGGTTACGCACAGGCGGTCGTTGTTTCCCATGGCAGAACACCTCGAAACGGGCGCAACCGGAGAGCAACTGGCATGCCGCTACCTCGAAGGCAAGGGCTACCGCATACTGGAACGCAACTGGCGCAGCGGCCAGAACGAGCTCGACATTATCGCCACGAACGGCAAATTCCTGGTGATCGCCGAGGTGAAGACACGGCGCAGCAGCAAATGGGGCGAACCGGAAATGGCCGTTAACAAGGCCAAGCGCACCGGCATCATGCGCGCAACACAGAACTACCTCAACAAGACCGGCAATGAACTGGAGGTGCGCTACGATATCGTGAGCGTTACCATGGGGCCCGGCGAACCACAGATCGAACACATCCCCGACGCATTCTATCCAACCTTGAAATGAAGTCCCGTAAACCCGCCCGCCGTGATGGCGGCCGCTCCAGCGAGCGCAGCCCACGCCCTGCCCGTTCCAACGACCGCAGCGCTGAACCCCGCCCACGAAAAGGAGACGACGAACCACGCCCCCGCCGCAAGGACGATGATGAACGGCCGCCGCGCCGACCCTCAGGCGATCGCCCCGAACGGCCAAGGCCCTCGCGAAGCACTGACCGTCCGCGCCGCGAAGAAGGAGGCCGGGACGACCGCTACTCACGGGTCCGCAAGGAAGAACGCCCCGGGTCCGACCGCACCGGTCGCGATGAGCGGCCAAGCCGCGGTCGCTCGGATGAACGCAGTGGCAGTGGCAACGATAGGCGCGGTAGTGATCGTCGGAGCGCCGGGCGACCGGAGCGCCGCGATGGCGAACGCGCGCCCTACCGGGATCGCCCTGCGGGCGATCGGGCCGGCTATACCAGCAGACCGCGACGCACCGAGGAGGGTGGTGATGACAGCATACGGAAGGCCTTTCGCTCAGGCCCCAGCAAGGGAAGCGGTGGCGCCTCGGCAGGCGGGCGCGATCAGCGGCCTTTCCGTCTGCGCACCGGTCCCGACCGCGACTACACCCGCAATCGCTCCGGCCAAGGCACCGGCCGATCGCCTGCACGCAAACAGGAGCTCATTCCCGGACAGGTCCGGTTGAACCGCTTCATTGCCAACGCGGGTGTCTGCAGTCGCCGCGAAGCCGATGACCTGATCGTGGCCGGTACCGTTACCGTGAACGGTAAAGTGGTGACCGAACTGGGAACCAAAGTGGGCCCGGACGATGTGGTCACCTATGGCGGCGCGCGCATCAGCATGGAGAAGAAGCGTTATGTGCTGATCAACAAACCCAAGGACACCATCACCACCACGGAAGATCCCATGGACCGCCGCACAGTGATGTCCTTGGTTTCGGCTGCTTGCCCCGAACGGCTCTACCCTGTCGGGCGTTTGGACCGCAACACCACTGGTGTCCTGCTGCTTACCAACGACGGCGATCTGGCCAAGAAACTCACTCACCCGAGCCACGGCGCAGAGAAGATCTACCACGTTACGCTCGATAAGAGCGTTACCGCCAAGGATCTGCGCCAGCTCACCGACGGCATTGCCTTGGAGGATGGCCCTTCCGCCGCCGATGAGGCCAGTTACGTAGGCGAAAGCAAGAGCGAAGTAGGCCTGAAACTGCACATGGGCCGCAACCGCATCGTGCGCCGCATGTTCGAAGCCATGGGCTACGAAGTGGTGAAGTTGGACCGCGTGCTGTTCGCAGGCCTCACCAAGAAGGAACTGCAACGTGGGCACTGGCGCCACCTCACGGAAAAGGAGGTAACGCTTTTGAAGCGGGTGAAGTAGGAGTACCCTTCATTCCCACATACGTAGTGCCCGTTCCGGCACGTTCTCTGCCCACACGCGCCTGTGGAGGAACGGCCGCGCACGTGCGTAAGGCGGCCTTGGGCCCCCGGTACTTTTCGCGGTCGTGTCGAAACGCTTGCCCATCATGCCCCGCTGGCTCCGCCGCACCCTGCTGATCACGGCCTCGACCGTGGTGTTGGTGATCGCCGGTGCCTTCACGCTGGCCACGGTATATGAGGATGAGGTAAAGGCAAGGATCATAGCCGAACTGAACAAGCACCTCACCGCACCCGTTTCAGAGCAAGGCATCGAACTCACTTTGCTGAAGCACTTCCCCCAGGCGTCGTTGCGCCTCAAGGGTGTCTTGATCTTGGAACCGCGATCGGAGCGCGCAGTTCCAGATACCCTCCTCTACGCCGACGACCTCTACCTGTCCTTCAGCCTTACTGACCTGTTCGCGGGGAACTATACCGTGGAACAGGTGCAAGGAAAACAGGTAAAACTCTATCCGGGATTCGATGCCAACGGCCACGAGAACTGGCTGATCTGGAAGACCGATACCACATCGAGCCCCGATACCCGCATCGCCCTCAATGAGGTTTCGTTCGACGGCTTGGTGGTGCGTTACCGCGATGCGCGTCGGGATCTGGAGGTGAGCACCAGAAGTCGATCGTTGGTCCTCAGCGGGGTCTTCGAGAAAGGCGGAGCCAGTGTGCGGTTGCGTGGCGATGCCTGGCTGGAGCATTTGCTAACCGGCAACGGCAGCACTTTCGCCGATCACGCCAGCGACTTGGATCTGGCCATGGAGATCGGTCGGCCCGATGCGGTCTTCAAGATCACCCAAGGCCGGGTAATGGCCGGCAACATGCCGCTCGACCTGTCGCTCACCGTTACCGAAAAAGACAGTCTGCACGCCATAGACCTGAGCGTACTCGGAGCGGATGTGAAGCTGAAGGACCTCATTTCCCAGCTCCCGCCGGTGGCCCGCAAATTCCTGCGCAGCTACGCCATCACCGGTGAAGCGGACATCGCCTTACGGTACCACGGCGGGTTGACCGGCGATGGACCCGATATCGAGTTGGCCGCGGCATTGCGCGATGCCACCATGAAGGAGCAGAGCACCGGCACGCGCTTCAACAACATCAGCGGCAGCATCGATGCGTTGCTCAGCAACGACGGAACGCCGAAGCAGCTGGTGGTGAAAGACCTCAATGCGCATAGCGGTAGCGGCACATTGCGCGGGAACTTGCGGCTCACCGGCAGCAAGAATGCGAGCATGCGCGCCGACCTGCGCACGGACATGGCGCTCGCGGACCTGCTGCACTTCGCACGCATCGATACCGTGGCTCAAGCCAGTGGCCGGGTGAAGGCGAACCTGTCCGTGACCGGCAAAGTCAAGGACGTGCTTCACATACGCTCGACCGATATGCGCGCCCTGTCCATGACCGGCACTGCGGAAATGAAAGACGTGACCCTGAAGCTGCGCACAGTGCGGCATCCGTTCGAAGGACTGAACGCCATGCTCGCCGTGAACGGGAACGATGCCAAGATCACGCACGCATCGGCCACGGTGCAGGGCAGCAAGATCACGATGGACGGCACGTTGCACAACTTGATGCCCTACCTCCTTTTCGCCGATCAACAGCTCAGCATCGAAGCGCGCGCCAGCTCACCGCACATCGATCTGGGCGCGCTGTTGGCAGGTGCCGATGCGAAGGCAAGCAGCAAAGGCGACATCACGTTGCCCGCCATGATCAACCTCGATGTGCAGACCTCCGTTGATGAACTGGTCTTCGAGGACTTCACCGCGAACGGGATCACGGGGCGCTTGACCTTGCACGATAGGATGCTGCATGCGAGCAATGTGAAATGCGCAACCGCCAAGGGTAATGTGCTTGCGGACCTTTCCCTCGACGGTCGCGATGCAACGGCTTTCCCGCTGGCCGTTACGGCCAACTTCACCGGTATCGATGTGCACGATCTGTTCCGCGAGTTCCAGGATTTCGGGCAGGGATTCATCGGCTACCGGCACCTGAAGGGGACCGCCGACGCCAAGGTGAGCCTCACGGCCCCGCTGTCCCCATCGCTGCATCTTGACAAAGACAAGCTGGTCTGCGTGGCCGACCTCACCATCAGCAACGGCGCACTGATCGATCACGAGTCCATGCACGACGTGGCCGAGCACATGCGCAAGAACAAATTGATCGCGCCCTTGATCGACATCGACGAGTTGGAGAAACGCCTGGCCAATATCACCTTCAACACACTGAGCAACCAGATCGCGATCAAGGACGGCGCTGTGCATGTGCCCGCAATGCTGGTGAAGAGCAATGTGATGGAGATCGAACTGAGCGGCACACACGACTTCGATGGACGTATCGATCATCACCTCAACTTCCGCCTGAACGAGTTGTTGGCATTGGACGGGGAAGTAGATGAGTTCGGGCCGGTGGAGGACGATGGTACCGGGCTTCGGGTGTTCCTGCACATGTACGGCACGAGTGCCAACCCGCAGTTCGGCAATGATCTGGCCGCGGCCAGTGCCCGCCGCAAACAAGTGCGCCAGCAGGAAACCGCCGAACTGAAGAGCATCCTGAAAGAAGAGCTGAACGTCTTCGGCAGCAAGGACGCGAAGACGGAACCGCGGGCGACCACGACCGGCCAACCGAAGTTCACCACCGAATGGGAAGGTGACAGCAGCCGCGCCGACCAGGCCTTGGTGCCGAAGGAGCGGAAACCGAAAGGTCTCGGTCGCTTGTTCAAGGAGGAAGAAGAGGAAAAGGAGCAGTTCAAGGTGGAGTGAGCACCGGCCCGCGCTACCAAGCGTTCTCTGCGCCTCCGCGTGAAACCGCATTTCGCTTCCCCGCTCCGCCCTATCCACGATCTTCACCGCCACGTGGATCTTTATAGCCGCAAACAACGCTGGAAGTTGGTGCTCGCCGTCGTGGCGGTGCTCATTGTTGGCGCATCCCTTTATTACAGCAACCGCATAGTGCGGAAGGTGCGTGATGAGGAGCGCCGAAAAGTGGAGCTCTGGGCCGAAGCCGTGAAGAACCGTGCGGAGCTGGTCAACTACACCGATCGCCTTTTCGATACCCTTCGCAACGAGGAGCGCAAACGGGTGGAGCTCTATGCCGAAGCGCAACAGCGGCTCATCAGCGGCGACCTCAGCGATTTCTCTTTCCTCTTGAAGGTCGTGCAGGAGAACACCACCATTCCGGTGATCATCGTTGACGACAGCGGACAGGTCAAGTTCAGCAGGAACCTCGACCCGGGAATGGAGCAAGACCCTGCCCGGCTTGCGGCCGAGCTCGCCGCCATGGATACCCTGCACAAGCCGATCGAGATCACCGTGTTCGGCAACGAGAAGCAATCGCTGCACTACAACGACAGCAAGCTCCTCAGTGAACTGCAGCAAGTGATGGACGGGATCGTGAAGAGCTTCATCAGCGAAACGGTGATGAACACGGCCAGTGTTCCGTTGATCTACACGGACAGCACACGGAAGAACGTGATCGAGCACGGCCACATCGAACCCGAGGTGATGGCGGACAGCAGCCTGCTGGCGGAAAGGATAGCGCGTATGGAAGCCGCGAACAAACCGATCGAATTCGATCTCGGCCCACGCGGCAAGCAGCTCATCTTCTTCGATGAAAGCGTGGTGGTAACGCAGTTGCGCTACTTCCCTTACGTGCAACTGCTCATCATCGGCCTGTTCCTGTTGGTGAGCTACGCGCTGTTCAGCGTGTTCCGAAATGCCGAGCAGAACCAGGTTTGGGTGGGCATGGCCAAGGAAACGGCGCACCAACTGGGCACCCCGCTCAGTTCGCTGATGGCGTGGACCGACCACCTGAAAGGAAAAGGCACTGAACCGGCCACCATCAACGAGATGCGCAAGGACCTGGAACGCCTTGAGACCATCACCGAGCGCTTCAGCAAGATCGGATCAGCGCCCGATCTCCAACCGGAGAAACTCTACCATGTGTTGCGCGCGACGGTGCTGTACCTGCGGCCACGTTTGCCAAGCCACGCGCACATTGAAGTGGTCCAACCGATCGACACCGACCTGAAGGTGCCACTGAACATGGCCCTGTTCAGCTGGGTGATCGAGAACCTGATCCGCAATGCGATCGACGCTATGAAAGGCGAAGGCCGCATCAGTTTGGAGATGGTGCAAGAAGGGGAACAAGTGCACATCGATGTCACGGATACCGGCCACGGTATCGCGCCGAGCAGGCATCGCACCGTGTTCCAACCCGGTTATACCACCAAGAAGCGCGGCTGGGGCCTTGGCCTATCACTTACCAAGCGAATAATAGAGCAGTACCACGGCGGCAAGATCTTCGTGAAGCGCAGTGCCTTGGGCAAGGGAACCACGTTCAGGATAACGTTGAAAGCAATTTGAGGCTTCAAGTGTCAAGTACCATGGGGCACGATCCAAAGGGCACGATCCAAGGCACACATGCATCCCTTGAGGCTTGATACGTGACACTTGCTACTTGTCCATGTCTGGCCTCTACTTCCACATCCCTTTCTGCAAGCAGGCCTGCACCTACTGCGACTTCCATTTCAGCACCACGCACAAGAACATGGGGGCGATGGTGCAAGCGTTGCGCACCGAACTGATGCGCCGCGTGCACGAACTGCGCGGCGGATCGGTGAGCACGATCTACTTCGGTGGTGGCACCCCGAGCCTGCTACCCGAGAACGACTTGTCAGGAATAATGGCTGATGTGCGGATGCGGACGAGCGTGGACACTGATGCCGAGGTGACCATGGAGGTGAACCCTGACGATGTGAGCGGGGAAGCCATCGACACGTGGAAACGCATCGGCATCAACCGACTGAGCATCGGCGTCCAGAGTTTCGAGAAGGAGCGCCTCCGTGCAATGGGCCGTGCGCATGACGCGGACCAGAGCCTGCGAAGCTTGGAACTGATCTCAGCAGCTGGATTCAACAGCTGGACCATGGACCTGATCTATGGTCTGCCCGGAATGTCCACGGCGGAATGGGGTGAACAGATCGACCGTGCACTGTTGTTCGCGCCGCCGCACATTTCCGCGTACTGCCTTACCGTGGAGCCACGCACCGCTCTGCACAAGCAAGTGGAACGCGGCGAAGTGATCGCTGCACCGGATGAGGATCAAGCGCAGCAGTTCGAGCAGGTGGTGCAACGCTTGGAAGAAGCAGGGTACGTGCATTACGAGATCAGCAACTTCGGGAAGCCCGGCCACTTCAGCAGGCACAACACCAGCTACTGGCAGGGCGTGCCCTACATCGGTGTCGGCCCCAGCGCGCACTCGTTCGACGGTGCCATGCGGCGTTGGAACATCGCGAACAACATCCGCTATATCAACGGTGTTGATGCGGGTGATGTGTACTGGGAAGAAGAGCGCCCTACCATCCTGCAACGGGCGAACGAACGGATCATGACCGGGCTTCGGACCATCTGGGGAGTGGATCTCGATGAACTCCCGCCCCTGACTTCCGGAGGTGAGCGTACGATACAGCGCTATGCCGAAGGTGGCCATCTGTTGCGCAATGGCAACCGTTTAGTTTTGACCAAGTCCGGCAAACTCTTGGCCGACCGCATCGCAGCGGATCTTTTCCTCACCACATGATCGCCGAGATCACCCATCGCGACCACCACTTCCGGGTCGACCTCAACCGGCCCATCGATTTGAGCATACCGTTGCATGCGGGCATGCCGCAACTGCGTGCCTGGTGGCTTGACCCGGTGCGCATGGAACCCGTGGAGATGAACGGCAAGCGGTACAGCGTGGGCGATGGTGCACCGGTGAACTTCAGGAACGTGTTCTTCAACCCGCATGGCCACGGCACGCACACCGAAAGCGTGGGCCACATTGCGCAGGAGATCCTTCCTGTGGGCGATCTGTTCAAACGGTACTTCTTCACGGCCACGCTCATCACCATAGAGCCGCAGCGGCAGGGCGTTGAGCGCATCGTCACTGCCGAACAGATGAAGGATGCCCTCCGCGTGGACCGACCGGAGGCATTGGTGCTGCGCACCTTGCCGAACGCGAACGACAAACGCGTACGCGACTGGAGCGGCAGCAACGCGCCCTATGTGGAGGCCGCGGCATGTACTTGGCTGCGCGGTATCGGCGTGCAACACTTCCTGCTCGATCTGCCCAGTGTGGATCGCGAAGAAGACGGGGGTGCATTGGCCGCGCACCATGCGTTCTGGGATCATCCGGCAACGACCGATGCACAGCGCACCATCACCGAGCTGATCCATGTGCCCGACCACGTGCCCGATGGCGATTACTTGCTGGAGTTGCAGTTGCCGCACTTCATGAACGACGCAGCGCCGAGCCGCCCGCTCTTGTACACCATTCTGCGATGACCTTGGAGGAATTGCGCGCTTACTGCGCGAAGAAGAAGGGGGTTACTTACGACACACCGTTCGGACCCGATGTGCTGGTGTTCCGCGTCATGGGCAAGATGTTCGCCCTCGCGCCCATCGACCTTTTCGAGACGGTGAACCTGAAGTGCGATCCCGAACGGGCCATCGAGTTGCGCGAAGAGTACCCTGGCATCGCTCCCGGCTACCACATGAACAAGCAGCACTGGAACACGGTGAGCACCATCGGCGATGTGCCGCAAAAGGTGCTGCGCGAACTGGTGGACCACAGCTACGACCTGGTGAAGGCCTCGTTACCGAAGAAGGTGCAAGAAGGGATGTGAACCCTAGGCGCGCGTTATTGCGGATCGCGTTCATCGACCACCGCCGCCCTTTTACCTTCGCCCACATCTTCACAGCAGCATGTCCGCTCGTAGTCCCGGCCGTATCATTCTCAGTTTCTTCCTGCGCGGATTGTTGCTGGTGGTGCCGGTGGCCGGCATTATCTGGGCGTCGCTTTACGTGCTCAATTTGCTCGACGGCATCATCCCCATCGGCATTCCTGGCCTTGGCATCCTCATTCTGGTGGCCGGGATCACGCTCATCGGTTGGTTGGGCAGCACCATCCTTTACGCGCCTTTGGCAACGCTGGGCGAGGATGTGCTGCAGCGCATCCCCTTCCTGAAAACGATCTACGATGCGCTGAAGGACCTGATGGAAGCGCTGGTAGGCAACAAGAAGAAGTTCGACCAGCCGGTGCTGGTGCGCATGATCAAGGGAGCGGAGATCGAAAAGCTCGGCTTCCTTACGCAGAACGACCTGTCGTTGCTGGGCATTGCCGGCAACAAAGTAGCGGTGTACCTGCCGCACAGCTTTGCATGGAGCGG
>JBDTSG010000144.1:0-1890 GCA_039931265.1 Flavobacteriales bacterium
GCACTGAAGCATTCGTGCAGGTCCCTCACCAGCTGCGTCGGAGTTACCTGTTCGCTCATGGCGGTGAAGCCCTTGAAATCCGTGAAGAGCACCGTGACCTGATCGATCTGCACGGCTTCGGCTACGCCCTTCTTCTTCAGTTCTTCGGCCACCTCGTGTGGCAGGATGTTCAACAATAGTTCGTCGGAGAGTTCCTTCTCCTTGCGCAGCTCGCTGGTGCGCTCCTGCACCTCCATGTCCAGTTCATCGCGCTGGCGGGCAAGCAACTTGGTGTGGTGTGCCGAGCGCTCGGCCAAGTAAATGGCGATGGTGAGCGGCATGGTGAGGTAATAGGAGAAACGCATGTAGATGCGCATCCAGCGCCCCATTTCCAGACCGAACACGTTGTAGAACTGCTCCACGAACACGCCGTTGAGCAGGAACAACAATGCGCCTATACCGATGATCCAGCTCCCATGTACCTTCTTGCGCACAGCACGCCATGCCTGCCGGGCCACTTCATAGAAGAAGAAGATCGTGAACCAGCCATCGAGCCGGCCGAACAACCTCGGGATCAGATAGGGCACATAGCTGGCAATGATCATGGCCAACGAGACCGCACCGAACAAGACCAGACTGCGCGCATGGATCCTGTCGAACATCGCCCGCATGGTCAACACGAGAAAGAAGAGCCCGAGCACATACACCAACATGTTGGAGAAACTGATGCAGGTGACCGCCTCCAACGAGAGACCAAAGGCTGCCCTGGGCGGTATGTTGGACAACGCCACGAGCGCTTGGAACAAGGCCAACAGGCCGAGCATCAGCCAGCTCAGGTCGCGCCTGTTGCGCGAGTAGATCACGGAGGCGAGCAGCAGGATAATGAGGTTGATCCCCAGATAGACCCCGTACTGCAAGGTGGAACTGTTCTCCACGCGAGCCATCCGCTCTGTCACTTCGGGCAAGTGAAGGCTCGCCGTGAAGGGGTCGCTGCCCGACAGCATGCCCGGCAGGATGATGGGCGTGTACACCGTGCGCACCGCGAGGGACTCGAGGTGTCCATCGCCGATAAAATGGATCCGCAGCGTGCGCCTCGGTACGAAAGGCGCGCGTTCAACGCCCGCCGAACCCGGGCTTGGCAGCGCGCCGAAATGCTCGATCAACACGCCGTTCAGGAAGACCTGCATAGCGCCTTGGGTGCAGATCGTGAGATCCACCGGGACCCCGGCCATCGTCGGCGCCACATCCAGCTCGAAACGGATCCAGTGGACGCTGTCCGTATACAATTGCTCCACTGACGCCGGACCCAGCACGGGCCATGCACCATCATCGAACGCACGCGCGGCGAAAGCGAGGTCATCTCTCTTGCAATAGTGCGGGCGCGCGTCAAGGACGAGATCCACACCGGGCAAGCTGAGCAAGGCCGTGCGCACGAAGGCTGCCCCGCTCCGCAGCCTATGCTCATCTAGCCGAATGCTCGTTGTATCCTGCGCTTGCATGGCGCTCACCTGGCTCCATGCAGGTAACACGAGCAGTACTAGCAGGAACAGATCGCGGCGCTTCATCCGGGTCGTTGTACGGAGCTTCTCCAGCGTGGACCTCGGCATCGGTTGAGGCACCTGCACAAAGTTGGCTAGGCCCATACCGATTTCTCCCCCATGAACAGGGGGGCCTCGGTGCCTTGCGCACACCCGTACTTTGTTGTCGGTCCTATCGCTCCTGTCATGACGCGCGTACTGCTCTTTGAAGACAATCCCGACCTGGTGGAGAGTATCCGCGAGCTGATCGGCGATACCGATGACATTCGCGTGGTCGCTGACTTCCGCAACGCGCAGAAGGCCGAACAACATGTGCGGCACCATCAGCCCGACGTGGTGCTCATGGACATCGACATGCCGGTGGCGAACGGAT
>JBDTSG010000145.1:0-30173 GCA_039931265.1 Flavobacteriales bacterium
CGCATCGGCTCCGTATTCGTCGAGCGTTTTGAACGGATCCACGGCGTTGCCCAAGCGCTTGCTCATCTTTTGGCCCACCTTGTCGAGCACAAGGCCGTTGCTGACAACGGCTTTGTAGGCCACGGAATCCTGCGTGAGCGTTGCGATCGCGTGCAGCGTATAGAACCATCCACGTGTTTGGTCAACGCCTTCCGCGATGAAGTCCGCCGGGAACGTTTCCTTGAACGTCGCGGCGTTCTCGAACGGATAGTGCCACTGCGCGTACGGCATGGCGCCACTGTCGAACCAGACATCGATGAGATCCGCTTCGCGCCTCATCGGCTTGCCACCGGGTGAGAGCAGCACGATGTTGTCCACGTACGGACGATGGATGTCGACGGTGTCGTAGTTCGCATCGCTCATGTCGTCGGGAGTGAACGATGCGTAAGGATCCTCCTTCATCACACCGGCTTTCACCGCACGCGCGATTTCCTCCTTCAATTGTTTCAATGAACCGATGCACAGTTCCTCATCACCATCATCACTTCGCCAGATCGGAAGCGGAATGCCCCAAAAACGACTACGCGACAAGTTCCAGTCCTGCAGGTTCTCCAACCAGTTGCCGAAGCGGCCCGTGCCCGTGCTTTCCGGTTTCCAATTGATCGTTTTGTTCAGTTCGACCAAACGGTCCTTTCGCGCAGTGGTGCGCACGAACCAACTGTCGAGCGGGTAGTAGAGGATGGGTTTGTCGGTGCGCCAGCAGTGCGGGTAGTTGTGCTCGTACTTCTCCACCTTGAAGGCGCGGCCCATCTCCTTCAGCTTGATGCTGAGTTCCACATCGACGCTCTTTTCCGGCGCTTGCCCGGTTGGGTAGTATTCGTTCTTCACGTATCGGCCTGCGTACTCACCCACCTCCTTCGTGAAGCGGCCTTGGAGATCAACCAGCGTGAGCGTGGCGATGCCATGTTGCCGCGCCACGCGTTGATCATCCGCACCGAAGCTCGGCGCCGTATGCACCACACCGGTTCCATCGTCGGTCGTCACGAAATCGCCGCCGATCACTTTGAAGGCATCGCCGCCTTCGGGTTGTGCATAAGGAAGAAGCTGTTCGTACCGGATGCCCTCCAGCTGATGGCCATAGAACTCGCCGTCGATGCTCCATGGGATGTTCTTGCCATCCTTCTTGTAGTCTTCGAACGGAGCGTTCTGGTTCTTATCGATGAAGTACGCGCTCAACCGCGCCTTCGCGAGCACCATCGTCTGCGGCTCGTGCGTATACGGGTTGAATGATCTGACACGGACATACTCGAGCTTCGGGCCAACGGTGAGCGCCGTATTGCTGGGCAGGGTCCAGGGGGTGGTGGTCCAAGCGAGGATGAACACATCGCCGAACGCATCCTTGAACAGGAAGTCCGAAGCGTGATCCTTGTTCACTTTGAACATTGCCACAACGCTCGTGTCCTTTACCGGCTTGTACGTGCCGGGCTGGTTCAACTCATGAGAGGAAAGTCCGGTACCGGCCGCAGGACTGTAGGGCTGTATCGTATACCCCTTGTAGAGCAGATCATCCTCGTAGAGCTTCTTCAGTAAGTGCCAAACGCTCTCGATGTATTTGGTTTGGTACGTGACGTACGGGTGCTCCAGATCCAGCCAGAAACCGATGCGGCGCGTCATGTCGTTCCACACATCGGTGTAGCGCATCACGGCTTTCTTGCAGGCTGCGTTGTACTCCTCGATCGAGATTTTTTTCCCGATGTCCTCTTTGGTGATGCCGAGCTCCTTTTCCACGCCCAGTTCGATCGGCAGGCCGTGCGTATCCCATCCGGCCTTGCGATCCACGCGCTTGCCTTTCTGCGTTTGGTAGCGGCAGAAGATGTCCTTGATGGCGCGGGCCATCACATGATGAATGCCGGGCAAGCCGTTCGCGCTGGGCGGGCCCTCATAGAACACGAAAGGCGGCGCGTCCTTGCGCAGTTCCAGGCTCTTGCCGAAGGTGTCTTCCGCATCCCATTGTTGCAAGATCTCCGCTGCGACCTTGGGCAGATCGAGTTCTTCGTACTGTGGGAAACGCATGTCCATCGCGGCCTCTGAAAAAGGTCGGCGAAGATAGCCCAGGCCCACAAGCTGTTTTCGGCGGTCGATCGTTGCGGGCCGGAAGCAGGATCACATCCGTCGTGGTGGAACGGGTCTCCATCCGCGTCAACCACTGATCCCACCGATCACCCCACCGTTGGCACCATTCTGCGATTACCTTCATCGCACGAAACCAAAACCCTTGTTGTCATGAGAACACCCTTACTCGTCCTTTCCTGCCTTGGTCTTTTTGCGGCGGCCAACGCCCAAACAGTCCTCTACACCGAAAACTTCGACGGCTTCACCGTCGGGGCTGACATTTCCCAGTCGAACCCGGTCAACTGGTCGGTATGGCCGGGCGGCGGGGATCAAGTGGTCTCCACGGATCAAGCCAACTCCGGCGCCAATAGCATGGGCTGCATTTCAACCGATGCGGCTGCTGGTGGCCCTGGCGACCTGCTGTTGCTCCTGGGTGACAAAACCACCGGCAGCTATGCCCTTTCTTGGTGGATGTATATCCCAGCGGGCAACGGCGGTTACTTCAACATCCAGCACACAGAGGATGTTGCCACGCCATCTTTCGCTGCTGAAGTGATCTTCGAGGATGCCGGGGTGATCAGCGGCATGGCCAACAATGTGGCCATTGCGGGCACCTACCCACAGGGTGCATGGTTCCAAGTGAACCTCTTCATCGATCTGGCCAACGTTACCGCATCGTTTTTGATCGGTACCACGATCGTTGCCACGTGGCCGTTCGACACGGAAACCGACGGTGCTGCCGGCCCCAATCAGTTGGGTGCGATCGACTTCTACTCCTTTGGGGGTGGGGCGCCCACACTCGGAACCTACTACGTGGACGATCTCGCCTACCTGCAAATACCCATCATCGGTATCAGCGAGATCGCAGGTCCCAGCGCGTTCAGCGTTTACCCGGTGCCGTCGAGCAACACGATTACCATCGCTAACGATGGCTCCAACTACGCCGCGCAGTGGCGTCTGATGGACATGAGCGGCCGCGAAGTCCTGACTTCCTCGGCATTGGTGCTGCCAGGGAGCAAGAGCGTTGCTGACATTTCGTCCCTGGCCATGGGTGCGTATACGATGGAGCTGACACACGGCGACATGCGTGAGCGGCACACGGTGGTGCGCAACTAAGCACACTGAATACCCTGTTGGGACCCCTTCCGCCCCAGCGGAGGGGGTTCTGCTTTCTGGTCGGTGGATAACTGTTGGCTCTCCATGGAAGGAGGGCATGGTTGCCGCCGATCTTTGTTAACGAAGCAATATCGCAGCCCATGTGCGGTTCGATCTTTGACGAAGAAGAGGAAGGCGACAGCGCCTACGTTCTTGCACTTAGCGGATAGAGCATGGGGGGGGCCGGTTGCAGGATTCAGGGACCTGCAAGGATCAACGTCTCATAGGGTTAGGTAAGCCGTGCCCTCCCCTCCATCCGCACCTGCGTTACCCAACTCACTTCTTGCGTTTTGCTACCGATCGGCGGCGGCGCAACCATGCTGGTGTCGCCATTTGCGAGCGTAGCTCCTTGGCCCCCCGGGGGCGTTTTCGGTAAGGGTTCGTTTGCTGTTCATCGATCAGTCGCGCTTTCACGTTGTCCCGCCATTGCAGTTCCAGCAAATCCAGCACTTCTTGCTTGGCGGTGGGGTCAACGATCGGGAAGGCTGCCTCGATGCGGCGGTCCATGTTGCGCTCCATGAAGTCCGCACTGGCCAGGTACACCAGTGGGTCGCCGCCCCGGTGGAACACGTACGCACGCGCGTGCTCGAGGAAGCGATCAACGATGCTGATGGCCTCTATGTTCTCGCTCAGGCCCGGCAGGCCAGGGACCAAGCAGCAAATGCCGCGCACGACGATGCGGATGCGCACACCGGCGCGACCGGCGTGATAGAGTTTGCTGATCAGCGCCTTGTCCTCAAGGCTGTTCAGTTTCAAAAAGATCGCGGCAGGCTGCCCGCGCCGCGCTCGGGCAGCCTCGGCATCGATCAAGGTTTCGAGCGCGGGGCGTAAACCATCGGGTGCGAGCAAGAGCGAACGGGGTTCGATCCGTACCCGGCGGTCGGCCAGATGCCTGAACACGGCTGCAGCATCGTTGGTGATCGTAGCATCCGTGGTGAGCAGGGCGCTGTCCGAATAGATACGAGCCGTGCGCTCGTTGAAATTGCCCGTACCCAAATATGCGTAGCGTTTGCGAGAGCCATTCTCTCGCCGCTCGATGAGCAAGAGCTTGCAGTGCACCTTCAGGTGCTCGTAGCTGTACAGCACCGTGGCACCCGCCTTCTCCAAGGCCTCGCCCCAGTAAAGGTTGCTGCCTTCATCGAAACGCGCTTGCACCTCCACGAAAACGGTTACCCGTTTGCCCTGCTCAAGCGCCAGCAACAGGGCCTTGCACACTTCGCTGCCGTACGCAACGCGGTAAAGGGTGATCGCGATCCGCGACACGGCGGGATCGCGCGCAGCGCGTTGCAGCCAGTTGGTAACGATGCCGAAGTCGTGATACGGAAAGTGCAACAACAGATCACCCCGGCGCATGGCCGAGAAGACATCGGTGCGTGGACCCAAAGCCGGATGAATGAGCGGCTTCAGTGGTTTGTCCTTCCATTCTTTGCGACCTGGCAGGGGGAGGGCGAGCAGGTCGCTGAAATGATGGTAGCGCCCGCCGGGCACGCGATCGGCACGCTTCAGGCCGAGCAAGGTGGAAAGTGCTTTCAGCATGCCGGCGGGCATGGCACTATCGTAGAGAAAGCGCGATGGAACGCCGGTGCGTCGCTTCTTCAAACTGCGCCGCACTTTGTCGACAACGGTCTCCGCGAACTCCTCGTCGAGGTAGAGGTCGGCATCGCGTGAGAGCTTGATGCTGTGGCACGCCACGACCTTGTTCCCGGCGAAAACGTGGTGCAGGTTCAAGCGGATCACATCGTCGAGGAACATCAAGTGCGTTCGTCCCTTGGGCGCGGGTAGCTCGAGGAAGCGGCCGAGGGTGTCGCTGGGAACGTTCAGCAGCACCATGCGCTCCTTCATCTTCTGCCGCACACGGCAGGCGAGATAGAGCTTGCGGTCTTCGATGAACGGGGCGTTGCCTGCGCGCATGGCGGCGGTTTGCAACAAGGGGGCAACACGTTCCAGGAACCACCGCTCGGCGAAGGCTTGTTGCGTCGGCGTCAGTTCATCCTCGTTCAGGAACCGGATGCCCGCGCGGCCCAAAGCGGGCAGCAATGTGCGGCGCCACAACGCACCGAACCGGCGTTGTTGCACCAGTGCTTTCCGGTTGATCTGTTCCACGCGTTTGTTGGGCGGCACTTCCAACGCGTTGCGTTCCGATTTTTTCAGTTTCGCGAGGCTACGTAATCCGGCCACGCGCACGCGGTAGAACTCGTCCAGGTTGTTGCTGAAAATGCCCAGGAACTTCACCCGCTCCAACAAGGGCACATGCGGATCCTGCGCTTCCTGCAACACCCTTTCGTTGAACGAGAGCCAGCTGAGGTCGCGGTCCACGAAGCGCTCGTTCAAACGACCGATGGCGTCGGCTTTTTCCGGCGAGGCCTCGCGGCGTTTCAGTTCGAGAAGGTTGATCGCCTTCTGCGCGGCGTAGCGTTTCTGGGCCTGTGCCGTGTGGAAACGATGGGCCTGCAGGTAGGCGATGTTGGCGCGCAGCCAAGCCTTGGCTCCGGGTGGTTTCGCCTGCACATGCGCCAGCTCGTCGCGCAGCCGCTCGCTCTTCTCCTGGAAGTCGGGCTGTCCGGCCTTCGCTTGATCCGCATCGCGCAACACTTGTTGCAGTACCCCACGCGGTTCCATCGCGGGCCGTGTGGCCATGATCAAAGCACGCACCCGCATTTGATCGGTCTTCGAAACGCCGTGCTTGGCCAGGAAGAGTGACGCGATGCGCGCACTTTCCTTCTCGTGGCCTTTGCGTTTCAGCGCGTAGCCCGTGTCGTGGAAAAGCCCGGCCAGTTCCAGCAACAGCAATTCGTGGCGCACCAGACGGCATGCGCGCCCGATGGCCTGTGCCGTTCGCGTTACTGCAAGCGTGTGCTCCAGATCGTGGAACACCAAGTGCGAGGGCATGCGCTCGGCGAACCAGCGGCGCACATGGAGCCGCGCCTTCTGGGCGAGCGCTTCGTTGATCATGAAGGGTGTCGAAGGTACCCGCGCATGTGTTGCCCCATCGTTACGCGGATCGCCTTGCACTGGCGGGCGCGTTGCGCGCGGGTATATTCGGACCCGTTCAGTATGCAGATCAACACGGCCCATACACTGTACGAGGCCTTCGGGACCGACCAGTGTGCATGGGTGCATTCGGGCCGGTTCCACGACGAGCATACCGCCGACCTCATCCTCTTGAGCGAAGGTGTCGCCGAGCGCACGGGTGTTTCGCGCGACATCCGTAACCGATTGGCGTTCGTGATGGTGGAGGCCTTCCAAAACGTGATCCGCCACGGAACGGAACTGCAAAGCCCAGGACCCGAACGCCCCATGATCCTCCTGCGCGCGTGCGCGGCCGGGTTCACCGTGACCACTGCGAACACCATGCGCAACGAGGACGAGGACAAGCTGGTGCGCATGCTTGCCGACCTCAGCGGCAAACCGAAGGAACAACTGAAGGCACTGTTCCTTGAGCGGCTGCAAGGGAACAAGGTGAGCGAGCGCGGAGGTGCGGGGCTGGGCCTGATCGAAATGGCGCGGCGCAGTGGACGGGAACTGGTGCATACGGTCAGTCGCCGGGACGATAGCACAAGCCTGTTCACGCTGGAGGTGGGCATTGCTGCCAATGGAGAGCAAGGCCGCGAAGACCATGCTGAGAATGTGGATGGTGTGCAACGGATCGTGACCGACCACGAAGTGTTGTTGGCCTATCGTGGCAACATGTCACCGGCGGTGGTGCAGGCCATGGTGCGCATGCTGGAAAAAGGCGTTGATGATCGTCCGGAGCGCACGGTGGCGCGCACGCGGGCTTGGCTGGCGGCCAACGAACTGCTCAGCGAGGTGCTCGGGGGAACCGGAGAGCGCTGCCTCGTCGCCATAGGAGCGGACGGGCAGGAAGAACGACTGGCCTTGGGTCTTGTAATGGCGAAAGAGCCGGCCGAACAAATGCTCCTATCCGCCGATAAAGTGAACAAGATGAGCCCGATGGAACAGGCGCGGAAATACAGGGAAGGCCTACTGGCCAAAGCCAAGGGCTGGCCGGCGCCCGGCCTTGGGTTGATGGATCTGGTGCGCACCGGTGGCGGCCGGGTCGAGCATGCAGCGCATGCGCACGGCGAGGAGGTGTTCGTTACGTTGATGATCGGGCTCTGACCTGCCGGCCAAGGCAATAAGCAAGTTGTAAGCGGTCGGTTGGGATACACGGGCAGGTTAGCTTTGGGCCGCTGCTGATGGAACACCTTTCTTAGCGGCACCGGAACGCCCCGATGAACTCACCGCAGGATTACGTCCCCATCGCCATCCAGACCTTCGTTGCGGTAGGCTTCGTTGCCGCTGGCTTGGGGGCTGCTGCATGGCTTGGCCCCAAGCGCCATGGCAAGGTGAAGGACGAGAACTTCGAGTGCGGGATAGAGCAGTACGGCAACGCGCGCTCACCGTTCAGCGTGAAGTATTTCCTGATCGCCATCCTCTTCGTGCTGTTCGATGTGGAGGTGATATTCCTCTATCCCTGGGCCGTGAATTTCAAGGCGCTCGGTCTCGCCGGCCTCGTGGAAATGTTCCTCTTCATCGCATTCGTGCTGGCGGGCTTCTACTACGTGATCAAGAAAGGCGCACTCAAATGGGAACCATGAAGGATGCGCACGGGCGCGAGCTCGCTCTCGCGAACAACCAGTTGGCGCCCCGCCCCGAGCTGGGCAAGCCAACGATAGTCCAAGGGCCGGAAGGGCACGAGGGCGCTGGCTTCTTCGCCACCAAATTGGCCGATGCGGTCGGGCTCGCACGCCAGAACAGCCTTTGGCCGTTGCCCTTCGCCACCAGTTGCTGCGGCATCGAGTTCATGGCCACCATGGGTGCGAACTATGACTTGGCGCGGTTCGGTATGGAGCGCCTCAGTTTCAGTCCGCGACAGAGCGACCTGCTGATGGTGATGGGCACCATTGCCAAGAAAATGGCACCGGTACTGCGCGATGTGTACACCCAGATGGCCGAACCCAAGTGGGTGTTGAGCATGGGTGCGTGCGCGAGCAGCGGTGGCATCTTCGATACCTACAGCGTGCTGCAGGGGATCGATCGCATCATACCGGTTGATGTTTACATCCCCGGCTGTCCTCCGCGCCCCGAGCAGGTGATCGATGGCATCCTGAAGATCCAGGCATTGGTAGGGCAAGAGAGCTTGCGTCGCCGCTACAGCAAGCAGTACGAGGACCTGATGAAGACCTACAAGATCGACTGACGCGTGCCAGCCTTTGCAGTGAAAGCCGATCGTGATCAGCTGGTGATCGACCAGTTGAGCGCTGCGTTCAGTGGCGAAGTGTTGTCGCACGAACGGCTGCACGACATGTTGTGCATCACCGTGAAGAAGGGCCACATCCTCGACATCCTCCGGCATCTGAAGGAGCAGCTCGACTTCAATTTCCTGACGACAATGTGCGGCATGCACCACCCGGGCACCGAACTGGAGCTCGGACTGGTGTACCACCTGCACAGCTTCCGCAACGGGCATCGCATCCGCATCAAGACCTTCACCAAGCTGAGCGACCCGGTCTTCCCAACGGCAACGGTGCTGTGGGAAGCGGCGAACTGGATGGAGCGTGAAACGTGGGACTTCTTCGGCCTGCAATTCACCGGGCACCCCAACTTGAAACGCATCCTCAACATGGAGGATTTTCCCGCCTTCCCGATGCGGAAGGATTACCCGCTGGAAGATCCCATGCGCGAGGACAAGGACGATAGCATGTTCGGACGATGAGCACCACGGCCACCATACCCGCGTTGGAGAAGTCGATCGTGATCGACGCACCGCCCGCGCGCGTTTGGAAAGCGCTCACCGATCCCGCCGAGATCAAGGTCTACCTCTTCGGCACCAACACCATCAGCGACTGGAAGAAAGGCAGTGCGCTACGCTTCGTCGGGGAGTGGGAAGGGAAGAGCTACGAAGACAAAGGCACCATCCTGCAACTGGATGTTGACCGCTGTTTCCAATACAGCTACTGGAGCGCGTTCTCGGGCCTGCCCGATGTTCCGGAGAACTACATGGTGGTAACCAACACGCTGGAGCCGCAAGGGACCGGAACATTGTTGAAGGTGCGGCAGGACGCATTCGCGAACCCCACGCAACGCGAACAATCCGACCACAACTGGGATGGGGTGCTGAAGGCGATCAAGAAATTGGTTGAAGGATGAGCAAGGAGATCGTGAAACCCGATTACTGGCAGCACGATCTGGTGCAGGCTGGTGAGCACAAGGAGCTCAACACGCTTAACCTCGGTCCAACGCACCCGGCCACGCACGGCATTTTCCAGAACGTACTGACGATGGACGGCGAGTTCATCCAGAGCGCGGAGCAGACCATCGGCTACATCCATCGCGCGTTCGAGAAATTGGCGGAACGTCGGCCCTTTTACCAGATCGCGCCGCTCACCGATCGCATGAACTACTGCAGTGCCCCCATCAACAACATGGGCTGGCACATGACGGTGGAGAAGCTGTGCGGCATCGAAACACCGAAGCGCGTCGATTACCTGCGCATCATCGTGATGGAGCTGGCGCGCATCGCCGACCACATCATCTGCAACAGTGTGATCGGTGTGGACACCGGCGCGCTCACGGGCTTCACGTACATCTTCCAGCAGCGCGAGTTCATCTACGAGATCTTCGAGGAGATCTGCGGCGCGCGCCTCACCACCAACATGGGGCGTGTGGGCGGTTTCGAGCGCAACTTCAACGATGTGGCCTGGACCAAGATCCGCCATTTCATCGACACCTTCCCGAAGAAACTGCAGGAGTTCGAGAACCTGTTGGTGCGCAACCGCATCTTCATGGACCGCACCATCAACTGCGGCCCGTTCAGCGTCGAGCGCGCATTGGCTTATGGCTTCACCGGTCCCAACCTGCGCGCATGCGGACTCGATTACGATGTGCGCGTAATGGACCCGTACTGCTCCTACAACGATCTGGACTTCATCATACCGGTAGGGCAGAGCGGCGACACGTACGATCGCTTCATGGTGCGCAGCCAGGAGATGAAGGAGAGCCTGAGCATGATCCGCCAGTGCGTGGAGAAACTGGACAAGATGCCGGACAAAAAGACCTTCACGGCCGACGTGCCCGAGTGGGTGCTGCCGCCGAAGGAGGAAGTGTACAACGAGATGGAAGCGCTCATCTACCACTTCAAGTTGGTGATGGGCGAGAGCAATGTGCCGATGGGCGAAGTGTACCACTGCGTGGAAGGCGCCAACGGCGAACTCGGGTTCTACCTGGTGAGCGATGGTGGCCGCACGCCTTTCCGCCTGCACTTCCGCAGGCCGTGCTTCATTTACTACCAGGCCTATCCGGAGATGATCAAAGGCACCATGTTGAGCGATGCGATCCTTACCATGAGCAGCATGAACGTGATCGCGGGTGAATTGGACGCGTGAGCCCACCACCGCCACGACGCCACGGACGCCACGGGACCGCCACGAATGGTTGAAGAGGATCGCTTGGCCAGGTTGATCTTGGATGCAGCGTTCAAGGTTCATCGTGCGCTTGGTCCCGGGTTGTTGGAGAGTGCATATGTGCATTGCTTGATCCATGAGATCCGGTCGATGGGGCTGGCAGTGCTGCATCAACATCCCTTGCCGCTTGAATATGGCGGAGTGAAGTTGGATGCTGGCTATCGGCTGGATCTATGGATCGAAGGCAAGCTGATCGTGGAGGTGAAGGCAGTGGACGAATTGCATCCGATACACACTGCGCAGTTGCTCACCTATTTGAAGCTGACCGGAAATCGACTTGGACTGCTCATCAACTTCAATACGATCCTTATGAAAGACGGGATCAGGCGTGTGGCGAACGGGATGCCCGTATAGCGGTGTTCGTTTCACCGCAAGGCCGCCACGAACGCCACGGAACCACAACGAAAGGCAATAGTTGATCGGGATCCCCACATGAACGTGGCGCAACCGTAGCGTCCGTTGCGCCGTGGCGGTGAAAAAGGCGCAGCCTTCAGCCCCCACACATAGTATCCTTCGCCTTTCTTTGCACACCTCGCAATGGGAGCTACCGTAAAAGCCGTTACCGTAACAGAAGGCACTCCGCCTTTCAACTTCAGCGAAGCCGGGCTGGCGCAATGCCGCGCGATCATGGCGCGGTACCCGGAAGGGAAGAGCAAGAGCGCGTTGTTGCCCATCCTGCACATTGCGCAGACGGAGAACAACGGTTGGTTGAGCGTGAACGCCATGGACGCCGTAGCGCAAGTGATGGGCATCCAGCACATCGAGGTGTACGAGGTGGCATCGTTCTACTCCATGTACAACCTGCATCCGGTCGGTACTTATCACTTGGAGGTGTGCCACACAACGCCATGCATGTTGCGCGGTGCCGATGAGCTGATCACGCACTTGGAGAAGCGCCTGAACATCCATGTGGGGGAGACCACCAAGGACGGCATGTTCACACTGAAAGCCGTGGAATGTCTCGGTGCCTGTGGCTACGCGCCGATGCTGCAATGCGGTGCCAAGTTCCACCAGCATTTGACGCCCGAGAAGGCCGATGCGCTGATCGAACAAATGCGTGCCGAGAACAAACGCCAGTACTATACCGACCACTGAGCCATGGGCCGCAAACTCCTGCTCGAACACATCGACAAGCCCGGCATCCGTGGGCTGGAGGGCTACCGCGCCAACGGCGGTTACCGCAGCGTGGAGAAAGCGCTGAAGACCATGACACCGGAGACGGTGCTGGAGGAAGTGAAGAAGAGCGGCCTGCGTGGTCGTGGTGGTGCGGGCTTCCCAACGGGGTTGAAGTGGAGCTTCATGGCCAAGCCGCCGGGCGTGGCGCGTTACCTGGTGGTGAACGCCGACGAGAGCGAACCGGGCACCTTCAAGGACCGCTACTTGATGGAGCTGATCCCCCACATCCTGATCGAGGGCATGATCACATCGAGCTTCGCGATGGGAGCGAATGTGAGCTACATCTACATCCGGGGCGAGTACTTCTACATCAGCCACATCCTGGAAACGGCGATCGCTGAAGCGCGCGCTGCGGGTTGGCTCGGCAAGAACATCCTCGGCAGCGGTTTCGATCACGAGATATATGTGCACGTGGGCGCAGGCGCTTACATCTGTGGCGAGGAAACCGCACTGCTGGAAAGCCTGGAAGGCAAGCGCGGCAATCCGCGCATTAAGCCGCCCTTCCCGGCGGTGAAAGGACTTTACGATTGTCCCACCGTGGTGAACAACGTGGAGACCATTGCTGCGGTGGTGCCCATCATCAATGATGGCGGCGAGGAATACGCCAAGATCGGGATCGGCAAGAGCACAGGCACCAAACTGATCAGCGCGGGCGGCCATATCAGCAAGCCCGGTGTGTTCGAGATCGACCTGAACCTGAGTGCCGAGGAATTCCTGATGAGCGATGAGTACTGCGGCGGTGTGAGCGGTGGCCGGCCATTGAAGGCGGTGGTGCCCGGCGGCAGCAGTGTGCCCATCATTCCCGGCGAACTCTTTTTGAAGACCGCGAAAGGCGAACCGCGCTTGATGAGCTACGAGAGCTTGAGCGATGGTGGCTTCATCAGCGGAAGCATGCTCGGCAGCGGAGGCTTCTATGCATACAACGACAGTGCGTGCATCGTGCGCAGCACGTGGAACCACACACGCTTCTACCACCACGAGAGCTGTGGCCAGTGCAGTCCGTGCCGCGAAGGCACCGGTTGGATGGAGAAGGTCCTCTACCGCATCGAGCACGGCGGTGGCCACATGGAGGACATCGACCTGCTGTGGGACATCCAAAAGAAGATCGAAGGCAATACCATCTGCCCATTGGGCGATGCCGCAGCTTGGCCCGTGGCTTCAGCCATCCGCCACTTCCGCGACGAGTTCGAGTTCCACGTGAAGTACCCCACCAAGATCAAGGACCCGAACCACTTCGCCAAGGAGCCCTTCAGGAAGGAGCGGGCGTACGCGTAGGGGCCGCGACGTGATCGCTCACCTGCGGACTTACTGCTTCACGATGCGCATGGCGCCGTGTTCTTCGATCCTCAATTGGTAAACACCGGCCGTTAGATGCGCGATGTCCAGCGTTGTGCGCTGGCCGCTCACCGCGCCGCGCAATACTGTGCGACCGGTCACGTCAATGATCTCGATAGGTGCATTGGTGAAAGCCGCCTTCGACACAACCGTCAGCATATCGCTCGCTGGGTTCGGGAATACGCGCACGTCATTTCCATCGACATCCGCCATTCCAACGAGGTCTTCCACAATGAACGCTGCTGCGTTCGTGATCACAGGTTCGTTGTAGTCGAAGTAAATGTTGGCGATGTTGTCCACAACGCTTCCGAGACCCAAGGTGCCTGCAGGTTGCATGCTGAACTTCACAAAGCCATGGCTTGCCGGCTCATCGCTCACGCTGTCTGGCAGCATGATGCTGTCGAAGATCACATGCAGCACGCCGTTGCTGATGTACCAGGTGTTCGCATGCGATGACGCGATCAGGTGCATGGTGCTCCATTGCAGGTCGCTGCTCAGGGTGTCGGTGATCACCACACGTTCTGCCGGATAGGTGCCCGTGTTCTGGAAGTGGATGGTGTAGTTGACGCGCTCACCTGCCGCGACTTGAGCGGGGGTAAGCTGTGCGGGTTCAACTTGCTTGTCGTTGGGATCGTAGCTGCCCACGACCGAATCGGCATAGGCGATGGCGTTGTCCAATGGCGTTTGATCGGTGGCCAGGGGATCGACCACAACCGCATGCGAAATGACCGACCCCAGCGAAGCCCCCGACCAAGTGTTGAGCACCAGACCGATGCTCCGGTACTCCCCGAGCTGCAACTGCGTGAAGTTCCACGTGAGCGTATTGCCGTTCACAACATCAGGGGGCACGGTGCTGCTCACGAACGATAGCTGTGGGTCAATGGTGAAGCTCACGCTGCCATCCTGGACTTGCGTACCATAGTTGAGATAACCGACCCAGCAAGTGGTGTTGAACCCGGGTCGTGCTTCAGTGGATGAGAAGTACGCGATCAGATCTTGAACGTTGGGCATGAAGGTGATCCCGAAGTCATTCCCTGGCAGCACGTCAGTGTTGCTCTGTGGGGCAATGGCGATCGATGGCGGGGTGATCGAAGCGACGTACGGGTAGTAATACACTGGCGTCAGAACGTAGGCCGCGGGTTGCAGGGACAGTTCGTAAGTGCCGTTCGCCAAGGAGCCGGATACATAAGCACCCGGCGTGGCCACTAACTGGATACCCGGTAAGCCAGACTCGCCGATATCCAATGCACCGTTGCTGTTCTGGTCCCAGTAAGTGGTGCCCAACACAGCCGCGTTCGCCGAAGAGCACGCACTATCGAGGGCGTTACACACATCTGATTGATCTACTGGATAGGTAACCCCGTTAAAGAATATCGATCCATAGTCCGTTATGATCGGGATGTTGGGCAGGCAGCCAATGTCCGTTGTGGGTGGTAACCCCCAGTTAACGGCGTAGTCGTCCAAGAGGAATGAGACCATCGTATCCGGTAGCGCTGGCAAGCAGTGCAATACCGGCATGTCCGCGATGTCGAGGTAATTGAACAGTGGCGGGAAGGGCGGCAGCGACTCAACGAATGGAAGATCCCAAAGCGAAAGCCCCAGGAGTGAAGCCGGCCACGGTGGAAGGGAATCCTGGGTGAATCCGAATAAAGTGAGCTCCTCCAGGTTGATCGCGGAATAGTCGGGTAAACTCAAGAGACCCGGCAACTCACGCAGATACAAGTTCAAGAGGGTGTTCGGCAACTGGGGATCGGTCGTCAACAAGGGCAACTCCTCAAGACTCAAATGCTCGAGACCGATCGGCAAAGGGGGTATGGTTGAGAACAATGGCAGATCGGCCAAGCCGAGCACAGCTAGCCCGGGTGGCAGCGGGGGCAAGTCAGTAAAGTCAGGACAGTTGATCACGCCCAACTGATACATCAGGGCTGGCAACGTTGGCAGCTGCGAAAGGCCAGCAACGTTGTTGAGGTCCAACAAATATGTACTGGGCGGGAAAGGCGGTAGAGAGCTGATCATGCAATCACGGATCCCTAACTCCCACAAGTTCGGAGGCCATGAACCGATCACCACGGCCCCATCAATTCCATCGAAGCCGATCTCGTGAAGATCGCTGAAGGCCTCAAGTCCGGTGAGGTCGGCATTGGGCCAGTCGATCGAGAACCCCGTTCCGTACCACGCCCCGGAAACACCCATCGTATCCACGCTGGCCACATCCGGGTTCTGCGTGTCGATATAGCCGTTGACATCCACCACGCCGGGCATCCAAGCATTTAAGGCCGCACGGAAGTCCACATCGGGCACGAACACCAGCTGGGCGCATGCCGTGGTTGTGCTGAGCGCTATGGAGAGCGCGAAGGGAAGGTGGAGTTCTGTTTTCATTCGGAGGTATCAGGTCAATGGTAATGGACGGCGGCCTTCGCTATGGACGAGACGTGCACCGAACGGAATAGCAGCTTTCCATGTGGACCACTTCCCCGACGAGTTCGAGTTCCACGTGAAGTATCCCACCAGGATCAAGGACCCGAACCAGTTCGCCAAGGAGCCGTTCAGGAAGGAGAGGGCCTACGCGTAGGCGGCGTTCACAAAACACCATTGCATCTCTCATCGGGGCGGAATACTTTGGGCGCACCAACTAGTCCCCATGCGGTTGGCCTGATGCACCGCTGCGATGATCTCTCCTGAATCCGTCTATTGGGGTTGGCTCCCGCACCCCGATCTGGTGCAGCACGTTTCCTTCCCGCTGTTCCTGGGCGGCTTGCTGTGCGTGCTGTTGGAACTGCGCTATCCGAAAGCGATCGCCCGCGCGGAGCGATGGGTGCGCACCAGCGGTAGGCGTTTGCGCAACACCGACCTGCACGATGGCCTCACGGGTTTCCGCAGTCGCGATAGCACACCGGAGGCGCGCAACGGTGCGCTCTTCCTGCTGGTGGTAACGGGGGTGTTCCAAACGCTGTACTTCATCATCATGGTAAAGAGCGTGCTCGCCTTCTTGGGCACATGGGTGGTGCTTACGGTGCTCGGGTTGCTGGCCCTGCGCTTCGGCAGGAGCCGCGATGAACTGATGCGCCTCGCCAGCCTGAGCGTGATCATGGGCACCTGCATCCAGATCGTGGCGGTGTACGTCCTCACACGCTTGGTATCGATCACCACCATGCGGTTGCTGCACTACTTCGATAGCACGGGTGGCCGTGCCATTGGGCGCATCGGCCTTGGGCTGGGCGTGCTGGGCCTGCTGGGCGAAGCCTACCAGTTGCTATGGCACAGCCGCACGGCCTACTGGTTGGTGCTCGCCATTGTGCCGGTGCTGCTGGGGGCCGGTTTCGCCTTCCTATCGCAAGCGCTCAAGCGCGTGCCACCCGAAGAGGTGCCCGAAGAGCAACTGCTCTTGGTGGAAGAGGAAGGCAACTGAGCCGCGGCCCTTACGGCCGCAGCATCTGCTTCACCCAAGCCTTGGCATCGTCCAGTTCGGAGAACACCTTGAAGTGGATATCGGGCGGCGGGTCCTGTAGGTGGAAGTCGCGGAGTTGGTCGTAGAGCGCGCCCTCGGCCACCCATGCCAGCACGTGCGTAACGCGGTCCAAGCCGAGCACCGTCCATGGGGTCACCTCCACGAAGCTCAGCGCGAAACGTGCGCTCTCGGGGATGGTAACGATCACCGCCTCCGGATCGGGGCCGGGCAGGAAGCGTACCGCCTCCTGGTTCTCGGCCATGGTGGCCGCGTTGATCGTGCTGTTGGGTTTGTACCGGCGCAGCAGCACCCGTTCGGTAAGGTGGCTGGCGTCGGCCGTGGTGGTATGTACGCTGGGTCGCATCGGTTCTTGCTTGGTACACTAAAACTAAATGCAAGGCACCGCAAAACACAAGCACGGATCGACGGGGCTGTTGGCGCAGGCGGATGAAGGGGGTAACTGCGGTGATGTGCGGGTACCATGTCTATCAACGCTGGTCGACAAGCTCCTTGCCGTTGAATACTGAATTGGCGGGCGCTGCTTACTATGCTTCGGGCTAGGCCCTTCATTTGCCTAGCCCGTGTACGTGCTCTTAAGCCGCTTGGGGGCGGGTTCATAGTGTTCGCATGGCATGTAACGACCACGGCCCCTTGCCAACAAACCTTATCGGCGATGTGCAACGAGGCCACGGTTCCCGTCCGTGTTGCACTAATGTCGAGGCGGGCCAGAGGCCTGGATCTGATGAGCATTCGGCAAGCAAGCCGAACATGCTCAAGCGAAAAGAAGGGGCCGTCCAACTACTGTTAGGCGGCCCCTTCGCATTTCCGCACCGCTATTGCGGTGTGCTCATTTCACTGGATCATCCAACGCACCACTTTGCTTTTCGAGCCCTGTTGGGCGCACAAGAAATATACACCGGGCGGCACGTTACCGATGTCCACGCCCAAACGTTGGATGCCTTCATCATCGGTGTTGCGCTCCACTGCGCAAGGCACAACACGTCCCATGGCATCGCGCACGACCACGGTGGTAACGACCTCCATTAATTGTTCGAACACCCAAGTGGCCTTGCCGTCCGCTGAAGGGTTCGGGAAGAGACCCTCCTCCGGAAGATCGATGATCACCGCGCGATCACCACCACCGCCTTGGATGTTGGGTGTTGGGTTGCAGGCCGTGACAGTACTGTTGAAACAGATATAGCACACCGGGCCGAACGTGGTTGTAGGGCTACCAGAAGCATAGCCGCGGGCACGAACATTCAACCATACTCCCCGGTTTATTCGGCCCTCTTCATAGTCGCTCGGTTGTACGTCGCCATTGCCATCAATGTGCCCGCGGTGATCACGGCTCAAAGCAGTGCTGCATGGTGTAGCACCTTGTTGTGGCTGCGCCATAAGCTGGCCGTCAGGATCGAAGTAGTCGAATTGCACAGCAGCAACATTCGAGGTGACATTCACACCGGTCGTACCCCCTCCGCAATTCGTTGAACCAGTTTTCCATTTCAAACCATCACTTGAAGGCTGAACCCCACCGCCGCTCGTGATCATCGCGGGACCCATGGGTATCTGGAAATCCGGGAAATTGGTGTTATGCTGCCCGGGACTGCTCACCCCGGAGAACGGGTTCCAACCATTTTCATTGTCGATGAACCGTATGGTTGGTTGAGCGTATGCCGACAAGTACCAGCCGACCGCACTTGCCCCGTTCGCAGGGGTTATCGCAATGTCGTAGTCGCCCGGCAACAGACAGTACGTGTAGGTTCTTGTCTGGTTGTCATCAACAGTGGAAGTCCCACTACCGGAAGCATCTGTCGGGCCATCGATCACCCATGATATGTCCGCTGCGGACGAGCCGTAGTGTATGGTGAGGTCAACGCACTGCGTTCCAGGATCAGCGAGGCGTGCCACTTTATGGATGGTAGTAGGCGTGCCGCCTTCGAACGTGTCGAAGTCTCCGGCATAGTATGCATGGTCCGGGGAGGCGTAGATCATCGTATACGCTTGTCCACTGCCGAAACCTTCGCCATCCGGCTCGTATGCCGGGTCTACAGTTCCATCGGGCAGCAACCGTATGACACCGTTCCAGTAAGCGCCGCCGCCGTTGCTGATGCAACCTGTAACGTAAACGTTGCCGGTTGCGCCATCAACAAAACCCTCTCGTGCGCCTGTACCGCAGACGTACATGTTGGGGTTTCCGAAGGATGTGTCCTTCGTGCCGTCCTCAAACAATCGCGCAACCCCTGTTTGTGACCCGCTGCAATTTTGGAAACCACCACCGATATATATGGTTGGAACCATCCCTACAGTCGGTCCTTCTTCTATCCACTCAATGTCCGCGTCGATATCGTTCGGAGGATCGAAGGTGGCGATCAACGTGCCACTTGTTGTCAAAGCCAGTATGCGGTGATAGGTCTTCCCAGAGCCGGCGTAGACAAAATCGCCGCCTACGTAAATACGCGAGCCGATCTGCTTGATCGCCAACACCATACCATTTGCGAAGTACGCCCCGGTTTGGAAATACGTGGCGCAGGCTGCGGAGAACGTGTCATCCAAGTCCCCATCATTCTCTATCCGCACTAAATTCCGCAACGGACTCACGGTGTTGATGTTGTATCCGTCGTATGTATCGAACGCTCCTCCAACCAGCAGATGGTCATTGCCCGATGGAATCACCTTGTGTACTACCAAAGGTTGCCCCCCTGTGATCTGTGCGAACCCCAACCCGATGTTGGGAATACCCACCCACGAACCATCGTCCCTGTCCACCCGTGCTAGATAGGGCGCGGACTGTGCTCCTGTTCCACTGCTGTTGATTGCGTAAGTATCGAAGAGCCCACCTACTATCAGATCATTGTTGGCATCGATGCACATGGAATACACGCACCCATAGCCGGCTGTGGTGGAACCAGGGTAAAAATTGGCACCCCAAGCCTGGTAGTTTCCATCATCGTCCAGTAGGGCGCTTTGCAGTTGGCCATTACCGTCGAATGATGTGAAGTTCCCGCCAACGATCACGTCGCCGTTGGGGTTCTGCAGCATGCAAACCACCGACCCGCCGCTCCCACCGGTGGGCCCGGCTCCGGGATCGAAAGATGGATCCAGATCGATGTACTGCGCTTGTGATGCGCTGCAGAACAACAGAAGCAGGGCCATTGCGAGGGTGCATTGGATCAGCGGGTCTCTATGGGCTTTCATGATGAAACAGGGTTATGTGTGCGCCTACTTTGTTATCCGGTGTTCGGCAATTCCGGTAAGTCGGTGTTCCCAGATTGACCAAGTGTGCTCAAAACCCCTATGCTTGGTTAGGGTAAAGCAGAGTAGACCCAAGGGCTTATGCAATCCCCTGGATCGGGTATTTTTTGGCACGAAAAGGCCCCTTTCCGCGACTTGTCCGGGTGGTTGGGGGAAATGGTGTTCGCATGACATGTAAGGATTAACGCCCCTTGCCAACAAACCTTATCGGCGACCACAAGCGCGGCGTTCGCCCAACCTTTGGGTACACCTTACACCATGCTCCGCAAGCTGCTCTCTTCTTTCCTGCTGTTGTCTACGGTTGGCGCTAGCGCCCAGCAGGACAGCTTGATCGCCGGCATACAGGATATAGCGTGGTCGCCGGACGGGCAATACATCTATTGCTCCGTGCTGTGGCACAACAGGGACTGGTCCGATTTCGCGCCGCACAAGTGGAAGGTGCACCGCTTCCATATACGCAGCAAGGTGGATACTGTGGTGGCCGATTCGGCCTATACCGTTGCGGTTGCGGCCAACGGCTACCGCATTGCGGTGGGCAAGTTGAGGAACGGCAAGCGCAACATCTGGTCGATGGATGCCGATGGCCGCCATGCGCGTCCGGTAAGCACCAACCCCACCGACGACTACAGCCCCTCGTGGTCGCCGGATGGAATGGCCTTGGTGTACAATGCCACCATCGACGGCAAGGTGGAGATCTGCCGCATACGCGTGGACGGCAGCGGCTACCAACGCCTAACAGTGAGCAAGGGCGATAACGCGCACAGCCCATCATGGTCACCAAGGGACGACCGCGTTGTGTACTACGCCGCGAACGGCGACAACAAGGACCAAGTACACGTGATGCGCGCGGACGGAACGAACGACCACAACCTTACCAACGACACGCTGAGCAACACCTTTCCGGCTTGGGCGGATGCCGATGCGCGCACGATCATCTACAGCCATAGCGCCAAGAAGGGCGAGCCGATGGCCTACACCATGGACGCCGAAGGCAAGAAGAAAGAGCCGCTCGGCGATGTGCGATCCTTCTACTCGCGGCTATCGCCGGATGGGAAGCAGATCGCCTGCATCGACAAAGTCGGCTTGGTGCGGATCATCGATCGCGCCACCGGCGGACAGGTTGCGGAGCTGCGGCCGATGCATTGAGGGGTGGGATGATGCGGGGGGCATGCAAGGACTGCGCTGATCGCGACAGGAGCTATCCACCTGCAGCGGGCAACTATTTTGTGCAACGGGACAGCATGTGACGGAGCATCGGCGTCTGCCTATTGCCCACCGATCCATCAGATCAACGCATCATGAAAAATGCCACCGCACAAGCGCTTGCGTCCGTCCTCCTCGTGGCCGCATGCTCATTGTTCCACACAAGCCTTCGGGCCCAGTTGGAATACATACCTGATCCCTGGCTGCGCGGTTGGATGAACCAGCTGGCACCGGGTTGTGTGGATGCTGCCGGGTATTTGGATCCAAACCATCCCGCGCTTGATACCGTGCACACGGCCTACCTGAACACGAATACGCTCGACCTGACAGGGATAGAACATCTCCACCACATCAAGGACCTCACGATACAGTGCAATGGAGCGGGTGTTGTCACACCGGTTCTGCCCGATTCGTTGGAACGGTTGACCCTTCAGGGCTTTGGCTTCACCGGCCCGATACAACTGTTTGCCCCGCTCCACTATTTCAATGGTGGCTGGCCGAATGATAGCTGGGAAAGCACATTGATCGGTCCGTTCCCCGCCACCTTGGATACACTTCTCTTCTTCAACGGCATTGGCGGAATACCACTTGCCCTGCCCTCCCTTCCAAATGGTCTCCGTCGTCTGGCCATCACAAGCGACCTCCTTCAGCTGGATTCACTGCCACCCATGCTGGGCACGTTGCAATTGATGACCAACAGCACGATCTGCCTGCCCTCGTTGCCGGCTGAAATGGACCATTTGGAATTGAGCTACGGCTCGGTGGCCTGCCTGCCCAACTTGCCATTTGTCGCGGATCCAGCGGAATTGATCTTGCCCCCCTTCCTGCAACTCTGCGATCCCAACTCGCCGTGCATCTATGGGCCGGGGCTGCTTTCGGGACATATCTGGCATGATCTTGACAATGATGGCGTGCAGGATATCGGCGAGGGTGCGTTGCCATCCGATGCGGTTATGGTCAGTCCGTGGGGAATGGTCGGCGCGATGCCTGATGGAGTGTGGAGGATGCCTTTGGATACCGGGACCTACACGGTCACTCCGTTACCTGCGAACCCTTACCTGAGTTCGGTGTCGCCAACACTCTTGACCGCTTCCATCACAACGGGCGCCCCGGTGGATTCACTGAACGATTTCGCGTACCAACTGACACCGGGCATGACGGATGTTGCGCTGGACCTCACGCTCTCGCAGGCGCACCCCGGCTTCTTCAGTTGGTGGGATGTGAGCTTGCTCAATCTGGGATCGGAGATCGCTTCAGGCACCCTTACCGTGCAACTGGACCCGGGTGTGCAGTATGAAAGCACTTGGCCTTATCCAGCCACTGTGAACGGCAACACCCTTGAATGGACAGTGAACAATTTGGCGATCGGAGAGAACCGCCATTTCACGATCGAAGTACAGATCCCCTTCAATTTGTTGCCCGGAGCTTTGGTCACCTGCACGGCTACCATGCAGACCACCGCTACCGATCTCGACCCATCCAACAATACCTCGGCGGCCCAGACGCTTGTTCTCGCCGCTTGGGACCCGAACGACAAATTGGTCGAGCCTTCAACCGCCACCCCCGCCGAGGTTGCTCTAGGCAAAGAGCTCACCTACACCATCCGTTTCCAAAACACAGGGAATTATCCGGCAGCGCGCGTTATCATAACCGATACGCTCAGCTCGCTACTCGACCCAATGAGCATGAGCTTCATGAGCTCCAGTCACCCATGTTCATGGTCGCTGCTACGCGGTGTGCTCACATTCCTTTTCGACCCCATCTATCTCCCGGATAGCAGTGCCGACCAGATCGGATCACAAGGCTATGCGAAGTTCAAACTCACCACCGTTCCCAGTCTTGCGCTAGGTGATGAAGTGCGGAACGTTGCCAACATCTTCTTCGACGTCAACCTGCCCGTCGTTACCGCACCGGCGCTCTTTCGCGTGGAGCAAGCCACGGGGATAGCGGACATTGGAGAATGCACGATAAGTATCTCGCCTATGCTGACACAAGGCCCCCTTCAGGTAAATCTGAACGGCTCGTGGATGCGATCAACCGAGTTGTTCGTATACGACCTCAGTGGAAAACGAGTGTTGAGCGGTGCGCTCCAGAATGCTGCAGGAGTGCTGGACCTGTCCGAACTCCCATCAGGGGTATACACCATTGAGGCGCTCGATGGCGTGCATCGCAGCGTAGGTCGTGCGATAAAGGAATAGCTGTTTGCCGATTTTCTGCGCAGCTCAATGGTATGCGCATTGTCACCTGTTTTTCTTGTCCTTCTTCTTATCGCGTTCGAACGGCTTGAAGAAGCCCACGCCTAGATAGCCTTGGATCTGCCTGCTGTACACATCGCCCAAGAAGGGGCCGCTGCCCATGGGTTCCATGCCCATGTTGTAGCGCGCACCCGCATAGAAATGCCTGAACCGCACACCGGTACCTACCAGGAAACCATAGCCGTTGTCGTTCACGCGGCCAGTGCTGGCACGCCGAGCGCAATACCCTCAGCAACTCTGTCGTATCCACGGTAGTACCAAGGAATAGCGACGAAGACGGACAGGCAAACACTACGGTGCTTGCCGGTCTCCGTTTTGGACCCTTGTGCTAGGTGGGCCCGGGTGGTTAATAAACCGGTCGCCGGGTAGGGGATGCCCTAGCTTCCCCGAAAACCAAAACAGAACGAATGATAAGATCCACAACACTGCTTCTCCTGCTCTCAGCAAGTGCTTCCGTCATGGGGCAATGCACGATCGACATACCGGCCAATGCGATCCCGGTCAGCACTATCCAAGGAACAACCCCGGCGACGGGTCAGTTCATCTGGGTCTGCGATGCCGGCCTGGCAGCTGTAACGGGCAACGGGAACACCGTTGTGGTGGAGGAATTGGGTACCGGCACTTTGATCGGCGACAACAACATCCTGATCACCAAGAGCGCCGGCACCTTCGTCAACGGCAACAACAACCAGGTCTTCATCCTCGATGCTGCGAACGTGGCTGATATCGGCACGGGAACGCAGATCACCGAGTGCGCGGCCATTGTGTTCACCTATGGCAATGCCCCCACCAACGGTTGCCTCAACGTGGGTATGGCCGAGCCGGCGACGTCGGTCCGTTTCGACTTGTTCCCCAACCCGGTGCATAACGAGTTGCACCTCACCGTGGACGGAGCGCAAGTGGAGCGTGTGCGCTTGTTCGATGCACATGGCCGCGTTGCGCTGGACCGCACCGGCAATAGTGCCGGCGGCATCGATGTTACACACCTGCCCTCCGGCCTCTTTCTGTTCGTGGCCGATACCGACCACGGCCAGTTGGTGCGTAGGATGCAGAAGGATTGATCGCGACCTGATCAAAGAGCGCGGGTATCTACCCGCGCTCTTTTTGTTGTGCTGTACGCGATCGCAATGCGGTGTGCATGTGCCGACACGCTCTGTGGAACCCTTTGTGCGCGATCGGGGTGGCTACACCACATGGCGATGCTACGGAACGGCCTTTCAGTGGGTTGGCACGGCAGTGGCAATTACCTCAGCGCCCCTGTCGTATCCACGGTAAAACCAAGGAAGCGCGGCATGGACGGACGGAAAGGCAAGCACCTCGGTGTTTGCCTTTCGCCGTTTTGCGGGGATGCGTTATGAGGCGGGCCAAATGCCCTGAACCGATAGCGCACTCGGGAAACCCGAGCCCGCGCCTGGGGTATTTTCAGGGGAGCGTATCAACAGGCCCTGTTGAAAACCACGACCCACAAGCACGAAGCCCCCGGACAGGTCCGGGGGCTTCGTGCTTCAAGTTGGTCCTGGCTCACTCCACCTTCACCGCCTGCTCGGTAACGCGCTTGCCGTCAACGGTAAGCGTAAGCAGGTAGAGGCCGGTGGCCATGCCCACGGTATTCCATACCCATGCTGTGCTGACCAGCTTCGGTGCCGGCATCGTACAGGACGCCCATTTCGCGGCTGCTGGAGCTGCTTACGCGCAGTTGCGCGCGGCCGCTGGTGCCAATGCGGTAGCTGATGGTGGGGTTCTCCGTGAAGGGATTGGGGGTAACCACTAGCTCATCGGTGCTCAATTGCCGCGTGACTTCCGTTCTGCGCTGCGTGTTGTCGATGTAGCCGATGATGTTGCCGCCTTCCTCTTTCATGGCATAAGAAGTTAAGGTTTGACAAGCGTGAACCGAAAAGGAGATTCGTCGCCGCGAGCAGGTCGACACTCAAGCAGGTATTGACCGCAGTTCAGTCGCTCAAAATGAAGATCAACACGGATGCTCCCACGCGGCACGGTCTCAAAATGAACAATGCGTCCGGTTGCATCGCGTAAGGCCAACTCGCAATCGTGGGTGATGGGTGCCTCAAACCGCAAACAGGTTGAACCGGACACCGGGTTGGGCCCGATAACCCATGCAGGTCCGTGCTTCACCTCTATCGTCGATTGCATAGTTGCGCAGATGCCATCGATGGCCGACACACATACATCGTCGACATAGATGTACGCAACGCCATACGTACCGAGCGCGTCAATATTCGCGACTGAAAGCAATGAATCGCTGATGAAATTGCCGATCAACAATCTGTTGTAAGCTGAATCAGGGATGTAGGAGCCGCTGACCAAGCTCCAGCCTGCCGTATCCAGGAGGCTGTTGTTGAAGAACACTACCGCATCGTTCATTGCGGGTTCAGGTACCTGTAGTTGAAGCGGCATGGTGGTGAACTTCACACCAATTCCGCTCGTGGTCCACTTTATGCGCGTACCGGCCATGCCAAATGCCGCTGGAGCTACCCAGAATGAAATTGTGACGGGAATTCCGGGTACCAATGGTTCCAAGAGCGCTATGCCGATCACTTCGCGCAGTAGTTCGGGGGGGTCGAACCAATCCGAGTCCGAGTAGGTGATCAAACCTCCATATGCATCCCCCGAATGCGGTAACTGATAACCAACACGATTAGCAGGTACCGAAGCCCAAGGCTCTGTAGAGCAAACGTTGAAGTACTCGGGGGTGCCTTGCACTTGCCGCCAACCGAGCGCTCTCTCAATCTGAGCTGGATTATCCGGACACTGTAGATAATCCTCAAAGCTCCAGTTCGGCACCAAGTTCTGCCCAACGCCCGCCAGAGGCCAAACCGCAGCCAGCGTTACTCCTAGTATTAGTGCGGGTGTGTTCATGACCGTGAACCTACGAAGCCGCCGTGCTGATCTGTCTTGGAGCAACCTTGGGCAGGCGCGTGAAGTAGGGCAATGCCCGAGGGCTTCCGCAATATCCAGTTCACGGTATTTTTTGGCCGCAAGAGGCTTTTTTCCGCGACTTGTCCGGGTGGTTGGGATGGATGCTGGTGCGCAACCAGCAGCGATGGGCCGGGCCGAGCCCAGCCTACCGAACTGGGTGGTCGGAGATGTACTTCCTCACAACTTGAACGCCCGTGCGCTATTGTCGATGTGCACGGCATGTCCCCCGGTCTCTAAACGCTCTGTAGCGTGAGCGGCCACCTCAGTGTGCGTTTGTTGGTGCGCTGAATCAGTGCCTCACAAGGCGCCACAGAACGTCGCTACTGCCACACCTCCCCGTCAGAAGGGGTGATGGTGAACGGCAGGCTCGGCGCCACGGCCAGCGGATCGGCCTGTGCAGCGGCGACCAGTTTGCTGAATTGGGCGGCTGTAACATCGTAGTGCGCGGCAACCAAGTAGCCGTTCGTCTCGAGCATGACGATTGAAATGCCCTGCCGCGCTAACCCGGCACGCCCTGCCAAGCCGATGTGTTGCTGGAGCGGGCGAACGGATGAGGGACGGCGGAAGCCGTCCCAGATGCATCTTAGTTGTCCAAAGCCGGTTCACATGGAACGCACACTGACCCTTACTTTCTGCATCGTCTCCCTGATGGTGCTCACAACCGCGAGTGCCCAAACGGAGTATCAGGAATTCATCACCGCACCGATCGGCGATTCGCTGGGCCGTTTCGAATTCCATAAGACACCGGATGGTGGCGGTTATATCTGGCAGACTGCCACCGGACTTGAACCGAAGATCATCCGGGTTGATGCTGCCGGGGTTCCACAATGGGTTAAGGAGGTTCACTATGCGTTATTCCCGAACTACCTGTTCTATGGGCGTTTGGCCACCACCCCTGACAATGGTCTTGTTATCTGGACATCCGGGAAGACGGTGGAGGTGGTCCCGGACAGTTTTTCCGTGGAACACATCGCCTTGAAACTGACCACCTCTGGACAGATCGAATGGGCACATCGCTTTGTTGGTCCCGTTGTGCGCGCAACGGAAGGGTACCTCTGGGAAGAGCGGATGGCTGCGTTCGCGGACGGTTCCACGATCATGGCATCGCTATGGGAGTATGACGCACCATACGGACCACAACTGTGCGTGATCAAGGTGGATGGTAGCGGATCGCCGCTGTGGTCCGTGGTCCATGAACTACCCTACACTCCTTTCGATCCCTCTGGTTCCATGGCTCTTGCTGATGACGGTAGTGTGCTCTTCGCCATACACAATGCGATGTATCCTGAACTTCAAGTGCTGAAGGTGTATCCCAACGGACAACAAGGGTGGCGCAAACAATTCATTATGAACAATGCGCAATGGAACGTGTGGTCGAGCGGGATCGTCGTCCATCCCAGCGGGAAGTTCGTGGTGCACGGTCATCGTGAAACGGGCTTGAGCTATTGGTTCATGATGTGGTTCACGCCGGACGGAGAGCTGTATCGTCATCGTTTTGAGGAGGACGAGAACTATGGTGGGGCACGGATCTGGAACGATGATGGGATATGGATGGAGGAGATCGGCGGGGGATGGAACTTGATGGACTCCATGGGCACGGCGATGCAAGGCGGCTTCAGGGTGACCTCCCCCGGACTTATCGGGAATTTGCTTCACGGATTGTCGCCGCGGACCGAGATCATTGAGCATGATTCGATCTGGATGTCCGGGATGTACCAAACCACGGATCAAACGTTCGGTTACATCGAGAAAAAGCCTTTCCTGGTGCGCTCGGCCATCGATCCGCTCAGCGGATGCAGGCTTGATGCGATCGCTGGTTATCCGATCAACTACATCGATGTGCCCGATTCGCTCCTTGACATTACCACGGACGCCCAATTCACTCCGGGCACTGTCTCGTTCGCCGACACCGCGATGATGCTGGTTGACCTTCCGCTCCCCACCGCATACGACTTCTGCACCCTTGTGGGCGTTGAAGAAAGTCGATCGTCAGAGGTGAACGTGGATCTCTGGCCCGATCCGGTGCAGAGTGGCGCAATGCTGAACATCGAAGGCACGCAGCAAGCCGACCTCACTGTAGTGGATGCCAGCGGTCGCTTAGTGCTTCGAGCCAGCGAACTACAGACGTCCAGACAAGTCAACACCTCGGGTTTGGAGCCGGGCATGTACCTGGCCACAGGCAGCGATCAGCGTGGTGCGCGGTTGTGGACACGGCATTTCGTGGTACTGTAAGGACCTACTTCTCCTCCAGCATCAACTCCTCCAGTTCATCGAACTCGCAGGATTTCACCAAGTGGGCAGCGAAGCCCGCTTCGCGCGTTAGGGCAATGTCGGTTTCTTGGCCGTAGCCGGTGAGTGCGATCAACCGCGATCCTTTAGGGCCCGGATTGTCTGCACTGTGGGCGATGTCCTTCAATATGCCGATCTCGTGCAGCTACTTGCCAAGCAGTTCGCCTGCCTCCAGCCCGACCAACCCTTTCATGAAGGCACTGGCATCGATGACCTTACCGGAATTGCGGACCCGCTGAAGGTAGGGTCCGCTCGTTCGGCAATGGGCCGCATCGGGCTTACCCGCAGGTGGGTCGTTCAACCACCTGCGGGATCGGCCTCTCCGGGGTGAACAGCCGCTTACTTGGCGGCACTGTTCCCGGTGGTGCTATCACCTGCCTTCGCGGTGGTGCGCGCGGGATCGGGGATGTTCTTGCTTTCGTCGTTCTCGACGTCCTTGCGGTCTTCGGCTTTGGGTGCTTCGGCTTTCGGAGCCCCTGTTGTGGTTGCCTTGGGCCCGCCATCCGGCGTATTGCTATGCTCGGGCTTGATCGTCGTGCTGGCGGCGGGTTGCCCGGTCGTCGGCGTGTCCTTGGTCGCTTCCGTGTTGTTCGGCGCAGCGTTCTGCGGGGCAGTGGTGGTTTCGTTGTTCGACATGGTTGCGGGTGTTATTGGTGAGGAGCAGGTGTGCCCGCTTCCGGGACTTCCACAGGCTCTCGCCCTTGTAGCAGCAAACGAGCATCCGCTTTGGCCTGTTGCCATCAATGCCGGCCGGTGCATATGGTACCAGTAGGTTCCCCACGCAACCGCAAGCCAGCGGAGGTCGTGCGGGGTGGGCGGGAAGGGGGTGATCGCGCCCCGTTCCCCGTTCCCAAGGCCGTTTGCTACCGGCTTCGCCCCAAGCACCAACGATCCACCGCGCATTTCCCTTCCCGGGGACCGCTCCCCGGTGGCGGCGCACTTCTACATTCGCCGCCGTCCATGCCCAAAGTCACCATCGATAACATCGAGATCGAGGTCCCGGACGGAACCACGATCCTGCAGGCCGCGCGCATGATCGGCGAGCGCAACAAGGCCGATCGCTACGTGGCGCCCCCGGCCATGTGCTACTACACCAAGCTGAAGACCAGTGGCGGCTATTGCCGCACGTGCATCGTTAAGGTGAGCAAGGGCAGCGAGAAGGACCCGCGCCCCATGCCCAAGCCGGTGGCCAGCTGCCGTACGAACGTCATGGACGGCATGGTGGTGGAGAACACCACCAACGCCGAACTGCTCGAAGCGCGCAAAGGCGTTACCGAGTTCCTGCTGATCAACCACCCGCTGGATTGCCCCATCTGCGACCAAGCCGGTGAGTGCCATTTGCAGGACCTCGGTTACGAGCACGGTGCCGAAGCCAGCCGCTACGAGTTCGAGCGCCGCACCTTCGATCCGATCGACATCGGCGACACGATCAAGCTGCACATGACGCGGTGCATCCTGTGCTACCGTTGCGTGAAGGTGGCCGAGCAGATCACCGACGGACGCGTGCACGGCGTGATCAACCGCGGCGATGTGAGCGAGATCAGCACCTACATACAGGACGCGATCGAG
>JBDTSG010000146.1:0-2608 GCA_039931265.1 Flavobacteriales bacterium
TGGTTGCACCATCGCAGATCGTCAGACCTCCGGTGATCGTGCATACAGGCGAGGCGGTCACATCGACGGTTACGTTGCAAGTGCTGCTGCAACCAGCACCATCGGTAACGGTAACAGAGTAGGCGCCTGCTGCGGAAACCGTGATGCAAGCCGTGGTAGCGCCGTTGCTCCACAAATAAGAAGACGCACCGGCAGGTGCGCAGAGTTCAGTGGTGGCACCATCGCAGATCGCGAGGTCCCCGCTGATCGTACAGACTGGCAATGGGTTCACCGTCACCGTGATCACATTCGAGGTGTCCGTTCCGCACTCGTTCGTATTCGTGACGTAGAAATCACCACTCGTGGAAACAGTGATCGTGGGTGTGGTGGCGCCCGTGCTCCACGTTCCTCCCAGATTGCCCGAAAGCACAACACTGCCTCCAATGCAGAAGGAGATCGCTCCACCTGCGCTGATGTCGGCAGCGAAAGGCTGCTGGCTCATGGTGACGATGTTGTTGTGCAGTTCGACGGCACCCGCTTGCGAAACCGCCCTACCGTACAAGTCGGCGCCTTCCAGCAGGATGATCGCGCCGTTCACCACCACCGTACCTCTGAACGTTGATCCCGGCCCTTGTTCGAACTGCCCGTTCACTTGCCAATACACATTGCACAGCGAAGCGCCGTTGATCAGGGTCACGCTGGATAGCGTGGTGGTGCTCAATGCACCATCGATCTTGAAGATGAACGTGGCATTCGGATCACCCGCGGCGTCGAGGATCAGGTTCCCGTTCAGGGTGGATGCCGCGCCAAGACAATACACATCCGGCGTGAGGGTCTGCCCGCTGCCCAAGGTGGTCCCGATCACTTGTCCACACGTGATGGCCGCGAAGGAGGCGAAGGCGGTCGCCACATCCGTTGCCGCCTGCGCGGAAGCACCGTCGACCACGTGGATGTCACCGATCACCGTCCCCGGTGGAAAACCACTGAAGGCACCGACATTGGTGCCGATATCGCCGGTAACGATCGTTGCTCCATCGTTGCTGAAAGCGCCGACCGCCGTGAACAGCGCAAAATCCGAGGTCGTGCCAAGGACAGGTTGCTGGGCTAAAATCCCTCGCGGGAAGGCAGAAAGCGTGACAGCTATCAGAACTTGGAGGAGATGCCTGTTCATTGTGGGTTGCCCTATTGAGATGAAGTGATGGGCAAAACTCCACCGATGCACAGGGGGGGCTATTACAGCTTCCCGACCAAGAGTTGTACAATACCTCTAATTCTCGCTCGAAGGTCTCGTCCACCGATCGGAACAGCTGCTTACTGGATACCACGCCTTTCGGCCAACTGTTGTCGTGCGCAGTTCGGATCCCACCTTGGCGTCCTGTCCAAGGGTCCGTCCACAAGGTCGGTCACCGATGTAGGGTGGCTCCATCCCGTGCATGGCTTTATGCTTCGCCCATCCATTCGCCCAGCCTTGCCGGCTCGGCGCTATGTCGTATCGGGAGCACCATCGTGCTCCGCTCCAAGCAAAGCGATAATTACCATCCGATGGGTCAACGGTTCCCCGATCAACGCATGGAGCAAACCGATCAATTGGGCTATAAGGACGATCCCACCCCTTCTCATTTCATCCTGTTCCGCGCCCGGGTCCGCTACCAAACCCACCATTGTGCCGTCAGGCAGCACGGATGCGGACATGAGCAAGGGAACTTCCACCCTTGCTATTTGCAAAGCACGCCGAAGGAGCGACCGGAACATGTCGGGCCCAGCCAGCCGCGAGACCGGCGTTTTTATTTTTTCGAAGACCCGGACGATCGCAGTCGCCACCGATGCCCCACCCGTGGACATCTCCTTGGCAAGGATCCGAATGGCCAAGATTCGAAGTGCGGGCGTAGCGAGGTTCAAATTCAGGGCTCACTTAACATGTGACAGGTCGGAAGCGACAAAGCAGCAAAGCGTTGTACCTTATGAAAATACCCTGTTCAGGGTATATTCTTGTTCATGACATGGCTGTAATTACTTCACCAAAACCGGACAGCCAGCTCAGGCGGCCAACCTTGTCCAAGATGAGCAGAATAAGCAGAAGGAAGCGCCGCTGGGGTATGTGAAGGGACCCCGAGGGCGGCCTTCAGCCATGCCCGGTGGTCACGACCCCTAGAAGTTGTTCGCCGAGATCGGTCGGTTGGAGACGGAGAACGACCGGCTAAAAGAAAATGGCGCGATGAGCGCGTCCATGAAGCCCTCGGCGATCGCTGCGGCGCAGGAAGGAGCAACACCCAACAGATGCACGGCCCCGTTCCGGGACGCTGACGCTTTTTGCCGAGTGTCGTTTGTACTAGGGCGTCCCGCCCGTCGCCAACGGTATTGTGCATAGCAGGCTGATGGTGGAACCACGGAACCGCTTTGCTCAAGTGCTTGCCCTCACCGCACCACCCTGAAGCGGCTCACCACCGGCGCATCGTACGCCGGGTTGAACACGCGGTCCATGTACTCGATGCCGCTGATCACGCCAGCATTAGAGCAGGTAGCGCCAGCATCAGAGCTGATCACGGCGTGACCAGAGCAGGTCGCGTCAGCATCAGAGCAGGTAGCGCCAGCATCAGAGCTGATCACGGCGTGACCAGAGCAGGTCGCG
>JBDTSG010000147.1:0-171749 GCA_039931265.1 Flavobacteriales bacterium
CCCTCTTGGACATTGATGCGTCGGCACTTGCTTCCAACAATAAGCGCGGCATTCTGATCCCGCGCATGACGGCTGCGGAAATGACGGCCATCCCAAGCCCGGCGACCGGGCTGTTGGTCTTCAACACAACGGCGAACAATTTCTTCTACTTCAACGGCACGGCTTGGGTGGCCATTGGCGGCGCTGCTGGCTGGGGCCTCATAGGGAACGCTGGCACCACCCCTGCTTCCAACTTCCTCGGCACCACGGATAACCAAGTGCTGCGCTTCCGCGTGAACAACCAGTTCGCCGGACAGTTGAGCACGGCCAACTCGGCCATGCTCAGTTTGGGACTAGCGGCCGGGGTCGCGAACACGGGCCTGAACAACACCTTCATCGGCAACGGCGCGGGTGCCGCCAACGTGGCTTCAGGCAGCAATACATATGTAGGCGCGAATGCAGGCAATGCGAACGTCACGGGCGCGCAGAACGTGTACATAGGCCGCTTGGCTGGTGGGAACGCGACGGCCGGATCGGACAACGTGCTGATCGGCAACGGTGCCGGGTTGTTCACAACGGCCAATAACAATGTGATGATCGGCTCCTTCGCGGGCAATGCGAACGTTGCCGGCGGTGGCAACACCTTCATCGGCACGCAGGCCGGGCAGGCCAACAACGGTGGCCAGAACACGTTCATCGGAACGGGTGCCGGAGGGACCAATTCGGCCGGCACGCAGAACACTTTGATCGGCAATGGTGCAGCAGTGGCCACAGCCAACCTCACCAACGCCACCGCCATCGGGCGCGCCAGCCGCGTTGACGCCAGCGACGCTTTGGTACTGGGCAGTGTGAGCGGAGTGAACGGTGCGACCTCCACAACGAACGTCGGGATCGGGGTTAACACTCCATTGGATCGCCTCCATGTGGCCGGTAGCATCCGCATGGTGGATGGCAACCAAGCCTTGGGCCGCATACCCGTAAGCGATGCCAACGGGACCGCGACCTGGGTGGACCCACTGACCGTTGCCACCAGCCTGACATGGACGCTGACGGGCAACGCAGGCACCAACCCGGCCAACAATTTTCTGGGCACCACCGATTTCCAATCGCTCCGCTTCCGCACGGGCAACTTGGAGCGCATGAGCATTACCGCAGCGGGACTTGTCGGTGTGCGGATCACGACGCCCATGGCACCGCTCCATGTCGCGGCGTTCGGTACGCTTTCCGGTGTCGGCGGCTTCACCGATGCGGTGATCCGTGGCGAAAGCAACACCAACGCGTTCGTTTACCTGTGTACCCCGAACGTTGGGCAGAGCGGTATCCTTTTCGGCACACCGGCCCAACCGTTCGGTGCCGGCATGGACTACGGAATTGTTGGTACCGGCGATCTCGGTTTCCGTGTGAACAACACATTCGCCATGATGATCGACGGTCCTACGGGCAACGTGGGCATTGGCAGTTCGACGCCGGACGAGCATCTTGAGGTGGAAGGGTTGGCGGAACAATACCTGCGCATTTCAAGTGCCAGCGGCACCTCCGGCGTGGCGGGCATCGAATTCAAACGGTCGGGGACAGGGGCGAGCGATTGGCAAGTGCGGAACGAGGGTGGTCTGCTGCTCTTCGGCCAAAGTGCCGACGATCTGGCCACGGTGAGCGATGTGCTTCGCTTGGGCGGTGGTTCGGTAACACCGGCGGCGGACAACGCGATCACGTTGGGACAAGCAGGCCTGCGCTGGACCAACGTCTTCGCCACCAGTGGTGTGGTGAACACCAGTGACGCGCGCGAGAAAAAGGACATACGTCCGCTCAACTATGGCCTTGCTGAAGTGTTGAAGCTGAAACCGGTCCGCTTCCGGTGGAAGAACAACCCGGTTGATGGCGACAAACTGGGCCTCATCGCCCAGGACCTGCAACTCGTTCTTCCAGAAACAGTAGTTGACAAGGCTTGGCAGACGAACGAGGAGGGATCGCATACGCAGGTACCGGCGGAACGCTTGGGCGTGTACTACAGCGACATCATACCGGTACTGATCAAGGCGATCCAAGAGCAACAGCAAGAGATCGAAGGATTGCGCACCGAAGTTGAACTGCTCAAGACACGTTGATGGAACAAGCATCCATCTGCTTCAGGTTCCTTCGCCAGCATGCCGGGATCGGTGCGATGCTTCTGCTCTTTGCTGGGCTGATGTATGCGTGGATAACGCTGCTCACCATGCCGTGAGCGCTGCCGTATGCCGGAACGGAATGCCGATGGTGCCGGTCTGACCGGTAAAAAAACCTGATGCATCCTCGCCGCCCATCCGGTTGCACGAACGTCGCGCTCCTACTTTCGCGCCCCATCGTATGCGCGCGCTCATCATCAAGGAGGTCCGTGGTTTCGCCGCTTCGCTCATCGGTGCCATAACCCTTACTGTTTTCCTGCTGCTTACGGGGTTGTTCCTCTGGGTATTCCCACAGAACATCCTTGAAATGGGATACGCCGACCTGGAGCCCTTGTTCAGCATAGCTCCTTGGGTATTCCTGTTCCTGCTTCCGGCGGTCACCATGCGCAGTTTCAGCGAAGAGCGGCGCACTGGCACCATAGAACTGTTGCTGACCAAACCACTTACCGAGATGCAGGTGGTACTGGGGAAGTACGCGGCGGCCGTGGCGCTCTTGGTGTTGGCCCTTGTGCCAACACTGGTGTACTATTTCACCATCGGCGAACTGGCGATGCCGAAAGGCAACGTGGACCGCGGTGCGATTTGGGGCAGCTACATCGGGTTGTTGCTATTAGGCGGCGGTTTCGCGGCGATCGGACTTTTCGCCAGCGCCATTACCGAGAACCAGATCGTTGCCTTCCTGGTCGCCGTGTTCCTTTGCTTCTTCCTTTTCACGGGTTTCGATTTCATCGCGAGCTACGACGCGTTCGGCGCGTTGGAAGGCCCCTTGAAGGCGTTGGGCATCCAGGACCACTACCGTAGCATCAGTCGCGGTGTGGTGGATCTGCGCGACATGCTTTATTTCTTAGGCGTCATCGCCACTTTCCTGTTGTTCACGCGCACCGCTTTGCAGAGCAGAACATGGTAGCGCCGAACACGGAGCGGAAGAGCAAGGCCATTGCGGGAGGAAGCAACCGCGGCCGGGACCTGGTGTCCTTGTTGCTCGGTGTGGGCATCGTGGTGCTGTTGAACATGGCGGCTTCCTTCGTCAACTGGCGCGCCGACCTCACGAGCGAAAAGCGTTTCACACTGACGGAGGAGACCGAGGCGCTGATGGATTCCCTGCCGGACAAGGTGTTCCTGAGGGTCTATCTCGCAGGCGAACTACCCGCCGACCTGCAGCATCTGAGCAACTCCACACGCGAACTGCTCGACGAACTGCGGGAACGCAGCGACGGCAAACTCGACTATGAGTTCACCGACCCCAACGCCAGCCCGGACAAGAAGACCCGCGACGAGGTGTATGAGGACCTGACCAAACAAGGGTTGAAATACAGCAGCCTTCACACCGAAGAGAAAGGCGGGCGTACGGAACAGATCATCTTCCCGGGAGCGCTGCTCACCTACCGCAACAAAACCATCCCCGTGCAACTGCTGAAAACGCAATACAGTGTTGCGGACCCTGAGATGGTGAACCGATCGGTGAACAACTTGGAGTACGAAATGGCCAGCGCCGTCCGTCAAGCCACAAGCACGTTCAAACCCCGCATCGCTTTCCTGGAAGGGCATGGCGAATTGGACGACCTGCAGGTAAAAGATGTCAGCAACGCACTGGCCGAGCTTTATGATGTCGGTGTGGCACGTGTGCGTATAGACAGCCAACTGAACGCCTTGAGTGATAAACTGGAAGGCGCGCAGTACCGCACGAACAACTACGACCTGCTGATCGTGGCCAAGCCCGACAGCGTGTTCAACAGCAAGGACCAGTATGTGCTCGACCAGTTCATCATGAACGGCGGCAAGATGCTGTGGCTGCTCGATGTCATGGATCCCCACTTGGACAGTCTCCGGCGCAACCAGTTCAGTATCGCCACGCCACTTGAACTGGGGTTGGAAGACATGCTCTTCAGCTATGGCGTGCGGCTGAACACAGACCTGCTGCTGGACAAGTCGTGCGCTTTCATCAGCATACCCACAACCCCGTACGGCGATCAGCGCCGCATGGAAGCCCTACCCTTCTTCTATGAGCCCATCATCACCCCGGGAGCGGGGCATCCGATCGTGAAGAACATCGAACCACTGCACTTCCGGTTCGTGGGCAGCATGGACACCATCGCGAACGACAGCATCCGAAAAACGATCCTCCTCACCACATCGCCCTACACTTGGTTGTTGCGCAACCCGGCGCGGGTGGCCATGAACCGGCCTGACAATGCCCCACCGTTCGAGCGCACCACCACACCAAGCCTCCCCGTCGCGGTTCTGCTCGAAGGAAAGTTCACCAGTGCTTTTGCCGATCGCCTTTCACCGGATTTCAAGGGGAACACTGAAATGCGCTTCCGTGAAAAAGGCCGGCGCAGCGCGATGCTCGTGGTGAGCGATGGTGATGCGATCGCGAACCGTGTGGACCGTACCAAAGGCATGTACTACACGCTCGGCTTCGACCCCACGGCGCAGAGCAAGATCTTCGGCAACCGGGAGTTCATCATCAATGCGGTCAACTACCTGCTGAACGACAAAAGCCTCATCAGCATCCGCAACCGCAGCGTTGCGTTGCGCCAGCTCGACCCGGAACGCTCCGCGGACGATCGCTCCTTCTGGCAAGTCATCAACGTTGCGCTACCCATTGGGCTTTCGCTGGCCATCGGAGGCTTGTTGCATCTATTGCGACGGAGGCGCTACGCGGGATCATAACGAGCGGAACGCTTTCACACGAACCCTCCATGAGACGCAACCTCATCCTGCTACTGGTGCTACTGCTGCTCGGTGCCTTGGTGTGGTGGCTTGCCGCCGAGCGTGGCACCGGCACATTGGCAGGGCCGCTCGCGGATTTCGCCGTGGCCGATACCAGCAAGGTGACACGCATTTTCATCGCCGAGCACAACGGCCGGTCAGTGGATCTTACGCGCGCTGCGGACGGGTGGCGGGTGAACGGCAATTTCAGGGCGAAGAAATACAACGTGGACCTGCTCCTGAAGACATTCCTGCGCGCCGAAGTGCGCAGCCCAGTGCCCAAAAGCGCGGAAGCGAACGTGCTCAAGACCATGAGCAGCGCCGCCCGGAAAGTGGAAGTGTACGAGGGTGGCCAGGAGCCGAGCAAGGTGTGGTACGTAGGCCATGCGACCCAGGAACATGTGGGCACTTACATGTTGTTGGAGATCCCCGGCGAGGGCCGAAGCAGTGAACCGTTCATCGTGGGCATGAGCGGATTCACCGGTCATCTCAGCAGCCGCTTTCACTCCGATCTGGATGAGTGGCGCAGCAGCGAGGTGTTCGTTTTCAATGATCCCACGGCCATAGCCGCGATCCGGGTGGATCACCCGCGCGAACCCGCAACCTCCTTTTCTGTTGATTACGCCGGGGGTAATACGCTGGTTTTGAAGGACGGAACGGGAGCTGCGGTGCCCATGGACAGCCTTGCCGTGAAGGACTTCCTTCTCCAATTCAAGAAGCTCAACTACGAGTACATCGATCGGAACATTACCCGGTCAAAACGCGATTCGCTCACAGCCACGATCCCCAATACCACTGTGACGGCAGTGGACAGGTCGGGTGTGGCAAGCGAGGTGAAGATCTGGCTCCGGAAGCCCGATGCGGAGGGTGTGGATGCGAGCGGCGCGCCGCTCCAATACGACGTGAACCGCATGTACGGCCTCATGGCCGATACGGTGCTGGTGGTGATCCAGCGGCATATGTTCGACCGGATCACAATACCCCTCAACGACCTGCGCGCCCACTAGACGGTTCCAGCACCCGGACACAACACTCGTCCGAAAGGCTTTGGATCGTTGACAAACCCGCGCCAGTGTTCATAACTGCGTCGTTCCGCTGGGGGGGCACCCGTCTAACTTCGCCCACCCGAAAAAGACACCATCATCTCATGAAGTTCATCGTATCCAGTAGCGCGCTGCTCAAACAACTGCAAGTGCTTCAAGGCGTGCTCGCCAGCAGCAATACGCTCCCCATCCTCGACAATTTCCTCTTCGAGATCGAGGGCAAACAGCTTACGGTGACCGCCAGCGACCTGGAGACCACCATCACGGCCACAATGGCCATAGAGGCCAAGGACAAAGGCAACGTCGCGATCCCGGCGCGCCTGCTGCTCGACACCCTGAAAGCGTTCCCCGAACAACCGCTCACCTTCAGCGTGGACAACAAGACCCACGGGATCGAGATCAACAGCGATCAAGGCAAGTACAAGATGACCGGGTTCAGCGGCAGCGAGTTCCCCAAGAGCCCGAAGCTGGAGAGCCCGAGTTCGTTCTCCCTCCCCGCTGGCACGCTGGCCACCGCGATCAACAAAACCATTTTCGCCACCGGCAACGATGACCTGCGTCCGGTCATGAGCGGTATCTTCTTCGAACTGAACGAGGAAGGCGTGCGCTTCGTCGCAACCGATGCGCATAAACTGGTGCGTTACAGCCGCACCGATGTGAAGGCTGACAAGAACGCAAGCTTCATTGTCCCGAAGAAGCCGCTCAACCTGCTGAAGAACTCGCTCAGCAGCACCAACGCAGATGTGAAGGTCGACTTCAACGAGAATAACGCCAGCTTCAGCTTCGACAACACCATGGTGGTGTGCCGCCTCATCGATGGCAAATACCCCAACTACGAAGCGGTGATCCCGAAGGTGAACCCGAACAAGCTCACCATCGATCGCGGCATCTTCCTCAGCAGCATCCGTCGCGTGAGCATCTTCAGCAACAAGACCACGCACCAAGTCCGCTTGGGCATCAACGGCAGCGAAATGGCCATCAGCGCCGAGGATCTCGACTTCGCCAACGAGGCCAACGAGCGCCTTACGTGCAACTACGAAGGCGAGAGCATCACTATCGGTTTCAATAGCCGCTTCCTTACGGACATGCTGGCCAACATGGAGAGCGATAACGTGGTGCTGGAGATGAGCGCACCCAACCGCGCTGGCATCCTGCTGCCAGCCGATCATGCCGAGCACGGCGAGGATGTCCTCATGCTGGTGATGCCCGTGATGCTGAACAACTGACCGCGGCATGCGATCGGCATTACACGTCCCAAATCGTTCAACATGAAGAAGATCGTAGCGGCCTTGGCCGCCATCACCATACTCAGCGCAAGCACCTGCAAAGAGGGTGGTTCCACAGCCACCATTGCCGACCTCGCCGGTAAGCAATGGACATTGGAAAGCCTCGGCGGCGAGGCGGTGTCCATGGCGGACGGCGCCAAACTTCCTTGGATCAAGGCGGATGCTGAAAGCGGCAAGGTTGAGGGGTTCGGTGGCTGCAATACCCTCATGGGGTCCTTCAAGCTCGACGGCTCGAACCTCAGCTTCCCGGGGCTCGGCGGTACAAAGATGATGTGCCCCGCGGTCCAAGAAACGGAGAACAAATTCAAGGCTGCCCTTTCCGAAACCACTGCGTTCAAACTCGATGGCAACACGTTGAAGTTGCTGAACGGAGCCAAGGAAGTCGCGGCGCTCGTGGCGAAGTAGAGACCAAGCCGCAGTCGTACAGAACAGGGAACAGCCCACCGCGATCGCGGTGGGCTGTTCGTTTTCAGACCGGCGGATAGTTTATGCGGATGTCGTCGCCATCGAGCGTGGTACTGCGGTTGGCGTTGGCCGCGAGTTCCTGCCGCCAGAGGCGCTCGGCCTCATTGCTTTCATCGCCCGGGTCGATCGAAGCGCTTGTTTCCGCGGACGATGGTGCCTCATCCTCTTCATCGGCGAAGTAGATGGGCGGTGGAGGTATGGACGAAGGAACTTTCCGGAACAGCCAAGCGAAAGCAAAGCCGCTGATCCCTCCCCACAGGTGGCTTTCCCAACTAATACGCTCTTCGATCGGCAAAACGCCCCAAGCGAGGCCACCATAGAGAAAGATCATGAGGAGGGACAACGCCACCAGCTGCCGCTGCCGGCGCAACATGCCGCTCAAGAACACGAAGGCTGCGAGGGCATACACCACTCCACTGGCGCCGATATGATGATCCGGGCGAGCGGTGAGCCACACGAACACTCCGGTCGAAAGCCATGTGCCGATCAAAGCCCACCAAGCCGATCGTGGGTAAAAGAAAAACAGACACCAACCCAGTACCAGCAGTGGTGCCGAATTGCTAAAAAGATGTCCTGTATCGGCATGCAACAGCGGCGCTGTCAATATCCCGATGGCGCCTTGGGCATCACGAGGCAGCAGACCGAACCGGTTCAATCCGAGATCGTACGTCCTGTCGATCGCGAAAACGCTCCAGACCAAACCGATAAGGAAGACGGGCACAACCGCTGCCAACAAAGCGCGCTTGCGGAACACGACACGGTCATCGACCGGTGTTTGCACCATGCGCTCGTCCATGCGGCCAAGTTCGTCAAGGAGCGGGCCGCAACGCCACGCCTGCCGAACTGTCGGCATACCGCGCGTGTACATTGCGCCATGCTTTCCAGGAACCTCCTAGCCATCCCGGTCGTCGCGTTGCCCTTGCTGCTTGGTTGTCTATCGGACGGTACACCGGAACTATCGGACACACCGCAAAAGGAGATAACGGAAAAGGCTCCCTTGGATCCGGCACCGTCGATTCCGAAGACTTCCAAGAAGAGCCCGTTGGCGCAGCTCATGCGCGAAATGACAGCGCATGCGGATAGTGCGCGGGCAGCGCTGAAGCGTAACGATGAACCGCCGCCCTATCCTTCGGCCGTAAGTGAACTGCTCACGGCCGCTGCAACCGACAGCACGTTGGACCGCACGTCGTTCAACATATTGGCGAAAGACTATTTGGAGAAGCTCAAAACCTTCCAAGCTGCACCGGCGAGCAGTCGGGCACAGGCCTATAACGGGATCGTGCAAAGCTGTGCCACGTGCCATGGCAGCCTTTGTCCCGGACCGCTGATGCTGATCAGGAAGATGTACGCGCCGGTGCCGGAGAAAGCTCCTTGATGCCCACGCGGTGTTTCCGTGTGAACTCGTCCATGGAGAAGGAAAGTTGGCCTCCGGGCGGCAATGGCTGTTCGAGCGCCTTGATCAGTAACCGGGCAGTTGCCTCTGCATCGGCTCCAGCGTCGTGGTGCTTGAAGGTGATCCCGTGCAACGCACAGATCTTGCCCAAACTGTACGATGGCAGACCCGGCCAAACTTTCCGCGCAAGCTGGACGCTGCACGCGTAACGCATGCGCGGATGTTCCATGCCGTAGCTGTTCAGCGTGCTGCGCAGCACGCCCATATCGAAGACGGCATTGTGCGCAAAGACCAGCTGGTCATCGACGAGCGGTTGCACCTCCTGCCAAACGCCACGGAAGTCAGGGCTTCTGGCAACGTGCTCCGGACGGATGCCGTGCACACGGATGTTCCAATAGTCGAAGTGCGGAAAACCGCGCGGCTTGATCAGCCACGTACGCGTTTCAATGATCGCCCCACCGCGCACTACGCAAATGCCCAGCTGGCAGGCGCTATCGGGGAACCGTGTCGCGGTTTCGAAGTCGAGGGTCAGGAAGTCCACAGCGGATGCGGGCAAGTTAGACCGTGAACGCGTGAACCACGAACGGCCCAGGCTGCTCTTGATCCAGCAATGCCTAGAGCTTCACCACCTCGGCATCCGCCATGCTCTGGTAGATGCGCTTCGCTGTAGACTCACCAACGTTCACGAGCGGAAGGCGCAGGTGCTTCTCACACAGCCCAAGAATGGCAAGTGCTTCCTTGATGCCTCCGGGATTACCCTCGACGAAAATGGCGGACATGAAATCCAGCAACTTGAAGTGCTCCTTGCGCGCCGTAACGAGGTCGCCTTTCATGGCAGCCTGCACCAGCGCGCTGAACTCCGCAGGAAGTGCATTACCGACCACGCTGATCACCCCGTGGCCGCCCAAGGCGAGGATGGGCAGGGTGAGACTGTCGTCGCCACTGATGACGAGGAAATCCTTGGGGCAGTGTTTCAGGATGGTACCGATCTGGTCCATGTTCCCGCTGGCTTCCTTGATCGCGATGATGTTCTCGAAGTCCCTGGCCAACCGCAGCGTGGTTTCCGCGGCCATGTTGCTGGCGGTGCGCCCGGGCACATTGTACAGGATGATCGGCAACAGGCTCGCTTGGGCCAAGGCGCGATAGTGCTGATAGATGCCCTCCTGCGTAGGCTTGTTGTAGTATGGGCTAACGCTAAGGATGCCATCAACACCGCTCAGATCGTAGCTCTCCAGTGCATGCACCACTTCCGCCGTGTTGTTCCCGCCCACCCCGAGCACGATCGGAATGCGGTTACGGACGAACTCGAGCACCTGCGCCAACAGTTGCTTTTTCTCTTCGGCGTTGAGGGTCACGCTCTCGCCTGTGGTACCCATCACCACCAAATAGTCGATGCCACCCGTGATCTGGTGTTCGATCACTTTCTCCAGACCGGCATAGTCTATGGCACCGTTGCTGCGGAAAGGCGTAACAAGCGCTACGCCTAGCCCATGGAATTTCCCTTGGTGGTTCAATTGAGCGAAGGTTGGTTCTTGGCGTTGATCATCAGCAAGTAGCGATCGACCTGGGTGATGAGTTGGGGAAGACTGCTGCTGCCCGCCATATCGATCATCATATCGAGGAACCGCTTGTTGTGATCTCCGAGGCGGCCCACTTTGAAACGTGCCCGGCTGCGCGCCATGATGTATTGCGTGGGCAATCGATCCTCCATGGTCAGGTCGATGAGGATCTCGTACTCCTCTGCGATGAAGTTCTGCACGGTGTTCCCTCCGGGGATCCGGTACCAGTTGACATCCTTCTGGCTGAACTGGTCGAAGTTGAGGCGACTGCTGAGCCAATGCGGTAGCACCTTGTTGTCGTAGTAGCCCAGGGCCATCACTTTCACGATCCCCAGTTCCTCCTTGATCTTCTTCACGTAGTTGCGCACGTGGTTGTGCATCTGCTCGTCCTCCGCGATGTACACGATGCCGATCTTGGTGGCCTCGCCAAGGTTGCGCGCGATGGGTTTGCGATCAGGCATGGTCTCCCGCAGGAGGATGCGCCGTCCCATCCACTCACGAAAGCGTTCGAACAGCTTCATGCGATCAGTGCTGCAAAGGCATCCTCGTCCAGAACGGGCACGCCGAGTTCATCCGCTTTGGCGCGTTTGGCGGGGCCCATATCGGCGCCAGCCACGACATAGCTGGTCTTCTTGCTGATGCTGCCCCCAACCTTTCCTCCGTTCATCTCTATCGCTTCCTTGATCCCGTCGCGGCTGAAATTGCGGAAAACGCCGGAGACCACGATGGTAAGCCCCGCAAGCTTACTGCTCTTGGGCGCGGGTGCGGCCTCCGCCTCCATGCGCAGTCCGGCAACGCGCAACCTTTCCACAACGTCGCGGTTGCCGGGAACGCCGAAGAACGCGATCACACTGTCAGCGATCACTTCACCCACCTCTCCTACCGACCGCAATTGTTCCCGCGTGGCGTCTATCAAGGCATCCATGCTGCCGAGACCGCGCGCCAACTTCTTGGCGACCGTTTCGCCCACGTGGCGGATACCGATGGCAAAAAGGACTTGCTCGAAAGGCACCTGTTTGCTTGACTCGATACCGGCGATCACCTGATCAGCGCTCTTCTCTCCCCATCCCTTGCCGAGTTTGAGCAGGTCCTCTTTCGTCAATGAATACAGGCCGGCGATGTCGTTGACAAGACCGGCTTTGTGCAGTTCGGCAACGGTTTCACTCCCAAGGCCGTCGATCGCCATCATCTTGCGGCCTACGAAATGCTCGATCCGCCCTGTGATCTGCGGTGGACAATTGTGCTCGTTGGGACAGTAATGCTGGGCCTCCCCCTCCTCACGCACCAAAGGGGTATCACACTCCGGACAGGTCTCCCTGAATTGCACCGGCTCCTCCCCGCGCTGTGCAGGGTCCACTCCCACGATCTTCGGAATGATCTCCCCGCCTTTCTCCACTTGCACGTGATCGCCGATGCGCAGTCCGAGCTTGGCGATCTGGTCGGCATTGTGCAGGCTGGCGCGCTTAACCGTTGTACCCGCCAATAGTACTGGCTCCAGTTCCGCAACGGGCGTGACCGCACCGGTGCGGCCAACTTGGAAGGAAACGCCATTGAGCCGTGTGATGGCCTGCTCCGCTTGGAACTTGTACGCGATGGCCCAGCGCGGGCTCTTCGCGGTGAAGCCCAATTCGGCCTGTACATCGAGGTTGTCCACCTTGATCACAATGCCATCGGTGGCCAGTTCAATGGTGTGCCTTTCCTTATCCCAACGTTCGATGAACCGCATGATACCCTCAGCATCCTTGGCCAACGCAATGAAGCCGCGTGCGGGGTCAGGAACCTTGAATCCCCATTCGTGCGCCTTCCGCAGATTGGCACTGTGGCTACGCGTGGGCAGATCCTCGCCATGCATGGAATAGAGGAAGCAATCGAGCCCCCGCTTCGCCACCAATTTCGGGTCTTGGTTCTTGAGCGTGCCAGCAGCGGTGTTGCGCGGGTTCGCATACAGTTCCTCTCCGGCAGCGGCCCGCTCCTTGTTCAACTTCTCGAACTGTGCAGTGGTGTAGAAGATCTCTCCGCGCATCTCGAAGCGCTCCGGCCGATCGCCGGCCTTCAACTTCAAGGGAATGCTCTTCACCGTGCGCACGTTCGCGGTGATCTCCTCTCCCTTCTCACCATCGCCGCGCGTAACACCGCGGATCAACTCACCGTCTTCGTAGATCAGACTTATGGCCACGCCGTCGTACTTCAGCTCCATCACGAACTGCGTCTCGCCCATTTCCTTTTCAACGCGCTCAACGAACGCAACAATCTCTTCCCGGCTGTAACTGTTGCCGAGGGATAGCATGGGGTATTCATGCTTCACTTGGGGGAAGCCCTTCGTGATGTCTCCACCTACCCGTTGGGTGGGGCTGTTGGGCGAGGCGAACTCCGGGAACTCATGCTCCAATGCCTCCAGCTCCTTCAACAAAAAGTCGAACTGCTGGTCGGCTATGGTGGGCGCATTGAGCACGTAGTAGCGGTGGTTGTGCTCCTCCAGCTCATTCGCCAAAACGGCGATACGTGTTCTCGCTGTTTCCTTGTCCATCGTCATTGCGATCGTTTCTGCTTCAGGCCTTCCCGAGCGCTGCGGTACAACTGGCCCAGCCTTACCACCAACCCCAGGTCGTAGGTCCAAGCGCTGAAAGTGCGCTGTATGCGGGGGTCCTTACTGAACAAAAGCCGATAGCCCGCACCGGTATCCAAATAGAGCCAGCTGAAGAACTTGAAGCTGACCTTGGCCATCGGCTCCAGCGATACAACTTCATTCCTGCTCCACAATACGGAGCGATCGTCCTCGCCGACATATCGCGTGGTGGCGCTTCCAAGACCGACCAGTATCGGCAGGCTGATCTGCCAGTACCGCGTATCGACGAAGATGTGCTGATAGGTGAGGCCAGCATAATCCAGTTGCGCCAAGGTGTTGCGGACGCCAACGCCGGGAAGCAGGACACTATCGCGCCGCAGCGGGTCGCCCACACCATAGAAGCCGATGGCAAGGATGTCCCGCCCCTTCTGGGCACCAAGACGGACCCCATAGAACTGCACGCTCCTGCTATCGATGAAAGTGTAGCGGGTGTCGAACTGGAACAATGGCCTGAAACCGGCCTTGACTTTCGCAGGCCGCTGCAAGCTGTCTTGGGACAACACACTGGTCGTCAATTGAAGGAGCAGTAGCAGGGGCAACAGCGCGCGTGGCATCGGTCAACGTTCGGCATTTACGAAGCGGTTCATGCCGCTAAGGTCGCGTGCGATATCGGTACGCGGAAAACCCATGGCCTCCAACATCGGAACCACGGCCCCTCCGCTCAGATGGTGTACTTCGAACCAGAGTTGTCCTTTGGCTGGCAGCATCGTCCATGCGTGCGCCGCGATGTGCCGGTAGAACAACAGCGGGTCCTGATCGGGAACGAACAGTGCTGCATGCGGCTCAAAGTCGCGCACATGAGACGACAACGATGATGCCTCGCGCTCCGGCACATATGGCGGGTTACTGACGATGAGATCCACAGGCCCAAGCAGATCCGCGAAAGTGCTGTTCAATGCATCGGCTTGCACCCAGGACACTTGCAACCCGCTAGCGCTTGCGTTGGTGCGTGCCACGTTCAAGGCGTCCTCGCTGACATCGGCCCCGACCACCTCGGCAGTGGGGAATGCCTGCTTAAGAGCCAGCGCGATACACCCGCTGCCCGTGCCGATGTCCAAGATCCTCTTGGGCGCTCTTCCAGCACAATGAGCAACGATGCGCGAAACCAACTCTTCCGTTTCCGGACGTGGGATCAGCACTCTCGGGTCCACGCGCAAGCGTAACCCGCTGAACCGTATTTCTCCCAGCACGTATTGCAAAGGCTCACCGGTCCGCAGCCTTTTCAGGGGCAGATAGACTTTCAGCAAGTCGCTTTCGCTGAGCGCTTCGGTCCTGCGCAAAGCGATATCCACTGCTGGCCAACCAAGGGCATGTTCAAAAACGAGGGCGATGATGGCCTTAACCTCACCCTCCGGGTAAAGCGATCCCAATACCTCTTGGTAGAGGCTGATGACTGACCCGGCCCTGTTATCGGAAACGTGCATGCCAACCCTGCGCAGCCTTTGCCACGGAAGGCGGGTGAAGATGGCGATCGTTGAAGATGCGGCCACCACACTTGACGAAATCGGGTCGAAAGAGCGGTGGTCCTTGGTGGGCGCGGCTCCTGCGTTCATCTACTTTCTTGAACCTCCCATGGCCTTGGCCGTTGTGGCCTCAAAGCCCATGAACAACTTGCTGCATCGCTTCTGCCTCATGTTCCACTTCGCAGCACCTGCGGTTGTCGTGGCGCAGGGCCCCATCCATTTCTGGCCGCTGGATGAGACCAGCGGCACTCTGGCCTCCGACCTCAACGGTGGCGCGAACGGCACCTTGGTAAATGGACCCACATGGGCGGTAGGCAATGGCTACTTGGGAGGTGGGGCCGAATTCGACGGAGTGGATGACCGAATCGATCTTGGGCCGGTGGACATAACTACCGGTACCGGACTGAGCATTGCCTGCTGGCTGCGACCGGGGGGTACGTCGATGCAGGATCAGTTGCTGGTGGGGAAAGCATATGATCCACTTGCCGGCGATTTCATCTGGAGCCTCGGCACCACACTGCATACCTGTGTGCGGTTCCAATTACAAACGGCGGGCACTACAACTGTGATCACTTCGCCACCCAACAGCATCTTCCCCGGTGCGTTCTATCACTTGGCCGCCACCTACGATGGCACGGAAATGCTCGTGTATGTCAACGGGGCACTTGCGGCCAGTGCGAACAAAAGCGGCGCGATGGGCTTCCATCCGCAAGCGCTCGCATCCATGGGTCATTTGAACATCGGGCCGGGTGTGGTGCCCTTCAGCGGTATCATCGGCGATGTGCGGATCTGGGACCGCGGTCTTTCGCAGTCGGAGGTCTTCGACCTCGTGCTGGAACAAGACATCTCACTGAACGCGGGAAGCCCACTACCACCGCTTTCCCAACCCATCGGGCCAACACGCCTGTTCGACCCCTCCGGGCGTTCGGTGCGCGTTTTCAGCAATGCACCTACCGCGCTGCAGACGGATGATCTGCCTCCGGGGCTCTACGTACTTCAGTGGTACGACGGCGACCGGGTCCGCAGCGCGCGATGGATGAAGCCTTGAACCTGCTCCCTCAGGGCTTCAAAAGCGAAAGCCCCTCCCCCGACAAGTCGGGGAAGGGGCTTTCCACCATTCGTGTTCGATCAGTGCACCACTGTAAACCGCTGCTCGGTCTTGCCTCCATCCCAGCGCACGCGCAATAGGTAGGTGCCACTGGCCAGTCGGCTCACATCCATGGTCTCCATCGCCCGGTGATCGCCGAAAGCGTGGGTGGTAACGATGCGACCAGCGGGATCGATGATCTCGCCCGAGACATTGCGGGCTCCGTTCAATTCCAACCGTACTGTGATCGCGTCGTTCGCTGGATCCGGATACAACGAGGCAATGGTGGCGCCGTGCAACTCGCTGATGCCGTCCGCATCCGAATTGTCCCACAACTGGATGTCATCCACGAGGCCTTCAATGAGCGACCCACCATCAAGGTTCTGGCCGGTATGCGTGCTGTCGCTGGCAATGAACCGCAGTTGTACCGTGGCATTGGGCGTTACATAATCCTGCACACGGAACGCTTTGCGGCGCCAGTTACGCTCAGAGGTCTGGCTGTTCTCCACGAACACCCAGTTGGTGCCGTTGTTGGTGATCTCCGCGTACCACCAGTCGGCACCCGGGTTCGCACCGCCGGGCGGGTTGTTGGTATACCAGCGCCAGTAGGTGAAGGTCGGGTTCTCATACTCCGTAAGGTCCATCGGATCGCTGATGAGCGTGGTGCGGCCTTCATCCACATCGTTGATGCCGGGGCCTTCGCCCACCGCCGCATTACCCGTGAGGAAGCAGAAGTCCCCCCCGGGTGTATGCTGGTCGTCCGGTTGGATCTCGCTGTTGTCCACCGTGCTCAAGGATGGGTTCGGATCATCGATCGTCCATGTTCCTGTGGTGTTGTTGTCCGTTGGCAGGCCCAACGCCCAATCACCCAGCTCGCTCGTGTTGTCCGCATCCTCGGTCTTTTTCAGATCGAAGCCCACCATGATGTAGTACGGCAGGTTGGGGTCGGCTTGGGCCGCCCCGATGGGTTGAACGCCGCTCAGGAAACCGAACACATCCTCGGCGGCAAGGAAATAGGCGATCACGGTGCCGATCGGCTGCCCGGGTATTTGCGCTTCGTAGTTGTTGCCCCCCGTGTTGGTCATGAGGACCTCGGTCCATGCGGCGGCACCGTTCAACTTGTAGTTCAACACCACATCGCCGAGGTATTGTTGATCCGCGCTGAGGATGGTCAGTTCGGCAGTGATCGTGATGTCGTCATCCGCCGTGCTGGTAAGAACCGGCGTATGATCCAATTCCACGTTGCTCAGCAATGTGATGCCGTGCTCGGCGAACGCTTCAATGATGGCCGTACCGTTGGGCGTGCCGTTCAGGATGTCATTGTCCGTATCGTCGGCTTCGAGCACGTCGAGGAGCACATCGCGGAACGCAGTGCCTTCCTGACCACTTGGAGCGGTGGCCTGCAATCCGCCGAAAGCGTCGGCCCATAGGGTGAGCAACAAGGCTTGGTCGTTCAGGTTCTCGTAAAGGTCCCACCACGCACCGGCAATGATCTCACCATCGTTGTGCACCTCGCCGCTGATATCGACCGGATAGACTTTCGGCGCTTGATCGTAGCGGCGGATATAATCGTTCGGAAGTGTAAGCGAATTGCCCTCCGCAAGGATCGGGTCCCAAGTGATCGTGAGCGCCCAGATATCGGCATAGCCCTCGTTCATGCCACCGTTGTTGAAGAAGGAGCCGTTGTCCTGGTAATAGTTGTCGTTGATACCGTGGCCGTATTCGTGGTAAACCACTTCACCGAGTTTCGCCCAGCTGTGGCAATCGTTGCCTTCCGCATAGAAGTTGATCGAGCTACCGTCATAGAAAGCATTGCAGTTGCCGGCCACGTCCACGTTCGTCGGCAAGCTGAAATCCATTCCTGTGAACCCGGGCAGCACCGCCACGCAATGGTCGTGCACGATGTTCACATGGAAGTACGCGCTGAGCTCCTTGATGTTCGCATCGCTATCGAAACTGATCGCGTTCGGGCCGTCCTGCAGTGTGGTGGTGAACTCCGGCACCACGTTGTTGGTGCGCACGCTGCTCCATTCGCCTTCCAACCTGAAGGTCGCACTGACAGGCCCGGTGATCCCGGTGGCTGCACTGCCGCTGGGATCGGTGGTGAACGTGTTGCCGTTCACGGTGAATTGAAGGTTGCGTACCGGTTGTACCGTTGGTGCGATGTAGGGCTGCACTTCGTAAACCGTTGCGCTCACCGTTACATCGCTGCTGCTTTCCATGGGCGCACAGCGCGCTGCATCGTGGTCTTTGTCGTTATGATGCAGGCCGCAGTGCATCACCCGGTCCTGCCTGTAAAGCAGTTCGCCCGAGTTCGCGTCCACAAGGCAGTCGTACTTGCCGGGTGCACCGTCCGGTTCCGTCGTGATCACATGCGCCGTGAATACCAACTTGTGCTCTACACTGAAGCCGTCCGGAACACCAAGCAACGAGAGCCCTTGCTCCACCGAAACACTCTGCACGTTGCTCAAGCCTCCGATCGCTGCGGCTTCCACCGCTCCGTTCCCGATCGCAGGCGTGGTGGACAGGTCAATGCCGCGCTCCATTTCCAAACCGAAAGAGATCACGTTGCCCTGCAGGTCCAGCTTCACCATAACGTGGCTGAAGATCACCGGCAGCCCTTGGTGCTTCTGGCTGAAATGCACGTAGGTGAGCTTCTCGGTAGGCCGAACACCGGTCAACACCAGTTCATTCACCGGGAGGGCATAACCGCCGAGTTCCGTGCTGAGGAATTCCAGTGCACGCTCCTCAGGCGAATTGCCGGTGGTTGCGATGGGCCGACCATACGCACGGTGCGGAAGTCCCGTGGCCTCGTTGAACTCGACCGCCCAAGCACCATGCTGCTGCTTGAACTGCTGCCATGCAGGCAAGGCCCGCAATTGCGCTTGCCGCGTAACGTCCGGAAGTCGCTTGGCATCGGTTATGAACGTGACCTCGCGCGGAACTGGTCCGCTGACGGGGTTGGTGGCCGTGGCCAGCAGCGAAGAACCGCCCAGAGCGGCCAGAAGGGTAATGAGACGCATGGAGCAACAGAGGTTTAAGGGTCCCGAAAGTGGTGAAAAGGGACACACCAGACAGTGGACGACTTCGGGTTGGTCTTGGTGGCCCAACGGTTTTGCCCGGATCTACAGGTCCACCACAAGGCCGTCGTAGGCCAGCAGCACCCCCGGCGGCAGTTCCACGGAAGTCTCGGCATGCTTACCAAGACCGTGGCTGAGGTGGGTGAAGTAGGTCCTCCCCGGCTTCACTTCTTCCACCAAGGCAAGTGCCTCGGCCAGGTTGAAATGGCTGATGTGCGGCTCCTTGCGCAGCGCGTTCAGAACCAATACGTCACACCCAACGATCTTCTCCTTCTCCTTCGGATCGATCGACTTGGCATCGGTGATATAGACCAAGCCACCCATACGGAACCCGAGCACACGCATCCGCAAATGCATCACTTCAATAGGCTGCACAACAACCCCGGCAATATCCTGCGGATCCAAGCCGATCGGGTGAAGGGCCAGTTCAGGCGTGCCCGGGTACTTCTCCTTGGCGAAAGCATAGGCGAACATTCTTCGCACCGCTTCGCAGGTGTATTCGTCCGCGTAAAGGTGTACCGGCTGCTTTTGCAGGAAATTGAACGTCCGGAGTTCATCGATCCCCGCAATATGATCCATATGCGAATGCGTCAGCAGCACCGCGTCGAGGTGCTCCACCCGCTCCCGCAGTATCTGCTGGCGCAGGTCGGGCCCGGCATCGATGAGAAGCCGTTTGCCATCCACCTCCACGATAGCAGAGGCCCGCAGCCGTTGATCGCGTGGATCGCTGCTGGTGCAAATAGCGCAGTGGCACCCGATCATGGGCACCCCGGAGCTGGTGCCCGTGCCGAGGAAGGTGATGCGCATGGCTGCAAAAGAACGAGGCCGCCCAGAAGGAACGGCCTTGAAAAGCGCAGAGGGGGGGATCGCCATATGAACGGCCATCCCAAAAGGGGGTGGCTTCAAGCAGCAGCACGCTACGCGTGCCGAGCTTTTACCGGCAGGATATGCTTGCGAGCAAGCTCGCGCACACGCCGCCGGTAAAAGCGCCGCTAACGCGGGTCGCTTGGCGGAGAGGGAGGGATTCGAACCCCCGGTGCCCTTGCGAGCACAGCAGTTTTCAAGACTGCCGCAATCGACCACTCTGCCACCTCTCCATTTGGTGCTTGCAAAGCGCCGCGAAAGTAGATGCCCGATCAACGGCGTGGATGGTGCAAGGAACGGCGGTCGATCGGTGAGCTGCGGGGATATCTTTGAGGACCTTGCTCCAACACCATCCCCGATGCGTCGGGGCGTACCGCATGCGCTACCTCCTGCCCTGCTTGCTCGCCGTACTGGCGCCACCTGCCTCTGCCGCCGTGGATGCCTTCGTGGAAACGAAGACCTTCTACACCAACGGACTGCAGCCGGTGGTAGGGATCCATTTCGCTTTCAACGGCGGCAGCGCCGTGCATCTGGCCAACGAGCGCGGTTTCATGCAGGCGCGCATCGAGGCGCTGACGATCATCCGCCGTCCGGCGGATGGTGCCATTCTCGACTTCCGTAAGACCGTGGTGCAAGGACCGGAGCGGCTCGATGAGCAGCGCACCGATTTCCTGCATACGGAGACATTCCAGCTCGATCCGGGCAACTACGATCTGTACTTCGAGCTGCGCGATCTGAACGGGGCCGATACCACCGTGGGCCGCTTCAGCCAACCCCTAGCCATTGCGGCGCCGGGCGCGGGCTTGTTTTTCAGCGATGTGTTGCTTGCCGAACGTTTCGACCCCGCGAGCGATGGCAGCGGCAATACACCGGTGCCGTACCTGGGTACCTACTACCCGCCTGATGTGGATGTGCTGAATTTCTACGCCGAGGTTTACGGAACCGACAAACTGTTCGGTACGGATTCGCTCTTCCTGCTCAGTTGGCAGTTGGAGATTTTCGAGGACAAGAAAGTGTTCGGCAACTATAGGGCAGTGAAGCGCGTGAAAGCCGCTACCACCGAACCCCTGATGGCACAATTCGATATCAGCGGATTGCCGAGCGGCAATTACCTGCTTGCCCTTGAAGTGCGGGGCCGTAGCGGTGATCTACAAGGGCGCAAGGAACTCTTCTTCCAACGCAACAACCCCATCGCTTACGACATGGAGAGCCTCGGAGGGGTGGCCATCGGGAACACCTTCGCCGATGCCATCACCGATGTGGACACACTATTGGAACACATCAACAGCATGCGCCCTATCGCCGAGGACTTGGAGCGCAAGATCATCGACGACCGGCTGAAGGACCGCGATCGGGCCTTGATGCAGCGGTTCTTCTACAGCTTCTGGTTCAACCGCAATGGCTACGCACCGCAGCAGGCTTGGGAGAAGTACCGCAAGGAGGTGATCAAGGTGAACGCGCTTTACGGTTGCCGCAACAGACCCGGCTATACCACCGACCAGGGGATCATCAGGCTCAAGTACGGCATGCCGAATTCGGTGGCGGACCAGCCCATGGACAACGACGGCTATCCCTACCAAGTGTGGCACTACTACCGCTGCGGCAACTACAACGATCGGCGCTTCATCTTTTACCAGCCCGAACGCGTAGGGAATTGCTACGAATTGCTCCACAGCGACATGCCCGGGGAGATCCAGAACAAGAACTGGAACCAGATACTCCACGGCCGCAACACACAGGCCGGCGACGTTACCCGCCCTGCCGGGAACTCGACGATGCACGGTTCGCAGGTGGATGACCTGTTCAACCGTCCACGCTGACAAGGGCGCATATTCGCACCTGCGTTGGCAGTACGGATATGGAAAGGGTCGCGGTGGTCATCCTCAATTGGAACGGCAAGCAATGGCTTGAACGGTTCCTTCCCGATGTGCTGCAACGCAGTGCGGGTGCCCGCGTGATCGTAGCGGACAACGGTAGCACCGATACTTCGCTGGAATGGTTGGCGGCCCATGCACCGCACGCGAAGACCATCGCCATGCCGACGAACCAAGGGTTCGCTGGCGGCTACAACACGGCGCTGGAGCAAGTGGAGTCGGAGTTCTTCATTCTGTTGAACAGCGATGTGGAAGTGACGACCGGTTGGGTGGACGGGCTCTTGCGCTACATGGACGCGCATCCGGAAATGGCCGCCTGCCAACCCAAGATGTTGAGCCACGCCCGTCGCGATCGTTTCGAACATGCCGGCGCGGCAGGGGGCTTCATCGATCGCAACGGTTATCCGTTCTGCCGCGGGCGCATCTTCGAACTCACCGAACAGGACAGGGGGCAGTACGACGATGATCGCGAAGTGTTCTGGGCCACGGGCGCCTGCCTCATGATCCGCAGTGCCGCGTTCCGCGAAGCGGGCGGCTTCGATGCTTCGCTGTTCGCGCACATGGAAGAGATCGATCTGTGCTGGCGACTGCGCCGCACCGGTTGGCGTATCGGCTACACCAGTTCCAGTAGCGTGTATCACGTGGGCGGCGGAGCTCTTGGTTACGGAAGTCCGCGCAAGACGTACCTCAACTTCCGCAACAGCTTGATCGTCCTTGCCAAGAACCTGCGATCACGTGCGCTGATCGTGCGCATCGTCCGTCGCTTCTTCTTGGACAACATGGCTGCGCTGAAATTCCTGTTGGAAGGGCACGCCAGCCATGCGTGGATGGTAGGGCGCGCACATCGCCACTTCTGCTATCGCCTACCCGCGATCCTACGTGAACGCCGACGGCTGAAGGCCTTGGAACACGATACTGACCTTACTGGCCAGTATTTGCGCAGCGTGGCCTATGATCGCTTCATCCTCGGGTGGAAGAAGTTCAGCGAGCTGGACAGGCACGCCTTCGGCCTCACCCTGCCCTCTCCAAAGGGGAGGGTCTGAACAGAGGTGAGCAACGCATCACTTGCTACCGATGCGCAACAGGTGATCGATGGCCAACCGATAGCCGTCAAGCCCGAGCCCGCTGATCACACCCTTGCTGACCGAACCCGTAAGACTGTTGTGCCGGAACTCCTCGCGCGCGTGGATGTTGCTGATGTGCACTTCCACCACGGGAATGCTCAACGTGACCACCGTATCGCGCAGTGCTACGCTCGTGTGCGAGTAACCCGCTGCGTTCAACACAACGGCATCGAAGTGCTGCGGTGCCTGTTGAAGAGCTTCCACCAAGTCGCCCTCAATGTTCGATTGCCGCAACTCGATGCTCGCCTGCGGAAATGCCTCGCGCAACTCAGGCAAGTAGCTATCGAAGGAAGTGCTGCCATAGATGTGCGGCTCGCGCGTGCCGAGCATGTTGAGGTTCGGACCGTTGAGGATGAGGATGCGCATGGGAGCGTGAAGTAAACTATCGGTGCGTTGACAACGAGAGCGCCCCCCGAAGCATCGGGGGGGCGCTCTCGTTGCACACAGTATCGCCTCAACGTTTGCCTTGCACGGCAATGGGCGATCGTCGCCGCTCGATATCGGAGATTTCCTTTCGGTCCTTTCGTGTTCCTGCGCCTCCAGGGACGCTCCGCTCAACTGTCTTCTTCGGTTCCATGTCAGAAATCAAACGGAACACGGCAATTTTCTCCGGCTTGATCGCTGCCGTTTCCGGTGCGCGTTTGGTTGGATGGGTCACGAGCCTCACGTTGTCCACGTCAGGGCATTTGCGCTTCACATAGCTCCACTTCTTGCCCACATGTATCGAACGCGTAACGCTTTCACCATTGGCATCAACCACGGTTACCCGATGCATACCAGCGTCGGCTATGAATACCTCACCGCCCAACCACGGATACGCGTGCCATATGATCCGGTAGGGTGCCACGCCACCTGAAACATCAAGCGCGATGGAACCGGGGAACGTGCGCATTTCCTGTGGTACCGAAACAGATCGCTCGGCGCCGCTGCAGTGGCAGGGACGCACTAGTGTAGCGTGCGCTTTTACGGTGCGGACATCGACAGTGAGGTTGCTTGCATCCGCAAGTGGCGCGAGCAACAACAATGCGGGAATGAGGAGCGCTCTCATGGTCGTTGGGTGTTCGTACAATTCGAATGTAGGCTCATCCTGTTCTATGCGCGCTACTTCGCGCGGATCCACCATTCTAGCCCGCAGCCGGTATGAATTCACCGCTTGAGCAATGGGAGCGCATGGCGGGCGCCGTCAGTCGTCCACACCATCAGCAGGTACGCCCCGACAGGCCACCGCGACAAGTCGAGGGTTCCACGATCGGCCCGGATCATCTCCACCTCCACCCGTTTTCCATCGCTACTGAACGCCTCGATGGATCGGATCGCACCTGGGTCCATCAAGCCGACGATCATGACACGATCATGCGTAGGGTTCGGCACCAACGAAAGCGTGGATCCGGGTGCAGTGTTCTCCACATCCGTCCCTTGAGTCGCCGTCACCACGGCATCATTCGTTCGCACCGCTGAATTGAAGTCGAAGAAAATATCCGCCGCGTTGCTCATCACCGTTCCCGGCTGAAGCGGTTGGGCAGGCTTGATCCGAAAGCTCACCAAACCATGGCTCAGTGCTTCATTCGTGCTGCTGTCCGGTAAGAGGATGTTGTTGAAGGTCCACTTCACCACGCGCTCAGGAAGGAACTGCACGCTGAACGCATGGCTTGCAAGGCCTTGCTCGAAGCTGGACATGTCCAGATCGGCATCGAGCGTATCCGTGATGGCAACGGTGAACGCGGTGTCGGTTCCGGTATTCTGGAATTGGATCACATAGTCGAGGTATTCGTCTTGGCCGATGTAGTACAGGTCATTGCTCCATCGGGTGCTGGTGCGCACCTCCTTCGCATTGGGATCGTAGCTACCGGTAACGGTAGTGCTCAGATCGGTGGTGTTGTTGACGAGGCTGCTTTCCGTGTTCGGCTGGAATGCGGACCACTGATGCGTGACCACCGTACCGATCAAGCCCGGGTTCGGCGGAAGCTGCAGCTGCACACTGAAGCCCAATGATCCGAATGCCGTTGGCGCCGAAAGGCCGCTCCATGTCACTACGTTGCCCACAACACCTGAGGGCGTGGGCACCGAGGAAACAAAAGCGAACTCCGGGTCGAACGTGAAGGTGGCATCCACTGCGCCGCTCTGCTGGCCGCTCAGGTTCCGCACCGTCAAGTATACGGTCTGTATGAACCCGGGTCGCGCGGCGGTTGCGAGCATCTGCACACCGAGATCCAGCGGTATCAAGCTGCTATCGGCCACATCCAGCACCGTTGCTCCGCCGTTGGTGATCACGAACGGAACAGGGTTGGCCGCTGGGCACAGTGGCAGCAGGTCCGCACCCGGCGCCTGATCCAAGGTGTAATTGCCCGGGCCCAAATTGGTGCCGTACGCGCCGTCAATGTTCGTGATCACATACTGCTGGTTGGGTAGAATGGTCAACACACGATAGGGTATCCCCTCATCAGCGACATCCTGCACACAATCCTGATCGTGATCGAAGAAGAGGCTGCCACTGAGCGTTCCGCAGTTCCCTCCCAGATCCGGGATAAGGATAGGAAGCGTTTCAGCGAAGCAGCCGTTCCCGCCGGGCCAAGTGCGGGAAGCAGTGTACATCCCCGGCAACAGACCGACCAAGGGGATCTGCACGCCCCATCCGGTGATGTTCGAATTGACGATCAACACATTGTTGGGGTCGCGCACTTCAATGAGACATCCGAACAAGGAGTTCATGTCGCCATTGGTTTCCAGCACGAAGGAGCCATTGGCACCTCCGCAAGCACCTACGATCGATGTGGCTGCCATCGGTGTGGGTTCCGGCACGTGCATGGTGGTGCTGGCAGAACCCGGACACCCGTTGGCATCAGTGAAGGTTACCGTGGCCGTTTGGCCATTGCACCAGCCCTGTTGGAAGTCGGCGAGGTTCAACCCCATGGTCTGGGTTGGGGTATACGACCAACCGTACGGCACGGTGCCATTGATCGCCCATAGGCGCACGCTACCGTCACATCCGTTCGGACAAGCATGTGGGTCCACCAGATCAAGTTGCGCGGAAACGAACGGGTCGTTCAGGATCACCACATTCGTGGAAGCAGTTGCGCTCATGGCGTCCGTCACTTCCACCAGATAGGTACCCGCACTGAGGTCGGCGGCATAGGCGGTTCCTTGGCCAATGCCCGGCGTTGGCGTCCATACATATGTGTACGGTGGCACACCTCCCCATGCTTGAACTTCGGCTTGCCCTTTCGCATTGCCGCAGGCCTCGTTGCGCACATAGGTGACGTTGATGGTCAATACCGCTTGGGCCATGGCGGGCAATGCGATCAGAAGAAAGGAGAGACTTCGCATATGCTCAACGTTTGATGAAGGTGGTGTTCAGGCTGCGCGCTGCTCAAAGCCGCACATGTACCGGTCGGCGCGGTGATGATGCTGAAGAATGTGGGGTTGCAGAGTTGCAAGGTAGACGGCCACCACACCGCATGGCTGCCTCCCGACCTCCTGCGTCCGCACACAACCTACTGTTCACTGATGGGTACTTTCGCCGCCCTTCCAGGATCAATGGGTTCCACGCGCACAGCCGCCTTCCACACCTTGGGCTGCAAGCTCAACTTCGCCGAGACCAGCACGCTGGCCCGCTCGCTGGAGGAGGCAGGCTATGCCCGTGTGAAAGTCGAGGAGCGGCCCGATGTGTTCGTGCTGAACACCTGCAGTGTGACGGAGAATGCGGACAAGGAATGCCGGCAATGGGTGCGTCGTTTCCAACGCATCAACCCGGAGGCGTTCATTGCAGTGGTGGGTTGCTACGCGCAGTTGAAGCCGCAGGAGATCGCAGCTATCCCCGGTGTTGGACTGGTGCTCGGCGCGAACGAGAAGTTCGATCTGGCAGAATATCTACCTCAACCCCAACCCCTCTCCCAAGGAGAGGGGAACAGTATAGGGACAACCTATGATCCCGATCAGCGCTTTATGACCCTCTCCATGGGAGAGGGCAGGGTGAGGGCGGCCCCCATCAAGGACCTCAAGCACTTCGTCCCTTCCTGGAACAGCGGCGACCGCACGCGGACCTTCTTGAAAGTGCAGGATGGATGCGACTACTTCTGCTCGTTCTGCACGATCCCCTTAGCACGCGGTCGAAGCCGTAGCGCAACGATCGCCGAAACAGTGGCCATCGCTGAGGGCATTGCGGCCTCGGGTGTGAAGGAGATCGTTCTCACGGGTGTGAACACCGGCGATTTCGGCCGGGCACATGGGGAGTCCTTCCTTGAACTGGCCCAAGCCTTGGACCATGTGGAGGGTATCGAGCGCTTCCGCATCAGCAGTATCGAACCCAACCTCTGTAGCGACGCGGTTATCGACTTCGTTGCCGGAAGCCGCCGTTTCATGCCGCATTTCCACATGCCGTTGCAGAGCGGTAGCGACGTGATCCTGGAGCGCATGCGCCGCCGGTACGATACCACCCTCTATGCCGATCGCGTTGCGCACATCAAACGTGTCATGCCACATGCATGCATCGGTGTTGATGTGATCACCGGTACACCGGGCGAGACCGACGAGGAGTTCCTGAAGACGCGCGGCTTCCTGCGTTCAATACCCGTGGACTACTTGCATGCGTTCACATACAGCGAACGAGCCAACACAACCGCGGTGCGCATGGACGACGCCGTGCCAATGGAAACGAGGCGTGAGCGCACCAAGCAATTGCGCATTCTCAGCAGCAAACTTCAACGCGCCCACTACGAGAGGCATCTCGATACCGCACGGCCGGTGCTGCTTGAAGCGGAAGAAGTGGATGGCATGATGCGCGGTTATACGGACAACTACATCCGTGTCGAACTGCCTTACGATCCAACGCTCGTGAACTCCGTCCGCCCTGCCGTGCTGCAACGGATCAACGGCAATGGCCTTATGGATGCAGCAATTGCGATCGATCAGTTGATCGATCAAATGACCTCCTGATCGATCACCGCCATGTATCCTACCCTCTACCACGCGCTCTACGACGTCACCGGGATCGAGTGGTGCTTCCTCAAGTTCCTCAACAGCTTCGGCTTCTTCGTGGCGCTTGCGTTCATCGCTGCCAACCGGACACTGGTGTCGGAGATGAAGCGCCGCGAGGGCATCGGGCAATTGCGATCGAGCAAAGCAAAGATCACGGTGGGCGCACGGCTCACCACCAGCGATCTGGTGAGCACGGGCATTTTCGGTTTCGTTGTCGGCTGGAAAGGCGCACCCGTGCTGCTCGACTCGTGCAGGGTAACGGAAGACGCTCCGAGCTTCCTGCTCAGCCTGCAAGGCAACTGGATCGCGGGCGTGTTGATCGCTGCCATCAGCATTGCGTACACATGGTGGCAGAGCCGAAAGAACACGGCGACCGAGCCCAAGCGTGAGGAAGTGGATGTGCATCCGTACCAGTTGGTGGGCCGCATCACCATCACCGCCGCGCTATGGGGCATGATCGGCGCCAAGGTGTTCCACTGGTTGGAGAACCCGGACGACTTCGTTCGCTTCGTTACCGCGCCCAGTGCCGAAGGCTTCATCACGGGACTCACCATGTACGGTGGGCTCATCATCGCCGGCATCATGGTCATCCGGTTCTTCCGCAAGAACAACCTGGCGATCCTGCCCAGCATGGACTCGGCCGCTCCGGGGCTCATGCTCGCTTATGCCATCGGCCGTATCGGCTGCCAAGTGAGCGGCGATGGCGATTGGGGCATCGTGAACTCAGCTTACGTGAGCAATGGCAACGGCACCGTGGCCGAAGCACAGGTTGCGGCAGTCAAAGACCGCATCGCGCTGAACGCGACATACTACGAGCGCCACTTCGGCTCGGTGGAGGCCGTGCCGATGGCCGCCTTCAAGGCACCGTCCTTCCTGCCTACTTGGATGGTGGCGTACAGCTACCCGAACAACGTGAACGGTGTGGGCGGCAACATGATCATGGGCGGTACCTGCTTCGGTCCGAAGTATTGCACCTTCCTCGACCCGCCGGTCTACCCTACTCCGTTCTACGAGACGATCGTCTCATCGCTTCTCTTCATCGTACTGTGGGCAGTGCGCAAACGCATCGCCACGCCGGGTGTGCTCTTTTGCCTCTACCTCATGTTGAACGGCACCGAACGCTTCTTCATCGAGAAGATCCGCGTGAACGTTCAGGTGCTCGGCAGCATCACACAAGCGGAGATCATCGCCACGCTGCTCTTCCTGATCGGCCTTGGCGGTTGGATCTGGTTGAAGCGAAAACTGAAGCATGGAGAACCTGCAAAGGCTAACTGAACAAGTAGCGACACTGAGCCGTGAGGTGGCGGTGTTCATACGCACCGAGGCGCTGCGCTTCACCGAGGCCAGTGTGGAAAGCAAGAGCCTCAACAACCTTGTCAGTTACGTGGACAAAGGCGCGGAGCAGCGGCTCGTCGATGGCTTGCTGAAGCTCCTGCCTGAAGCTGGCGTGATCGCCGAGGAGGGCACAGGTGCACGCAAGTCGGAGCTGAACTGGATCATCGATCCGTTGGATGGCACCACCAACTTCGTACACGGTGTGCCGTGCTATTGCATCAGCGTGGGACTTCACGATGGCGAACGGATGCTCGTCGGGGTCGTACATGAGATCACGCGCGACGAGTGCTTCACCGCGTGGCACGGTGGCGGCGCCTTCCTCAATGAAAAGCCGATCCGTGTGAGCCAACGCGGCAAGTTGATCGAGAGCCTGCTAGCCACCGGATTCCCCTACGACGATTTCGGACGCGAAGCCGAATACATGCAACTGTTGCGCGAGCTGATGCACGGCTCCCGTGGGATCCGCAGGCTGGGCAGCGCAGCAGCCGACTTGGCCTATGTGGCTTGCGGCCGGTTCGAGGCTTTCTACGAGTACGGCCTCAACACATGGGATGTAGCAGCCGGCGCTTTGCTGGTGCAGGAAGCCGGTGGACAGGTCACGGACTTCAGGGGCCATACCGAGTGGTTGTTCGGGGAGGAGATCGTGGCCAGCAACGGCGCCATCCACGCGGAGTTGATCGGGCCGATCGGCAAGTTCTTCACCAAATGAACATGCGATGATCATCGGTGTCGCAGGCCCGTACTCCGCCCCTATAGCTGTGCAGCGCCAAGCCAATTTGGATGCGATGAACGCCGCTGCCGCGCGGCTGCTGGAAATGGGTCACGTTCCCGTTATCGGTATGAACGCCGCACTGCCCGTATTGGAACAGGCCAACGTCGCCGATCGGTATGCGGCCATAATGGCCATCTCGCTTGCCGTCATCGGTGCGTGCGATGCACTGCTGCTGATCGGGGAAAGTCCCGGCGCGAACAAGGAGCGCGACCTCATCGCGGCGTACGGAAAGCCCGTGTACACAAGGATCGAAGACGTACCGGCAGCATGATCATCACTGCAACGGAACGGCTCACCCTGCGCACGCTGGACGATCGCGATGCTGGGAACATCTTCTTGATCAACAACGATCCGGAGGTCTTGAAGCACGTCCACGACGTTCCGTTCAAGGACGTTGAGGCGGCGCGCGCTTGGATCGCGAACATCGATCTCGCGCTACCGCTCGGCATCGGGCGCTGGGCCATTGAAACGAAGGAAGGCACGTGGATCGGTCGTTGCAGCTTGCGCCGTTACGCCGATGGTGAAGTGTTGATGGGTTACCGCCTGCTGCACGAACATTGGGGCAAGGGCTTCGCCAGCGAGGCCGCACGCGCGATGCTCGACCTCGCCTTCAACACGCACGGGCTTCCGTACGTGGCTTCCAAAGTGGCAGCGGATAACAAGGCCAGCCAACGCGTAATGGAAAAGAACGGCGGGCGGTTCTGGAAGAAAGGGTCTGCGGAGAATTTCGCGGAGGCGCTGGTCTACCGCTTCGATAGGCGCTGAGCAACCACTTTACTTCCCTTCACTTCGCGGAATACGTGATCCTATAGATCATGCCTGCACTGTCATCGCTCACCAGCAAGCTGCCATCGCGCAACTCAAGCACGTCCACCGGGCGGCCCGAAGCTTTGTTGCCCTTCAGCCAACCTTCCGCGAAGACCTCTTGACCCCACGCACCATTGGCGTCCTGCCGCGCGACTTTCACCCGGTAGCCGATAGGTGTGCTGCGGTTCCAACTGCCGTGCTCCGCAATGAAAATGGCGTTGCGGTAGGACTCCGGGAACATGGTACCACGATAGAACTTCATGCCCAGCGGTGCAACGTGCGGGCCGAGCTTCACCACGGGTGGCGTGAAGTCTGCGCAGTTCCTGTCCTTTCCGAATTCCGGATCGGGGATCTCGCCTTGGTGGCAGAAAGGGAATCCGAAATGCTCGCCACGCTTTGTCAGTGTGTTCAGTTCGCAGAAGGGAACGTCCTCGCCCATCATGTCGCGGCCGTTGTCGGTGAACCAGAACTGCCCGTTGCGCGGGTCCCAATCGAAACCCACTGAGTTGCGCACACCATTGGCCTCGATGCGCAGATCGGTGCCGTCGAGCTTCATGCTGGTTATGGAAGCGTAGATGCTGTCCTCGCTCAGGCAGATGTTGCACGGCGCTCCAACCGGCACGTACAACCGGTCGTCCGGTCCGATGGCGATGTACTTCCAGCCGTGGTGTTTCTCGGAAGGGAACCTATCGTAGACCACTATGGGTTGCGGCGGTGTGGCCAGGTTCTCCTCGATCGCATCGAATCGAATGACCCGGCTCACCTCGGCCACGTAAAGCGATCCGTTCTTGAAGGCCACTCCATTGGGCATGACCAAACCTTGCGCAACGATGTATTTGGTTTCAGGCTTCCCATCCCCGTCGGCATCGGTGAGCGCATAAACGTTCTTGTCGCGCGTGCTCACGAACAGGGTGCCCTTCTCACCAAGGCACAGTTCACGCGCACCATCCACGTTCTCCGCGTACATCTCGATCTTGAAACCATCGGGCAGCACGATATCCTCCAAGCGCGGATCGCCCCCCAGAAGCGCGGGCTGACAGACCCCGGCTGTGAGGAAAGCCGGCAACAGGATGTAGAAGAGCAAGCGAGTGATCATGGCGCTAAGGAAAGAGGCGCAAGGTCGCGAAAGAAGAAGGCGGCCCATGGCCGCCTTCTCCGATGATCGGTTGAAGGCCTTCAGCCCTTTTCAATATGGAGCTTATCGAGCGCGCTGCCGCGCAATTTCCCGCTGCTCGCAAAGAACCACTTGATCAAACCATAGTGGTTGCCGCGTTGCAGGCCCGTGTGGTGGGCGCCCAGGTTCTTCACCTTACCGGTGCTCAGCTTCTGCAATGAACGCGTAACGAAGGCTTCGACTTCCGGCGCCTTCAGGGCGGGTTCGTTCTTGCGTGCCCACGCTTTCACATGATCCATGATCTCCGCCTTCGGCAAGAGCCTGTCGGAGGTAGTGATCGAGGAGATCACTGCATTGTCCCACTGGTTGAGCGCTGGACCCTCCCCCGGTTTCTTCTTCCGGCGACCGGGACGTCCTTTGCGCTTCCGCTCGGGGGCTTCAACACCGGGCGGCAGCGGGTTCTTACGCGGACGGCCGGGACCACGTTTCGGGATGCCGAGCCGCTTCATCCGTGCGGCCTCTTCTTTCTCCGCCGCTGACCGGATCCTGCGCAATTCCTTGATAGCCATGCGCAGCTTGTTCATCTGGAAGCCGAGCACACGCCGCTCGCTTCGGTAACGGCGCAGCAGTTCGTCCGCTTCGCTCAATTTCATCTTGTTCGCCATCTGGAGCAATTGATCTTTAGGTAGTTGATATCGAAGGCTGTATCCAGCAGCCGGAGCGCTCGAAAAGTAGGAAGTTCATTTATGTCCGGCTACCTGCGCCAAGAACCGTGGCCGGAACGGATCACCGCATCTTGCCGATCAACGCACCGCGATCACTGGACCGGACGCCCGGGGCACGATCGCGCCTATGGCCTTGGACGGCAACCGATGCCGTTCGAGCAATTCCACGATCATTCCCGAATGGCCGGGATCCACGGCCATCAGCAAGCCCCCGCTCGTTTCCGGATCCGCTAGGACGAACATCCTTTCCATCGTCCCCGCGCCCACGATCCTGTGCCCGTAGCTCTTCCAATTGCGCAACGCGCCGTCCGGGTAACAACCCTGTGCTACAAGGTTCCGCGCGTATTCATGCACCGGCACTGCGGTGTAGTCCAACTCAGCGTTCAACCCGGATCCGTTGCACATCTCCAGCAAGTGACCGAGCAGTCCGAATCCCGTTACATCCGTTAGCGCATGCACCTGCGGCAGTCGGCCCAATTCCATGCCGATGGTGTTCAGGTGCGCCATTGCATCGCGCATCAACTCGGCTTGCTCCTGTGCAAGTATGCCGCGCTTCTGCGCAGTACTGAGGATTCCGACACCCAGCGGCTTGGTGAGGAACAAGATGTCGCCCGCTTGCGCCGTGTCGTTGCGTTTGATGAAGCGCTTGTCCACTTCACCGGTTACGGCCAGGCCGAAGAATGGCTCGGGGGCATCGATGCTATGACCACCAGCCAAGGGAATACCCGCATCGTGGCAGGCGCGTCGGCCTCCCTCCACCACTTGTTGAGCGAGCTCGGGCCCGAGCTTATCGATCGGCCAGCCGAGAATGGCGACGGCCAGCAAAGGCTTTCCGCCCATGGCGTACACATCGCTGAGCGCATTGGTAGCCGCGATCCGCCCGAAGTCGTACGCATCATCCACAATGGGCGAGAAGAAATCGGTGGTGCTGATCATGCAACGGCCATCGGCCAGCTCGTACACCGCTGCATCGTCGCGGCTACCATAACCAACAAGCAACTTCGGGTCGGGCAAGGTGCCCAACGCGCTTTTCAGGATCACTTCCAGTTGCGCTGGCGCGATCTTGCAACCACAGCCGGCGCCGTGGCTGTATTGCGTCAATCGGACCGGTTCAGGCTTGGTGGGGGTCTCCATCGTATGCGATCAGGCGTTGCGCCAAGCCACGAAGATCGCTGGCCACAGCTGGCAGCCGCGTTATGCGTGAAGGATGACGTTGGGCGGTACCGTGCTGATAGCTCTTGTCGTAATAGCTAAGGGTGATAACAGCCACTGTGTACAGGTCATCCGCGTCAAGCGCTTCCAATGCTCTTTTGCAGTGCTGGGGTCCGAGCCGTTTATGAATGCGCTTGGTCGCCTCAGCCAGTTCCTCCTTAGGATACTTGCCATAGTCCTCAACCAGGCGGGCGGCGCGTTCTTCAATGGACATTTCGGCGAAGAACATCCGGGCTTCCCGCATTTGCGCGAAGAACGCGTCGTGGATCTTCGCCCTGCCGATCATCATGCTCTCGTCTTCCACCCAAACGGGGCGCTTGACATCCACCGACCGCAGCGCCTGCCACAACAGGTTCTCGAAATGCTCGGTGGTGGGTTGTGGCAATTCGCCGATGGCTCCGAAGCTCGATCCCTTGTGGTGCGCCAGTGCTTCCAGATCCACCACCTGCTGGCCAAAGGTCCGCAAGTGCTTCAACGTTTCCGTTTTGCCCGTGCCCGTGTATCCGCCAAGCACCCGCAGGTCGAACGGGTTGTTCATCTCCGCCTGCACATGGTTCCGGAAGCCTTTGTAACCGCGCTTCAACGTTGAGACTTCCGCAAAGCCCGCCTTGTCGAGCAACCATGCAACGCTGCCGCTGCGCTCACCACCACGCCAGCAATGCACACGGATGCATCCGTGGGGCGCGATCGTCCGGGCCTGCTCCACGATCCACGCCATCTTGGGCCCAACGATGCGCAGCCCTTCCAACACTGCGGCATCGCGACCTGTCTGCTTGTACAGCGTGCCCACGATCGCACGCTCTTCGTCTGTGAACAACGGCAGACTTGTCGCACCGGGGATATGTCCGCGCGAGAATTCCCCCGGTGAACGCACGTCGATGATGGGTTCATCCAACGCGAGGAAGTCGACGATGGACAGGGCGCGCAGCATGCGCCGAATTTAGAGGGCCGACACCCCGCCGATAGATGGCACGAAGAACAAACCTCACGGCCGAAGACCCTTTCAGCGGAACAGATCCAATTGCCCTTGCTCCGGTCGCCGGAACAAAGCGGTGTTCAAATCGGGCATGTGCCTTCCTGCAAAGACACGGCGGTAGGTGACCTTGAACAGTTGCCGCACGGTGTTGGCGAACTCCCCTTCGCCGCGCATACGCCTGCCGAAGTTCGAGTCGTTCATGGCGCCGCCGTGCATTTCGCTCACCTGGGCGATCACCTTGGCCGCGCGATCGGGGAAATGCTCGTGTACCCAATTGTCGAACACCGGTTTCACCGCACCGTTGGTGCGCACCACCGTGTAACCGGCATGCACCGCCCCGGCATCGGCGGCGGCCTGCATCAACGTTGGGATCTCCGCCTCGTTCAGGGCCGGTATGATGGGTGCGATCATCGCCATGGTGGGCACACCGGCTTTGCTCAGCGCTTCGATCGTCTTCACACGACCCGCCCCCGTGCTGGTGCGCGGCTCCATCACGCGGCGTAGGTCCTCGTTCAGGGTGGTCAAACTGATGGCAACGCTGGCGAGGCCCATGGATGCCAGTTCAGCGATCAGGTCCAGATCGCGCAGGATCAATGCGTTCTTGGTGATCATGGCAACGGGTTGACGGAATTCCAGTAGCACCTCCAGCATCCGCCGCGTGATCCCCTCCTTCCGTTCCACCGGTTGGTAGCAATCCGTGTTGCCCGAGAGCATGATCGGTTCCGGCAGCCACTTCTTGTTCATCAGCGCTGCACGGAGCAGATCCGGCGCGTTGCGCTTCACAATAATGACGCGCTCGAAGTCCAGACCCGCGCTATAGCCCCAGTACTCATGCGTGGGCCGCGCGTAACAATAGGCGCAGCCATGCTCGCATCCTTGGTAGGGGTTCATGCTCCAACCGAAGGACAGGTCAGGCGAGGTCACCTTGTTCACGATGGTCTTCGGGTTCTCCACCACGTAACGCGTGCGGCGGTCTTCCTCCTCCACCTCGTCGATGCCTTCCCAATGCACAACGCCGTAGCTGTGTTTCAGGAAGCGGTTGGCCACCTGCGTTGCAGCACCACGGCCTTTGATGGGTTTTCCGTCGATCGGCATGCGAATAATATATGCTCGATCAGCGGGGAGCACCTGCGAATTCCGATGAAAGGAAGACAGGCCTGCTGAAGTACAGGTTTGGTGCTGTCCGCTGGAACAGCCCATCCCTCCCCGGCTGCTCACTCAAGGAAAGCACCGTTCACTCGGAGTTGCTGTTCGAACTGCGTTCTTCAACATGACCGACCAGCAGCGCGATGTCTTCATGATGAAGGTGTGCAGGGATGGCGACCCCGATCGGGCCAAGGCCTTCAGCAGCAACGACCCCGCAGCGAACTACGCCGTCTGCTTCACACTCTTCTTCGCCGCGATCGCCTTCTCCACCTCCGCAATGGCCCGCTTCGTCTTCAGCAACGAATCCGGAGTAACGCTCTTCACTTATTCCCAAAGCGCGTCCACAACCAACTCAGCGCAGCGCCCCAAAGAGCGCTGTTCAACAGAAGGAGGAAAACGCCCTCCCCCAAGCTCAAAGTGGCGTCTTCAAAAGGAATGAGAATGATCGGGAACCAGGTCACATTGGCGATTGCACGAAATATTGCATTCGGCGGGTCAGCGAAGGCCTCCAACTCATACTCGTCTATTCCGACGGAGAGGAAGTAGAATCCAAGCGCTAGTGAAACGAGAAAGTGGGTAGCGCTTAACCAGAACGTACGTCTCGCGCTCATGGCCACAAAGCAACTACGCCTCCACCTTCACACTCTTCTTCACCGCGATCGTCTTCTCCACCTCCGCAATAGCCCGCTTCGTCTTCAACAACGAATCCGGTGTAACGCTGATGGAATCGATCCCCAGTTCCACCAGGAACTGCGCAAAGTCCGGAAAGTCAGAAGGCCCTTGGCCGCAGATGCCCACTTTGGTTCCGGTACGTTTCGCGGTTTCGATCAGCAGCTTCAGCATGGCTTTTACGGCCGGGTTGCGCTCGTCGTAGAGGTGGCTGACCAGTGCGCTGTCGCGGTCCAGGCCAAGGGTGAGCTGGGTGAGGTCGTTGCTGCCGATGGAGAAGCCGTCGATGTGTTTGGCGAACTCTTCGGCGAGGATGATGTTGCTGGGGATCTCGGCCATGAGGTAGAGTTCCAGACCTTCCTTGCCGCGCTTCAGGCCGTATTCGTCCATCACGCCTTTCACCTTTTGCAGTTCTTCCACGGTGCGGCAGAAGGGCACCATGACGACCACGTTCTTCAAGCCCATCTTCTCGCGCACACGGCGGATGGCCTTGCACTCGAGGCCGAAGGCTTCCTTGTACACCTCGCTGTAGTAGCGGCTCGCGCCGCGCCAGCCGATCATCGGGTTCTCCTCGGTGGGCTCGAAATGTTCGCCGCCCAGCAGGTTCTTGTACTCGTTGCTCTTGAAGTCGCTGAAGCGCACGATCACCTTGTTCGGGTAGAAGGCCGCGGCGATTTTCGCGATGCCGTAGCTGAGCTTTTTTACGAAGAAGGTCTCCTCGTCTTCGTAGCCGTTGATCAGGTAGCTGATCTTGCCGCTGAGGGCCACATCGCCGAGCTCCTTGTGTTGCAGCAGCGCGAGCGGGTGCGCTTGGATGTAGTTGTTGATGATGAACTCTTCGCGCGCCAGGCCGACACCGGCGTTCGGCAATCCGGAGAATTTGAAAGCGAGATCCGGACTTGCGACGTTGAGCATGATCGGCGTCTTCGTCTCCGGCATGTCGGCGAGCAGCGTTTCCTCTTTGCTGAAGGGAATGATACCGTGGTAGATGATGCCGACGTCGCCTTCGCAGCAACTGGCGGTCACTTCCATGCCGGTATCGAGCAGGTCGGTGGCGTTGCCGCAACCCACGATGGCGGGCACGCCCATTTCGCGCGCGACGATCGCCGCGTGGCAGGTACGTCCGCCTTTGTTGGTGATGATGGCGCTGGCCTTCTTCATGATCGGCTCCCAATCCGGGTCGGTCATGTCGGTAACGAGCACGTCGCCCGCTTGGAAATCCTTGCCGTCGCCGCCACCGCCACGACCGTCGAGGCTGTATAGGATGCGCACTTTTCCGCTGCCGATGCGATCACCGATGGCGATGCCACGCGTGACTTCTTTCACCACGGCGGGCTTGTCGATCTTGTATTCCACAACACGATCCGTGGCCTTGCGGCTGTGGATCGTTTCGGGCCGCGCCTGCACGATGAAGAGCTGCTTGGTGAGTCCGTCGATGGCCCACTCCACATCCATCGGGCACCAGTGGCCTTTCTTGTCGCTGTAGTATTTCTCGATGGCCGCCACACTGCGCGCGATCTCCAACGCCTGATCATCGCTGATGCAGAAACGGTTGCGCTGCGCACGTTCCATGGGGATCACGGACACAGGCTTTCCGGGCTCGCCACCATAAACCATTTTGCGGTCCTTGTTGCCGAGCTTCTTCTCGATGATGCTACTGAAGCCTTCGGCCAATGTGGGCTTGAAGACGAGGAACTCGTCCGGACTCACGGCACCTTGCACCACCATTTCCCCAAGGCCATAACTGCCGTTGATCAGCACCACGTCCTTGAAACCGCTTTCCGTATCGAGGCTGAACGCCACGCCGCTGCTGCCCACATCGGAGCGCACCATCTTCTGGATACCCACGCTGAGACCCACTTGGAAGTGGTCGTAGCCCAGGCTTTCGCGGTAAACGATTGCGCGATCGGTAAAGAGCGAGGCGAAGCAGTTACGCACCGCACTGATCAGGTCCTGGTGGCCGCGGATATTGAGGAAGGTTTCCTGCTGCCCTGCGAAGGATGCATCGGGAAGATCTTCCGCAGTGGCTGATGAACGCACGGCCACGTCGGTTGCTTCCTGGCCATACTTCTGGCTCATTTCATCGTAGCGCTGAAGGATCCCTTTCCAGATCTCTTCCGGGAACTTGCCGTTCTTGATCAGCGTTCGAACCGCCAAACCGGTGCGACGGATGTTCTCCACGTCATCCACGTCCAAGCCCGCCACGATGTCGCGGATCTTCTGGTCGAGCACATTGTGCGCAATGAAAGCCTCGTAGCTCGCCACGGTGACGACGAATCCGCCGGGCACTTCCACACCGAGCTTCCCCAGGTGCTGGATCATCTCCCCGAGGCTGGCGTTCTTGCCGCCCACCGTGGGGATGTCGCTCAATTCAACTTCGTGGAGCCATTTGAGGTAGGGAGCGGTGGGCATGGGTAAGATGGATATGGGAATATGACGCGCGTTCAACGGAAGGTCATGGCGAAGGTTAGCAACCGACCCGGAATTGCACCCTAACGCTCCCCGAACGTCGTGGTTGTGTGAAGAAGCAACGCTCCTAACCCAGCGCCGATCAGCGCTGGATCACAAGGACCTTGCTGATCGTGGTCGAGTTGTGCGCATCGAGCAACGCCAACACATAGGTCCCTGCGGCCAAGTCGGACAAGTCGAAGGTGGGCCCTGCTTGGGGCGAAAGGATCCTGAGCACGCGACCTGTTCCGTCCACGATGCGGATCGCCCGGATGTTGCCCTCCCCTATCAGTGCGTTGCAGATGGTGATGCCCCCTGTGCTGGGGTTCGGGAAAAACAAGGGTCCTACCGTCCCTGGGGGGGCATTCGCCAACGCAGTGGACAGGTTGCAGTTGACATACTGCAGGTAATTGTTCAACCCGAAGTTGCAGGTTTTGCCAGCCAAGTACATACCGTCGCGTACGTAATCGCAGGCCGACCCGGGCATGTCCGGGTTGTTGACCACGCCAAGGAAACCGCTGCTCTGCCGAGCAATGTAGATGCGGCCATCAGGCCCCAATTGCACGGAACCGAAGGGTTCGGTGATCGCACCCGTGTCCAAGACGATGCGGGAATTGGCGATGGTAGCCGAGTCGCTACTGCTCAGGTCGAACTGGTACAGCAGGTTGACATCGTTCCCGGTGAAGTTGAAGGCCTTCCATGTGGAGCCGTACAACTTCGATCCGTCGGGCGAGAAGGACACACCGAAGTCGCCGCGGCCATAAGGTAGCTGCAGTGGGTTGCTGACAATTCCCGTAAAAGGGTCGAAATCGAAAAGGGCGAGAAGATTCGTGGCATCGTTCACACCCTCACCATTGGCGGTCATGGCAAGCCGGTCGCCGGCGAGGTTGAATTTCATCTCGCCACGCGCGTTCATGTTCGAGTTGCATGTGGCGAAAGACGGTCCCACAGCTGAAACCACGGGGTTCGGCGATAGGCCTGTGCTGGTGAGCAGGTATGCAAGGAAGCTGTTCGATGGGTACTCATGCGCCAGTACCCACACATCGGTGCCGTTGCCGTGGCGCGCAACAGTGACCGTTTCGGTGATGGTCGCCGTGGTAAGGATATTGGCCGCCGAAGCCACATCGCCCATGCCATTGTCGAGGGCCATGTCGACGATGTGGTACATCAGCGAAAGCGTGCCCTGCGCCTGGATCATGGTGGTGAGGATGCAGAAAAGGGAATCGGAGAGCGGCTGCCGCACGATGAGCACTTGGCTCAACGTACCGCCGCTGTTCGTGATCGTACCGAATGGCATGGCCTGATGCGCGCGGTTCCACACCGTTTCACCGTTCGTGTAGAAAAGGAGCCCGCTGATGGCGTTGCTGATCGTTGCACACCCTTCGAAGCCATCGTTCTGTCCATCGTCCAAGGCCAACGCATCGCATTCCTGGAATCGCAGGCCGGCGTGGTTGCCGAATTGCCAAACGTTGCCTTCAACCTGCGCATATGCTGGCAGGACGAAGGTTCCGATGAGAAGAGGGAGCAAGGCTTTGATCATGTGTTCGGGCGAGTGAAAGTAGGGGGCCGTTCACTTCACCAGCCGTTCCCCGATTCCTTGAACCAGTTCAATGCACGGCGCGGGAGGGCGATGAACATTTGCCCCGTGAAACAACAACAACCATGAGCACCACCACCGCAACGGCCGCCAATACGGCCACCACAAACCTCACCAAATGGACCATCGATCCCGCGCATAGCGAGATCCAGTTCAAGGTGAAGCACCTGATGATCACCACGGTAACCGGCAGCTTCCAGAAGTTCGAAGCCGAGATCACCGCGCCCGGCGACGATCTGAGCAAAGCCCGCGTGGATTTCCGTGCCGAAGCCGCAAGCATTACAACTGGCAGCGAGCAGCGCGATGGCCACCTGAAGAGCGGCGACTTCTTCGATATCGCGAACCACCCGCACATCACTTTCACCAGCACAAAGGCCGAGGATGTGGACCACGACGGTAGTTGGACGTTGCGCGGCGACCTCACCATCAACGGTATCACCAAGCCGATCACCTTGGATGTGGAGTTCGGTGGCGTGATGAAGGATCCTTGGGGCAACACCAAAGCAGGTGTTTCCATACACGGCAAACTGGACCGTAAGCAGTGGGGCCTTTCATGGAACGCTGCGCTGGAAGCAGGTGGCATGTTGTTGAGCGACGAGGTGCGCATTGCCTGCGAAGTGCAGTTGGTGCAACAGGGCGCGGTGTAAGGGACCGGCGCCAAGGGCGAACGGCGATGGGGAGCGGCGATGCCGCTGTCCGTCGCCGTTGCCGTTCATGCCACATTCAGTGGGGAAAGCCCTACTTGTGCGACTTCCTCCGAGGGCAACGGTGCATTGATCCATCGGCGTTCGACGTGGGCAGCCGGGGAAAGGGTGCCAGGAACCGAAGTTGGAAACAACGGCCTGATACTGTTGGCCGGAGACATTGTGCAGCGTTCCATCCACTTACCTTGTCTTGCCCACAAACCCCACGCCCATGAAACACGCTACCGTTCTTCTTGCCTTGCTGTCGAGCAGCTTGCTCCAGGCCCAAGTGCCCGGTGTGGAATGGATGCGCACGGCCGGTGAATTCAGTCAGTTCGGCAAGCACTTGAGCGCCGTTGGTATGAACGGATACATATACACTGCGGCGCGGGCCATGAACCCCGATTACGGCAACGGCTTCGTGGTGGCCGATGAGGGCATTGTTCTGGCCCGCTACGACAGCACCGGCACTATCGACTGGTGCCAGGGCATCAGCACATCACCGGTCGAATTCGAGGATGTGACGAGCATTGCCGTAACGAGCACCGGCGGTGTCTGGGTGCTGGGCCAGTTCACTTCCACCACCCTCACCGTTGGGGGTACGGTGCTCACCAACATGGGCAGTTCCTCTTCCTTTCTTGCCCGCTATAGTGTCCTGGGTGCGGTTGAGGAGGTGCACAGTTGGGGGGGAACCGGCAGCAGCATCACCAATGCAAGCGACCTGTGCATCGACGGGATGGACCGCGTGCATGTGACCGGCGCCACCGATGCAACGTCGATCACGGTCGATGGTGTTACAATGACCAACAGTGGGACCGGGCTTCAACTGTACACATTGGCCTTCGATGCGAACGGCACCGCGCTCTGGGGTGTCATGAGCGCTTCACCCGGCGGGACGGCTAGCGGGCGGGCCATAAGTGTGGATGCATCACTGAGAACGTACATAGCCGGGGTGGCGTCCACCGATCTGGTGATCAACGGCACCACTTTGCCCGTGGGCAACCAGGACAAGGCCGTGCTGCTCACTTTCGATAACGTCGGTGCGCTCACCCACATGGAGGTGATGGCCGATTGTGTGCCCGTGGACATGGCCGTTGACGATGCCGGCCACGCCTACGTCTGCGGCTTCGTTGTGAACTCGGCCGTCTTTGGGAACGATACGCTGGTGCCTTCGGTGCTCGACGGTTTCGTGGCGGCCTTTCCCGGTAATGGGACGTGCGACTGGGTGGTGGGCGTGAGCGGCGCGCAGGACAACGAGATCTGCTACAGCGTGGCGTTGGACAACTCTCACACACACTTGATCTCAAGCGGCATCTTCACCTTCGATGCATGGTTCGGTCCGCTGCATGTGCAGAGCGGGATGGTACCCAGCGATGGCTTCATCATGCACCTGGACACGGCCGGGGCGGTGAACTGGGTGAAGGACATGACCGACAATGGACCGACGCTGTACGCGCAAGCGTTGTACGATGCGAACGACCGCATCCACACGAGCGGTCTCACGCAGAGCACGCAGATCTACCTCGATGAGATCGTGGGTATCACCGCTCCCACCATAGGGTTCCTGGCGCGTTTCGATGGCTTGGTGATGGCCGTTCCCCAAGCAGAAGAGCAGCAAGACGCGCTCGTATACCCCAACCCAAACAACGGGATCTTCACGCTCGACCTCCCACGGGATGCGCGTGCGATCATCATTGCGGATGCGCGAGGGCGTGAGCTACAACGCATGGCCGTGCGATCATCGCGTTCGTCTTTCCTCGTTGCAACGAGCGGCGTGTACTTCGTGAGTGTGGTTTCCGATAGCGGTCGCACGGTACAACGCATCGTGGTTGACTGATAGCGAACGCCATGGAGCGATATTCGCCACCGTGCGCATCATCGAATACGAGCCGCGGTACCGATCCGAATTCAAGCGCATCAACGTCGCATGGATAGCGAAGCGCTTCGAGGTGGAGGATGTGGACCTCGAGGTACTCGATCGGCCTGAGGAGAAGATCCTGGCGCTCGGCGGGAGGATCCTGCTGGCGTTGGAGGGCGATGAAGTAGCGGGCACTTGCGCTTTGCTCAACGCCGCGCCCGGTGTTTACCAGTTGGCGAAGATGGCCGTGGACGAGCCCTTCCGTGGTGCGGGCATCGGCCGTGCACTTTGTGAGGCCGGTGTAGAAATAGCCCGGCAGTTAGGCGCGACCAAAGTCATGCTCTATTCCAACACGAAGGGATCCGCAGCGGCCGTGCAGTTGTATCGGAAACTCGGTTTCCGGGAGCTGCCACTACCAACACAGGCCTACCTCCGTGCCGACATCTATATGGAGTTGATGCTGCATTGAGGCGATCGGCTACCGAACCGTTCATCACACGAGCAACTGCGGCGCACTCGATCCTTCGTGCGCGCAACAAGGGGCTCGACCTTTCCATCCCCTAGTTGCATCCCATGCTGAAGAATTTCCTCCTGACGAGCCTGCGCAATCTCGCACGCAACAAGCTCTACACATTGATCAATCTGTTGGGGTTGGCCACGGGCATCGCGTGCTTCGTGCTGATAGGCCTGTACGTCGACTACCAGCGCGGCTTCGACCGCTTCGTGCCGAATGCTGAACGCGTCTACCGCGTGGTCGGCCAGATCGAAATGGAAGGCCAGGGCGAGCACAGCAGCAGCATGGTCTTCGGCCTCGGCCCTACCCTGCTGCATGATCATCCCGAACTTGTGGAGCGCCAATGCCGTTGGTTCGATTTCCAGGACCCGCAGCACTCCCTCAAGGTCGGGGACAGCCTGAGCACCAACAAACTCTTCACCGAGGCTGGCCTCTATCTGGTGGACAGCACCGTGTTCGAAATGTTCAACTACCCGCTGCTCGTGGGCGATCCGAAGAGCGCGCTCGCCAAGCCCGGTAGTATCGTGCTGAGCCAACAGCTCGCCAAGAAGTACTTCGGCGATGCAGATCCCATGGGGCAGATGATGAAGTGGGATGGATCCATGGACGTGCAAGTGACAGGGATCCTCGGCGACATTCCGCGCAACTCGCACATCTCGTTCGAAGGCTTGGTATCCATCGGCACGATCCTGCAGTTCTGGAAGAACATCGAAACGCGTAATTGGGTATGGAACCCCTGCTGGACTTACGTGCGGTTGAAGGACGGCATCAGTGCAGCGGAAGTGAACAGGGTCTTCCCGGACTTCATCCAGAAATACTATCCCGACTTCCTCAGGGACCAGATCGGGCATCAACTGCAACCGCTCGCGGACATCCACCTTACAAGCAAGCTGGATTTCGAAATGCACCAGAACGGCGACGCCGGCAGCGTGAACATCCTCTGGGGCATCGGGTTCTTCATCTTGATCCTGGCCTGTGTCAACTTCATGAATCTCGCAACAGCGCGCAGCGCTTATCGTGCGCGTGAGGTGGGCGTGCGCAAGGCCGCGGGTGCGGCGCGCGGCCAGCTGATCGGGCAGTTTCTTTTGGAGAGCGTGCTCATGAGCGTGATCGCGGCGGTGATCGCTCTCGTCTTCATCAAGCTCTTGATGCCTGCGTTCAACTCGTTGGCCGGTGAAGTGATCACCCTGCCCTCCATGTTGGTCCCGGCCGTTCTGGGGATCGCCGTGGTGGTCGGCTTGCTCAGCGGTATTTATCCGGCCTTCTTCCTGTCGTCGTTCCAGCCTGCCGTGGTGCTGAAAGCCAATACCATGGGCAGCGCACGCGGGCAATCGCTGCGGAAGGCATTGGTCGTCGTGCAGTTCGCGATCGCATTGGTCTTCATGATCGGCACCGTGTTCGTGAAACGGCAGTACGACCACTTACGCAGTGTGGATCTCGGCTTCACCAAAGAGCAGGTGATCCTGATCCCCGTGCGCGCACCGATGGCCGATGTATATCTGGCCGTCTTCCCCGAACTGAAGAAGATCAGCGGCGTGAAGGCCGTGTCCTGGTCCAACGATATCATCGGAAAGAAGCACAACACGCACGAGTTCAACTGGGGCGACATGGAGCAGGGCAAGTGGACCTACCTGCCAGCGCTGTACGTGGATCCCGAGTTCCAGCAAGCCATGGACATCAAGCTACTGGCCGGCCGCTGGTTCTCCCGGGACTTCCCCGGCGACGACTCGCTCGGCGTGATCGTTAACGAAACATTCGCGCGGCAAACGCATCCGGACGATCCTTCGAAGGCTTTGGGCGATCGCATGGATACCCCGCACGGCGAAGAGCGCGTGATCGGTGTGGCGAAGGACTTCTCCTTCGACCCGCTCTTCAAAGCCGTGCAACCTTTCGTGTTCGATATGGCCAACCGCGACGAAGTGACACAATGGCTCCGCTACATATACATCCGTACGGATGCAGGCGATCCCGCACCCGTGATAACAGCGGCGCGCAAGGAGTGGAATGCGCGCACGACGGAATTCCCCTTCGAGTACCAGTTTTTGGATGAGCAACTCGACAGCCAGTACAAGGCGCAGGGAACTTTGGCGCAGCTCGTCGGGATCTTCTCGTTGCTCGCGGTCTTCATCGCCTGCCTCGGCCTGTTCGCATTGGCATCGTGGACCGCAGAGAAGCGGACGCGGGAGATCGGCATACGGAAAGTCATGGGCGCCGATACCCTGCGCATCACTTACCTCGTTACGCGCGACTTTCTCCTGCTCGTCTTCATCGGTGCGCTGGTTGCCGTTCCGCTGGCTTGGTTCGGGGTTGGCCGTTGGCTGGAGAACTTCGCGTTCCGCACCACGATAGAACCCTTGGTGTTCGTCGGAGCAGCGCTCGTGGTGTTGCTCATCGCCACCTTCACCGTCAGCTTCCGCGCGATACGTGCTGCCCAAACGGATCCCGTACGCGCTTTACGCCACGAATGACCGAACGCACATGGACAGGAGACACTTCATTGCCGCTGCCAGCCTCGGACTTCCGTTGATCGGAACCGTATTGCATGCGCAGGATGTCGCGAAACCTCCGAAGCCGCCAAAGCTTCCCGATGATCTGGTGAAGGAGTTCGTACGCGTGGGCCACAACGATCTTCCCGCTGTGCAACGCATGTTAAAGGAACAACCGGGATTGCTGAACGCTTGTTGGGACCTAGGCGGTGGTGATTTCGAAACAGCCTTGGAAGGTGCAGGCCACGTGGGCGACCGGGACATTGCGGAATACCTGATCGGACAGGGAGCGCGCGCGAACATCTTCGTGCTGACCATGTTGGGCCATACCCTGGAAGTGAAAGCCCTACTCGCGGCTTTCCCTTCGCTGCTTCGATCGAAGGGGCCGCATGGGCTTACGCTGTTGCATCACGCGCAACGCGGTGGACCCCAAGCAGCCGAATTGTTGCAGCACATTTCGGGGCTCGGCCTTACGGAAACCAAGATGGCCCTTCCGTAGACCTCAGTAGCCACCGGCTCGATCATCGCCGCGCGGATCCGCGCCACCTTCCAACCGACCGTCGGGCAGTACAAGTATCGCATCCACACGTCCGAACGGTTCCCGCGCTTTGAACACATGCCCCATGCGCGTCAGCAGCACACTGTCCGATGCGGCGATCGCCCCGGATTCCACTTGGATGGAGTCCGGCAACCACTGATGATGGAAGCGCGGCGTAGCGACCGCTTCTTGCATCGTCATACCGTGATCCAACACATCCAGAACAACTTGGAATACGGAAGTGATGATCGTTGAGCCGCCGGGCGTGCCGACGACCATGAGCAGTTTGTCATCGCGCGTGATGATCGTCGGGGTCATGGAGGACAGCATGCGTTTGCCGGGTGCAATGGCGTTCGCCTCTCCCCCGATCAGGCCGTATTGGTTCTGCACGCCCGGGGCCGCGCTGAAGTCGTCCATCTCGTTGTTCAGGATAAAACCCGCACCACCCACCACCGTCTTGCAGCCGTAGCTGTCGTTGAGCGTAGTGGTGCAGGAAACGGCATTCCCCAGTGCATCCACAATAGAGAAGTGGGTAGTGTGCTCCGACTCTCTGGGAGCGCCCGCGTGGATCATCGAACTAGGTGTGGCACGCTCAGGGTCAACATCGGTCATGCGGTCAAGCACGTAAAGGCTATCGACAAGCCCGGCAACAGGCACGGCTACTGATCCGGGATCGCCCAAGTGCGTTGCACGATCCGCATAAACACGGCGTTCGGCTTCAACCATCCGGTGAACGGTGGGGGCCTTCCGCGGCCCGGCTTGTCCCACGTCCATCGGCTCCATGGCTTCAAGCAATTGCAGGAGCGCGATGCCACCGCTCGACGGCGGCCCCATGCTGTGGATCGAGCAGCCGCGATAACTACCACGCACTTCCGGTCGCCAGACGGCACGATAATCGGCCAGGTCTCGAGCAGTGACCAGCCCACCGCCACGTTCCATCTCGGCAATGATCAGTGCAGCGGTCTCGCCTGCATAAAACCCGTCTTGCCCATGATCACGGATCCGGGTCAGTGTCAATGCCAACTCCGGAAGTCGCAGCGTGTCGCCGGATCTCCATGGCTCTCGGCCGACATACGCGTTGGGGCGCGTGTTCACCCGGCGCATGTCATCGGCGGCCTCGTTCAATCCTTCCGCTTCCAAGGCTGTAAGTGGGAAGCCGTTGCGTGCAAGATCGATGGCCGGCTGGATCAACCGTTGCATGGGCATGGAACCCAAGCTGTCCAGTGCCGCGAACATTCCCGCTACAGCGCCGGGCACACCGGCTGCGCGATGGCCCAGTAAACTCAGGTTGGTGATCACCTGTCCGTTCGCATCCAGGTACATGTCACGCGTTGCGGCAGCCGGTGCGGTTTCCCGAAAGTCAAGGGTGTGCACCGTACCATCCGCCATGCGGATAACCATGAATCCACCGCCACCGATGTTCCCTGCTTCGGGATGAACAACAGCTAATGCATGATGCACCGCAACAGCCGCATCGATCGCGTTGCCACCATCCCGCAGCACCTGCACCCCAACGGCAGTTGCCAAGGGATGTGCGCAAACCACCATGCCATGTTGGGTGTTCGGTCCATGATCACTTACCCGTGGTACCTCCGCACCGGAGCCGGGATCGCAACCGAGCAGTAGTAGCAGCAAGAACGGGATGGTTGGGATGGGGAAGTCCATGAACAAGGTTCGATAGTTGCACGGAACGCAGCGCCGCAGCGAAGTTCCGGTGGATCACGGACGCGCCGACGAACATGCTACCGGACCGACGCCCGGGGTGCCATTACCTTGTCGGCTCCTCGATGGCCCGATCCCTTCGCCTTGTCCTCTTGCTGGCCGCCGCGCTCCGCTTGGCGCATGTTGCAGGCCAGGATGCGTCGCTTGTCCCCGATCTGATCGTGCAATTGTCGGGCGCCACCAATGACACTTTGCGCGCGGATGCATTGGCGCGCATCTGCTTCAATTTGATCCGCTCCAACCCAGACAGCGCGCGACTTGTCGGTGACCAAGCAATGGCATTGGCTAAAAGGGTCAACAACAGGCGAGCGCTCGCCGACGCGCACAACAACCTCGGTTGGCTGGCAACGGAGCAGGGACAATTCCCACGGGCGGACTCCTTGCTGAACACAGCTCTTGGGCTCTTCAAGAAGATCGGCAAGCCGGAATACACCTCGGTAGCACTTTCCAACCTCGGCTGGCTTGCGGAGAAGAAGGGCGACAGCGTGGGTTCCTTGAAACGCTTCCAAGAGGCATTGCGCGAAAGCGAAGCCGCGCACGATAGCGCAACCACAGCGATCCTCCTCTACTCCTTGGGGGTGGGTTATCGCAAGATCAAGGAATACCCCAAAGCCCTGGATTACCTGCAGGGTGCGCTCGATATCGAGCGCACCATCGGCCGGAAGAGCAAAGAAGGCAACTGCCTTGTGGCGCTGGCCAATACCTACCGGGAACAAGGCGACACCTCGCAAGCCCTGATCAACTACACGGAGGCCACGCGCATCTATCTCTTGAGGCAAGATCACGGCGGTGCGGGTCTGGTGCAGGAGAACATCGGCGACCTGTATGCCGATACCGACCCGCAGCGTGCGTTGGACCGCTACGCGATCGCATTCGCCCATTATGACTCCATCAATAGTGCTTCGGACAAGGCTTATGTGCTGAAGAGCATTGGTGCCGTGCAGACCACGCTGCTGCACTTCGACGAAGCGGGTGAAAGTCTTACAACAGGACGGGCGTTGGCCATTGCAGTTGGGTCCAACGAACTGGTGATGGACTATGAACAAGCATTGGCGCAGTTGGCGAGCGCCCAAGGCGATGCGATCGGCACCTTGCACCATTACGAACGCTACTTGGCGCTGAAGGACAGTCTGCAAGGAGCCGACACACAGCGTGAACTCGCCCGTTTGCGAACGGAATTCGAAACGGAGCGCGCCGAAAAGGACAACGCGTTGCTACGGGCGGCGAACAACGAAAAAGCCGAACGTCTTCGGCGCAGGGACATACAACTGTACGGGAGCATTGCGCTCGGTGCGCTCGCAATGGTCGCTGCCGCCCTCTTCTGGCGCAACTACCGGCAAAAGCACAAGCACGCCGACGTGCTTGAAGGCTTGAACGAACAATTGGAGAACAGCAATGCGGAGATCACCGAGATCAATGGGCTGCTGGAAATGAAGGTGCTGCGCGGACAGATGAACCCGCACTTCATTTACAACTGCTTGAACAGTGCGGCGCGGATGACCCAAGCAGGACACAGCACCGAGGCGTTGTTCTACCTCCAAGGCTTTGCACGGCTCCTGCGCATGGTGCTCGATCATAGCGTGAAGGACCGCATCACCATCACCGAAGAACTCGACTTCCTGCGGCAATACCTGAAGCTGGAAGCGTACCGCCTGGATGGATTGAAGTATGAAGTGGATGCCGATCGCGCATTGCTCGACGATGACGTGGAACTGCCCGCGCTGATCGTGCAACCCTTCGTCGAGAATGCCCTATGGCACGGGCTCGGCGGGAAACAAGGTGATAGGTCGGTATCGGTGCGTTTTGCGCAACAGAGCGGATCGTTGATCTGCACCATTACCGACAATGGCACCGGGCGCACCAAGTCCACCGCCGCACCCAAGGCGGATCCCCAGCACAAGTCGCTCGGTATGCAGCTAACGAACGAACGGTTACGACTGCTCGCGCGCCGGATCGGGCAGAACGGATCCTTCGTTGTCGAAGATCTGCAGGACGCCAGCGGTGCCGCCGTCGGGACCCGCGTAACGCTGCAACTGCCCATGGAACCTTGAGGCCCGGCTAACTTGCCGCCTAACGAGGGAAGGGAAAACATGATCAAGGCGCTTGTGGTGGATGATGATGCAGGCAATCGGCAGTACTTGCGCGCGTTGCTGGGCAGCATCGCACCCCAGGCGGAGGTGGTCGGCGAGGCCAGCAACATCTCGGACGCGCGCACGGCGATCCTTGCCCATGGCCCCGACTTGGTTTTCCTTGATGTGGAAATGCCGGGCGGCAGCGGCTTCGATCTCCTGAAGCAATTCGGAACATGGCCTTTCGAGGTGATCTTCACTACGGCTTACTCGCGTTATGCGATCCAGGCCATCCGCTTCAGCGCATTGGACTACTTGCTCAAACCCGTGCAGCCTGACGAATTGAAAAGCGCGCTGGACAGGTTCCGTGCGCAACATCCCGACGCCGCCTCGCGCAGCGAAGTGCAACAACAGTTCATCAGCAACATCGCTCATGGCGATGAGCAAGCGTTGAAATTGACGCTCTCCACTGGCGACCGCAGCTACTTCGTGCCACCCATGGATGTGATGCACTGCAGCGCAGACGACAACTATACCGAGTTGCACTTAACGGACGGCCGACGCTTCGTGAGCGCCCGCACACTGAAGGAATACGAAGAGATGCTGGAGCCGTGGGGCTTCCTCAGGGTACACCGCTCCTCGTTGGTGAACCGTTCTGCCGTGTCGCATTTGGACGATACCCACCTGGTGCTGAAGAGCGGGACCCGCGTGGAAGTGAGCCGCCGCAAGCGCGAGGAAGTGATACGGGCGTTGGCCTCTTGAGCCGCTCCCTCAGCGGAACAACCGCTTGCTCATGCGCCCTTCCGGACGCGTGCTCAACCGCACACTTTTCGGTCACGAACCGAAAACCATGCGCACCAGAGCCCACCTTTCCGACCTCGCGATCCCTGCTGCTATCCTGTCGCTTCTGGCATTGGGCTTGACAGCGTCCGCGACTTCCGTGCGTGTTGGTTTCATGGAGAACAAGGGGCAGATACACGATCAGTTCCGCAAGCCGAACGCGGCTGTGTCGTTCCTCTTGAGCGCTCCCGGCATGAACGTTCAGTTGCGCAGGGATGGGTTCTCGTACGATACGTATGTAGTGATGGACAGTGAAATGGTGACAGAGTTGGACAGTGAGAAAGCGTTGGATAGTGCAATGGATATGAAGGGAAGGGGGGCGATGGATGTGAACGTGGTCGCGACCACCTTCGCCTTCCACCGCATCGACATCCGGTTCGTGGATGGGGATCCGAACGCGGAGATCATAAGGGGCGGTCGCAGCGAGGACTACACGAACTACTACACCGATGTGACCGGTGAGGCGGGCGCGACGTTGGTCCGTTCCTACTCTACCATAACGTACAGCAACGTATGGCCGAACATCGATGTGCGCTTCAACAGCGGCGAGAAAGGCTTCAAGTACGATGTGGTCGTGCGGCCCGGTGGCGATGTGAACGACGCTCGGTTCGCCGTGGAAGGCGCACTGGTGAGCAAGGGTTTGGACGGGCGGCTTGTGTTCAGTTGGGGCAGCGGAACAATGGAAGAAGTGATCCCGGAGAGCTGGCTGGAACTGGATGGGAAGCGCGAACAAGCAGCGGTCAGCTACCGCATCAACGGTGCAGCGCAGTTCGGCTTCAATTCTCTTCCCCAAGGCAAGAGCACCTTGGTGATCGACCCCTATCCCGATCTGTATTGGGCTACTTACTATGGTGGCAACTTGGCGGATACGTTCAGTGGAGTTGCCATGGACGGCGGTGGTTCAGCGTATGCAAGTGGGAGTACGAAGTCCGCGGCCAGTATCGCCACTGCCGGATCCTTCGATGCGGTGTTCACCGGTAGCGAGAACGCCATGCTGGTGAAGATGAGCCCGAACGGCGCGCGCGCCTGGGCCACCTACTTCGGCGGGACCGGTTACACCGCAGCGAACGCATGCGCGTACTCTGGAGGTGCGCTCTGGATCGGTGGGCGCACCGATTCCCCAACCGGGATAGCTACCGCAGGTGCCTTCCAAGCCACTCGGGATCCATTCTCGGCGGACGCCTTCCTGGCCAAATTCAACACGGCCGGTGTGCGACTTTACGCCACCTACTTCGGCGGCCGGGCCGCAGACGCCATCACCGATATCGCTATCGATGCAGGCGGCTGGCTCGCGGTGGTCGGCTATACCGATTCGGACAATGTGATCGCGACCATCGGTAGTGCGGACGCCTCCTACGGGGGGAACACGGACGGTTTCGTTTCGCGGTTCACACCGGCCGGCTCGCGTGTGTGGGGGTGCTACATCGGTGGCCCTTCCACTGACCGTGTTTCGGGTGTCACCATCGTGGGCACCACTGCGCTCGCCGTTTGCGGATCCACCAGCAGTTCCACCGGGCTTGCTTCAGTGGGTGCGTGGGATGCCTCTTTATCAGGTACCAACGATGCCTTCCTTGCCTCGTACTCATTGGGCGGTCCGCTATCCTGGAGCACCTACTTCGGTGGATCCGGTGCCGAGACCGGCTATGACTGTGCGTGGAACGGCAGCGCGGCCATCGCCATTTGTGGGCATACCAACTCATCGACAGCCATCGCCACGGCAGGCGCACAACAAACAGCCTTCGGTGGAGGAGTGGACGCTTTCCTTGCCTCGTTCAGCACTTCAGCAGGCAGCCGCATCTGGGCCACTTACGCAGGAGGTTCCTGCTGGGACGACCTTACGGCCATCTCTTACAACGGCTTTGGTCAATGGGTAGTGGGCGGGGCCACGTGCTCGGACCTGGGCATGGCCACTCCGGGTGCGTACGATACCGTGCATGACTGGTACGATCTGTTCCTCACTGGTTACGATGTCACCGGTGCGCGGCTCTGGGCCACGTACATGGGTTGCAGCGTGCCCGAATACACCAACGATATAGTGGCCGGCGGCAACGTGGCCTACGTGGTGGGGGAAACCATCGCCCCTGGCACGTTCGCCACGGCAGGTGCGCACCAAAGCGCTTACGGTGGTGGATTGAGCGATGGTCTCATAGCGCGGTTGAATCTCACCCCCCCGGCCGCTCAAATGAGCCCCGATGAAGGTCGCGATCATTCCGCCGGTGGACTCGATGCACGGATCGACAACGACAGGATAGTGCTACGCATGATGGATGCTGATGGCAACGCGACCACTGGTCAGGCGCGCGCCATGCTCACTATCTACGATGGAAGCGGCCGCACGGTGCTGATGCGACCCTGGCCCGAGAACACGCTGGACATGCAGCTACCGATCAATGGTATCAGCGCCGGGCCTTTGATGGCGGTGATCGCCCATGAGGATGGATTGTACCACACCGCTCGCATCGTGATCCCTTGAACCGCTCCCTCAGCGCCGCGACCGCTCGCTCGGAGTTCCTTCCGCACGAGCGGTGGCGGCGTTTGCTTCGACACGATAACGATGCAACCAATGAAAACACTTCTCCTCCCCTTCGCATTCGTGACTTCCAGCGCGCTGGCTCAATGGAGTACCGATCCCGCTGCACCGCTGCAGGTGTGTGGTACGGCAGGAGCGCCTTCCGCGCCGAGCGTATTCTCCGATGGCTCCGGTGGCTGGTTCGCCTTCTGGACGGACAAACGCACCGACCAGACCAACCGCGAAATCTATGGCCAGCATTTGGACCCCGACGGCATGGCGCTTTGGCCGAACGATGGAAAGCTGATACACAATGAACCCGGATCAAGCATTGAGGAGATCGCTGCTGCGCGATTGGACAATGGCAATGTGATGATCGCGTACCTATTCCGCCCGGCGGTCTTCCAAGACACGCTGAGAGCCCTTGCGATCGACGCCAACGGCGATCCGGTGTGGTCCGCACCGACGCACATCACACAGTGCGGCTCACCGATCCTCGGCCTTGGCGATCTGCGCGTGATGAGCACTGCTGGGGGTGCCTACGTTGCTTGGTACGACACCTACTTCGGGGGGAGCAACGGTATCAACGTTACACGGGTGACCAGCGCGGGCGATCTGCCCTGGGGTGTGGACGGCTATGCCATCCCAAGCGCGGCCTACGGACCGTATGAGTTGCTCAACGACCACGCCACTGGCGCGGTGGTGCAGTGGCGCACCGGCAACGGATCGGGTGCCCACCTGATGGCAATGCGGGTTGATAGCACAGGTGCGAACGTTTGGGCCGCCAACGTGCAGACCAGCGTGGGCAGCGGTGGTCTGAATTATGCCTTCCACTCCACGGTGGACGGACTTGGCGCTCATTTGACCGCCTTTGTGGACTTACCGCACCACATCGTGATGGCCCGTGTGGACACTACCGGCGCGCTCACGTACTCACCTTCGCCCGTTAGTGTTTGCACCTTCGCCAGCGATCAGGACCAGCCCATGGTGGTGGTGAGCGAGGGCTACACCTTTGTTGCTTGGACCGACAACCGCCCACCTGCGAACTATAGGGACTTATATCTGCAGAAGCTGGATGCCGACGGTCTACCACAATGGGACCCCGATGGTGTGGCCGCCATCCAATTGAACACGTACATACCCACTCCCGGACTTGTCTTATCCGATAGCGGTGCGGTGATCGCCACCATCGACGCGAACGTTGCAGGCTATTCCGCCATGCGTATGCGCGCGGATGGCACCGCCGCCTGGCCAGCGCCTGTGCAATTCTGCACACCCGCGTTCAATCCGTTCTACACCTCGCAAACACAACATGCCGATGGAGAAGGTGGTGTGGTGAGCTTCTGGCTCTCCAGCGGCATTGCGATCCACGCCGCGCGCATCCATCGGAACGGATCGCTCAACAACGATGTGGGCATCGATGAACATGCTTCCTCGACCAGCATTGCCGCTTATCCGAACCCAGCGAACGATCTGATCACCTTCACCTTGCCCGCCAACGAGCGGGCCACGCGGATCGAACTGATCAACATGACCGGCGCCATCGTTGCACATCACAGTAGAACAGGCACGATCAATATCCATGCGCTCCATGCCGGCAGCTACACCGCGCGCATCCGTACGGCGCATGGTGTGTACTTCTCCCGCTTCATCAAACTTTGAACGACAACGCGCATCGTTCCATCATCAGGTTGACCACCGAGGTCCTGAAGAGGGCGACCGATGGGCCCAACGTTCCAAGGGCATCATCGTTCACTAACAGCCGTGTGTACCTACGGCCGCTACTGCCAAGCGTCCTGCTTCCTGAACGGTGATCGTTCCATCCAACGCACGTTGCGCCATAGGCCGAAGAGCAATGCGTACGCGAACCATGCGGTGATCGTGCCGATCAGGGCTCCAGCAACAACATCTTCCGTGAAATGTTGGCTGATCCATACCCTGCTACCGGCCAGTAGCACGGCAACAACGGCCAGCACGATGGACCAGCCACGCTGGTCGATGAGCAGAGCCACCGACAGACAGAGACCGAAAGCAGCAGCGCTATGGCCGCTGGGAAAACTGAAATGCTGCATCAACTCCGTTCCCTCGGGTATGCGCAGGCCGGGCATCTGTTCCAAGAAGTACCCGGGGCGATGGGCTGCGAAAACACTGCGTTTCAATGTTTGTACTGCCAAGGAACCGAGCAGCGATGCTCCTCCGACCAACAGCATGCTCCTCCAACTGCGCCACAAGAGAGCCAATGCGATCACGCCGGTGAGGTAGCCATCAGCGATATGCGTCCCGTACACGAAGATGGGGTCGGCCCACTGCGGCAAGGAGGCGTTGATGCGCTGGTGCAATTCCAATTGGGTGTTTCCCAGCATGAGCCCGACCGCAACCCCGCACCACGCCAACAGCACGATCATGAAGGGCAGCAACGCGCGGTTCGCCATGCGCTAAATGTAGAAGGACGATCCAACAGCAAAGAGTGCAGAAGTGATCGGCCCTTTACTGCGATCGTGGTATTGAGCAGGTGTGCACACCGCTTGACTTTCGCACCCGTCATCGGGCATCCATCCGGTGATCAACACCCGAATACCATGGCTACCATCGGCAAGAGATTCGCTGAGCGCACGCAGGATAAGCAGATGAACAAGATGTTGGACGCCGGCACGAAAGCGGTCCTCTCCGCAGTGCTCACCGAGCCGCGCTGCACCGGGCTCAACGCCTACCTGCGGGCCAGGGGCAGGACCGGTTCCAAATAGACGTGGGCCACGCTCCCTGCTCGGGGAAAGTTCCGATCAGGGCAGTTGCTCCTGGCGTGTTGTCGTAGGAACGCTTCCGCCAACGTTCACCAGGATCGGATCGCGATCGTTGTTCACACCGATGTACTTGGTGACGCCATCGAGGTTGATGTCCGTGACCATGTAGCCCGGTGTGGTGTTCGTGGGTACACTGCCACCGATGTTCACCAGGATCGGATCGCGATCGTTGTTGGTGCCGATGTACTTCAACATGTTGTCGCGCACCACGTTGCCGCTCCATTGTGCCCATTTGCCATTGGGAAGTTGTGTGCGGGCCTGCGTGCCATAGGTGGCGGTGGTGGTCAGCGTGAAGTCAATGCTCTTCTCGTCCTTGTTCAACAGGGTGCTCGTGCCGATCATCACCCCGAAGTGGTTGCGGTGGCGAACAGCGATGAAGTAGTTGTCGCTGGCAACGTTGAAGAGCATCCGAGGGTAACCATCGGTGCCTATGATATCCCCGTCGCGTTGCAACAAGGCGCTCCGCGTTGCAAGCACCTGCGCACTGTTGTTCTTGTTGCGCAGTTCAACCAGCACCCAATCCACGATCGCGTTCTGGCCGGTTACAGCAAGCATTCCCGGCGATACCGTCTCCCCTCCTCCACCTCCGGCATGCGTAAAGCCGAGGCCCGTGAAGGGTTCGGTCGACGGAATGAACCCTTGCGCGCGAAGGTCATCGCGCATCAATCCGGTGTTCGTGTCGAAGGCACCCTGCAATACCGTCCGCAGTTTCACACTCGGTGAACAATCCTGCCAACGTGCCAGATAAGCGCCCGCTACGATGGTGCGCGTCGGAACGCTCGGCCGTTCCCAGCGCACCGTCATATGATCGCTTCCTGTTCCCTCCTTCTGCAGAAACTCGAAGTAGTAGTACACGCCTGCTTGCAACTGTATGCCTGCGCTGCGCTGGGTTGGGTACTTGGCGTACTCGGTATCGTTCGTCCAGCCCGCAACACTGGCGATCTGCTGCTTCAATTCAGGCTTGGCATTGAGGCTCAGATACAGAACGGAAGCCTCATTGCTCGTAACCGTGAAATAGAACAGTCCCGTCTCCGGCGCTATGATGTAGCCACGCATGCGTGTGCCGGTATTGTCGCCCCAGTTGGTCGGTCCCTGGATGCTCGTTGGGAATGAAGATCCGTTCGGGCTGTTCGGATAGTTGGCGTTGCTCGTAAGGTCGCTCACCGCTACACCGGAACCGATACCCGTCCAGAATTCGCGCAGTATGCTGCCAGCTGCACCAACGCACTGGGGTGGGTCCAAAGAGATGACACTGATAACGCGCGACGCATGCCCGACCAAGCCTTCATTGTCCGTTACGGTGAGGGTTACCACATGATCGCCAGCGCTGGTGAAAGTCTTGCTTGGCGACGGTCCGGTGCTCATTGTACCATCCCCGAAATCCCAGGCATAGCTCGCTATGGTCCCGTTGTCAGTGCTTGATGATCCACTGAAATTAACCGGGAGCGGCGCTTGCCCGGAGCTTACGTTGGCGACGATCACCGCCACGGGCGGGGTATTGGCGCAACGCGGTTGCAGGTCATGCGTAACGGTCGTGCTCAATCCCTTTGAATCAGTAACCGTGTATTTCACCTCGTACCAATAGTCGTCGATCGCGCAACCGACACCACTGATCACGGTGTTCGTTGTGGCGGTGTAGACGGGACTTTCGGGGTGCGTGTGGTTGTTGTGGTGGAAGATCGTTTGCCACTGGTGCGTCAATGGCAGGGAGTTGGGTTCAAGGTCGATTGCCGTTCCAGCACAGGCGTAGGTCGTATCCACACCCACCGGGTAGTGATGTCCATCCGGAAAGCTCGTAATGCTCACCAAGGGTGGCGTGTTGTTCACGCTGACGATCAGCGTTGCCGTGTTGAAGGCACTGCTCGGGTCGAGCACCGTTAACGTGACGTTGTATGTGATCGGGTTGCCGTTGAGCGGTGTGTACGTGTGCAGTGGGTTGGGCAACGAACTGTTCGGTGTGCCATCACCGAAGTTCCAACTGTAAGTGAGGGCTGCGTTCTCCGGATCGGTACTGTTGCTGCCTGTGAACTGCACCGTGAGCGGGCCAGGCCCGTACTGCACGTTCTGTTGCGCAACAGCGGCTGGGGGCAAATTGGTCACCCCGATGGGGGCGATCTTCCGAATGGTGTAGGTATCGTAGCGTATGTACCAAAGCGCGTGGTCGGGGCCCTCTGTAATGAATACCACCGGCCCTAGAATGTCACCGAAGCTGGCCACGCTCACCGGACCATTGTCCGCATTGAACGTGAACCGGCGGATCCACGCACCAGCGTAGTCGGCGTTGAAGTACACGTTCTGGTAACCGAGCGGCCAACCAATACCCGTAAGCCATGTACCGCCAACGGACGCGCTGCCGCCGAACCGGGGCCCCGTTACCGGGCTACCGGGCATATCGATGTCGAAGGTCACTGCAGTATTACCACTGAACCCTGCACAACGGCTGCGGTTCGCATGCGCCCAGTCGATCTTCGGTCGGCTGTGGAACCAGTGCGGCACCTCCAGCGGCACTTGCACCGCCGCATTGCACGGATTCGGATGGCCGTTCAGGGGCATTTGCGTTTCCTGTTTGAGCAGGTCCTTGAAGTTGAAGTACTGCTGCGTGCATCCTCCGGTACCGAACAGCGGGTTCGGCATGTCGGGATTCGCAGTGGGTACGGTGTCGAACGCCAAATGGCTTTCCATTCCCTCGTACAAAGGCCACCCGAAATTCTGGCCGGGGTCGGTACAAACGTTCAGTTCCTCCCAATCATCAGAACCGACATCACCGATGTAGAAAGCCCCGGGGTTCCCATCGGCCGGGTTGGCGCTGCCGCTACCGGGGCGGCGTGTCATACGGTACGGATTGCGCAGGCCCGAGGCCCAGACCCGGCTCTTGGGCGCACGCGGTTGCAACGGATCATAGTACGGGTTGCTCGGAACGCCATCGCCCGTGTTCGGGTCGATCCTCAGAAGTTTTCCGTTGTAGCAATTGAGCAGTTGGCTCCTGAACGAACCGATGTTCTCGTTCGGGCGGATGATGCTGTCGTTGAGCGCTTGGCTCCAGTAGGTCTCACTCGCACTACCAAAGTCATTGGAGCTGTAGCTCCCTCCGTCACCAACGGTGGCCATCAAGGTGCCGTCGGCGCCGAAAACCAGTTGGCCGGTGCTGTGACTTTCGTGCAGTAAGGGCACTCCTGTCTTCTTGGTTTCACCCAATAGGACCACTCGGCTGTTGTCATCCACCGTATTGAAGTTGGGACCGATCGCGGTGTACCGCGTGATCCGCATGATCGTCGCTGAGAAGTAGTCGTTCACGAAAATGCTGTAGTTGTCAGTGCCATAGTTCAGGAGGTGGTGGCGATCAACAGCGTACAAAGCGTAGATGCGTCCATTGCTAAGGAAGTTGGGATCGAGCGTAAAGCCCAGAAAACCATGATCACGCCATTCACCCACTTCGGTATTGATGTCCAGGAGCGGCGGGTTCAATTTCACACCGTTCTCCACGATCCACACGATGCCGGCTTTCTCCCATACGTACATCCGGCCGTTGGCATCGAACGTGAACCCCACCGGTGCGTTGAACCCGCCCATCACCAACGCATCGGTGAAACCTGACGGAACGGACTGCGAACTGACCTTGGTCGATGAGAATGCGAACAGCATTAGGGCGATCACCCACGCCGAGAAGGGGTCAGAGTTGATGGTCCGGTTCATTCGAAGGTCAATGTTGAAGATCGGGCGAGGCAAGCTATCCGGTGTTTCAATACGGGTCAAGGTGCCACCAGAACGATCCCATGGGCGCGGAACGGACCTCCCTTGACATGTCCTCACCGGCAGCACGCCGCACTTCGTGAAGGGAACCCTGGGGCCATGGCAGCGCGAGGCCTGAGGCTTCCATCACGGCAGTTGCTCCTGCTTTGTCGCTGTCGGCAGGGATCCACCCAAGTTCACCAGGATCAGGTCGCGATCGTTGTTCGTGCCGATGTACTTGGTCGATCCGTCAAGGTTTATGTCCGTCTGCTGGTAACCCTGGGCCGTGTTGGTGGGAACAAGCCCGCCGATACCCACGAGGATCGGATCGCGATCGTTGTTGGTGCCGATGTACTTCAACATGTTGTCGCGCACCACGTTGCCGCTCCATTGTGCCCATTTGCCATTGGGAAGTTGTGTGCGGGCCTGCGTGCCATAGGTGGCGGTGGTGGTCAGCGTGAAGTCAATGCTCTTCTCGTCCTTGTTCAACAGGGTGCTCGTGCCGATCATCACCCCGAAGTGGTTGCGGTGGCGAACAGCGATGAAGTAGTTGTCGCTGGCAACGTTGAAGAGCATCCGAGGGTAACCATCGGTGCCTATGATATCCCCGTCGCGTTGCAACAAGGCGCTCCGCGTTGCAAGCACCTGCGCACTGTTGTTCTTGTTGCGCAGTTCAACCAGCACCCAATCCACGATCGCGTTCTGGCCGGTTACAGCAAGCATTCCCGGCGATACCGTCTCCCCTCCTCCACCTCCGGCATGCGTAAAGCCGAGGCCCGTGAAGGGTTCGGTCGACGGAATGAACCCTTGCGCGCGAAGGTCATCGCGCATCAATCCGGTGTTCGTGTCGAAGGCACCCTGCAATACCGTCCGCAGTTTCACACTCGGTGAACAATCCTGCCAACGTGCCAGATAAGCGCCCGCTACGATGGTGCGCGTCGGAACGCTCGGCCGTTCCCAACGCACTGCCATGTGATCGCCGCCACCGCCTTCCTTCTGCAAGAACTCGAAGTAGTAGTACACACCCGCCTGCAACTGGACCCCTGCGCTCCTTTGCGTCCCGTACTTGGTGTATTCCGTTTCGTTCGTCCAACCCGGTACGCTGGCGATCTGTTGCTTCAATTCAGGCTTGGCGTTCAGACTTAAATACAGGATCGAGGCATCATCGCTGGTCACGGTGAAGTAGTAGAGCCCGGTTTCAGGAGCGATGATGTAGCCGCGCATTCGGGTACCGTAGTTGTCGCCCCAGTTGGTCGGTCCTTGAATGCTCGTTGGGAACGAAGATCCATTGGGGCTGTTCGGGTAGTTCGCGTTGCTCGTAAGGTCGCTCACCGCTACACCGGAACCGATACCCGTCCAGTATTCACGCAGTATGCTGCCCGCTGCGCCAACGCATTGGGGTGGATCGAACGTGATCACGCTGATCATGCGCGATGCGTGACCGACCAGACCATCGTTATCCGTGACCGTAAGGGTTACTACATGATCACCCGTGCTGGTGAACGTTTTGCTCGGCGCTGATGAAGTACTTGTGGTGCCATCGCCGAAATCCCAGGCGTAGCTCACGATCGTACCATTGTCCACACTGGTACCGCCATTGAAGTTCACCGCCAACGGACCTTGGCCTGCGCTTACGTTGCTGACGATCACTGCCGTGGGCGCAATGCTGCTGCAACGCGGCTGCAGATCATACACAACGGTCGTGCTCAGCCCTTGAACATCGGTTACCGTGTACTTCACCTCGTACCAGTAATCATCGGTGTAGCAACCGAGACCGCTGATCACGGTGCTCGTCGTCACTGCGGTAACGGGGCTCTCGGGGTGAACGTGGTTGTTGTGGTGGAAGATCGTTTGCCACTGATGCGTCAATGGCAAGGAGTTGGGCTCAGGATCAGTTGCTGTTCCAGCACAGGCGTAGATCGTATCCACCCCGAGCGGATAGAAGTGCCCGTCCGGGAAACTCGTTATGCTCACCACAGGCGGCGTATTGTTCACGCTGACGATCAGCGTTGCCGTGTTGAAAGCGCTGCTCGGGTCGAGCACCGTTAACGTGACGTTATATGAGATCGGGTTGCCGTTGAGCGGTGTGAAGGTGTGCTGTGGGTTGGGTAGCGAACTGTTCGTTGTGCCATCACCGAAGTTCCAGATGTAGGTAAGCGCGGCGTTCTCCGGATCGGTGCTGTTGCTGCCGGTGAACTGCACCGTGAGCGGGCCGGGCCCGTACTGCACGTTCTGCTGTGCCACAGCGGCCGGGGGCAGATTCGTGACCCCGATGGGCATCACCTTCCTAATGGCACCGGTATCGTAACGCACATACCACAAACCACCGTCAGGACCTTCCTTCACGAAGACAACTGCGCCCATGCTCGAACCGAAGTTGGCCACGTTCACTGGTTTGTTGTCTGCATTGAACGTGAACCGTTTGATCCAAGCGCCCGGGTAGTCGGCATTGAAATATGTGTTCTGGTACCCGATCGGCCAACCGATGCCCGTAAGCCATGTGCCACCAACCGAGGCATTCCCGCCGAAGCGTGGCCCCGGCACCGGACTTCCAACAGCATCGAGATCAAAGGTCACTGCCGTGTTGCCGCTGAAACCGCCACAACGGCTGCGGTTGCCATGTTGCCAATCGATCGCGGGGCGGCTATGGAACCAATGCGGCACGTTCACGGGTACCTGTACCGCGGCATCGCAAGGGTTCGGGTGACCGTTGAGGTGTACCGGTGTGTCCTGCTTCAAGAGATCCTGGAAGTTGAAGTACTGCTGCGCGCATGATCCTGTGCCATAAAGCGGGTTCGGCATATCCAAGTTGGGCGTGAGCGCGGCCGCGTAGCTCGTGTTGTTCTCCAATCCTTCGAAGATGGGCCAGCCGAAATTCTGGCCGGGGTCGGTGCTCACTTGCAGGTCTTCCCATGTACCCCAGCCCACATCACCGATATAGAATACGCCCGGGTTGCCATCCGCCGGGTTGGTACTGCCGCTACCGGGTCGGCGTGTCATGCGGAACGGGTTCCTCAACCCCATTGCCCAAACACGGCTTTTCGGTGCACGTGGCTGAAGCGGGTCGTAGTAAGGATTGCTCGGTACGCCATTGCCCGTGTTCGGATCCAAGCGGAGCAACTTCCCGTTGTGGCAATTGAGCAACTGGCTACGCATGGCGCCCACGTTCTCAGCGGGGCGGATGATGCTGTCGGTCAGGGCTTGTGAGAAATAGGTCGCACCGTCATTTCCCACATCCGTTGCGTTGTAGCTGGCACCATCACCAACGGTTGCCATCAAGGTTCCATCCGCACCGAAAACCAACTGGCCCGTGCTGTGACTTTCGTGAAGCAAAGGCACACCCGTCTTCCTCGTCTCACCGAGCAGCACGAAGCGGCTGCTGTAGTCCACCGTATTGAAGTTGGGACCGATGGCCGTGTACCTCGTAATGCGCATGATGGTCGCGGCGTAGTACTGGTTGGTGCCCGCATTGTAGATACCGGTGCCAGTGCCGTAATTCATCAAATGGTGCCGGTCCACCGTGTACAGCATGTACATACGCCCGTTCGTCAGAAAATCCGGATCGAGGGTGAACCCCAGGAAACCGTGGTCGCGCCAATCACCTACTTCCTCGCTGATGTCCAACAGCGCAGGACTGAGTTTCACGCCGTTCTGCACGATCCACACCCTGCCCGCCTTCTCCCATACATACATGCGGCCGTTAGCATCGAACGTGAACCCCACCGGTGCAGTGAACCCGTTCATCACCAACGCGTCGTTGAAGCCCGACGGAACGGTTTGTGCGCAAGTGCTTGGGCCGTTCAGCACCATACCGACCAGCAATAAGAACGCACCGGAAAAGCGCAGATCAAGCACAATGGACTTCTTCATTCGTCTATGGATTTGACGGATTGAGCGTGGCAAACTATCGGGTTCGTCTACCCCAAGTCAAGTAACACCGATCATACATTGGCTGCCATGGAACTGCTCCATCTGGACCTATGGATCACGGGACTGGTGCAGGGCGTCCGGTACCGGCAGACCGCGGTGGAACGAGCCACGGCGCTGGGTTTGAAGGGTTACGCGAAAAACCTGCCCGACGGCAGCGTGCGCATCGAGGCCGAGGGCAAAGAGGAAGCCTTGGATGCTTTCGTTGCGTGGTGCCGAACAGGCCCGTCGTTAGCCCGCGTGGATCAGGTGAAGAGCGCGATCGGGAAATGGGTGGGCTACACCACGTTCGAGACCCGACGGTAGGTTTCTTCACTCAAACGCTGTTGCCTTGAAGTCCGAGGCTTTCAGACCGACGGAGGGAGACCTTGCTTTTCAATGACTGCCGCTGGTTGTCGTCGCCGATACATTCGCGGCCGTATGGCAAAAACAACATCTATCATAGTGCTCGCCGCGTTGCTCGCTGCCTGCGGGGGACCACCGCATCCCCAGGAGATCGCGGCTGTTCCCGAACCGGACAGCGTACCAAAGGACACGCTCATCCTTCCGGGCGAGACCCACTTCAAGACGTTGAAGCAATTGACCTTCGGCGGGGACAATGCCGAGGCCTATTGGAGTTTCGCCGGTGACAAACTCACGTTCCAGGTCACCAATCCGGCTTGGGGGGATAGCTGCGACCAGATCAGGTTCTTCAACCCGTTCACCGACGACCTGACAACCGGAGCGCCGGCCAAGATCAGCAGCCGCAACGGCCGCAACACGTGCAGCTACTTCCTGCCCGGCGATAGCCTTGTGCTTTTCGCCAGTACGCAATTGGCAGGGCCCGAATGCCCACCAGTACCCGAGCGGAAACCCGGTGGCAAGTACACGTGGCCGTTGTACGAAAGCATGGACATTTTCGTGAGCGACCTGAAAGGCAAGATCCGCAAGCAACTGACCAAAACCAAGGGCTACGATGCGGAAGGCACGGTTTCACCGAAAGGTGATCGCATCGTGTTCACCAGTGTGCGCAATGGCGACATCGATCTGTACACGATGAACATCGACGGTAGCGATGTGAAACAAGTGACCAACACCTTGGGATACGACGGTGGTGCGTTCTTCAGTCCGGATGGCACCAAGCTGCTGTGGCGCGCAAGCCGCCCCACCAAACCCGAAGACGTGAAGGACTACAAAGACCTTCTGGCCGCGGGCCTCGTTCAACCAACGCAGATGGAACTCTTCGTTGCCAATGCCGACGGCACCGATGCAATGCAGATCACCTCGCTCGGCAAAGCGAATTGGGCACCCTATTGGCACCCCGATGGCAAGCACATCATCTTCGCCAGCAACCACATGACCGAACGCGGTTTCCCTTTCAGTCTGTTCATGATCAACACCGATGGCAGTGGGCTGGAGCGACTCACCGCGAGCGACACCTTCGATGCCTTCCCCGTGTTCAGCGCGGATGGCCGCTACCTCGTTTTCAGCAGCAACCGTGGTGGCAAAGACCACGAGACGAACCTGTTCATTGCCGAGTGGCAATGATGGTGATGGCCGCATCGCAGCCATCTTCGCGCCCCCGAACGATCGGGACCTTGAAGCGTGCCGAACCAGGCTGACCGTACTTGGACACAGCGCCTCGCAGAACGTTGGGGTGTTTCGCCGCAACGCGTGCTGGTGATACTGCTCGTGTTCGCGCTCACCGGGTTTACGGTCATGTTCCTCAAACGTCCTCTTGTCTCATTGTTCACCGAGGACGGGGCGCAACCCATCCTGTTCACGGTCATCTATTACGTACTCATCCTCCCGTTCTACAATCTGTTGCTCTTGGCTTATGGGGCGGTGTTCGGGCAGTTCCGCTTCTTCTGGGAGTTCGAGAAGAAGTTCTTCCGAAGAATGTTCGGCAGGACTTCTTCGGCGAGTCGCGGGGGTGCCAAGTAGCTCGGCGCGCATCAGCCGCCGAGCGCCTTCGACACCCTGTTCGATTCCCTGACAGGGCTTTGCTTCAACCGGCAATCCCACACGGTGATGACGCGCCAGCCAAGCTCGTGTAACGCCTTCACCTTCTCCGCATCGCGCTCAACGTTCCGATCCAGCTTCCTGCGCCACCAGTTCTTGTTCGCCTTTGGTCGTTGCGGCTGGCAATGCGGGCACTGGTGCCAGAAGCAACCGTGCACGAACACTGCGACCTTTCTTCCAACGAAGGCGATATCGGGTTTGCCGGGAACCTTTGCGTAATGCAACCTGTAACCGCGTATGCCCGCTGCGCCCAATGCGCCGCGCATTGCTTTTTCCGGACCGGTGTTCTTGTTGCGTATGCGGCTCATCACCGCGCTCACCCGTGGGTCGGTAGGCACTGGGGCGCGACCGTCGCGGAGATAGATGCGCGCTACGGGCATCACCGAACGATCACGCCGTAACCAGCTGGAAGATCCGCTTCAGTGCGGCAACGGTGTGTTCCACTTCTTGCTTCGTGTTGAAGCGCCCGAAGGAGAAGCGGATGTTCGCACCCGTCTGGTCGGGATACAACGCAGCCATTACGTGGCTGCCCTTGTTGCTGCCGCTGCTGCACGCACTGCCGCCACTGGTGGCAATGCCTTCGATGTCCAAGTTGTAGAGCAGCATTTCGCTCTTACCATCGTCGGGGAAGTTGACGCTGAGCACCGTGTACAAGCTGTCGGGTCCACTGTCGCCATTGAAGCTGACCCCGGGGATCTCAGCCGACAAGCGCTGCTTCATGTACGCCTTCAGATCACCGATCATGTGCTGGTGTTCATCCATGTCGCGATAGGCGATCTCCATGGCCTTGGCCAGACCGACAATGCCGCCAAGATTCTCGGTGCCTGCGCGCATGTTGCGCTCTTGGCTACCACCCAGGATCATCGGTTTCAGCGTCGCGCCATTGCGCATGTACAGGAAGCCGATGCCTTTCGGACCATGGAACTTGTGCGCGCTTGCGCTCAGGAAGTCGATGGGTAACTGAGCGAGATCGAAACGATAATGTGCCATGGTCTGCACGGTGTCGCTGTGGAACAACGCACCGTGCTTTCTACACAAACCGCCGATGGCATCGAGATCGATACGCGTGCCCAGTTCGTTGTTGGCGTGCATCAAACTGACCAGCACGTTCTTGTGTGAGCTGAGCAATTCCTCAAAATGGGCCATATCGGGCCGGCCATGTGCGTCCAGTTTCACCCAATGCACCTGCGCTTGGCCCAGCTTACCGACTTCATGCGCCGTGAGTTCAACAGCATGATGCTCCACTGGGGAGGTAATGATGTGCTTCACGCCGAGATCGCGCACGGCGCAATGCAGTACCATGTTGTCGGCCTCCGTACCACCGCTGGTGAAGACAAGTTCACCAGCTGTGCAGTTGAGCAACCCGGCTACCTGCCGTCTCGCCTTTTCAATGGCAGCGCGCGTCTGTCTTCCGAAGGAGTGGATGCTGCTCGGGTTGCCGTAATGCTCCGAGAGGTAAGGAACCATGGCCTCAAAGACCTTCGGGTCCAACTGTGTGGTGGCGGCGTTGTCGAAGTAGATGCGGAGCATAGCGCAAAGATGATGTGGAGGGCATTCTCCCCCACAACCGTATCAACCCGTGTTATGGGATCCCAGCGCCCTCGCTCCGCCAACACCCCTCCCCTCACATCCCGACTTGTCCCGCCAATGCCCCTACGGGCGCACGGCTACTTTTGGCGCTCCGATCCCAACCCGACAGGGTCATGACAACAGCGACAAAAGTGAAAATCCACAACTACAGCGCAGGCCCTTGCATCCTGCCGCGCGAGGTGATGGAACAGGCCGCGCAAGCGGTTCTCGATTTCGAAGGCAGTGGCCTCGGCATACTGGAGATCAGCCACCGCAGCAAGCCGTTCGAGGCAGTGATGGCAAAAGCGCAAGCGCTTGTGAAGGAACTCCTCGGGGCACCTGACGGCTACCAAGTGGTGTTCCTTGGCGGAGGTGCCAGCATGGGCTTCCACATGGTGCCGCAGAACTACATGAAGATCGGTGGCAAGGCGGCATATGCGAACACAGGCGAGTGGGCCAGCCGCGCGATCAAGGAGAGCAAACTGGCCGGTGAAACGATCGTTGTGGCCAGCAGTGAGGACAAGAACTTCAGTTACATCCCCAAAGGCTTCAGTATTCCCAGCGACGCCGACTACTTCCACTTCACCAGCAACAACACCATTTTCGGAACGCAGTTCAAGCAATTCCCGAAGAGCCCTGTGCCGGTGGTATGCGATATGAGCAGCGACATCTTCAGTCGCCCGGTGAACGTGGCCGACTTCGCCCTGATCTATGCCGGCGCGCAGAAGAACATGGGACCTGCCGGTGCCACGGTGTACCTCTTCGACCCGGACCGGTTGGGCAAGACAGGCCGGAAGCTGAGCCCGATGATGGACCTTAAGAACCACGCGGACAAGGAGAGCATGTACAATACCCCTCCTGTCTTCGCCGTGTACGTGAGCATGCTCACCATGGAGTGGATGAAGCGCGTGGGCGGTGTGGCCGCGATCGAGAAGCGCAATACGGCGAAAGCGGAATTGCTGTACGGTGCGATCGATCGCTTGCCAGCGTTCAAGGGCACTACCGCTGTTGAGGACCGCAGCCACATGAACCCCACGTTCGTTCTGGCCGATGCCAAATCGGAACCAACCTTCGACGCGATGTGGAAGGAAGCAGGGATCAGCGGCATACGCGGCCACCGCAGCGTGGGTGGCTACCGCGCAAGCATGTACAATGCCCTGCCGATCGAAAGTGTGCAGGCACTTGTTGATGTGATGGAGGAATTCGCAAAGAACAACGGATGAGCAAACGTGTACACGCCAACGACGGGATCTCGTCGAACGGCAAGCAAGCCCTCACGGATGCCGGCTTTAAGGTCACTGCGGACTTCATACCCCAGGACAAGCTGGCCGAGTACATCAACAAGGAGCATGTTGAAGTGCTCTTGGTGCGCAGTGCCACCAAAGTCCGGAAGGATCTCATCGATGCTTGCCCCGGCCTGAAACTGGTCGGACGGGGTGGTGTCGGCATGGACAACATCGATCGCGAATACGCGACCAACCGACGTATCACGGTGTTCAACACACCCGCCAGCAGCAGCATCAGCGTTGCCGAATTGGTGATGGCACATCTTTTCGCGCTCATGCGCGGGTTGCATGAGAGCAACCGCCACATGCCAGCGCGCGGCCAAGGTGAATTCAAGGAACTGAAGAAGATCTACGAGAAAGGCCAGGAGTTGCGCGGCAAAACGTTGGGGATCATCGGCTTCGGGCGTATCGGCCAATGGACGGCGCGCTATGCTTTGGGAGCAGGCATGAAGGTGATCTACTCCGATCATCACGCCACGGCGGAAGCGATCGAAATGGAAGTTGGCGGGCAGACGTTGCGTGTGCCCGTGAAGATGGTACCGATGGCCGAGTTGCTCGCGAAAGCCGATGCCATCAGCCTGCACGTGCCTGCCCAAAAGGATGGTGCACCGGTTCTCGGTCGTGGAGAATTGGCCCTTGTGAAGCAGGGTGCCGTTCTTGTGAACACGGCGCGCGGGGGGAGCGTGGACGAAGACGCCCTGCTCGATGCCCTGAAGAGCGGCCGATTGCGCGGCGCGGCGCTCGATGTCTTCGTGAACGAGCCTACCCCGCGCGCGGATGTGCTGGGGCATGCGCACATCAGCCTTACCCCGCACATCGGTGCTGCCACAGCCGAAGCACAAGGCCGCATCGGCAACGAACTGGCCGACATCATCATTGAGCATTACGCCCAACAGAGCGTGGATGCCTGAAGGAGAATGAAGATCCGTCCGTTCCGTGCGTGGCGGCCTGCACCCGATAAGGCCCACCTTGTTGCGAGCCGCAGTTATGTGGAATACGCACCGGAAGACCTGACAGCCAAGCTCAGGAGCAACCCGTACAGTTTCCTCCACATCGTGCACCCGGATCTGGGGCGCGACATGCACCTTACCCAAGCCGAGCGTTTTCGGCGGGTGCGCAAAAAATTCGAATCGTTCTGTGCGGACAGGATACTGAAACAGGACGCCTTGCCCAGCCTGTACATCTATCAACAGGATCAGGACGACCACAGCTCGCGCGGGATCATTTGCGCGGTGAGCGTGCAGGACTATCGCGACGGCCGTATCAAGGTGCACGAGCAAACGCTAACGGCACGCGAAACACTTTTCGAGAAGTACCTCGGCACCACCGGGATCAACGCCGAACCCGTGCTGCTCACCAGTACCGACATGCCTTTGCTGGAAGCCACCATGGACCGTGTTACCCTAACGCGACCGGAGTTGGACCTGAGCACGACCGATCGGGTACGGCATCGGTTATGGGCGATCAATGATGTTGCGCACATGGAGGAGATATCGGCGTGCTTCTCCCAACTCGATGCCCTGTACATAGCCGATGGCCACCACCGCAGCGCAAGCAGCGCACGCTTGGCCGAGAGCACGAACGCAACCAACAACGACCCGAAGGCTTGGTGCCTCGCGTTCATTGTTCCGCGCGCACACCTCCACATCTGGAACTTCGATCGCGCCGTGACAAGTCTCAACGGAATGGACACCGCTGAATTCCTGTCGGAGCTGTCCAAAGTCGGCAGCCTCTCGCCCTTGGAGAACGTACCGACCGATCAACCTGCCCAAGGCCATGTGTTCGTTTGCACACGCCAAGGCTGGTACGAATTGCAGATGCCCTCCCCACCGGTCTGGGCAACGCCTGCTGACGCGTTGGACCCCGCCCTACTGAACACCTGTGTGCTTGCGCCGGTGCTCGGTATCCAGGACCTGCGCACCGATCCGCACATCCGTTTCATTCCCGGCACGCAAGGCCCTGCCGAATTGGAACGCATGGTGAAAAGCGGTGAGGCTGCCGCTGCCTTCCACCTGCGCCCGATCAGCTTCGAGGAATTGAAGGCCGTTGCGGACAGCAATGGCACGATGCCGCCCAAGAGCACTTACATCGAACCGAAGATGCGTAGCGGCTTGACGATCTACCCGTTAGAGTAATGTGGCCATGTGGTGATGTGAAAATGAAAACGGCTGAGTGCATCTGAGATCACATCTCCACATTTCCAAATGGACTCTCTTGAAGATCGCTACCACCGGCTGAAGACGGTGCTGCCCCCGCAGGTAAAACTGATCGCGGTGAGCAAGACCCGTACAGTGGAAGAGATCAGGGCGCTCTATGATCTTGGGCAGCGCGCCTTCGGGGAAAACTACCCGCAGGAACTGAAGGAGAAGCAACCGCAGCTTCCCGGTGATATTGAATGGCACTTCATTGGTCACCTTCAAACCAACAAGGTGAAGGTGATCGCCCCCTTCGTCCATTTGGTGCACAGCGCCGACAGCGAAAGGCTCTTGGACGAACTGGACAAACGTGCCAACACTGCTGGAAGGCGGATCAACGTCTTGATACAGGTGCATGTGGCGCAGGAGGAAACCAAACATGGTTTCACACCGGATGAGCTTCGCCGGGCTGCTCCTGAATGGGGCGGCAGGTGGCCGAACCTTTCTGTGCAAGGCATCATGGCCATGGCTTCCTTGACGAATGACCGCATGTTGATCGATGGTGAATTCAAAGCTGCTTCCGGACTTTTTGACGACCTGAAAGCAGTGGCCGTCTTCCCCGCCGAAAGCTTCACGCACCTTAGCATGGGCATGAGCGGGGACATGGATCTTGCCATGGCGCGCGGCAGCACGATGGTGCGCGTGGGGACAGCCCTTTTCGGCGAGCGCCACTGACCCGTCGGACGCGAGGCAACGCATCGCACATCGCCCCGTCTTGTCTGCGTACTTTCACGCCCAAGCCCGAACGACCATGATCAGAGTCCTACTCTTCTCAGCCCTCTCCTGCGCCGCTCTTCTGGCTTCCGGCCAGCGTAATATCGAGGTGGGCGTTGCCGGTGGCGTCACCCATTACTACGGCGACTTGGGCAACTGGGATGGCCCGATCCAGTGGAACAGCGCTCGGCCGGGCATGACCGTCACCGTCCGCGATTTCTTCAACAACCCCAAGCGTTACGTTACCCGGGCCTTGACGATGGAAGGACGCTTGAGCTGGTTGAGGATCGGTTATGACGAAACAGAAGCAACGGGCGGAAAGAGCGGCAACGAACTGAGCAACTTCAAACGAGGTCTCAACTTCCGCACGGACCTTTTCGGGGCCAGCGCGCACTTGGTGCTGAACGCCTACCGGGAGCCTTACCAACCGCTCTTCCAACAGCGCTTCTTCGCCTACTTCTATTTGGGTGCCGGCGTTTATTACGGCCGGCCGAAGGCGGATCTTTTCCGTGGTGAGGCGAACCTCGGAAACGCCTATTACCACTGGGAAGACGGCACCCTGCGCGATCGGGAGCAGTATACCGAAGGGTCGGAGAACGCGAACGTCGTGGAGCGCGATGGTACCTATGAAACGGACCTCTACGATTGGCACACGGAGGGTGGCTGGGGGAATGCCGAAGGCGCCAACACGCAGAAGACATCTCCTTGGCATTTCGGTATGCCCTTGGGCTTCGGACTGCGCTACATGGTGAACAAGCAGATGAGCATCGGTGCCGAGTTCTCGTACATCTACTTCATCAGCGATAAACTCGACGACGTGAGCGATCGCTACTCCACCTACGAGGAGATCGGCGAGGCCTTCCCCACCGACAGCACGCAACAGTTCATGGCGCGTTACATCAGCGACCCCAGCAGCTATGGCAGCGATGGCACCATGGGCGAGCGCACGAGCCGTCGTGGCAATCCTGGGCTACCTGATTACTTCAGCTACCTGATGGTTGAAGTGAGCTACAAGTTCAAACGCCGCCCGGCACGCCGGATCTTCGTTCATCTCTGAGCGAACTCGCGTTCTTGGAAAGGCCCGACATCGGGCCTTTCTGCTTTTGCCACGGTCCTATTTTCGCGGCTCCTTCAACAGTCAAGACCAATGAGCATGGACCCTCTTTTCGCCCAACTCCTTTCCGATGACGATGCGAAAGTGCTTGACGCTATCGAAAAGGTGGACCAGCGTGGCGATGCCATGGCCATCGTACCGCTCTTACACGCTTTGACCAAGGCAAACGAGATAACGACGCAACAGCGCATCACCACCATGCTTTTCGCGGTGAAGGCAAAGGGGGCCAAAGAACAATTGCTGGCCGCGCTGGACATTCCGGAATTGCGCGCGGTGCGTCGAACCGTGCTTTCGTGTTTCTGGAACGCAGGCATCGACATGCGCGACCATCTCGACATCATCACCGGCATCGCCATCTCCGGGGATCTTGCTGAGGCCTTCGAGTGTTTCACCATTCTACAGGAACAAGACGTTTGGCCGGAGAAACGGCGCGCACAGCGCTGATCCGCTTCCGCAATGCGGCCGCAAGCCAGGATGATCGGGTGAAAACCTCGCTTCTCAGCGATATGGCCGCTGAACTGGAAAGCCGTCTCGGCAAGTAGATCAGCTGCGCAAGTACGCTTCCACGTTGCGTTGGATCCGCGCGGAGATATCCGTGGTATCCGCAGGAACGAAAGGCGCGCCGGTGATCCTGTCGTGCAGTTCGATGTAGCGGTCCGTAACGCTTTGCACGAAAGCATCGTCCATGTTCGGCACCTGCTGGCCTTCCTTCCCCATGAAGCCACCAGCGATCAGCCACTGCCGCACGAACTCTTTGCTCAGCTGCTTCTGTGCCTCACCGCGTTGCTGGCGCTCTTCGTAACCTTCCAAGTGGAAGTAGCGCGAACTGTCCGGAGTGTGGATCTCATCGATGAGGATGATCTCGCCGACGTCCGTCTTCCCGAACTCATACTTGGTATCCACCAGGATCAACCCTCGCTTGCGCGCGATCTCGGTACCCCGGGCAAAGAGTGCGAGCGCATAGCGCTCCATTGTTGCCCATTCCACATCGGTGCAAAGGCCGCACTCAAGGATCCCGGCCGGAGTAATGTCCGCGTCATGTCCTTCATCGGCCTTGGTGCTGGGCGTGATGATCGGTTGCGGAAAACGATCGCTCTCCTTCAAGCCATCCGGCATCGAAGCACCGCACAGCATGCGGTGCCCCTCGTTGTACTGTCGCCATGCATGGCCGCTGAGATATCCGCGCACTACCATCTCAACCTTCACCGGAGCGCAGGCTTGTCCCACGATCACCTGCGGGTCCGGCATGGCCACCGCCCAATTCGGCGCAACACCGCGCGTAGCCTGTAGCATGCTCCAACTCACTTGGCTCAACACTTGTCCCTTGTGCGGGATGCCACGCGGCAGGATCACATCGAAAGCGCTGATGCGATCGCTCGCCACCATCACCATACGGCCGTCGGCCAAACGGTACACATCACGCACTTTGCCACGGTAAACATCCGTGACTTTCGGAAGGCGCAGGTCACTGCGCATCAATGTCGTATTGCTCATCGCGGGCTTTCGCGTTCGCGTTCCTCGTCACGTTCCCTGAAAGCCTGCACAACCCGCGTTACCAGCTCGTGGCGGATGATGTCCTTCTCGTCCAACTCGATCACCGCGATGCCCTCCACATTGCGCAGCATCTCGACGGCAGGGACCAGCCCACTTGGCTGGTTGCGTGGCAGATCGATCTGGGTAACATCGCCGGTGATCACGAATTTGGCACTGCGCCCCATCCGGGTCAGGAACATCTTCACCTGCGGGAGCGTTGCGTTCTGCGCTTCATCCAAGATCACGAAAGCATTGTCCAAGGTGCGCCCGCGCATGAAGGCGAGCGGTGCGATCTGGATGATGCCATTGTCGATGTTCTCGGCCAGCTTCTGCACGGGGATCATGTCGCGCAGCGCATCGTAGAGCGGCTGCAGGTATGGATCCAGCTTGTCTTTCAGATCGCCCGGAAGGAACCCCAGGTTCTCCCCTGCTTCCACCGCTGGGCGTGTAAGTATGATCCGCCGCACCTTCCGGTCCTTCAAAGCCTTCACAGCAAGCGCAACAGCGGTATATGTCTTCCCGCTCCCCGCTGGGCCGACCGCGAAGACCATGTCGTTCGTCGTTACCGCCTCCACCAAGCGTTGCTGCCCAGCCGTGCGAGCTTTGATCCGCAAGCCTTGGTTGCCGTGCACCAGTGTGCCCGGTTCATCGTTCTCCACCGCGCCACGGTCACCATTGCCCATGATATCGTCCAGCACCTTACGCGGCAGGTCGTTGAAGCGTTCCACATGCTTCACCAGTTCGTCGAAGCGCTCGCCGAACCGGTTCATCTCATCCTCGTCGCCTTTCACCATCAAGGTATCGCCGCGCGCGATCAGGACGAGCTTCGGGAAAAGCCCTTTGATGATGCGCAGGTTGCTGTCGTTGGCGCCAAGGACAGCCATCGGGTCGGCGCCTTCAATGATGATCGTGCGTTCGCTCAAGGAGATCGTGTTGCTGCGGCCGAAGGTATTCGGCGCTTGGTTCTCCGTTGTTGTCCTGACCTGATGTCGAAAAGGATGGCGTTCCCCGCATCGCGCCTTGGCGCCAAGGACGCGCGGCGAACCTTCATTGATTTTCAACCGATGCGCTTGAACAACTCTTCCACTCACGGGTGTGGGTGACAATAGTTTCGTCCTCCCTTCGCAAGGCCCCCGACCATATCGGGACTCTGAAGCATGCCCATCATCACCCTCACCACCGATATGGGCCTGAAGGACCACTACGTGGGCGCGGTGAAAGGCGCGATCCTGACGCAATGCCCGGAAGCGACGATCGTGGATATCAGCCACCACGTGGCCACCTTCGACAACACACAAGCTGCTTTCGTGCTGCGCAACGCCTATCCGGAATTCCCACGCGGTACCATCCACATCATTGGTGTGAACCCTGAAGCGGATGGCCGAACACCGCACTTGGTGGTACGGCACGACGGCCACTACTTCGTAGGTGCCGACAATGGCATCTTCAGCCTGCTCTTCGATGGCAAACCGCATGAAGTGTTCGAGTTAACGATGAAGCTGGATGCCGATCACCTCGCCTTTCCGGTGAAAAACGTGTTCGTGAAGGCCGCGTGCCACATTGCGCGCGGCGGAACACCCGAAGTGATCGGGCGCCGCACAGTGGAACTACGGGAACAGGTCGGCTTCCGCCCGGCATTGGACGAGAAGAGCATCCGTGGAAGCGTGCTTTATGTCGACGCATACGGCAATGTGGTCACCAACATCACGAAGGGCCTCTTCGAGGAGCAGCGCAAGCGGCGCAACTTCACCATCACCTGCGCCAAGCATGGCAACGATATCAGCACGCTGCACGAGACGTACAGCGACGTGCCGGAAGGCGAGCGTGTGGCTTTTTTCGGCGACACGGGTTATCTCGAGATAGCGGTGAACAAAGGGGTGGACGGAACTGGCGGCGGGGCTTCGCGCCTTTTCGGTCTGCGGGTGCGTGACAGCGTCCGCATCGAATTCAATTGAACCAAGATGGTGGTGCGCGTGGTGAAAATGACCTTCCGCCCGGAAGAGTGCGACCGCTTCCTTGAACTGTTCGATGGCTGGCGCCACCGCATCCGCGCGTTCCCGGGTTGCCGTTACCTGGAACTTTTGGGTGAGCAGGGAAACAGCGGGGTTTTCATGACCTACAGCGAATGGGACGATCCCTCCGACCTTGAGAACTACCGTCTTTCCGCGGTGTTCGCCGAAGTCTGGCCCACGGTGAAAGGCATGTTCGCCGCACCCGCCGAAGCGTGGACCGCGGACCGTTTACACCGCATGCCGTGAACGCCATCTTTGTGGGGCATGACGCGCAACCTCCTTCTCGCCTTTTTCGCCCTGCCTCTCTTGTCCATTGCACAAGGCACGGCCAACGATCATTACCTCAACGCACAAGCGGCCTATTCATCGGGCAATTGGACCACGGCGCATGCGCTTGCCGATAGCGCCATCGCGGCCGACGCCACGTTCGCCAAAGCTTGGAAGCTGCGTGGCGATTGCAAGCAAAAACTGAAGGACCCGAAGGCCTCGCTGGAAGATTATTCGCAGGCCATCAAGCTGGACAAGTCCGATGCTCGCGCGTACGTGAGCCGAAGTGCTGCGCGTATCACCTTGGGCAACCACAACGGGGCGCTGGGCGACTTGGACAAGGCCATAGAACTTACCCCGGATGATGCGGACATCCTGTACAACCGTGCTTGCGCCAAGTACATGGGCGGGGATAACAATGGTGCTCTGCGCGATGCACAGCGGGCCATGAAACTGAACGAGGGGATGGCCGATGCGCTCTTCCTCAGTGGCGTTATCAAGGGTGAAGAACAGCGCACCGAGGAAGGCTTGCTGGAAGTGGAGGCAGCCTTAAAAATGAAGCAGGACATCCCCGGTGGAGCGATGGCATTGGCCCTCCTGTACTACGACCAAGGGGAATGGGATCAGGCCATAGCACGACTGGACGATGTGATCGCCAGGGCTGACACGGGAGCTGCCGAAGCTCACTACTACCGCGGCGACTGCTACTACAACCTGAAGAACAAGGAAAAGGCTTGCGAGGATTGGACCATAAGCGCTTCGCTGGGTGACAAGGAGGCCAAGTTCATCCAGAAGAACTACTGCCTCACGGACGAGGAGAAAATCCCGAAGAAGCCGAAGAAAGGAAGGAAGAAGAGCGTGATCGAGTTCTGATCACCTCTTCATGCTGCTCAGAAGGAAAAGGTGACATTCTAAACGCATGCGTAGTGCTCGATGCATCCTTTCCATTCTGAGCTGTGTAATTGCCTCCTGCTCCGAAACAAGGTTGTCTGACGGAGTAAAACTTGCGGATAGCCTGTACTTCTTCGGCGGGGACAATCAAGAGGGGATCATCTACCAATGGAAAGCCGAATCAGTCGGGCAGTTCAGGTACACCATTAGTAGTTGGCGATGTCTTGCTGTGTTCCGCGCGTGGGAAGTACCTCTTTGTTGCAAGCCGACTGGACCCTATCGAGGCTGTGGAATATTGGCTGATCGACACTGAACAAGACCGGACGGCCTACTACGCTGAGGGACTTAGCAGCATGGAAAGGGACTCCATCTTGCGGAAAGGGGTAATTGGTCCGTTGACACCCCCTGATACAGGATCATACTTGACCGATCTACCTCCTGCGAGGCACACTTGGGTGGCACAATGACCTAGAATGGGCCTCACGTTTTGTGGCCTCCATTCTCACCTAGCGTGATCCCCACCAACTCATGCTCCCTCGCCTCGGTAATCTCGACCTCGGCAAAATCCCCGATGCGCAAGTGCCCGGCGGAGGTTGGGATCAGCACGTCGTTATCGACCTCCGGTGAGTCATGCTCTGTGCGGGCATGATAGAAGCCGCTCTCAGCCTTGTCAACGAGCACGCGGAGGGTCCTGCCCACCTTGGCTTGGTTCAGTTCGAAGCTGATGCCGCCCTGTAACTCCATCATCTCGTTGGCGCGCTGCTGTTTCACTTCGAAGGGCACATCATCCTCGAAGGTGTGTGCATGGGTGTCCTCCTCATGGCTGTACGTGAAGCAGCCAAGACGATCGAAGCGCATGCGCTCGATCCAGCGCAGCCCGTCCTCGTGATCCTCCTGCGTTTCCCCCGGAAAACCGGCAATCAGCGTTGTGCGGATGGCGATGCCCGGAACGCGATCGCGGATGTCACTGACAAGTTTCTCCGTCTTCTCCTGGGTGATGCCACGGCGCATGCGCGTGAGCATTCGGGTGCTACCGTGCTGCAAGGGCATGTCGAGGTAGTTGCAGATGTTCTTGCGGTCGCGTATCACATCGAGCACTTCCATGGGGAAACCGCTGGGGAAAGCATAGTGCAGACGGATCCAGTCGACGCCCTCCACGTCGCTGAGACGCTCGAGCAGTTCGCTCAGGTTGCGCTTCTTGTAGATATCGAGGCCGTAGTACGTGAGGTCCTGCGCTATGAGGATGAGTTCCTTGGTGCCGCCGGCAGCGAGATTCCGGGCGTTGGTCACCAACTGCTCCATTGGCGTGCTTACGTGCTTGCCACGCATGAGCGGTATGGCACAGAAGGAGCATTTGCGATCGCAGCCCTCGCTGATCTTGAAGTAGGCGTAGTGGACCGGGGTCGTGAGCAGCCGCTCCCCCACCAGTTCATGCTTGTAGTCGGCTTTCAGGGTCTTGAGCAACCGTGGCAGATCGCGCGTGCCGAACCATGCGTCCACCTGCGGGATCTCGGCTTTCAGCTCCGCACCGTAGCGCTGGCTGAGGCAGCCGGTTACATATACCTTCTCCACCAAGCCCTGATCCTTCGCTTTAGCGTAGCTGAGGATGGTGTCGATGCTCTCCTGCTTGGCGTTGTCGATGAAGCCGCAGGTGTTGATGACGACCACGTTGTGCTCGCCGCTCTCGCTCTCGTGGTCAACACTGATGCCGTTGGCCTTCAACTGCGCCATCATCACCTCGCTGTCGAAGGTGTTCTTGGAGCAGCCCAGGGTGACGACATTGACCTTGGTGGGCTTGAGGGTTTTGGCTTTCATGAAGGGCCGCAAAGGAAAGCAACCCGGCCGTCCGTAACCCTTTTGGCAAAGGTCCGTTCCAACGGCCGCTCCAATGAACCAGAATCTCATCCAATATGAAGGTCGCCTCAGCTCCGAGATCCGCGTCCAGCTCATCGACCTGCTGAACGTGGTTTCGCTGGCCAACATGGGCAAGCGAACCGACCTGAAGAAGCTCTGCGGCATCGCCTTGGAGCTATTGGACAATGCCCAACGCTACTGCAGCTCGGGCGGGGTGAACTTCGAATGGCGCATCGACGGGACCCAACTGGTTGTGAGCATTACGAACAATGCCGTGCGCGAGGATGCCGAACGCTTGGTGCAGACGGTGAACGATATCAACAATATGAGCGCTGAGCAGGTGACCGAAGCTTTCAGGGCTCAACTCACCAACGAGGAATTCGGTGCTAAGGGAGGTGCGGGACTGGGTATGCTGCAGATCGCCAAGAAGACCGGCAGCCGCTTGCTGGCAACTGCTGAACCCGCTTCGGCCAATGAGTACTTGTGCACCAGCCAAGTAGCTGCCAACCTCGCCTGAACCTGCCCCAATGCAAGCCCTGATAATCCCCGCCTCCAGCAACACGCCCGGCATTTGGTTCGAACCCGGCAGTGCAACCTTCGAACTAACGGGCAATTCCATTCCGGAGAATGCCAGCGAGTTCTACCAGCCTGTGATGGGTTGGCTGGCAAACCACCTGCATCTGCTGGATGGTGAACAGATCCTGCGCATCAAGCTCTCCTACTTCAACAGCACTTCGCTGAAAGCATTGTACATGATGCTGAAGCTGGTGAAGGATGCGAACGCCATGGGCAGCAACATGCGCGTAGAGTGGCACATTGAAGAGGACGATGAACTCCTGATGGAGACCCAGGCCATGTTGAGCGAAATGCTCGGCATGCCCATGGAGGTGATCGCCTGCGGTGATCGTGGCGCGAAGCGCGAAGCGATCTGAGCGAACAAGCTACTGCTTGAACAGCGCCTCCGTGAAGGCGTGTTTGTCGAACACTTGCAGGTGATCGATACCCTCCCCAACGCCCAGATACTTGATGGGCACTTGGAACTGTTCACTGATACCGATCGCTACGCCTCCTTTAGCGGTACCGTCGAGTTTTGTCAGTACGAGTCCTGTTACCTGTGTGGCGGCCGTGAAGGCCTTGGCCTGCTCGAAGGCGTTCTGCCCGGTTGAGGCATCCAGGACCAACAACACCTCGTGCGGCGCGTCCCGGATCACCTTCTGCATCACGTTGCGCACTTTGGTGAGTTCGGCCATCAAGTTCACCTTGTTGTGCAAGCGACCCGCCGTATCAATGATGACCACATTGGTGCCCTTCGCTTTGGCGCTCTCCACGCTGTCGAACGCGACAGCCGCTGGATCGGCACCCATGCCTTGCTGCACGATGGGCACGCCCACACGCTCGCTCCAGATGCGCAACTGATCCACGGCAGCAGCACGGAAGGTATCGGCGGCGCCGAGCAGCACACTTTGCCCAGCCTTCTTGTACGCGTTGGCCAGCTTACCGATGGTGGTGGTCTTCCCAACGCCGTTCACCCCCACCACCATGATCACATGCGGCACATCGCTCTGGGGAAGAGCGAAACCCGGACCCTCCGGATCCCGCATCAATCCGGCGATCTCCTCCCGTAGCAACCCGTTCAGCTGATCCGTGCCCACGTATTTGTCGCGCGCCACCCTTTCCTGGATCCGCTTGATGATGCGCAACGTGGTATCCACTCCGACGTCGCTCTGCACAAGTATGCTTTCCAATTCATCGAGCACGTCATCGTCAACAGTGCTCTTGCCCGCAACGGCCAGCTTCAGCTTGGCGAAAAAGCCCGTACGTGACCGTTCCAGCCCTTGGTCCAAGTCCTTTTTCTCCGCCTCTGTGGCAGGTGCTTTCTTGAACAGACCGAACAATGCCATGGCCTAATGCGCGAAAAGGCCTCCGCAGTGGAAAGCCTTTTCACAAATGGGGTTGTTGAAGATCACTTCTTCGCGATGGCCTTGTCGACCTCTTCGCTGGCCATGATCTGCTCGTGGAACATGTAACCGCCGGTTTTGTCGTTCCGCACCATGCGGATCACTTTCACGAACACTTTGGCGTCCGCCTTCTTGAGGCTTGCAACGGTCTTCTTTGCCATGGCTTACTTGATCTCTTTGTGAACGGTCATCTTGCGCAGGATGGGGTTGTATTTTTTCAACTCCATACGCTCGGTGGTGTTCTTGCGGTTCTTGGTGGTGATGTAGCGGCTGGTGCCCGGTTGACCCGAGTTCTTATGCTCGGTGCATTCCAGGATCACTTGCACGCGGTTGCCCTTTTTGGCCATGGCTCAGCGGTGTTCGGTGGTTTACTTCAGGTAGCCTTTTTCGCGGGCACGCTTCAGCGCTTCGGGCAAGCCGATCTTACTGATGGTACGCAGGCCGTTGGTGCTTACGCGCAGGTCGATCCAACGCTTCTCGTCCTCCAGCCAGAACCGGCGGTCCTGCAGGTTCGGTGCCCATGTGCGGCGGGTCTTGATGTTGGAGTGGCTCACCTTGTTCCCGGTGATCACATGCTTACCGGTGATCTGGCACACTTTGCTCATGGCTCGTCGAATTGGGCGGCGAAAGTAAGAGAAGTCGGGAGTTGGTGAACCCCCACCGGATCATCCTGCCGACAAGTCGCCGGAAACACGGCTCAGTGGCCCTGTCCCAGTTGCTTCCGGAGCATGTTCAACCCGCTCATGGCTGCCCTCTCGATCACCAGGTCGCGGGTGCCGGGGAAGTTGCCAAGCCGGGACACTACCCCAGTGGGTCCGGCCACCGCCACCCATACTGTTCCAACGGGCTTGTCGGCTGATCCCCCGTCCGGACCGGCAATGCCCGTGGTGGCAATGGCCCAATCGCTGCGCAAGGCCTGCCGGACCCCTTGCGCCATGCGCTCCACAACCGGCTGGCTAACTGCTCCGTTCATGTCCAGCATATCGCTGGGGATACCGAGCTCTTCCATTTTCACGGCATTGGCGTAGCTCACAACGCCGCCGATGTAATAGGCCGAACTCCCGGGCACCGAGGTGATCAGGTGGCTGAGAAAACCACCCGTGCAGCTCTCCGCCAGCGCCAGCGTCTGGCCCCGCTGTTTCAAAAGCCTTCCGATCACCTGTTCCAATGTTTCCTCGCCTTCGCCGAAGACCAACTCCGGAATGAGGCTGTACAAAGCGTCCGCCTGTTTGTCCACCCGTGATCCGGCGGCTGCGGCGTCAGTGTTCGCATATGTGGAAAGCCGGAGTTTCACAATACCCGGGGAAGGCAAGTAGGCCAGTTTGATGGCGTGTTGAGCCAATCCATCTTCCCAAACAGCAATACGCTCAGCCAACAGGCTTTCGCCAAGTCCGGCGGTGAGAAGGGTGCGGTGCACGATCACCGGCGGCTTGAAATGATCGCGCAGCATGGCCAAGGCCTGTTCACTCATGATGCCTTTCATCTCGTAAGGCACTCCCGGCATGCTTAGGATGACACGCCCTTCATGCTCGAACCACATGCCGCTGGCGGTTCCGCGTGAGTTCGGCACCGCCCTGCAGTTCTCCGGTAGGTCCGCCTGCGCGCGGTTCACTTCCTGCAACGATCGTGGGTCGCGCCCCATGCTCGCGAACAGCGTTTCGATGTGCCGCTCCACATCCTTGTTGCGCTTCAACCCAACACCGAAGAATTCACAAAGGGTATGCTTCGTGATGTCGTCCTTGGTCGGTCCGAGGCCACCCGTGATCAACACCACATCGGCGCCGGTGTATTTGAGCGCATCGAGTATCTGTTGACGGTCGTCTCCGATCGTGCGCCCATGTATCGGCCGGATACCGATCAGCCCGAGTTGCTCGCCCAGCCATGCGGCATTGGTGTTGATCGTCTGCCCGATCAGCAGTTCATCGCCGATGCTGATGATCTCCGCGGTGATCTCGCGTTGTGCTGCTTGCGGTTTGTTCACTGCGAAAGAGGGATCCTGTGTACGCATCGTTCAACCATGGATCGTGGCCCGCTTGCCATAACCGGCGATCACCTGTGCTTCGAATTCAAGGAAGGCGCGCCAACGCCCGTCCACATCCAAGCGGGGCGCAACACTGCGCGCTAAACCGATGAACGTGGCATAGTGCCCGGCCTCACTTTCCATCAGATCGCGGTAGAAGCCGCGCAGGTCGGGGTCGCTGGCCCGTTCGCTCAGGAGCTTGAAGCGTTCGCAGCTGCGCGCCTCGATCATGGCACTGAAGAGCAAACGGTCGACCAGGCGCTCTTCGCGTGCACCATCCTTGCGCACGAATGTCAGGAGCTCGTTCACGTAGCTGTCCTTCCGCTCCGGGGTCAACTGCCAACCACGCGCTACGATCCGTTCCACCACCATTCCGAAGTGCTCCATTTCCTCGCGGCCAATGCGCGTGAGTTCCACCACCATCGCCGTGTGCTCCGGAAAACGCACGATGATGGACATGACATTGCTGGCGGCTTTGTGCTCGCACCATGCATGATCAACCATTACCTCGCGCAGGTCCTGTTCCACGAGTTGAACCCAACGCGGGTCGGTAGGCAGTTGAAGGTTGAGCATCGGCCGGGCGGCAAAGATGGGATCGACCGTGCCACAACCTCCGCTTAACATTGCCTCCATGCGGACGGCGTTGCTCCATTTTTTGAAGTTGGCCATCCTCTGGTTGGCCTTCTTCGCCGTGCAGCGCGCTCTGTTCCTCGCCTTTGCGTGGCGTTATGCCGGACAGTCGAATGCAGCTGAGATCGCCTTGAGCTTCCGCTACGGCTTTGCCATGGACCTGAGCATGACCGGCTACGTCTTGGTGGTGCCGGCTCTTTTGGTCTCGGCACTGCTCTTCATCGAACGCCGATGGATCCGGGCCGCGCTGAGGATCTGGCTCATACTGATGTTCGTTCTGTGCTCCGCGATCGTTGTCGCCGATATCGGATTGTTCGCCAGTTGGGGCACCCGCATCAACCACAAAGCCCTCTCCTATCTCATCTACCCCGACGAGGCCATGGCGGCTGCTGAAGGTGCTTCTGTGCTTTGGCCTTCCATCGCTCTGGCAGCAGCGTTGTTGCTGGTCCTTGGGGTGCTGCGACGGATCCGCTCGCGGACCGCTTGGAACAACGGACCACTTTGGGCGCGGGGAGGTGCTGCCGTGCTACTACCCGGGTTGTGTATTCTCGCGCTGCGCGGTGGCTGGCAGGACTATCCCATAAACAAAAGCTGGGCGTACTACAGTTCCAAACAGGTGCTGAACCTGGCCGCCGTGAACGGACCATGGAACGCGTTGGAAGTCCTGGTTGTGCCGGCCGAATACACAGCCAATCCATACACCTACGTAGCCAAGGAAAAGGCCGAGGCGATCGTTTCCAATGCCTATGCATCGCACAGTGATAGCGCGGTACGTGTGCTGAACACCGCACGTCCGAACATCGTGCTGATCCTGTTGGAGAGCTGGAGCGGCGATGTGACCGGACCGATCGGTGGCGAGACGGACGTTTCACCCGAGTTCACACGACTGTGCAAGGACGGTTTGCTCTTCACCAATTTCTACAGCACCGGATTCCGCACCGAGCAGGGGTTGTGCGCTGTGCTCAGCGGTTTCCCTTCGCAGCCAAAGACCACCATCATCCGGCAGTTCGGCAAGTTCGATCGCCTCCCGAGTTTGGTGCGCACCCTCGATAGCGCAGGCTACAACAGCCGTTACACCTACAGCGGCGACGTCACCTTCGCCAACACGCGCACCTACCTGCAGGCCATGGGCTTCGACGTGATACACGATGAAACATCGATCCCCGGCAAGCACCGCACACGCTGGGGAGCGTACGATGAAGACCTCTTCGCCTTCGCAGTGGATGACATGAAGGGGATGCGTGAACCGTTCTTCAACTTGATCATGACGGCCACCAGCCACGAGCCGTTCATTGCCCCGGTCCAAAGTCCGTTCACGGGCAAACGGGAGCCCGACTTGTACCGCAATACCATCCATTACACCGATCAATGGCTCGGCTGGTTCATGGAGCAGGCGAAGAGCCAGCCTTGGTATGCGAACACGTTGTTCGTGATCATGCCGGACCATGGGCACTACCTGCCGAAGTACAGAGCGCAGTACGCGGCCGAGCGCCATCACATCCCGCTGCTTCTCTTGGGGCCTGCGTTGCGCGCCGATCTGCATGGTACAGCGAACAACACCTTCGGTTGCCACAGCGACGTTTCCACGACCCTACTGGCACAACTCGGGCGGTTGAAAAAGCAGAACCCTTGGGGCAAGAACCTGCTCGACATGTCGCGGCAACAGTTCGCTTATTGGAGCTTCGACGATGGCTTCGGTATCGCCGATAGCGATCGCACGCTTGTGTGGGACAACGTTGGACAGCGCTACCTGCAACAAGTCGGCGATACCACCGCATCGACCCGCAAAGAAGAACTGCTGCTACGCGGCAAGGCGATCACGCAAGTCCTGCTCGACCGTTACATCGGGTTCAACCAATAAGGGCCGGCCGGTCCTCACTCGATCAGGAACACGCCGTCGGGCACGCCTTTGTTCACAGCGATCTCGGTCACGGTGAAGGTCATGCTCATACCCGCACTCTGCTCCACCAAATGCGGGAACTGGATGCCGCCTTCGGCACGGTAGTCCTTCAACTCGGTCGTAACGGTCTGGTTGCCTTCGGCGGTTTGCTTCACCTGCACTTTGCGCAACTTGAGTCCGCTCTTCGTGCTGTAGTACTCGGTGACAAGCCCGCCGTTGTCGAGCAACAATGTCACCTTGTAGCACTCCTCGCCATCGATCTCGGCAAGACCGCTCAAGATCAACCTGCCAAGGCGTTGGTAGTTCAGTTCCGGGAATGCGGGCGCTTCCATGGCCAACTCCTCCAGTTCCATTTCGATGAGTTCCTTCTTGCCTTCAGGCCCTGTGCTGATCCCACGCACACCATCGTACACCATCTTCTGCACCGTCATCGGTCCCGCCTTCATTTCCATGGCATACTTGTCGGGGCTCTTGTTGTAGGCGGTGGCGGTGATGGTCATGCCTTGCACGCTGGCGGTCATGACCGTGCGCAGGTTGCTCACACCCATCAACTTGCTTTTACCCCCAAGGGCAACGAAGTACGCATCGAGCACTTGCTGGGCGGTCATACCAGGTGGTGGCGGTTGCACCTTCTCCTTATAGATGTCGCCGTTGATGTCGTACACCCCCACCGACTTCTCGAAACTGTACTGCGCCAACTTGCTGGCCACCTTTTCCTTGTCGCCCACCACGAGGATGGTGCTATGGTCAGGGGTGATGAACTGCCGTGCCGCCGCCATGACACCCATGGCGCTCACCGTATCGAGCCGCTGCAGGTAGGTGTTGTAGTGATCCGGCGGCAGGTTGTACAAGTACGTGTTCAGTGCGAAACGCGCGATCGTCCGCGGATCCTCCAGCGATCGTGCGAAGCTGCCTGCGAGGTAATTCTTCGCAAGCGAAAGCTCTTCTTTGGTCACCATGTTCTCGCGCATGCGCTCCAATTCCATAACGAATTCACCGACAGCGCTATCGGTAACGGCGGTGCGCACGCTGGCACCCGCACTGAAACTCCCCGCATAACGGTCGCTCTCCAAACTGCTGTACGCTCCGTACGTGTAGCCCTTGTCCTCGCGCAGGTTCTGCATGAGGCGTGCGTTGAAGACACCGCCACCGAGGATGGTGTTGAGCACTTGAGCATCCACTTGCATCGGATCCCATGGATGCAAGTGCAGCGGGTACACGACACGGATCAGCGACTGCGCTGCGCCTGGGCGATCAACGAACGCAACGCGACGCGACGTTGGCGCGAGCGGCAATTTCTTCTGTGTACGGATGGGCCCCAAGCCTTCCACCGTTTCCACGCCGTCGGCACCAACGTTCCGCACCCCGTCGGTGTTCGGAGCCCACATCTTGAAGTACTTCTCCCCCGCTTGGCGGGCTTCTTCCTGCGTAATGTCGCCAACGAAAACCAGGTAACTGTTCGCCGGTATGAAGAAACGACCGTAGTAAGCGGCCACCTGCTTACGCGTGATCGCAGCAACGCTCTTCTCCGTTGCCACTTCGCCATAAGGATGCCCTTTGCTGAAAGTGAGCGCGCGACCGACTTGATCGGCAATACCATCGGGATCGTCCTTGCGGCTCTGCATGGCGCTGAGCATGCGCGTCTTCGCCTTGTCGAATTCATCAGCCGGGAAGCTCGCGCTGCTCACCACCTCGTACACCAGGTCCATGAGCGGCGAGAAGTTCTTCTTGAGCCCACTAGCGAACAACCCGTCCGCAGTAGCGCTCAGTTGCGCGCCCAATGCGTCCACACGCTCATCGATCTGTGCCTTGGTGCTGCGGCGTGTGCCACTGGTGAGCAACTCGCCCACGAGATCAGTGTAACCGACGGCCTCACCTTGCAGGAAGGGCTCGATATCGAAACGCATCTGCACGCTGATCGTGGGCAGTTTGTGGTTCTCCACCACGATCACGCGCATACCGTTATCGAGGACGAACGACGTGTGCTCGCCTACCCGCACCTGCGGCGCGGGGCCGGGCTCTGGCGCTTTTGAACGATCGATCTGTGCGGTGGTGATCACGGGCATGAGCAGGAGCATTGTCAGTCCGGCCGCGGTAGCGGAAAGGGGCAATGTGCGGACCATCAGTTCTGGGAAGTATTGGGCACGTAGTAGAGCACTACGCGGTTGCTGGGAATGAAATACTGCTTGGCCACCCGTTGGATATCGGCAGGGGTAACGGCGAGATAGCGGTCCAGTTCACTGTTCACGGTCTTCGTGTCGCCGGCGAACGTGTAAGCATTGGCCAGGTTCTCGGCTACTCCCGTAATGCGGCTGTTCCCTTGAACGAATTCGGTTTCCAGTTGCACTTTCAACTTGGCCAGCTCTGTATCGCTGATCGGTTCTTTGCCCGCCCGCTCGAACTCGGCGTTCATGCTCTTTTCCAAGCTGTCCGGCTGCACGCCCACGGCCGCTATGGCGAAGGCGATGGCCAAGCCCGGATGTTCGAAGGGCAAACTGAAGGAACCCACTACGAGCGCCTTCTCCTCTTCATCCTTCAATCGCTTCTGCAAACGCGATGAGTTACCGTTGCTCAGCAAACGGTTCAACATGTCCACCGCATAGAAATCGTCCGTGTTCAGCGCAGGGATACGGTATGCCTGCACGACGGCCGGCAGTTGGATATTGTCCTTCACCACATCGCGCACTTCGCCGTTCATCTCCGGCTCTTTCGCTTTCACCGTTGGCACATCGTTGCCCTTCGGGATGCCCCCGAAATACTTCTTCACCAATTCCTTGGCGGCGTCCTTCTTGATGTCGCCGGCAACCACGAGCACCGCGTTGTTCGGTATGTAGTAGGTCTTGTAGAAGGCACGATAATCCGCTTCGCTCGCCGCGTTCAGGTCTTCCATGAAGCCGATGGTGGGCCACTGGTAGGGATGCACGGTGTAAGCGCGTTTCAGCACTTCGATGAGGATGCTGCCGTAGGGTTGGTTCTCGTAGCGTTGGCGGCGCTCCTCCTTCACCACTTCGCGTTGCGTATCCACGCCTTTCTGATCCACCTTGGCGTGCAGCATACGTTCGCTCTCCAGCCACAAGCCCAATTCCAATTGGTTGCTGGGCAGCACTTCGTAGTAGTACGTGCGGTCGCCGTTGGTATTGGCGTTCAGCACGCCACCGGCCTTCTCCACGTATTTGCTGAATTCGCCGCGTTCGATGTTCGCGGACCCCTCGAACAACAAGTGCTCGAAGAAGTGCGCGAAGCCACGGCGGTTGGCTTCCTCGTTCTTGCTGCCCACGTGGTACATCACGCTCACGCTCACGATCGGTGTGCTGTGGTCCTCGTGCAGGATCACGTGCAACCCGTTATCGATGTCGAACTCGGTGTACTCGATGGGCTTCATCTGCGCTGAGGCTGAAACGGCCAGTGCCGCCGCCAAGGGCGCCATGCTTGCTCTGTTCATATCGTCGGTTCCTTTCAAAGGGCCGCTAATGTAGCCTTGTAGCGCCTTCCGCCACCGCCGCATCGCCGAGGTACGCGCAGCTACTTTTGGCCGGTCGCAACACCATGGAAACCGCCTCGGCGAGCACCCTGCCCAATGCTGCACTGCGCAAGGCTGTCAGGTTGCGGGCATACCTGTATCTCTTCACGCTGGTGGGACCCGTCTTCGGGTTGATCGGTTTGCTGGGCCACGGCTTTTGGTGCTGGCTCTTCCCTTTCTATGGTTTCGTGTTCGTGCCCATCGCCGATCTGATCTCCGGACCGGAGCACGGCCGCTTCAGCCGGGAGGAGGAAGCCGTTGCGTTGAACGAACCCTTGTTCGACTGGATCGTGTATGCCATCGTCCCCATGCAATGGGCGCTGCTCATCCTCTTCTTCTTCACCGTGGGTGAGCCGGGGCTTACCTATGGGGAGATAGCAGGCCGCATTGCCACCATGGGCTTGCTGTGCGGCGTGTACGGCATCAACGTGGCGCACGAGCTGGGGCACCGCAGCAAGCGTTGGGAGCGCGACCTGTCGCGCAGCCTGCTGCTCACTTCCTTGTACATGCATTTCATCATCGAGCACAATCGTGGGCACCACCGGCGGGTGGCCACCCGGCAGGATCCCGCCAGCGGCAGGCGCGGCGAAGCCATCTATGCCTTCTGGGTGCGCACCGTGGTGTTCAGTTGGCTCAGTGCGTCGCAGCTGGAAAAGGAACGTTTGGCAAAGGCCGGAAGGAAAGTCTGGAGCACCGACAACGAAATGCTGCGCTTCATGTTCCTGCAAACCGTCTTGTGCGCAGTCGTGTTCTTGGCGTTCGGATGGTTCACGCTCGTGGCGTTCCTCGTCGCTGCGGCCATCGGTGTGCTGCTTTTGGAAACAGTGAACTACATCGAGCACTATGGGTTGCAGCGCGTACCCCGTGCCGATGGCACCTTCGGCCGCGTTCACCACATCCACTCTTGGAACAGCGATCATCCGGTGGGCCGCCTCATGCTCTTCGAACTCACGCGCCACAGCGACCACCACTACAAAGCCAGTAAGAAGTACCAAACACTTGAGGGCTTGGAGGAAGGTGCGCAGCTGCCAACGGGGTATCCGGGCATGATGATCCTTAGCCTGGTGCCGCCCCTGTGGTTCGGCGTTATGCACGCGCGTTTGGATGCCTTGAAGCGTACCAACCCCGAACTGGCTTGAACATGGCCCAAGGCTGGATCAGCACTACCGAACAGTTGCCTGCCGACGGCGAGCGCGTGCTCTGCTGGTTGCCAAAGAACACGATCCACTTGCCCGGCTTGGCAGGCAGCGAGGAGCGCAACGCCGTGATCATGAAGTTCGCGCACGACCACTTCCTGAAGAACCCCACCAAAACCGGATACACCGGCAGCCCGCATTTCTGGTTGGGCGAGGGTGGCAGCAACAAGTTCTTCGGCGATGTGACGCATTGGATGGCGTTACCACCTCACCCCCGGCCCCTCTCCCAAGGAAAGGGGTGAAATGCAGAAAACCCCGACGCTGGCGCCGGGGTTTTCTGCAGAATGCTCTGGACCGCTACTCGACTTTCACAGCTTGCTCGGTTACACGCGTGCCATCCAAGTTGAGCGCAAGCAAGTAAAGGCCCGCTGCCATACCCTCGGTGTTCCACACCATGTTGTGCTTTCGTAGACGATCCAATACGATCATTTCTTCACTATCTCCACCAGTTCCAACTCGAACAGCAGGGTGCTGTACGGTGGGATCTCAGGGCCGGGGCTTTGCGCACCGTAAGCCAGATTGCTGGGTACGTAAACCTTGTAGCGCGAGCCCACGGGCATGATCTGGAAGATCTCCATGAAACCCGGTATCCATTGCTGCACCGGCAGCTGCGTGGGCTGTCCGCGCTTGTAGCTGCTTTCGAACTCCACACCATCGATGGTGGTGCCTTTGTAGTGCGCTTTGATCTCGTCGGTGAGCAAGGGCTTCGGTCCTTCGCCTTGTTGCAGGATCTCGTACTGCAAGCCGGTGCTGGTGGTGATCACCCCGGGTCGTTTGCCGTTCTCGGCAAGAAATGCTTCACCGGCCTTGATGTTCGCCTCGCCCTTCACCTGTTCGGCGGCCATCACCTTCTTCTGCATTTCGATCATGTACGCCTGTACCATGGTGTTCACCTTCTCGCTGCTCATGATCATGGTGCTGTCCAGCGCGTCGCGCAGGCCGGCAGCCAGCGCAGCATTGTTGAGCGAGTCCATGCCACTGCGCACGAAGTTGGCTTTCAGGTTTTCGCCCACTTGCGTACCGATGCCATAACTCACGGAATCGAGTGGGGTCTTGAGAGGGGTCTTGCCTCCTTTCTGGCCGGTAACGTCGTTGGAGCAGGCGCTGAGAATGGTTGCGGCCAAAGTGGCTGCGAGAATGCGGAAAGTCATGCGTTCGGTTTTGGGACGGCGAATGTATAGCTGCTGAACTACTGCCGGATCGTTCACGTGCTTCGGTCAATGCATGAGCCCTCAGGCCTCCAGTGCTTCCTTCAACTTCCTGTGGTAGTCGGCGTACCGCGCCAAGTCGCTGTGGTGGCCTTTGGGGAAGGTGACCAGCTCGCGGTGTACGTTGGTGGGCACCAGCGCGTAGAGCTTCAACGCGCTGGCATAGGGTACCACGGTATCGCGTTGCCCGTGGAAGATCAACACCGGACACGTCACACGGGGGATCGCCCTGTCGCTGCGGAACGGATAACGCAGCAGCAAGCGGTAAGGCAAAAGTGCGCTGTAGCTGCGCGCCACATCGATGAGGTTGGCGAACGGCGATTCCAGTACCAGCGCGCGCGGTGTGTTCGCAGCGGCGAGGGGAACGGCAAGCCCGCTGCCCAACGATCGGCCATAGATCACGATGCGTTCCTGCGGCCAATGCTGCATGAGGTGCTTGTACCACGCCAGCGCATCGGCGTGCAGTGCTGCTTCGCTGAGGCGTCCACGGCTCTTGCCATAGCCACGCGGATCGGGCATCAGCACGCTCCAGCCCAACTGCGTGAAACGCGGGGCACGCCTTCCCCACCGGCGCACGCTCCCTGCATTGCCATGGAAGTACAAGACCACTCCTTTCGGTTCCGGAGCGGCGAACAGCAGTGCGTGCAACTTGGCGCCGTCGTCGTTCGCAATGAAGCGTTCCTCGTGGGGCGGGTGCCCGCGTTTGAACCGGAACTGGAAGCGCTGTGGCAACCGGAAGCGGATGAAGATCATGCGCTCCTGCATTACCCAATAGAACAAGCACACCAGCGCGTACACCGCCACTAGCGCTCCTATGAGGTAACCGATGATGATCATGCCGGCCGCGTGTTCAACCCCTGCACATACGTGCAGCCCGGGTTGATACGATCGCACCGCGCGAAAGTACCGGCCCCTCTTGCGGAAGTCGCGGCGCGGCCATCTTTGGGCGCAATGCGGCGCACCTTCCTGCTTCCGACCATGCTCACGCTGGTGATGGGATCCTGTGCACATGCGCAGGTCGTGAAGAAGAAGAACCTGCTCATCTCGCTCGGAGGCGGAGCCTCGTATGGCACCCTGGCAAGCACGCGAGCCGCCTACAGCGCAAAGGATGCTTGGGGAGGCAACATCACTTTCGGTTTCGCTTACGCCTTCAACGCGAACTGGGGGCTGGGCATCCGCTACGATCGCCTTGGGTACACTTCCTCCTACGATACGTTGGCACAGGCGCGCGCATCGCTCGTGCACTTGCACGGCACATACCGTCCGTGGCAAACGGATGTGCACGCGCTGGAGATCGAAACGGGTATCGGCGCTTCGCTCATATCCATGCGTGGGCGCTACGAACGGATACCTGCCGAGGCCAGCGCTTACGCACTGAATGTGAGCGTGCGCTATTTGCGGACGCTACGGGGCAGCATCGTTGCGTTCTTGGCCTTGCGGGGCAGCACCGTGGGCACTGCTGCGCTGCATCGGGGCGAAGAGGAGATCACCACTGCTGAAGGAAGGGCTGCGGAGATCGGAGGGCGCGCGTGCTGGTTCAACGCCGGGCTCGCGGTGCGGTGGTAACCGGCCGCTTGTCGCGGATGAAGGTCCATTCGCTTTCCGTGCTCATCTCCGCCGAGTAGCGGTAGCCATCTTGATCATACCGCTTCAGCGCTTCCGGGTCCATGATGCGATGTTGCACGATGAACCGGCTCATGCGCCCCCGCTGCTGCCTGGCGAAGAGGAAGAACACTCTGTAACCGCCGGGGCTCTTGTCCTTGAAGACGGGCGTGATCACGCGGGCTTTCAACTTCGCGAAGCGCACCGCCTTCGCGTACTCCTGAGAGGCCAGGTCGATCAGTACATTATCGCCGTTCTGTTCCATGGCGCGGCCCAACGCCTCGGTGATGGTATCGCCCCAAAAGGCATACAGGTCCTTCTTACCCGCCTTCGGGGTGAAACCACAACCCATTTCCAATCGGTACGCCTGCATCAGGTCCAACGGGCGCAATACGCCGTACAGTCCGCTGAGGATCCGCAAATGCCGCTGTGCGAATTGCATATCCCCGGCACTGAGGCTCTTGGTATCGAGGCCCCGGTACACTTCACCATTGAAGGCCAGGATTGCAGGTTTACTGTTCTGCGGTGTGAAGGGCAAGGCCCATGCTTGGTTACGCTCGTGGTTCAGCTGGGCCAGCTTCGGGCTGATGTCCATGAGTTTGGCCAGCTGTGCGGGTTTCCGTGTGCGCAGCTTCGCCATGATCACTGCGCTGTCTTCGAGCAGTTCCGGTTGCGTCGCCGACTTCGCGCCAGCACCAAGCGTCATATCGAGATCCTTGGCCGGGCTTATGATGACAAGCATGTGCAGCGGGGTATGCGGCAAAGATGGAAGCACAACCACATCGCATGCGTTCCCCTGGATCAACACAATTTCACGTTCACCCTGTTCGCGGTTCCGCAAGCCCCCGGATACATTCGCCCTCCCTCGCCGACCGCGTTCATGGATATCCGCATCTCCAACCTAAGCCGTAGCTACGGTCCGCAAAAGGCAGTGGACGACATCAGCTTCACCGTGCGTACGGGTGAAGTGCTCGGGTTCCTTGGGCCCAACGGCGCTGGAAAGACAACCACGATGAAGATGGTGTGCGGCCTTGTGGCAGCCGATGGCGGTACGATCGAAGTAGGAGGCCGCGATGTGGTGAAGGATGCCGGCGAAGTGCGACGGAACATCGGCTACCTGCCGGAAAACAACCCGCTGTACCACGAGATGGCGGTCCTGGACCTGCTTCACTACAACGCCAAGTTGCAAGGCGTGCCGAAGGACAGGATCATCATCCGCGTGCGGGAGATGATCGACGCATGCGGGCTGGGCCCCGAAAAGCACAAACGCATCGAAGAGTTGAGCAAAGGCTATCGACAGCGCGTGGGACTGGCGCAGGCCATGGTGCACGACCCGGCGGTGCTCATCCTGGATGAGCCGACCACCGGCTTGGACCCGAACCAGATCGTGGAGATCCGCGAACTGATCAAGGAAGTGGGCCGGGCCAAGACGGTCATTTTCAGTACGCACATCCTGCCGGAAGTCGAGGCCACCTGCGATCGCATCCTCATCATCAACAAGGGTCGCATCGTTGCCGATGGCGATCCCGTTTCGTTGCGGCGCAGCGCTCAGGGCAAGAGCATGCTGCGCGTGCGCATTCCAGCTGCCGAACCGGCGTTCATGGTAGCACGCTTGCTCGAGCTACCGCTGGTGGAAAGCGCGGAAGCGCTCGGCGATGGCCTGTTCCTGGTGGGATCCGCGAGCACGACGACAGCGGCTGATGTATTCCATCTCTGCGCACACCACGGTTGGACGCTGACGGAATTGAGCCCCATGGAAGCGCGGCTCGAGGAGGTGTTCCGCAACCTCACCCTCAACTGAGCCCGCGATGCGCAAGACATTGACGATCGCCCGTAAGGAATTGGCGGGCTATTTCGATTCGCTCATCGCGTACGTGCTGCTGGCCTTGTTCCTCGGCTTCTGCGGTTTCCTCACATGGATGTGGCCGAGCGGGAACGTATTCGTGCAGGGCACGGCGGGCCTCGGTGCGTTCTGGTCGGCGGCCTATTGGGCCTTGTTCATTTTCGTTCCGCTCCTCACCATGCGCGCGTTGGCCGAGGAACGGCGCAGCGGCACGCTCGACCTCCTGCTCACCAAGGCGGTTTCCGACTGGCAGATCGTCTTCGGCAAGTTCATCGCATGCGTGGCACTGATCGCTGTCGCATTGGCCTGCACACTGCCTTACTGGGCTTCCATCGCCTACCTCGGCCCGGCCGACCATGGCGCCATCGCCTGTGGCTACTTGGCGTTGCTGCTCATGAGCTCGGCCTACATCGCCATCGGCATCTGGGCAAGCAGCCTCACCAACAACCAAGTGGTATCGGCACTGATCGCTTTGGTGGCCATCTTCTTCTTCCACTTCCTTTTCGGGTTCGTCGTTGACGGCGAAAGCGGATCGCTAGCGCTTGTGCTGCAGCGCCTGAGCACCGATGCGCACTTCGCGAGCATGAGCCGTGGCGTGATCGACAGCCGCGATGTGCTTTACTTCATCAGCATCGTTTTGGTGGGCCTGGCCCTGGCCGAAGCCAACCTGGCCAAGCGCAGTGCCGTGCGAAATCGTGGCCGTGTCATGCGCTTTACCTTGCTGTTGTGCCTCGTGGTGGTGCTCGTGAACGTACTGGGCGACAGCTTCAAATTCCGCACTGACCTCACCGACGACGGGCGGTACACTTTGAGCGGTGCCACGCGCACCATGCTGAAGGAACTACCGGAACCGGTCACCGTAACGGCTTACTACAACGAAGAACTGCCTGCGGAATACGCGGCGGTGCGCGAAGAATTCCGCGACCTGTTGACCGAGTTCCACGACGCAGCCGATGGCAAACTGGTCTTCGAGTTCGTTGACCCGAGCACGGACGATGAGAAAAAGAAAGAAGCGGAGGATGCGGGCATCCGTCCCGTCCAATTGAACATCCCGCAGAAGGACAAGTTCGAGCAGATGATCGCATACATGGGGGCCACGGTGAAGATGGGCAACCGCGATGACCTCTTGCAGGTGGTGCAAGGCGGCAGCATGGAGCACACGCTCGGCATGAGCGTGAAGAAGGTGAGCATCACCAAGAAACCCACGATCGGGTATATCCAAGGTCACGGCGAACCCAGCTTGCAGGAGCTGCCCGAAGCCTACCAGAGCCTCGATGTGCTCTACGAGATCGCAACCATCCCCCTACCCGATTCGCTGTCGTTGGCCGATCGGTTCGCCGCGTTGTTGATCGTGGATCCGGTGGACAGTTTCCCCGAACACCACTTGAAGGTCCTGGATGAAACGCTTGCCCGTGGGCGGCCGATACTGATCGCCTACAGCGGTCTCGTGAGTGACCTGAACACATCGCCAGTGGTGGCTGCCCGCCAGAGCAACCTTGTTGCGTGGCTCGCCTCGAAGGGCGTGGAAGTGCAGCCGACCGTGATCGTTGACCAGCAGTGCGGACAGGTGCAGATCATGCAGCAGCGCGGGAATTTCACCATGCAGATCCCCATTCCGTTCCCCTACTTCCCCTTGGCGCGCAGGTTCGCCGAGCATCCCATTACCAGCGGTTTGGAAGCCGTGCTGATGCAGTTCTGCAGTCCCTTGTTGAAGAGCGGACGAGCCGATGTCGCTTTCACGCCTTTGGTGTACACGAGCGACAATTGTGCGACGCTGCAACCGCCGCAGACGATCGATCCGCAGCGGCAATGGGGACCGGTTGATTTTCCGATGAAGGCACTCGTGATCGGCGCCGCTTTGGAAGGCCCGCTCGCCGGAGCAACGAAAGCGCGCATGGTCGTTTTCAGCAACGGACGCTTCGCCGTGAACGGTGCCCAAGGCCAACAGCAGCAGTTGAACCCCGACAACGTGAACCTGCTCGTGAATTCCGTTGACTGGCTGCTCGATGATACCGGCCTGATCCAATTGCGCACCAAGCAGGTGAACTTCCGCCCGCTGGATGCCGTTAGCGACACGGTGCGCACGGGCTTGAAGTGGGCGAATCTCTTGGTACCGATCCTCGCTGCCGTTGCCTACGGCATGCTGCGCGCCGCATGGCGCAAGCGGCAACGGCGCGCGCGCATGCAACCCGACCATGTTCAGTAAGCTGGGCACCCGCACCCTGTTGTTGCTCGTAGCTGGCCTATTGGCGGTATGGGGTATTTCCAAGTGGTGGAACAGCAGGGATGGGGGCAACACCCTTCGTAGCACCGTTGTCGAGGTCGATACCGCTGCGCTGCGCTCCTTCTCCATCCTGCCGAAACAGTTGAAACACGCGGAAATACGCTTCGACCGCGAGACCGATGGCTGGACCGTGGGCGACAGCGCCGGTGTACACGGCGCCGACCAGGCCGCTGTGCGCGATCTGCTGGCCGGCTTTGCCCACTTACGCACGCTCCGGCTGGCGGGCTCCATGGAAAAGGACGCTGTGAGGTACGCGCTCGGCGACACGGCAAATACCCGGATGATCTTCCGCGTTGAAGGCAAAGCGCCGCTGACTTTCCGCGTGGGCTGGGTGGACCAGACCGCGAGCCAGGAGGGCGCAACCTTCGTGAACGTTGAAGGCGAGCAGGATATCCATGTCATTTCCGGCAGCCTGACGCGCATGCTCGATCGCCCCATGAGCGTATGGCGCGATCAACAGCTTATCGGTGGCGATCCCGCCACCTGGACCCGGCTCACCTTCACCGTGCCCGGGGGGCTGGGTTATTCGCTGCAACGCGAAGGGGCTGGCTGGCTGCTGGATGGAAAGCCGACAAATGCCGAGCGCGTGCAGCAGTTCTTTGAAGCACTGAGCAAGGGGCGGAACAACCGCTATGCCGACGATACCAAGGTGGACGGCCTAACGGCCCAATACCGTTTGGTGATCCAGGACAACGCCACGGAGCCTGCTATCATTGAGATGTTCGACACCGGAGGCAAATTGCTCCTGCACAACAGCCGCAAACCCCGCGAGGTCTTTTTGCTGGACCGCACCACGGACCTTGCCCGTTTCTTCCGACCTGCTCAATACCTGTTGGAGGTGCAACCTCAAGCGCTCCCCCAGTAGTCCCGCCTCTCAGGCTCACCGGTTCCAACGAAGAAGGGCGGCCGTGGGCCGCCCTTCTTCGTTGTTCCCATGTTGCTCAGCGCAGCACCTCGATCTGTTTCGTTTTGCTCCAACGCTCGGTGGTGAGTTGCACAGCATAGTTGCCGCTGCTCAACCCCGCGAGGTCGATCGTGTTGTACGCGCCTCCGGTCACCGTCATCTGCTCGTTGCGCACCACGCGCCCGCTAAGATCCGCGATGATCACCTGCACGTTACCCGTCCAATGGTGGTTGAGGCCGATGCTCAAGGTACCGTGCGTGGGATTGGGATACAGCACAAAGTCGTCGGCCGTTGGTTCTTCATCCACGTTCACGGCACCGCAGCTCACCAGCCAGATGAGTTCATCATCCACCTGCCCGCCCACGCAGCTACCCGCTGCATCGCCCAACACGCGAATGGCCAAGGCGTTGTCGGGGTTGTAAGAGTTCAATGCCACACCGGTCATGTCGCCGCCATTGTTGCCGTTGAAGGTGAGCGCGCTCAGGTCGTCGAACCCTTGGTACACGACCACTTTGTCGCCATTGAGCATTTCACCCTGCATGAACTCAACGGTGATCGGCCCCGGCACCAAGGCTTGGTAAACGAACCATGCTTCGTCGTTGTTGCCGTAACAGTAGGTCTGGTTCTGGTTGCACGTTACGTACACGCAAGCCGAGTCGCTCTGCACCAGCGGAAGGCTGTTCTGGCGGCACAGGTTGTTGAGGCCATTGAGCACCGTTACCACCACGGCCGTGTCGTTGCCGAAGGGCCCGATCGTGTATGTGCCCAACCCGACGTTCTGAATGGTGTCCGTGGTCAAGCTGTTCACGATATCCACATCGCTGGCGTCACCCGTGCTGGTCACGTTGATCTCAACGGTGTACGTGCGGTGCGGGCAATCGGGCACCACGGTGTAGTTGGCGCCGGGCACCATGCAATCCAAGCACCCGATCTCCCAAGCCCACGAGGCGAAGCTGAAGTCGGCACAGCTTCCGGATCCATCCGAATACATGCGCATGTACAGATCGGGGCCAGTGCTGATCACCAACAGTCCGGTGAGATCCGCGAAATTGAAATCCTGGTGGTCGAACAACACAGGCGAGAACTCGTCCGGTCCGTCGTAGATCGTCAAGTGATCATAGAAGACGCTTTCGATCTGGCCTTGGCTCCAAGACATGGCCAAAGGGCTAACTCCATCGCTGCTCACCCAATGCCATCCATGGTCATCGAAGTTGTTGTAGCAATACGTTCCCGCTTCGGGGCCGTTGCCACATACCACGGTATCGGGACAGATGATCGGGTTGGTGATCACCGGACTGTTGACGGTGCAAAGCGGGTTCAGATCGTTCACGAGGGAAACGATCACATCGGTATCCAACGGGTAAGGACCAGTAGTGTACAGACCCGGCGCGGTAGCGACAATGGGCGGTGCCCCACCGGTGTTGGTGATATCAACGGCGAGGTCGGTGCCCAGACTGGTGAGATCCACATCGATGAAGAACTGCATGTTGGCGCAGTCCATGACCGGGGTGAAGGTGCCAGCGGCTGGCGTGCAATCGAGGCAGGCAACGGTATAGTCCCACTGCGGGAACACGCCGAAGTCGGCGCAACTACTGAAGCCATCGGAAGTGATCTGCAGCGTGAGCGCATGATCGGGGTTGGTCGAAACCCAGAACGCGCCGGTGAGGTCACCATCAGGATCATATCCGCTATAGATGATGGGGTCCGTGGTGTTCAACCCATCGTAAATGGTGATGAAGTCGCCGCCGAACGGGTAGATGCCTCCTGAGTTGAAGAGTATCGCTATCGGGAACGTGCTGGCCCCTTGGTAAACGAAGTAGGTGGATTCACCATTGCTGTAGCAGTAGGTATAGTTATCGGGGCCGCAGCCGATGATCGGGCATGGCAGGTTGGTGATACCCGGCGAGAAGAAGTCGCAACCGGGGTCTTGGTTGTTCTCCAAGCTGTAGCTCACGGTTGTGTTGAGCGGGAAGGGCCCGATGGTGTAGGTACCCAGACCAACACCGCTGATCGTGGGGGCCCCGCCCGTGTTGGTGATGTTCACATCGGAAGCACTGCCCAAACCGGTTATGGTGATATCGATGGAGTAGCTGCCGTTGGCACAATCCAGTACAACGTTGTAGCTGCTCGATGGGGCATTCGCGCAGAAGAAGTTCACGTACCAATCGAAGCCGGAGGTCGTCCAGAAGTCATCCCATTCGATGTAATAGGTCTGGCCCGCTACAGCAGCCAGTCCGCTCACCTCGCTCGCGAAGCCGCTACCACCTTGGGTCATTGGACAGAAATCATCCGAACTACCAATGCACACCAAGCCAGCGCAAGTGCCCGAATAGACTTGAAGGCGGGTATCGGCGCCGCCGAGGCAAGAGCCCACGGTCCATGTACCATTACCGGTCGGGGTATAGCTGTACCAGTCGGCATTGATGTTCGGGCCCAAACAAGCACCGATCGCCCCACCACCGGAGGACGGGCCATCGGCGGTGTAGCCGCCGGGGGTAACGGGCACCGCGGTGGTGCAGAAATCACCTTGGGCCAAGGCACTCACCGAGGCCATAACGGCAACAATGAGAGCGATCGAGGAAGCGCGTAATGAACGATGAAGCATGCGCGGTTGGTTTATCGGTTTTGGACGGACGCGGCCGAAGGTAAGAGCGCGTATGGATCGCCGGACAACTGCCCATCACCACCGATCATCGACGGAACGTGGAAGCCTGCGGGCGCTGGCCGGTAGCACGCGGCCCGCGCCTCACCAAAACACGAACAGGGTGCCCCGGCACCACCGGGAACCAGTTGTCGCTCGGTTGGGCATCGGAGCCTGCATCGATCTTCACCGAGCTGACAGGCACGGCTGTTCTTATTTCCCAGAGGTCGCTAATGCCCGCGACTTCCGTTAGCGTTGGCCCCTGCGTGGAGGACCCGCTCGACGTACGCCCGGCGCCGGAGAACATGCGCGGCGCGGCACCCGCCCCGAAAGCGTAGACCACGATCCCTGCCGGCCATTGGTCTTTCGGCCATTCCACCAGCCGCAACAAACCAGTGCCTTTGGGATGTTCAACCTGCGTTCGGAGCAGTTCACCCTGCACGCTCCAGAACTCCAACAGCACGGTGTCGCCGTCAAGTTCCGTATCCGACCAGAGATCCAAGGCCACCCCGCCTGCAGTTGTCGCTTCAAAGGTGAGGACCCGGTCCGCGTAGCTGCGTTTCACCTCGTACTGCGCTGCTTTCCATCGAAAGTCCACATCAATTGTGCTCCAACTGGGTGCTGCCCACACATCGTTGAGTTGCCAGAAGAGCGTACCCATACAATGCGGTTGCTGGGTTCGGTGCGCCCAGATCGCTTGTCGATAGGCGTCCGCTTGCACGACCTGGCTGCAATCGATGAAACGACCAAGGGTGGTCGGCCTCTCCCCGAGTTCCCGTTCGATCGCTGTCCAAATAGGCTTGTCGGTCTTGTAGCTCTTCTGGCGTTCCGCCAGAACGGGTGAGCCCAAGTACAGGAACTCCGGGTCGATGTAATGCGCAAGCGTCACGCTGTCCGGATAGCTCTGGAAACCGTATTCGCTTACGAAGCGCCCAACGTTGTTTTTGAACGAGGACAAGGCGCTGTCGCCATGCCATACACCCCAGTAGTGCAGGTCGCCGCTCTTAAGCCCGCTAGCGTTGCCCCAATTGCTCAACGGCGAGGTTGGAGTATAGTCCCGGCCTGAACCATTCGCTACCGCGGCAAGGTTTTGGACGAAGAATTCGTCGTTGGCTTGGGCGATCGCGCGCTGTGCGTCCTCGTCAAGCTTGTAGGTCGCTTGCCAGCCCCAGTTCTTCCACGCCACGTCGAGTTCGTTGTTGCCGCACCACAGGGCCACTGATCGATACTGTTGGAATGCGCTGACTTTTTCCTCCGCTTCGCTAAGCGCGTTCGCCACGAAGCGGTCGTCGCCCGGAACCATGTTCGCGAACATGAAGTCCTGCCAGACCCATATCCCTGCTGTGTCGCAAGCATTGAAGAAGACCTCCGGCGGATAGACGCCGCCAGCCCACACGCGCGCCATGTTCATATGCGCTAACTGCATTTCCTTCACCAGTCGGATCCATTGCGGGTCGTTCCCAGCGCTGAGCATGGACGCCGGTGGAACTACGTTGCACCCCTTCATGAACACTGGTTTTCCGTCCATCTCGAACCGGAAAGAGGTGCCTATTCCATCCGGTTCTCGAACCAGGCGCAAGTCCCCCCTATTGCTCCTCGCGATTTCCCTTTCGGTCGGATCCGATACAACGCGCAGTTCCACGGGTTGCCAGATCCCGCAGGTCAACAGTCGTGGTGCGAAGTCCCATCCGAACTGGAACCCGGCCTTGCGCACATAGGGACTCACCCCGCTGGGGTCATTGTCGTGCGGCAGTTGGATCCCATATCGGTCCCGAAGCTTCGCGCCCTCCTTGACCACACTTCTGAAGACGACCTTCAACCCGTTGGCACCCGGCCGCAAAACACCCTTTACAGGCCAGCCCCACGCTCGGAACATATTGTTCGTCGTGCCCAGCAACGAGTCGTTCAAATAAATCTCAGCGAAGGTGTCCAACCCTTTGAAAAACAGATGTATGTCTTGATACTCAAAGAGCGTGTCGCTCGCATCGATCACGCATCGATAGATCCAATCCTCATTCCCGACCCATTGCACGCTATCGATGTTGCTGTTGCGCATCGGATCGGGGATCAACCCATTGCGCAAAAGGTCCTGCTGAACCGTACCCGGCACCTCGGCGGTATACCAACGTTCTTTCCCCGACTGGCTGAACGTCCATCCTTGATGCAGCGGTAAATGGATCGCTTGTGCACTGGCGAACGCACCCGTCAATTGGCAGGCGCCAATCAAGAGTGCCGATCTCATCGGAGACCCGCTTTCACCAACGCGTTGATCACGCCCTCGATCTTGGCAACATCGGGTTCGGTGCTGAAGTTGGCCTCTCCACCACCAATGCCGAGCGCATGGCCCTTAGCCACAACGAGCCTCGGACGTTGTGCGGAGAAATGGATCTCGCGCACACCGGTGCGTTCAACGAGTTCCACCGCGTTCCCTGGATCGATCCCACCAGCGGCCGCCACAAGCAACGAACCGTTCGCCGCCTTTACCAAAGCCGACAATACAGCGATCCCGTCCATTGCCACCGTGCCCCCGCCAGAGGTAAGGACGCGTTGGATCCCCAGATGCAGACATCGTTCGAATGCCAACAGGATATCAGGCGCGAACTCAATGGCCCGATGGAAAGTGACTTCACGATCACCAGCCCCGAGCAATGCACCGCGCACGAGTTCAGCATCAGGGAGGTCGTCGGCGTCGAGCCCACCCGTAACAATACCACAGGTCTCATCGCCCACACCGCTCATGAGCACGTCGCGTAGAAGCGTCTGTCTTTCATCCGCAGTGTAGCGAAAGCCCCCCGGAGTGGGCCTCACGAGCACACGCTTGCGCACGCGCACGCGTTCCTGCAATACGTTCAACAAGCCGAAGGTTGGTGTTATGCCTCCACATCCCAGCCAGCTGCACACCTCGATCGTATCCACGCCGCACTGCTCGGCCACAAGAGCCTCCTCCACCGAGGTCACGCAGACTTCCACCGCTACCCGCATGTTGCGAAGATGGCTTGCCAGACACACCCGACGTGTTCACATCTTTTTCCCGACCAATGCTTGACCGGATCGCGGACGCTTGCTTTATTGTCCGGCAAGAATATGACGGATAATCCGTCAACGGAGAAGACAAGCAAGCGAACCGCTGCGCCGAACCTAGTAGCAACCACCAAACTCATCATACCATGGCCATCGAGATCAATAAGGAGAAACTGAAGGCTCTTCAACTCACGCTCGATAAGATGGAGAAGACCTTCGGTAAGGGCGCCATCATGAAACTCGGCGACAACGCCATTGAACCGATGGAAGTGATCCCCAGCGGTAGCATCGGTTTGGACTTGGCGCTGGGTGTAGGTGGCTATCCCAAGGGTCGCGTCATCGAGATCTATGGACCTGAGAGCAGCGGCAAAACCACGCTTGCCATCCACGCTATTGCCGAAGTGCAGAAGATGGGAGGCATCGCTGCCATTGTGGATGCCGAGCACGCCTTCGATCGCACGTACGCAGAAGCTCTCGGTGTGGACACGGAGAACCTGCTGATCAGCCAGCCGGACAATGGTGAACAAGCGCTTGAGATCGCCGACAACCTTATCCGTTCCGGCGCGATCGATCTGTTGGTAGTGGACAGCGTTGCCGCTTTGACGCCGCGCGCCGAGATCGAGGGCGAGATGGGCGATAGCTCAATGGGCCTGCAGGCCCGCCTGATGAGCAAGGCGCTGCGCAAGCTTACCGGCACCATCAGCAAAACAGGCTGCTGCTGCATGTTCATCAACCAACTGCGCGAAAAGATCGGGGTCATGTTCGGGAACCCCGAGACCACCACCGGTGGCAACGCGTTGAAGTTCTACGCCAGCATCCGCATTGACATCCGCCGCATGACGCAGATCAAGGACGGGGAGAACGCAGTGGGTAACCGCACCAAGGTTAAGATCGTGAAGAACAAGGTGGCTCCCCCGTTCCGGAAAACAGAGTTCGACATCCTCTTCGGGAAAGGCATCAGCAAAACCGGCGAGATCATCGACTTGGGCGTGGAACTGAACATCATCAAGAAAAGCGGTAGCTGGTTCGCATACATGGACAACAAACTGGGCCAAGGCCGCGATGCGGTGCGCCAGTTGTTGGAGGACAACACGGAGTTGTGCGAAGAACTGGAAGCCAAGATCAAGGAAGCGGTGAAGACCGCCGAGGTAAAGGTGGAAGCCTGAGGGCAACGCCTTCTACTTTCGAAGCCCCGGTTTCAAGGGTCCGGGGCTTCGCCATTTTCCACCTATGGACCACCGCTCTGTTCCCCTTTTCCTTTTCCTGGCCCCGCTCCTGCTGTTGCGCTGTTCTTCACCACCCGCAGCGACGCCTGAACAAGCGGTGGCACCCGTCGACAGCTTCGCCCTGCGGATAGCTGATGTGGATGGTCGTCTGACCATAGCTCCGGATGATGCGGCGCTCTATGCTGAACGTTCCGCGTTGCTACTCGGGCATAGGGATATGATGCCGGCGCTCAATGACATGGTTCGCGCCGTGTCCTTGGACAGCACCAATGCCGACTACCGCGTAAAACTGGGAGAGCTGTTCTGGTACAGCCGTACCGTGGATCAAGCGAAATACCAGTTCGAGAAGGCTTTGTCCTACGACCCGCGCAACACAGCAGCACTGCTGAAGCTGGGCGAGATCCAGCTTGTGCTCCGGCAATACCAAGCCGCCATGGATAAGGTGAACGAGGCCTTACGCATCGATAGCCGGCTGGCCAATGGCTACTTCCTGAAAGGATGGATCCACAAGGAAACAGGTGACACGGCCAGAGCGATCAGCAGCTACTTCACCGCAGTGGAAATGGATCCCGACTACTACGATGCTACCATGCAACTGGCCTTACTGCACGACAGGAAGCATGATCCACTGGCACTGGAATTCTACAAAAGCGCCCTCGCGTTGCGGCCAGCAAGCAGTGAGGCGCTGTACAACTTGGGCCTCTATTGCCAAAATCATGGAAGGGACAGCCTTGCGCTCTCGTGCTATGACAAGATGATCGCCCTGGATCCCGCGAATGAAAGGGCCCATTACAACTCGGGTTGGGTTGAACTGGAGCATCTCGATGATCCGAAAGCAGCGATCGAGCACTTCACGGCGGCCATCCAGCGGGCGCCTACGTATCACCAAGCCTACTTCAACAGGGGGCTTGCGTATGAGCGACTTGATATACTCGACAGTGCCGCGAAGGACTTCCAACGCACCTTGGCGTTGGCCTCGGACTACGATGGCGCAGCTAACGGCCTTGAGCGGCTCGCTTCAAAAGGTCTACGGATCGAGCGCCCACGTAGTGCTAGCCCTACGCAGTAAGGCGAACCGACGGATGCGTATGCCCTCGAAAGTATGGGCGCGGACCGTGTACGTACCGGGCTTCATTCCCCTGACGTCCACGGAACCATTGGATATCGGCGGTTGGGGATCGAGGCGTTTCCCTTGTGCTGTAAGGAGGTCAACAGCATACGTGCCTTCGGGTATGGCGAAGCGGTAGATCCCCGCGGAATCGGAACCAACGATCGCAATGTCCTCTGTGTCCGCGGTGCGCACCGGCGCATGACGCGGCACATAAGCCACGAGTTCTTCCTGTCCTTGAGCGATCGGCCCGGCAAGGATCAGGACTAAGAGGATGGCATTGCGCATGGTCGCTCGGTTGAACGCGGCCTTCTACGCCTTGCCAAGGCAAAGAGGTTCCAGATCCCTTTGCGCGGACCACGACATTCCACACCTTCTCCTTAAAGGGGCGATAGCTCAGATCGCCAGAGCGCTGCGTTCGCGATCGGGGTCGAGGGCTCTATTCCTTTCGATCCACGAGTTGACCACAACTGCCGAAGATGAATGAGAAAAGGGGGCTTGCGCCCCCTCTTCGTTCCCGTCCCTTTCCATGGCCGCAACCATGTTGAGGTGGTTGGTGATCACTTCCTATTTCACCTTGTCGACAATGGCTTTGAAAGCACCCATGTCCGTGTATGCGATCTCGGCCAAGGCCTTCCTGTCCAAGGTGATGTTGTGCTTCTTGAGACTTGCCATGAACACACTGTAGCTGACACCGTTCAGGCGGGTGGCAGCGTTGATCCGCTGGATCCAAAGTGCGCGGAAGTCGCGTTTCTTCAGTTTGCGTCCGTCGTATGCGTGCGACAGACCTTTCTCGACGCTGTTCTTGGCTACGGTCCAAACGTTCTTGCGTTTGCCGAAGCTGCCCTTGGCGAGTTTGTAGACCTTCTTCTTTCGGGCCTTGCTGGCCGGGCTATTGGTTGCTCTTGGCATCTTGTCTTTGTTTTCGGTACTGAGCGTCCGCCTTCCGGTGGATCTTTTGTGCTACAGGCCCTGGTTAACGTTACCTGGTATCGGGGCTCAGTGGAGAAGGGCCAGGATGTTCTTCTTCTCTGTCGGATGCACGGTGCCGAACTTGCGAAGGGCGCGTTTCCGCTTCTTCTCCTTCTTCGTAAGGATGTGGTTCTTGAACGCGTGCTTGCGCTTGATCTCGCCGGTGCCGGTCAGCTTGAACCGCTTTTTCGCACCGGACTTGGTCTTCATCTTGGGCATGGCCTGTCGTGTTGGTCGTCTGGAATGATCTTGGGGGGCTCGGTGATCCCGCGCCCTTACTTCTTTTTCTTAGGGATGATGAACATCATCATGCGTTTGCCTTCCAACTTGGGCATGCTCTCCACCACACCGTTCTCCTCCAGATCCTGAGCGAACTTCAACAGCAGGATCTCACCGCGCTCCTTGAACACGATGCTACGGCCGCGGAAGAACACGAACGCCTTCACCTTGTGCCCTTCAGCCAAGAACTTCTTGGCGTGGGCCAGTTTGAAGTTCAAGTCGTGCTCGTCGGTGTTGGGCCCGAAGCGTATCTCCTTCAATTCAACAACGCTCTGCTTGTTCTTGATCTCCTTCTGCTTCTTCTTCAGATCGTAGAGGAACTTCTTGTAATCGACGATGCGGCAGACAGGAGGGTCGGCAGAAGCGCTGATCTCCACCAAGTCCAGAGCCAGGTCTTGGGCCATGCGCAAGGCTTCCTCGAAGGGAAAGATGCCTTGCTCCACGTTCTCACCCACCACTCTCACCTGGTTCAACCCGGTGATGCGACTGTTGATGCGATGCGGGTCTTCCTTGCGGACGCGGCCCCGGAAAGGGGTACGGCCACCTGGACGGCCGGCCGGGCGGAATGCCGGCCGTGGTTTATTGAATGGGGGTCCTGCCACTTAGCGTTCGTTCGTTCCTGACTTCAACCTGCCAACTGCACTGCTATGCGTTGCTTCACCAGATCGGTGAAGCCCTGCGGTGTCATACTGCCCAGGTCGCCCTGCGCATGTTCCCGCACGCTTACGGTGCCGTCGCCAGCTTCTTTCTCTCCGATGATGAGCATGAACGGGGTTTTGGCGAGTTCCGCGTCGCGGATCTTCTTGCCGATCTTTTCGTTCCGCTCGTCAACGAGGGCGCGAATATCGGAATCTTTCAGGCTCGCCGAGATGGCGCGGCAATGGTCGAGATACTTGTCGCTGATGGGCAACAGGATGGCCTGTTCCGGCGCCAGCCAGAGCGGGAAATTCCCTGCAGTATGCTCTATGATCACGGCAATGAAGCGCTCCAAGCTCCCGAACGGGGCCCGGTGGATCATTACGGGGCGGTGTTTGGCGTTGTCGCTTCCCACATACTCCAGTTCGAACCGTTCGGGTAGGTTGTAATCCACTTGGATCGTACCCAACTGCCACTTACGGCCAAGTGCATCCTTGATCATGAAATCGAGTTTCGGACCGTAGAACGCAGCCTCGCCATACTCCACCACCGTCTTCAATCCGCTATCCGCAGCAGCATCGATGATGGCCTGTTCCGCCTTCACCCAATTCTCCTCGCTGCCGATGTATTTGCTCCGATCCTCTTTGTCACGAAGGCTCACTTGGGCCTCGAAACTCTGGAAGTTCAAGGCTTTCAGCACAAGAAGCACAAGGTCGATGACCTTCATGAACTCTTCCTTCACCTGATCCGGACGGCAGAACAGGTGGGCATCGTCCTGGGTGAAGCCTCGCACCCGCGCCAGGCCATGCAGTTCGCCGCTCTGCTCATACCGGTACACCGTACCGAACTCGGCCAAGCGCAACGGCAAGTCTTTATAGCTACGGGGCCTGCTGGCGAAGATCTCGCAGTGGTGCGGGCAGTTCATGGGCTTCAGCATGAACTCCTCGCCCTCTTGGGGGGTGCTGATCGGACGGAAACTGTCCTTGCCGTATTTCTCCCAGTGCCCGCTGGTGACATATAGCTGCTTACCACCAATGTGCGGAGTGGCCACCTGCAAGTAGCCGGCCTTCTCTTGGGCCGTCTTCATGAAGTTGATGAGTCGCTCGCGCAAGGCAGCCCCCTTCGGCAACCAAAGTGGAAGCCCTGCCCCCACTTTTTCGCTGAAGGTGAAAAGGTCCAGCTCCTTACCCAGCTTACGGTGGTCGCGCTTCTTGGCCTCTTCGAGCAAGACCAGGTACTCATCCAGTTCCTTCTGCTTGGGGTAAGAGATAGCATACAGGCGGGTCAGCTGTTTCCGTTTCTCATCGCCACGCCAATAAGCACCAGCGACGCTGAGCACCTTGACAGCCTTGATGAAGGATGTGTCCGGAATGTGCGGCCCACGGCACAGATCGGTGAAATTGCCTTGCGAGTAGAAGGTGATCTGGCCATCCTGAAGGCCATCGATCAATTCGAGCTTGTATTCGTCACCCTTTTCGGTGAAGTACTTGATCGCATCGGCCTTGCTCACCTCCTTGCGGGAGAAGGTGAGTTTCTTCGAGGCCAACTCTTTCATCTTGGCCTCAATGGCAGGGAAATCAGCATCGCTGATAGCCCGGTCGCCGGGATCGATGTCATAGTAGAAGCCGTTCTCGATGGGCGGCCCGATCCCGAACTTGGTGCCGGGGAACAGGGCCTCAATGGCCTCGGCCATCAAGTGCGCGCTGCTGTGCCAGAGCGTGCTCTTCCCTTCCACATCGTTCCAAGTGAGCAAGGCAAGTGAGCAATCGCCGGGCAACGGGCGGTTGGCATCGCGCACCTCGCCGTTCACTTTCGCACTGAGCACATTGCGGGCAAGGCCTTCGCTGATGTTCCGGGCCACATCCATGGCCGTGGCCCCTTCTTCGAACTGCCGCACACTTCCGTCCGGCAAGGTCACATTGATCTTCATCGGTTCTCCTTCCCAGCCTTACGAATGGCCGCAAAGGGCGGCGAATGTAGCTGGCGGGCGCCATCCTGCGGAACGTTGGCAACGAGCTGACTTGTTCAACCACCGGCACCTTATCGGGCAACGTACTGCGCCCATCGTTCATCTTCATCCGCATGATCGACCGGCTGCGCATATCCATCGTTCTTGTGCTGGCTGCCGCAACGCACCCGGTAACGGCCCAATTGCAACACAGCAAATGGCTCTTCGGCTTCGGCGCCGGACTGGACTTCGCCAGTCCGACCCCAACACCGATCCCGGGCAATACGATCAACACGGATGAAGGGGGCGCCAGCATCGCTGACACTAACGGGAACCTCCTGTTCTACACCAATGGCGAGTCGGTGCGCGACAGGAACCACAACGAAATGCCCAACGGCGCAGGGCTCTGGGGGAGTTTCAGCAGCGCGCAGAGCGCCATCATCGTACCCGTTGTTGGTGAAGATTCACTGTACTACGTGTTCACCACGCCCGCGCAAGTGAACTACTGGGGCGGCGGTTGGAACGGACTCTCGTACTCGGTGGTGGACATGCGGTTGAACAGTGGGCTTGGCGATGTGGCCGTTAAGAACATCCAGTTGATCGGATCGGTAACCGAACGTTTGACCGCAGCGCGCCATGCCAACGGACGGGACGTGTGGGTGATCTGCCATGGGTGGGACAACAGCAGTTTCTACGCTTACCTAGTGGACTGCATCGGCATCCACGGGCCGATCATCAGCAATGCAGGTCGCTCGATCCACAACGATCCCGGCAACAGCCACATGGCTGCTATCGGCTGCATGGACGTGAGTCCGCAAGGTGATCGGCTGGCGACCACATGGGCGGATATCAATTCCGCTTGGTCATCCGCGGCGCGCATCGACATCCACACGTTCAATAATGCGAACGGCACGGTGTCGCTTCTCGATACGGTGAGCCATACGCAAACTGGCTTGGATGCGCGCGGATACGGTGTGCATTTCTCACCTGGCGGCACCAAGCTCTACGTAAGCGAATACGGACTGAACAATGGAATGACCTTCTCCCGGGTGCTGCAATACGACATGCAAGCGGCGGATATCCCCGCGAGCGAATACACGGTTGCAGCGGGCTCACCCGAATTCGGCGGTCTGCAAGCCGGACCCGATGGGGTGATGTACGTGACACGCCTGAGTTTCCAGACATACGTGAGCCGCATCCGGTATCCGGAACTGGGCGGTGCTGCTTGCACGTTCGATGGTGCTGGTGTTTCCATTGCGCCCGGGCAGAACGCTTGGGGACTACCCAACCAATGGGACACATATCCGGTGCCTGTGCAACCGGAGTTGATGGCGCAAAGCGACACCGTGGTTTGTGGTGGTAGTGTCCTGCTGGATGCCACGGTCCTTCCCTTGTTCGATGCACCGGAATACCTCTGGAGCACGGGCGATGCGACTTCTTCGATCGTTGTCCACGCCCCTGGATCATACAGCGTGGAAGTAGTCTTGAGCTGTGATACGCTGCGTGATACCATCGTGGTAACCCTGCGCGGCATCGCAGTGGACCTCGGCACCGACCTTCAGCCGTGCTTGGGCGAGAGCGTCGTGTTGGAGAAACCAGAAGCAGCAGGGCAAGTCCTTTGGAGCGATGGAAGCAGCGGCCCGAGCATGCAGGTCACAACAGAAGGCGAGCACTGGATCACCTTAACCGACACATCGGGCTGTGTCACCAGCGATACGCTGCACGTGAGTTATTCGGATTGTGACTGTGATGCCTTCGTGCCGAACACCTTCACGCCTGATGGTGATGAAGTGAACGGGACTTGGGCACCCGTGATGGAATGCGCCATTGTATCCTATGATCTGTCGGTGTTCGACCGCTGGGGTGGACTGATGTGCAGCAGCACCGACCCGCGCTTTCAATGGGATGGGGCGACGGCGGACGATGGGGTCTACCAGTGGATGCTCAGCTACACTTGGCAGGATGGAACCATCCTTCGCCATGCGAGGGTCCATGGCCACATCCTATTGCTCAGATAGCTCTTCGACCGTTCAGATATCCTTCCGGTCCAAGTCCTCGAAATTCACGTCGGTGAACTTGTTCCCTGCATCGCCTGACTCAGCGTGTGGCGCAGGATCATGGGCTTCGTGGCGCTCCGGTTTGGGTGCGTCGTGCTGCATGTATTGGCCCGTGGCCTTCAACCGATCGATCTCCGCATAAACCTCCCGCAGCCCGTCTATGAATTTCTCGAAGTCCTCCTTGTAGAGGAAGATCTTGTGCTTCTCATAGCTGGCCGACCCATCCTCATGGGTGTGCTTCTTGCTTTCCGTAATGGTGAGGTAAAGATCCCGCCCCCGTGTGCTCTTCACATCGAAGAAGTACGTGCGCTTGCCGGCCCGCACCGGTTTGCTGTACACATCCTCGCGATCGTCCGACATGGGCATGCCCTTTGGGATCGGGCCGATCAAATATACCCGCTGGTCTTGGAAACGCAAGTGGTTCGGGCCTTACCGTTGACCGTGGGGAAGTCCGCTGATCGACAGGGCTGCTAAGCCTACTCCCCTCACGCCCGACGCATCTCTTCCAGCAGTTGTTCCTGGTAAAGGGCGGCATACAACCCGCCACTTGCCAAAAGCTCGTCGTGGCGGCCCTGCTCAGCTATGCGCCCATGCTCCAGCACAATGATCTCGTCCGCATCCTGTACCGCACTGATGCGATGGCTGATGATCACGGTCGTCCTGCCCTGCATCACCACCTTTAACCCACGGAGTATGGCTTCCTCGGTAGCGGTATCGACCGCGCTAAGGGGATCATCGAACACAAGGATCCGTGGCTCGCGTGCAATGGCGCGGGCTATGGACACCCGTTGTTTCTGCCCCCCGCTCAGGGTGATGCCGCGTTCGCCAAGCAGGGTTTCATAACCGTTCGCGAAGCCGAGGATGTTCTCGTGTACCTGCGCGTGCTCCGCTGCTTTCCGGACACGGCTCTCGTTGGTGCTTTCAGTAGGCAGCCCGAAAGCAATGTTGTTCCGGATGCTATCGCTGAAAAGGAAGACATCCTGCGGAACGAAGCCCAGTTCCTGACGCAATTGTTCCAACGGAATGTCGCGGATGGGGATCCCATCGATCAACACCTCCCCTTCGGTAGCGTCGTATTGCCTGCCGATCAGATCCGCAACGGTCGTTTTGCCACTACCCGTGTGGCCTACGAACGCAATGGTGCCGCCCGCAGGTACGCTGAAGCTCACGCTGTCCAACGCTAGAATACCCGTGTCAGGATAACGGAAGCTGACATTCCTGAAGGTGATCCCTCCACGGATCTCAGGAGATGTGCCGGTTACGGCCTGCGTGTCATTCACCTCCGGCTGTATAGCCAAGAATTCGTTGATGCGTTCCTGGCTCACGACCGCCTGCTGTACCAACGACGTTACCCAGCCCACGCTCGCGAAGGGCCACGTGAGCATGTTCACGTAAAGGACGAAAGCGGCGATGGTACCAACGCTCACCCCCGGATCCCCGTTCACGAGTTTCATGCCTCCGATGAAGATCACGACCACGGTGCTCAGACCGATCAACAGCCCGATGGCGGGCATGAAAAGCGCATCGACTTTGGCTTGGGCGAGACTCCGTTTCCGGTATTCGCGCGCTGCCCCGCCGAAGCGATCGATCGCCATGCGCTCCTTCACATACGCCTTCAAAACGCGTATGCCGCTGAAGCTCTCTTGTGCCAATGTGCTGAGGCGGCTTTGCTGCTGCTGCACCGCCATGCCGCGTTTGTTCATCACGTCGCTCACGTAGTAGATCACCACGCTCATGATGGGCAAAGGAGCCAAAGAGTACAACGCGAGTTCCACGTTCTGCTGCAACATGAAACCGATGCACAGCAGAAAGAGCACGATCAGGTTGAGCGTGTACATGATGGCCGGACCCAAGTACATGCGCACCTTGCTCACGTCTTCGCTGATCCTGTTCATCAGGTCCCCGGTGCTATTGCGCTTGTAGAAGGCGCGATCGAGCCGCTGGTAGTGCGCGAACACCTCGTTCTTCATGTCCTGCTCTATCAAGCGGCTCATGACGATGATCGTTTGCCGCATATAGAACATGAACAAGCCTTTCAACAATGCGAAAACGATATAGAGTACCGCCAGCAAAACGCCCACCCATGCTATCGTGGCAGCCACTCCCTCACCACGACCGGCGGCAGCCAACCTGCCCTGAAGATCAAGACCGGTCCAACCCACCCAAGCATCCAAAGTGGGCGGCACTTCGATGGTCACTTGCAACGAAGGAGCATTCCTCTTCGCAAGCCCTGCCTCCACGATATTGAACGCCTCCTCAACAACCTGAGGACTGTACACGGCGAACAGGTTGCTGAGCAGAATGAAGAACACCCCACCGATCAGGCGCCAGCGGTACTTCACGAAGTACCGGTTCAGTGTCATCAACGCTCGCATGCTGGCGTACGGAACTTCCTACTTTTGGCCCCGCTTTCCGCCGGAAGCAGTGCGCCGCTCAGGTGCGCGGTGTAAGGGCGCCGAAGGTAGGACAAGGTCCGAGCGCGGACCGAGCATTGAACCACTGAACGCGATCCGCACGCGAGGCACGCAGACCGCACCATCCACACCGCATGACACTCATCACCGCGAAGCCCTCCACCGACATGGCCGTGATCGGCCGCATGGTGGAACACGACCACGAGGAAGTGCTCTTCTGCTACGACAAACCCACCGGGCTTCGCGCCATCATCGCCATACACGACACCACGCTGGGTCCTTCATTGGGCGGTACCCGCATGTGGTCATACGCCAGCGAACAAGAAGCCCTGACCGATGTACTGCGCTTGAGCCGCGGCATGACGTACAAGAGCGCATTGGCCGGGCTTGACCTCGGCGGTGGAAAGGCGGTGATCATAGGAGACGCACGCACGCAGAAAAGCGAAGCGCTTTTCCGTCGCTTCGGGCAATTCGTCGACAGTCTTAATGGGCGGTACATCACTGCGGAAGATGTCGGCATCACAACGGCCGACATCCAGAACGTGCGCAAGAGCACCAAACACGCCGCAGGACTTCCTGAAGCCGATGGCGGAAGCGGCGATCCAAGCCCGGTAACGGCCTATGGCGTTTTCATGGGCATGAAGGCCGCCGCAAAACAAGCCTATGGTTCCGACGATCTCAGCGGCCGCAAGGTGGCCGTGCAAGGTGCCGGACACGTCGGTGAGAACCTCGTCGCGTTGCTTGTTGAAGAAGGCGCGAAGGTTTTCCTCACCGATATCCATCCGGAGAAATTGGAGGCTATTGCCGCAAAGCACCCGGTCACATTGGTCGCGCCCGAGGCCATCTACGACGTCGACATGGACATTTACAGTCCATGTGCGCTGGGCGCCACGGTGAACGACGACACCTTGGGCCGATTGAAATGCTCCGTGATCGCGGGCGCCGCGAACAACCAGCTCGCCAGCGAACAAGTGCACGGCGAGGCTGTCATGAAGAAGGGCATCCTTTACGCACCCGACTTCCTGATCAATGCCGGCGGCATCATCAACTGTTTCAGCGAATTGCACGGATACGACCGAAAGAAGGCGCTGGAGCAAACACGGGGTATCTACGATACGGCATTGGCTTGTTTCAAGCGCAGCGCAGCCGAGAACATCCCCACGTACAAGGCGGCCAATGAGCAGGCCGAACAACGCATCAGTGAAGCACGCCGTGCCGGCAAACGCTTCTGAACCCCACCATGCTCAACCGCCGCTATCTGCGCATCAAGGTCTACCACACGCTCTACAGCTTCCACCAGAGCGATGATGTAAGTGCGGCCAAACTGGAGAAGGAGCTTTTCCTGAGCATCGAGCGCACGTTCGATCTCTATGTTTCCCTGCTCCTGCTTTTCGGCGAACTGCGCGACCAGGCCGAAAGCCATATCGCCGAGCGCAGGCTGAAGCGTCTGCCAACAGCAGAGAACCTCAATCCGAACCGCAGGTTCGTGGACGGTGCGATCCTCACCGCCTTGGCCAGCAGCAAGCAAGTGCAGAAGGAAGCCGAGCAGCGCAAAGTGAATTGGATGGGCCAGAACGAATGGCTCACCAAACTGTTCCGCGAAGTGGAGGCCAGCGAACTCTACCTCGCGTACATGACAGCGCCGGAAACCGGGTTCGCACAGGAGCGTGCCTTCCTGGTCGAATTGTTCTCCGAGCATATCGCCAATAGCGAGGGCCTGCACGACATGCTGGAAGGAAGGACCATCCATTGGATGGAGGACCTGGATCTGGCTTGCACGCTTCTGCAGCGGCGTTTGGGATCGTTGCGCGAGGCCGATATCGCCAGCGATCGCGTGGGAGAGTTGGAGCGCATGGACAAGGACGAAGAGGAATTCGTCCGCACGCTGTTCCGGCGGACCATCGAGTTGGGTCCTGAACACGAGAAGCTCATCAGCGACAAGGCGAGCAATTGGGAAACCGAGCGTATCGCCGTTACGGATATGCTGCTCATGAAAATGGCCCTTACCGAAGTGTGCGAACTGAGTGAGATACCGGTGAAGGTGACCTTGAACGAGTACATCGAGATCGCAAAAGCGTACAGCACACCGAAGAGCAAGAATTTCATCAACGGGATCCTGGATGCGCTCTTCATCGAGATGAAGAAAGATGGACGTATCGTGAAAGTTGGCCGTGGGCTCATCGAGAACTGAAATGGCAACATCAACCTACCAGCGGTCCGCTTCGGGCTCGGGCTTTCGATCGGGCGGCGTCGTTGTCGGAATGTCTTTGCTGGCACTCCTCCTTGCCCTCCCAACGGGATGCCGTATTACCGACCACAGCGACGAGGAGGGCGGTATCAACGCGAGCGATATCCATATCCCGGCCAGCGGTTACGATGGCAACGGCAACGAACAGCTGCCGCAGTTGACGTTCGATACGGACACCATTGATGCGGGGCGAATCGCCCAAGGCACCGTGATCAGCAGAACGTTCTCGTTCGCGAACAGCGGCGCCAGTGATCTCATCATAGCCGATGTGCGCAGCACTTGCGGGTGCACGGTGGGCAAGAACTGGCCCAAGCATCCGGTCAAACCCGGTGAGCGCGGCAGCATCGAGGTGAGCTTCGACAGCGAAGGCCGCAACGGCATCCAGAACAAGAGCGTCAGCATCGTTTCCAACGCCCATCCGAGCACGCACATGCTCATCCTCCGTGCCGAAGTGATGGCACCGGGACAATAGCATTCAGCGAGACCACACTGCCCAACAACCAACAACGACCTCAGATCCTGCCATGAACATTTTCCTGCAAGCCGCGCCGGCATCCGAACCGAGCATGACCCCTACCATCATCATGATGGGCGCCTTGATGGTGGTCTTCTACTTCTTCATGATCCGTCCACAGCAGAAGAAGAGCAAGGATGCGAAGAAGTTCCGCGAAGCCCTGCAAAAAGGCAGCCGCGTGGTGACCATCGGTGGCCTGCACGGCAAAGTGGTGGAAGTGGATGACAAGACCGTCCTGCTGGATGTGGATACCAACGTGAAGCTGCGTTTCGAGAAGAGCGCGATCGCGATGGACAACAGCATGCAGCTGACCGAAGAGAGCAAGAAGTAAGCCTTTCAGGTTCCGTTCACCTGCTACCATGCCGCACCGATGCGATCAGGGCGACCGATGAAAGTGGGCCTTACCGGTGGCATCGGCAGTGGAAAGAGTACCGTGTGCCGAGTGCTCCGGATACTCGGTGTGGAGGTTTTCGATGCCGATGAAGAAGCGCGAAAGCTGATGAACGACGATGCCGGATCGCGCGCGGAAGTCATGGCGCGTTTCGGCCCCGGACTTTATTCCAGCGGACAACTGGACCGCAAGTCGTTGGCCGCAATGGTATTCGGTGACACTAAGTCCTTGGCCGACCTCAATGGTATTGTGCATCCTCATGTCCGATCGGCATTCGCAATTTGGGCTGACGACCGGAAGGCACACCCGTATGTCGTTATGGAGGCGGCGATACTCCTGGGTTCCCCGGGTGCAGCGCAGATGGACCGCATCGTGGCCGTCACCTGCCCTGCCGAAGAACGCCGGCGCCGCGTGATGTTGCGGGATGGCTTGGATGCTGGCGAAGTAGCCGCGAGAATGAAGCACCAATTGAGCGATGAAGCCATGGCGCAAGGTGCCGACATGCACATCGTCAACGACGGCAACCACTTGGTGATCCCACAGGTTCTTTCGTTGCACCAAAGTCTGCTGGAGCGATCAACGCAATGAAGGCCGAGCGGAACCTCCCCCTCTCATTGGTAACAATGATCTTCGGGATCCTCTCCGTCCCATTGGCCTTCGCGCGGCACCTGGTTTCGTTGGCGCTGGTACTGGCACTGCTGACAATTCTTCTTGCGCTGTTCGGAAAGTGGCTTGCCGGGAAACGTGCTTACGGAGCGCTTGGGTTGAAGCGATCGCGCATCGGACTGCTTTGCGGGATGGTCGGCGCGGCGTGCTCCGTACTGATGTGGTGGCTCTGGGCCAGCAACATCCTTTTGGAATAGCCCGGTCCTCGTCTGTTCACCGCTCAAGCGGTCATCCGCAGGGCCGGTGGTAAGGTTGCGGCCGCAATACGTTCCGTACCGAAACGTGCCAACAGATCAACGAACGCGGCTTTGCACGCCAAGGCATCGCCCAGCGCGCGGTGGTTGCCCTTCTGAGGCAGGCCGATATGACGGCACAGGCTATTGAGGTTGTGGAACTTGAGGTGCGGGAAAAACTGACGGCTCAATTGTTCAGTGCACAAGGTTTCGCGGTGGAACACCTGACCACACTTTCCGAAGGCGCTGCTCAATGCCGTCAGGTCGAACCGCGCATTGTGGGCCACAACAACGGCACCGGTGGTCATGCGTTCCACAACATCGGCCACTTGGGAGAAACGCGGAGCGGTTGAAACCATTGCCGGCGTGATGCCGGTGAGGGCGCTCACGAAGCGATCAATGGGACCTTGCGGGTGTACCAAGCTGCTCCATCGTTCCATTTCACGCTGCCCATCGGTAAGTACCACGGCCACCTCCATGATGCACGCGTGCCGGGGATCACCGAACGTGGTCTCCACGTCGACAATGGCATATTGTGCAGCATTCCTCATCCGGTCCGTCTCAACGTGCGGGTGGCGCGAAGGTTCCTCACCCCGGCATTACCTGCCCTTGCAAGAGCAATAAGGTTTTTTGGGACCGTGACCATACGCACCGGGCACGAATGATGTTCCATTTGCGTGACGTTATGCACGCATACCGCCCCGGTTCGAAACCCACTTTACCCATGTTGATAGAAACCCGCCTCGCCACGATCGAAAAGGTCGGCGCTGAACTGCTGGAAGTCCGTTTCAAGCCCGATGTGCGCGTTGACCGTGCAGGTATTGACGAGATCCTGAACGAACGCAAGCGCATTTGCCCTGAAGGCCTGCGTAACATTCTTACCGTGATCCCGGGCGAACCCGACTTCGACCTCGATGTCCTGACCACCGACCATTACGAAGGTCGGGGTTTGGAGAATTGTACGCGTGCGTTGGCTGTTGCTGCTGGCAGTTCGCTCAACGAGCACATGGCCGGGTTGTTCTTCGCGTATTTCCCGCAGGAGTTCAACGCGCGCGTATTCAACAGCGAGCAGGATGCCCGTAAGTGGCTTGATGCAGTAGGTAAGTCTTCCTTGTCCTGATTCGCCGGTTGGCCCTCCCGCAGTGCCCGGCCGGATAACTTGCCGCCGCTTGCTTTGTCATTCGCATGCGGCCCATCAACGCTTTCCTGCTCAAGCTGCTCGGCTGGACCATCATCGACCTGCGGCCGGACAACCTCCGGCAGTATATCGTGGTGGTGGCACCGCATACCAGCAACTGGGATTTCTGGTTGGGCCTATTGGTGCGCAGCACGGCGCGCATGACCGATGTGAAGTACTTGGCCAAGAGGGAACTTTTCGCCTGGCCGATCGGCTGGTTCTTCCGCGCCGTGGGCGGCTATCCCGTGGACCGCAGCAAGCACACCAACATGACCGAGGCCGTGGTTGATCTGTTCCACCGCAACCCGGACTTCAAGATCGCGATCACCCCCGAGGGCACCCGTAAATACGTGCCTGAGTGGAAGACAGGCTTCCACCGGATCGCAGTGCAAGCGAAAGTCCCGATCATCCTTTGCTCTTTCGACTACGGCACGAGGACCGTGACCTTCTCCGGCGCCTTCCCACTGAGCGGCGATGTCGTTGCGGATATCGAAGCCATGAAAGTCTTCTTCAGGAAGGCCAAGGGACGCAACCCGGAGCATGGCGTGCGGTGAACGGCACGATGATCGAGATGAGCCCCGGTACTTTCCGACCATGATCCGAACGACCTTCCTCACCATCGCCCTCGGATGCGCTGCCAGTGTGCTTCCGCAAGGCAGCTTGTTTCCAGAACTGAAAGGGGAAACCCCGAACGCAAAGCATATCAACTTGCCCAAGGATGCGAAAGGCAAGTACACCATTCTGTGCTTGGCCTACGACAAGAGCGCGAACGATCTGCTCACCGCGTGGTTTGAGCCTGCCTACCTGCGCTTCGTGATGCACCATGGGCTTTTTGCGGCCGATCACGACGTGAACATCTGGTTCGTGCCCATGTTCACGGGAATGAACAAGGCAGCTTACGGCCCTGTTATGAGAAAGGTGCAGAAGAGCGAGGCGCCAGACGTCCAAGACCACATCTTGTTCTTCCAAGGAGACATCGACCTCTACGTCCGCGAGCTCGACATGGGCGACAAGTCGAAGCCGTACATCTTCCTCTTGGATGAAACCGGGCAGGTGATCCACCGCGAAAGCGGGGAGTTCACCGACGACAAGTTGGAAGCCCTCGAAGAAGCACTGCCTCAGTGAAACCCGCCGGTATATTCGCCGCCCCGAACACAAGAACCATGAACCTTTCACGTACAGCGCCTTTCGCAGCCCTACTTCCGCTGCTTTTCGCCACCTGCTCTTCCGCACCGGCCGGTGAAACCGCTACGACCATTGAGCCCATGCACGCAGCCCCTTCACCACAAGAAACCCAACAACCCAAACCGACCATGACCCCAGGCGAAGGCCTTTTTGCAACGTTCACCACCACCAAGGGCAAGATCGTGTGCCAACTCGAATTCGAGAAGACGCCAATGACCGTGGCCAACTTCGTGGGCCTTGCTGAAGGAAAAGTGACCAACACGGCAAAGGCAAGCGGCCAGCCTTACTATGATGGCATCGTGTTCCACCGTGTCATTCCAAACTTCATGATCCAATGCGGCGATCCGACCGGCACCGGTATGGGTGGCCCGGGCTACATGTTCCCCGACGAGTTCGAACCGACCCTGAAGCACACGGGTCCTGGCATCCTGAGCATGGCCAACACCGGCCAGCCCGTCTCCAATGGCAGCCAGTTCTTCATCACCCACGTCGCCACTCCTTGGCTCGATGGTAAACACAGCGTCTTCGGTCACGTTACCGAAGGGATGGACGTTGTGAACGCGATCGTACAAGGCGATAAGATCGAGACCTTGCGGATCACGCGTGTTGGTAAGGCAGCTGAGGCGTTCGACGCCGTCAAGGTGCTCGCCAACTACAAAGACAAGTTCAAACAGCGCTAGTTCCGGTGACGGCCACCACCGCCTGAGCGCCCTCCACCGCTTCTACGAGGCCCTCCACTGTGGGGGCCTCGTCCGTTCTGGCCTGTGCTCTCGCGCCTGCTATCGGGCCGATAGTCGGGCCCGCGAGAGAATCCTTCAGGCAGTGGCAGCTTCGCTACCTCGTATCCGATCAGTTTCTCGATGCGCCCGAATTCACGCATCTCCTTCTCATTGATGAACGTGACGGCCTGCCCTTTCCGGGCAGCGCGTGCAGTGCGGCCTACGCGGTGCACGTAATCCTCTGGATCGCGAGGCACGTCGTAGTTCACCACGAGGTCGATGTCATCAATGTCGATCCCACGGCTCACCACGTTGGTGGCAACCAGTATCCGCAACTTCCGGTTCCGGAAAGCAAGCATCACTTCCTCCCGTTCGTTCTGTTCCAGATCGCTGTGCATGCCTTGCGCGTTGAATCCTCTCCGCGCCAAGTGGCGCGCCAAATTCCGCACCTCGACCTTCTTACCGGCGAAAACGATGATGCTTGTGGCCTCATTGGTCCGCAGGATGTGCTCCAGGATATCGGCCTTCTGCGCATCGTAGATCACGTACGCCTCCTGCTTCACTCCTTCGGCAGGTTTGCTCAACGCAATGGAGATCTCCACCGGTTCGTGGAGCACCACACGGGCCAACTCGCGGATCTCGGGGGCCATGGTGGCGCTGAACATGAGCGTTTGCCGCTCCTTGGGCAGGAACCCGATGATCCGTTTGATGTCATCGATGAAACCCATGTCGAACATCCGGTCGGCCTCATCCAGCACCAAAAATTCCAAACCTTGGGTGGGCACGTATCCAAGGTTGAGGTGGCTGAGCAGTTTTCCGGGCGTAGCAACGATCACCTCAGTACCGCTGGTGAGCGCGAGCTTCTGTTGGTCGAACGAAGCCCCATCGCTCCCCCCGTAGACCGGCACGGAAGTGATGGGCATGAAGTAGGCGATGGCCTGCAATTGCTGGTCGATCTGCAAAGCCAGTTCCCGTGTGGGCACCACGATCAGCGCGCGTATGCTCTTGGGGTCGCGGGGGGCGTAGGCCGTGATCACATCGATGATCGGCAACAGGAAAGCAGCGGTCTTACCCGTGCCTGTTTGAGCGCAAGCGATCAGATCGCGGCCGTCGATCACTGCGGGAATGGCTTGTTGCTGGATGGGCGTGGGTTTACGGATGCCCATGGCCGTTATGCCCTCGATCAGATCGTGGTGCAGGCCGAGTGTGCTGAAATCGTCCAATCTGTTGATGCTCTTGAAAAACGCGGCCGAAGATAGGCGGGCGGAACAAGGCCCCCGGCCGGGTCTCAGGAAGCAGCGCGCAATGCCTGCTGTGCTTCGTTGCGGAAGGTCAGCACCATGGTGGTTTCCTCACCGCGCATCAACTGGATGTTGCCGCCCATTTGGTTGGACAGGATCCGGACCAATTCCAACCCGAAGGAGGTGCCGTTGAAGAAGTGATCACTGGCCGGGCCGGGACCATTGTCGTTGTAACGCATTTCGTACTTGCCGTCCACTTCGCGAAGAGCAATGGTAATGACACCCGGCACCCTGCCCGGGAAAGCGTGCTTCACCGAGTTCGTTATCAGCTCATTCACCACGAGTCCCAACGGCGTGAGCGTATCAATGGGGAACCGGTCGGAAGGCACACGCAGATTCAAGGAAAGGCGGTCCTTCACACCGTAGCTCTCGAAGATCCCATCGGCGATCGCCTTCAACTGTTCGGATACGTTGACGTTGCGCACATCACCGGTGCGGTAAAGCAGTTCGTGCACGCTGGCGATGGAGCGGATGCGGCCTTGGCACTCGGCCAGCAGCTGTTCCACCTTCGGATCGCCCATGTGGACGCCCTGCACCCGCAGCAGCGCGTTCACGATCTGCAGGTTGTTCTTCACACGGTGGTGTATCTCGCGCAGCATCATGTCCTTTTCCTCTTCACTGACGAGTGTTTCCGCAAGTCGGAGGTTCTGTTGCTGGAGGTCCAGGTTCTGCTTGGTGATCTCCTGCGCCTGTTCATGGATCAGAATGTTGCGCAAACGTGCCCTGTGTGCAACACGGCGGTTCCGCTTCAATTGAAGGGCCAATATGACCAGGACCGCAAGCAGCACGATCGACATGATGAGCAACCAAGTACTGCGCGCCTCTGCGGCGCGGATCGTGATCTCATTCGCCTGGTTCCTATCGTTCAGCAATGCGTTCTCCGCGTCCTTGGCGCGCAAGTCGTAGAGCCCGCTGAGGCCGGCCATACGATCGGCGATACGTTCGTTCATCAGCGAATCCTTCAATGCGGCGTGCTGTCGTTGGTATTCCAGGGCACCGCGCAGATCACCAAGACCTTCCAGGACCTTGCTACGCAGCGACAGGATCTGCGGCGTGCGCGAAACCACGGCCCCGCTGCTGTACAGATGCACGGCATTGTCCAAGTGGGCCTGCGCTTCCAGAAAACGACCGAGCCCACAATAAGCTTCGGACAGAACGGTTTCCACCCGCGCGAGATCGGAAGCCGGAACCCGTCCAGCGATAACGCGCATGGCGTGATGCAGGAGCGGCAGGGCATCAGCGAAACGGCCTTGTGCTACCAGTGCTTCGGCGCTGCGCACTTGCACATTGCACCTGCCAACAGTATCATCCTTGCTTTCGAAGTAGTTCAGCGCCTCCTCGCCATGGCGGATCACTTCGTCGAAGCGACCAGCCTTCACCAATGCGTTCATTACTTCCAGAATAGCCTTGCTGATCGCACTGCTGTCGCCCGTGGTCTTCAACAGCACTAGCGCACGCTTGCTCATGTCCACTGCACTGTTGAACTCGCCCATACGATCGTATGCCAAGGACAACCAGTTCAGATCGGCCGCAATGGCCCGGGCGTCGCCCATGTGCTGACCGACCTCCGATGCCTTCATGGCCGTGTGCAATAGATCATCGTAAGCGGCCAATCGGAAGTAAATGCTGCATTGCTCGGCATAAACCGCGTGCAGCAACGGGAGATCCTTCGCTTGTTCCGCGAACACCAAGGCCGACCGCGTATGCACCAGGCTTTCGGTGGGGCGGTCCGCTCGGAACCGCGCTGCCAGTTGCAACAATGCCCGTGCGCGCTCCGCCGATCCAGCGCTTCCTTGCAAGACCATGTGCAGACTGTCCTCACCGCGCGATGCTTGCACGCCCGTGCCGCACAGCGTGCTGAAAACGAGCGCCGGCAGTATGGAGAAAAGGAGGGCCTTTGGGGACATTGGCGCCTTGCTACGCACCAACGTGCCCCACAGTTGCACGGCCACCAGCACTGGCCCGAGCGTACGTTCCTTTGCGCTCATGGAGAACACCCCGCTCGCGGAACGGATGCGACCACGAACCTTGGATGAGGTTGTAGGACAGGAGCATCTGGTCGGCGGGGGTGGCATCCTGCGCAAAGCGTTGGCCAGCGGCATGTTGCCCAGCATGATCCTTTGGGGACCACCAGGGGTGGGCAAGACCACCTTGGCGCGCCTCATCGCCGAGCGTCTGGGAAGACCCTTCCATACGTTGAGCGCGATAAGCAGCGGCGTGAAGGATGTACGCGAGGTGATCGAGAAGGCCGGAGGGGCAGGCCTCTTCTCGCGCAGCGCGGTGCTCTTCATCGACGAGATCCACCGCTTCAGCAAGGCGCAGCAGGACAGCTTGTTGGGCGCTGTGGAGAAAGGAACGATCACGCTGATCGGGGCCACTACCGAGAACCCCAGCTTCGAAGTGATCGGCGCACTGCTCTCCCGTTGCCAGGTCTACACCCTGCGCCCCTTGGCAGAGGAACATTTGATCGAGCTCCTCCAACGGGCAATGACAGAGGATGCGGAAGTCAAAGAGAAACGCATCGCATTGAAAGAGACAACGGCACTCATGCGCGCCAGCGGAGGCGATGCGCGACGCTTGCTGAACATCTTCGAACTATGCGTGAAGGCCGTTGCCGGGGATACTGTGGAGATCACCGATGGGTTGGTGCAGGAGGTGGTGCAGAGCAACGCGGCGCGCTACGACAAGCAAGGCGAGCAGCACTACGACATCATCAGTGCCTTCATCAAAAGCATGCGTGGCAGCGACCCCAATGCCGCGGTTTATTGGTTGGCGCGCATGGTGGAGGGCGGTGAAGATCCATTGTTCATTGCGCGCCGCATGGTGATCCTCGCCAGCGAGGACATCGGGAATGCCAACCCCAACGCACTGTTAATGGCCACCACGACCATGCAGGCCGCGCAAATGATCGGCTGGCCGGAAAGCAGGATCATCCTCAGCCAGTGTGCCATCTACTTGGCCTGTTCGCCGAAGAGCAACAGTGCCTATGCGGCCATTGGCGCTGCGCAGGCCGAAGTGGCGAAAAGCGGCGACCTGCCCGTGCCGTTGCACTTGCGGAATGCGCCAACCAAATTGATGAAGGGCCTTGGCTACGGTAGCAACTACAAGTACAGCCATGACCAAAGTGGGGTGGCGGCCGATCAGGACTTCTTGCCCGATGCGATCAGCGGCACCGCGCTGTACCAGCCCGGCCAAAACTCACGCGAACAGGAATACGCTGCTCTGATCGAGCGTATATGGAAAGGGAAGTATCGGTAGGGCAGGTCAACTCGAAGCCTGATCCGCACTGGTCCACGTGGATCATTTACCGCCTTCCATCTCGAGATGGGTCTTGTGCAGATCGTAGATGATACCGAAGCTTACGCACAAGCCTCCGAGGCCTTGCTCGAACATCTGCCACAAGACATCAACCACCACATGCACCACAGTGTGCTTGGCGAAGCTCATGCCCAGAATGAACACCATGAGATAAACGACGAAGCCCGCCAATGCCCCAAGCCCCATCGCCTTCAGCGGAAAACCGCTCTGCAGGCTGATCACTTTGTGAACGATGGCCTTGTCAACGCCGACGGCCAGTGCCATACCGATCACCAAGTAGACAACGGCTGCAAGTATGAGGTACAGCGTAAGCGGGATGCGCAGTTCGGCCAGATCGCGCAACGCGATCCCATGCCACACATAGCTAAGGACGAACATAACCGCAGCGCTGGGCAGCCAACTGGCAAGGAAGCGGCGTCTGTGAAGCATGGTCTCCTTCCCTTCGTTCACCACGGTACGAATGTACCGGGCATTGTCGCCGGATCATACACAACCGCCGCCAGCTACCTTGCACGCATCAGTTCCATGAACGACAAGCGTCTGCACTGGGTTGCCTGCATGTTTTCAACTGCCGTGCTTCTAATAGGCTGCCGAAAGGACCGCCCCGCTCCGCGTTGGGATGTGGAAGTCACGGCCCCATTGGTCACCACTTCGCTTTCTGTCGCCGATGCCCTCGGCGATAGCCTGATCTCGGTCGGCGACGATGGGGTGATCTCAGTACTCTTCACCGAACAGCTGTTCGCGTTGAGCCTCGATACCGTGCTGGACATCCCCGATACCGTCTTCTCCTACGGCGAACCATTCCCCTTCCTATCCCTATCGGTTCCACCCGGCTATCTCTTGGCCAGCGACAACGAGGTCACCCGTTTCGATCTGGAAGATGTGCTATTGAGCCGGTTGGACATCCGCGAAGGCATCGCGCAGGTCTCGGTAGTAAGCTCGGTTGAAGCGCCGTTGATCATGACTTTCGGGCTCCCGGGCGCAACGCGCAACGGCGTTCCCTTCGAGGTCGTGAGCAACGTTCCGGCAGCTACGCCCGGAAGTACGGCTTCCGTGAACGTACCCGCTGATATCGCTGGCTATCGCTTCGACCTTCGCGGACCCTCTTTCGACGACGTGAACACCTTGGCCACGGAATTCGGTGGCTTGGTCGACCCTACGTATCCGACCAACGTAACGGTAACCAACCAGGACAGTGTGGTTGCCTTGGTGTCCTACTCCGGAATGGTGCCGCAATACGCGCGGGGCTACTTCGGGCAGCGAACGGTGCACCTCGGGCCCGAAGTCAACGACATCTCAAGTGATCTGGCCATAACGGCCAATTGGCTCGACATCGATCGGATCGCAGTACGCTTGAAACTGACGAACGGGATCGGGGTGGATGGGCAGGTGCAGCTGAACTACCTCACCAGTCAGAACAGCAACACCGGACAGAACGTGGATCTCAACCATGCGATCACCACTGGCACGGTACAATTGAACCGCGCCATTGATCTCGGATACGGCCACATCCCTTCCATTAGCGTGTACACACTGGATGAGACCAACAGCAATGTGGATCTCTTCGTGGAGAACCTGCCCGATGTTATCGGCTTCGAGGCCGACCTCACCTTGAACCCTCTCGGCAACATCAGCAACGGCAACGATTTCCTCTACTACGACAGCAAGCTCAGCGCCGACTTGGAGGTGGAGATACCGCTGTGCCTCGCGGTGAACGGCCTGCAACTACAAAGCATCGCCGTGCCCGACCTGCCCGGGACATCGGAGAACCATGGCCTACGTGAAGGCGAACTGATGCTCTTCGCTATGAACGGGTTCCCGTTCGATGCGTCCATGCAGTTGGAGATCATCGACGCCGATTGGAATGTGCTGAGCAATGTGCCGGTGGCAGGCACAATAGCCAGTGGCTTGCTCGGGACCGATGGCTTCGTGGAAACACCTGTTGAAAGCAAACTGACCGCGCCCATCAGCGAGGCCCAAGTGGATATGCTTTACAATGGCGGCCGCCTACGCATCACCTCTCTGTACAACACGGCCAACCAACCGCAACAAGTGAAGATCCTCGATCGCTACCGGCTGGACCTTCAGGTGACGGTGCGCGGCACATACACCGTGAACGGGGATGAGTGAGAAAGTGAGGAGCGGGATCCGGGGCAGTTGGCAAGCGGGTGTCCTCATCGTTCCGCTCGTTTTCCGGTCGCTGATCGGAGGGGCACAGGTGAGCGAGGCGACCATTGATACGTTGCCGAGGATCGCTTCACAGGAAGAGGTGGTGGTCCCGCACGTTTACAGAAGCGCACCCGGTCATGCGGAGAAGAACCGGCTCCAGGTCGAGGCTTCGGGGTTGTACGATTCCAATGCGTTGCGCAACGACCTTGTCTCAGGCATGCGACGGGGCGATGTGTTGAGCGAAGATCTGCGCCGTACCACGCAGGACGAATTGAAGGGGAACAACCGCGCCGGTTACGCGCTCGACTTCCGCGTTTCCTATGCATGGGGTGATTCCCTTTTCGGTGATGGGAGCATACGTCCGACGGTGAGCATTGGGCACCACGACGCAATGGGCGTGCGGTTCGCCGACGATCTCTACGACCTCACTTTCTTCGGCAACACGCAATTCGAGAACAAGACGGCAAGCCTCGGCGGAACGGCATTCACGCAGATAACCTACCAGACCTTCGGCTTCGGCTTCCAAGGCACAACGACGAACAGTTTCCTGCGGTTGGAACTGGTGAACGGCCAGCGCATGAACAGCGCCACGTTGCGCAAGGCGGACCTGTTCACCGCCACCGATGGCCGCTTCCTCCAGCTCGATCTCGACGGCAGTTACGCGCGCAGCGATACGGCCAGTTCGTCATTCGGCACGAGCAGCGGCTTAGGGCTAGCGTTGAGTGCAGCAGTTGAGAAACCGATCATGCTTTTCGGAACGAAAGGCAGCTTCCGGATCAGCGTTACCGATCTTGGCTTCGTGGCATGGAACGGCAATGCCCAGCGCATCGTCAACAACTCTACCATCCGCTATGAGGGCATCGAGGTCGACAACATCTTCGACTTGGATGGTGTGGTCTTGAACCAAGCTGAGCTTCAGGACACCATTGGCCTGTCCTATTCAACCGGTGCTTTCAGCCAGCTCCTGCCAACGAAACTCGAGGCCCGCATCCGCACCAACAGACGCACTTCCGGGGCGTACGTCTACCCGAACACATACATCTGGGAACTTGTGATCGACCAGCGGAACCTTCCCGGTTACGCACCGCTGATCATGCTGACGCGTTCGTTCTGGAGCGAGCGTCAATTGAAAGCTGAAGTGAGCCTTTCCCACGGTGGTTTCGGTGGCACCCGCGTCGGTATCGGTGCGATGTGGCTCGCCTCGCCGTCGTTCATAGTCGGGTTGCGCATACCCAACATCATCGGCCCGCTTTCGGGCTCCGGCCACGGGGCCGCGGTCCTCTTGGGGATCGATGTTGCTCTTTGAGCAACCTGCTTCCCTATCGGTCAGTCCTTCACGAAAACCGAACGTTCGCAGCGCTCGCAGCTCCGGATCTCAAGCACGTATTGCCCGGTCGCGAAACCGGTCAAGGACAATTCGAGCGGAGCGCCGCCGCCGTCGCCAACAGCTTGCTCACGGACCAACCGGCCCATGTGGTCCGTGATACGGAGTGTTGCGCCGTTGCCGCACAACGGTCCGGTAACAACGTGAAGCACATCACCGGCCGGCTGCGGGAACAAGGTCATCGTTGAGGACGTCGCACCGCTCACGCCCAAGCTGATGCCGGAGAAAGCCAAGTCATCCAGGTAAAGCACCGAACCCGGATCGTTGCCGGCGTAAACCTGAAGGATCAACGTATCGGGTGAGTTGAACAAAGTGATCGGGGCACCGGCGAAAGTCCAGTTCGATGTTGTGGCTGTGAAGTACAAGTAGGCCTGCGCCACGATCAACCCATTGCTGACGAACAGCGCGCCGATCCCGGCCGTATCGGCCCCCACCGGAGCGTATTGGTAGAACGCGGTCATAAGCGATGGGGTATCGGTGTAGGGAATGCCCGCGAACAACCCACCAGCGAAGATGTTCCCGTTCGTCAGGATGCCTGGCAGTGTATCGCCGCCCAGATCGAGCGTTTCCATGCGCACGGAGAAGTTGCCGGTATGCGCCATAGTGCTCTTCGTGATCGGTGTGAGGCCCAACTGTAAGAGCAGCGGGTTGAACGTGAACCAATTGTCCGGCTCCTCCGAACCAACATCCGTCCAATCCTCCATGCCGTTGTTGGGCACCTCGTCGGGGTTGAGCACGTTCGCACTGGTTAGCCGGAGACCGTCCACCTCGATCCATGATCCAGCCGCCATGCCGGTCAGCGAGAAAGGGTTGCTGCTCGTCACGGCCACTATCACGCTGTCCACCGGGGTCGCAACACCACCGTTCACCGGGAAATTGAACGCGGTCCATTGCGGTTGCGAACCACCAACAAGTTCCAGCAGCGTATCCGTGATAGATCCATTCTTCCAGATCAACAGGTAGATCATCGCCGAATCGCTCGGCATCAGGTCATAGCGATACCATCCTTGCATCGCATCAACATCCGTGGTGAAGGGCACTCCCCGGGTGGCAATGCCGTTCACGAAATCGCCGTGCAGGATGAAACCGAAAGTGGTGTCCGTACCAACACCGACCGTTTCCAGATGCGCGGCGTACTGGCCCACTTGTCCGGTGACTTTCGTTGTGGTGACGACACCCGGGATCTGGTAGTTGCCGTTGTTCCACTCATCGATGTTCTCGTAGACGGTGACGCTCGACCAACCTTCGAAAGTGCCGTTCGCGATCTGCTGAGCGTGTATGGCGCAAGCAGAAAAACAGAGGACGGTAACGATTTGGGAACGGGCGGTCATGGCGTGGGATTGGCATGGCGAATCTATCCGACCGCTTGCTCCCTGTACAGCCGCTCCCTTACTCCCCGATGTCCTCGTTCCAAAGAGCAGGTTCCGCTGCGATGAACTCTTCCATCATCGCCACGCACTCCGGCAGGTCAAGGTCGATCACTTCCACACCGTGACTTTCCATGAAGGCGCGGGCTCCCGCGAACGTCCGGCTCTCGCCCACGACCACCTTCTTGATCTTGAACTGAACGATGGTGCCCGCGCACATGTAACACGGCATCAGCGTAGAGTAGATCGTGGTGCCCTTGTAACTGCCGATACGGCCCGCGTTGTTGAGGCAATCCATTTCGCCATGCAGGATCGGGTTCTTCTCCTGCACGCGCTTGTTGTGGCCACGTGCGATCATCTTCCCATCGCGCACCAACACGGAGCCGATAGGGATGCCGCCTTGCGACCGGCCCAAGCGAGCTTCGGCAATCGCCGCTTGCATGTGCTCGTCCATAGGTCTAGTTGAGCTTCTTGAGGATCCCCGCGGGCACGCCCTTCTTGTTCACCATGAAGCCGGTGGTTTTGTACCGGACAAAGTTCTTGCTCATGCACAGGTAGCCTTCGAAATCATTCTCGGTGCCCCAGCTGTTCTTTACGATATACCAGTCCTTGCCGGACTCGTCCGCAGCGATACCGGTGATCTGCATGCCGTGGTCATCGGTGGTGGTATAATCGTCATACGCTTCCTGCCGCATTTGCTCTGTGATCTCACGCTCTGGCTGGGGGCCGTCGAACAAGTGTTCCTTCTCCTCCTTGCTCATGTCCGCGATCTCTTTCACGGGAACGTAAGCCACCCCGTTCTTCCAACTGAAGGTCTTCTCGCTCACGTCGCCACCCCAGGAGATGGTATAGCCCGCCCGCAGCGCATTGTCGATGATCGTGATGATATCCTCCATCGGGATGTTCCAGTCTGACTGGAAGGCCCAATTGTCCGGGACCATCATCATCGTCTTCGTATAGTATGGGGCGTTGTTCACTGAGACGAATTCGATGTAATCGGCCGGGTCCACCTTCACTATGTCCTTGGCGAACGACTTCGGGTCGTACGTCTTGCCGTCGTAGGTGAACTGTGCCGGGGCGGGGCCCAGATAGGCATCGAGCACGCTGGTGAAGGCCTTCTTCCAAACCGGTGTCAGCTTGCCGCCGTTCGGCGCGGTGATCAAGGCATCCAGCATTCCTTTCAACATCGCCTGCATCTCCCCGAAAGCGTTCCCCTTGGTGCCGTAGTTCAGGCCCAGATAGCTCTCCTCCGGGATCGCACCATACTTCGCATACATGTTCATCACATCGTGCGGCTCGCCACCATCACCCCAACTCACCGCGCCGTGCATGCGCACGAAGTTCACGGCCTTCTCCTCGTAGACCCAGCGCGCACTGTACATCTTGCTCAAGTGGATCGGCGGCCCGCCCTTCTTCACCATTTCGCTTTCCAGGAACGAGTTCGCCGAATAGCTCCAGCAAGTGCCCGAGTTGCCCTGATCCTGCACGGGTGTGGCTTCCGTGCTCACCACCGTGGTGAAGCGGAATTTGGAGCTATCGCTTTTGTTCCCGCTGATCTTACTGATCAGTTCGGGCTGGGCGGCGGCAAGGCTACCGATGACCGTAGCAACGGCGAATGTTGTAAGGCGCATGACAAGGGGTTGGGCGCGCGAAACTATCCACATCGCCGATGCGCGATGATTCGGTACGCAAACGGTGGAATGAGGGACGGATCAGCCCTTGTAATGCCTCGGCTTCTTCTTCACCAAAGCCTCCGCAGGTTCCGGCACCCAATGGTGCAAGCCGCCCGCGAGCGGATCATCGAAGGTCTTCGGGATGTTACCGGCGGCCGTGCGCTCGCCCCAGGTGAGGTGTTGCTTGCCATCGTCGCGGCGCTCCATGGTGATGCAGCCTTCCACCGGGCAAACGAGTGAGCAGAGGTTGCAGCCCACACAGTTCTCCTCAATGATGCTCGGGATGCGGATGGCGGGATCGCTGGACAAGGCGATGGCTTGGTGCGCGCCGTCCTCACAGGCGGTGTAGCAGAGCTGGCAGCCGATGCACTTGTCGGGGTTGATGTCCGCGACGACCTTGTACTTGAGATTGAGGTCCTCCCAGTGCATGATGTTCGGCAGTGCCTTGCCGCGCATCTGCTCGATGGTCTTGAAGCCCTTCGAATCCATATAGCTCTCCAGGCCGGGCAGCAGCTCGCGGATAATGCCGAAGCCGTAATGCATCACGGCGGTACATACTTGCACGGTCGTGGCGCCCAGCAGGATGAACTCCACAGCATCGCGCCAGTTCTCCACGCCGCCGATGCCGCTGATCGGCAGTTGCACGTTGGGACTTTGTGCGCAGTTCTTCACCATGTTCAGCGCGATCGGCTTCACGGCCGGGCCGCAGTAGCCTCCGTTCGTGCTCTTGCCATCCACAACAGGGTATGGAACGAAGTTGTCGATGTCCACGCCTACGATGCTCTGGATCGTATTGATCAACGAGATCGCATCGCCACCTCCTTCTTTCGCCGCGGTCGCAGGTCGCGTGATGTCCGAGATGTTCGGCGTGAGCTTGACGATCACGGGGATCTTCGCGACTTCCTTCACCCAGCCCACGATCATCTTCAGGATCTTCGGCTCCTGCCCCACCGCGCTGCCCATGCCGCGTTCGCACATGCCGTGCGGACAACCGAAGTTCAACTCGATGCCATCGGCGCCTGCGTTCTCCACGTCACGCACGATCTGGTGCCATTCCTCCTTCGTCTCCACCATCAACGAGGCGATCACCGCGTTGTCCGGGAAGCGCTTCTTCACCTCGCTGATCTCGCGCAGGTTGTCCTTCAGCGGGCGGTCGGTGATAAGCTCGATGTTGTTGAAGCCGATCATGCGGCTGTTGCGATAGTTCACGCTGCCATAGCGGCTGCTCACGTTCACCACGGGTACGCCGAGGGTCTTCCACACGGCTCCGCCCCAACCCGCGTCGAAGGCTTTCATGATCTGGTAGCCGCTGTTCGTTGGCGGGGCTGAAGCCAGCCAGAAAGGGTTCGGGGATTTGATCCCTGCGAGGTTCGTTCTCAGATCTGCCATGTCAATGGGTCAATTAGCGAATTAGCCAAGTAGCGAATGGGCGCTAGCCCAAGCGCTTCTTGGCTGTGCTGATGGTCTTGTTCAGGATGCGTAGGATGTTCTGGAGGCGGTCGATCAGCCCCGGATCGTTGCCTTTGTCGTTCGATGCGGCAAGCAGATGGTACCAGTACTCGGTCTCATCGGCTTCCTTCAAAGCGGCCTTCATCTTGTGAATGAAGTCTTTGAGGCTTTCGGCGTTCTGTGCCTCCTTGACGTTCGCTCCGATCGAGCAGCCGGAACGTTGGATCTGATTGAGTAACCAACGGCGTTCGTTGCCCAGTCGATCCGAGTACTTCAGAACGGCAACCGCGAATTCGAACGACTGTCGAAGGATAACGTTCTCACGATACAACGGACTGCTGGAGTAAGCTGCCGCAGGCTCGTTCACAACATGCTCATCAGCAGAAGTCGCCTCTTCGCACAACGCACTCCATTCCGATGTCACCACGGTCCCCATTCGCTAATTCGCTAATTGCCTCATTCGCTAATTATCTCTTCAGCCACTGGTCGATCCCATGCGCCGCCTTCTTCGCTTCCGCCGCCGCGTTCACCACTTCCACACCACCGTTCACCGCATCACCTGCGGCGAAATACTTCGGGTTGTTGGTCTGGAACAGTTCGTTCACCACAATGCGGCCGCGGTTGTCGAGAATGCGGCCTTTCACGTCAAGCTTCACGCCGCTGATCTGCTCCAACAATTCCACCTGCTTGCTCTGGCCCGTGCCGAGGATCAGCATGTCACACGGCTCCACGAAGTCGCTGCCAGGAATGTTCTCCATCTTCCCATAGGCTGATCGCGTGCGGATGAACTTCACCCCTTCCACCTTGCCGTTGCCTATGACTTCCACCGGCACCACGTTGAACAGCGCCTTCGCGCCGCTCTTCTTCGCCAAGTCGAACTCGAAGCTGTACGCGCCCATCTCTTCCGGTCCGCGACGGTAGGCGATCGTCACGCTCTCCGCGCCCATGCGGCAACTCTCGCTCGCGGCGTCCATGGCCGTGTTGCCGCCGCCGAGCACGATCACCTTGTTGCCAACTGGTGTGGTGAGATGCTTCGCGCGCAGCTGCTCCACGAACTCCACTGCACCGATCACGCCTGCCTTGTCCTCGCCCGTGATCCCGAGCCGCGATGTGCCGCCGAGTCCGATGCCGATGAAGATCGCATCGTAGTCCTTTTCCAGCTTGTCCAGCGCCGTGCGATCGCTGATCGGCTTGTTGTAGTGTGTGCTGAAACCGAACTGATCCTGCAGGTAGGCGATCTCGTCCACCGCCTGTTCGTTGGTGAGCTTGTAGGGAGCCACGCCGTAGACACAAAGACCGCTCGGCTTGGCCTTGGCTTCGTACACGTCCACCGTGTAGCCGAGCATCAGCAGTTCGCACGCGCACGAGATCCCCGCCGGTCCCGCACCGATCACAGCCACCTTCTTCCCGTTCGGCTTGCCGGTTATGAAGAGCTTCTTCTTCTCGCGGATCGCTTTGCCCGTGGCGTGTGCCTGCAAACGACCGATCTCGATCGGCTTCACATCGCTGTGGTTGTAGACACAAGCGCCTTCGCACAACTCCTCGGTCGGACACACCTGCCCGCACGCATGGCCCATCCAGTTGCTGTCGTAGATCGTCTTCGCAGCGCCAGTGTCATTCCCCGAATTGATCTGGCGGATGAAGAGCGGGATGTCGATGCCAGTGGGGCACGCGTTGATGCACGGGGCATCGTAGCAGTATAGACAGCGCGAGCTCTCGTAGTACGCCTCCGTCTGGGTCATCAGGGGCTTCTTCGGGTGGAAGTTCTTTTCGAACTCGGCCTCGGTGGTAGGTCTCTTGTACTCTGCCATGTTGTGCGATCAAATACTGGCCTTGAGCTGCGAGCCGCGAGCCACGAGCTTGATCCGGTTCTAAAACCCGGTCAAGCTCGTGGCTCGAAGCTCATGGCTCGCAGCTATCCAAGTTGATTAGAGTTCAACGATCTTCCCATACGTCTCCGGCCTGCGATCCCGGAAGAACTGCCACGTGCTGCGCACCTCTTCGATCATGTCCAAGTCGAACTCGGCGACAAGCAGTTCATCATCATCGCGCGATGCTTGCTTGAAGATCTGCCCACGCGGGTCGACGAAGTAGGACTGCCCGTAGAACTTGCCGAGGTTCCATGGCTTCTCTTCACCAACACGGTTGATACAGCCCATGAAGTAGCCGTTCGCCGCGGCGTGTGCCGGTTGCTCCAGCTTCCACAGGTATTCGCTCAGTCCGGCAACGGTGGCGCTGGGGTTGTAGACTATCTCCGCGCCGTTCAGTCCGAGGCAGCGTGCGCCATCGGGGAAGTGGCGATCGTAGCAGATGTACACGCCCACCTTGGCATACTTGGTCTGGAAGACCGGATAGCCGAGGTTGCCGGGTTTGAAGAAGAACTTCTCCCAGAAGCCGCTCGTGTGCGGGATGTGGTTCTTGCGGTACTTCCCCAGATAGGTGCCGTCCGCATCGATCACAGCCGCGGTGTTGTACAGCACGCCCGCTTGTTCCTTCTCGTAGATCGGAACGACGATGACCATGTTGTACTTCTTCGCGTACTGCGCCATCAGCTCTGTCGTGGGACCGGGCACGCTCTCCGCGCTCTCGTACCACTTCCGGTCCTGGCCCGGACAGAAGTAGGGCGTGTTGAAGATCTCTTGCAAGCAGAGGATCTGCACACCTTGCTGGCCGGCTTTTTCAATGTACGGGATGTGCTTCTGAACCATCGCGTCGATGATCTCTTGGATCGTGCCTTCACCCTCCGTCTTCGGAAGGCTCATCTGTATGAGGCCGCTCTTGACTTTCCTTGGCATGGGTAAGTGCGTTTCGGGTTGACGTTCGCCAATGTAGCCACCTGTTCGCTCGCTTCGGCGCGCGGCACCGAAGACCTGTGCCAAGCTATACTTGCTTCGCCCCACCAGCCCCCATGAGCCACCAGACCGAGGACTTCCGTGATGAAGTGAAGAAGGAGTTCCAACTGGAACGCATGATCCTGTTCAGCGATGCGGTCTTCGCCATCGTGATCACGCTGATGGCCATCGAGATCAAGCTTCCGGAAGGTGCACACCTGGGCACCACCATGAGCAACGCCCATGCCCTCCACCTGCTGGTCCCGGCGATCACGGCATACGTCATCAGCTTCTTCGTTATCGGGGCCATCTGGTACAGGCACCTGCGCCTGTTCAGCATCCTGAAGGACTATGACAAGGGTTTGGTGATCCACAACCTTGCCTTGCTCTTCTTCATCGGACTTTTTCCCTTCACTGCGTCGCTGTTCACGCATGCACAAGGTTCGGTGCTTGCATACACGCTGTACCTCGGGATGATCTACTGCTGCTTGGTCGCCCAGCTCCTATTGCAACGCTATATCCTCGTGCGACGACCGGGACTGTGCGTCAACACGGATCTCTCGGAGCACAAGCGATTGTACCAACGCACCCAGGTGCTCACCATCTCCTTCGGGATCAGCATCGCGTTGATCTTTCTCACCCGGCAGTTGATCACCGACCCCGAAATGAAGACCATGGCAACGTGGTGGATCTTCCTGGTGCCGCTCTCCGTGCGGATCTTCGCGAAGAAGAAACCCAAGGCGGCGGCGGTGGCAGCAAAAGACTGAGCGGTTTCTTTCGTTCGGGCGTGCCGGCTCGAATACTCGCCTTCGTTACTGGCTACTATGGATACCTTAACGGTTGGAGGTTGAACCTCACGCCTTCTTTGTGATCAGGAGGAAAGACAGGACTCTTTATGCCGAAAGGTCCTGATCCATTTCTCTGGTAGTAGTAAGCCTTAGACTCTGAAGAAAATCGTCCGGAGCAGAGCAGTCTGAGAACCGTGCGATCATCAACGACCGATTCAACTGAAACATCGATCCAAACAGGTACTTTCTCATTGCGACACAAAAGATCGACGACCTCTTGGTCTTTGATCAACAAGTGGCGAACACCTGCATCTTCAGGATAAACGTCGAACTGCTCTAGTTCAGGACTATCGTTCGAGATGTTGAGAAAGACGTTGTATCGAAACTCGGTAGTCAGCCTATCACTGACCATCTCTTCAGCGAACTTGAAGGCAGCATAGCTTGCCCCGAGAAGTAGGAAGCGGAAATCAGTCTTGTTCATTACAGTTGTATCACTCACAGCATCCCACTCACCTTGTTCCGCTTCACGAACTGCCCGTAGCCCTTCTTGATCTTCGTCTCCCCCTTCTCAATCGCCACTTGGCCGCGCAGGATCACGGTCTTCACCTTGCCCGTGAGTTGCATGCCTTCGTAGGCGCTGTAGTCCACGTTCATGTGGTGCGTTTTCGCGCTGAGGGTGTGGCGCTCGTTGGGGTCGAGCAGGATGATGTCCGCGTCGCTGCCGATGCCGATGGTGCCTTTGCGCGGGAACATGCCGAAGATCTTCGCGGGGTTGGTGGCCGTGACCTCCACGAACTTGTTCACGGTGATGCGCTTCTTGTTCACGCCTTCGCTGAAGAGCAGTTCCATGCGATGCTCGATGGCAGGATGACCGTTGGGGATCTTCGAAAAATCGTCCTTGCCGAGCAGCTTCTTCTCCCAAGTGAAGGGGCAGTGGTCCGTGGCCACTACTTGTATGCTGCCCTGGTCGATGCCGGCCCATAGTTGGGCTTGGTCCTTCTTCTCGCGCAGGGGCGGGCTCATCACCCACTTCGCGCCATCGGCCTGTTCGTAAAGCGAGGCGTCGAGCAACAGGTATTGGATGCACGTTTCAGCGAGCACACGCTGGCCGCGCCGCGCCGCATCGCGCACGTGGTTGAGCGCGCCTTCGCAGGTCATGTGGACGATGTACGCGGGTACGCCCGTGTGCCAAGCCATATCAGCGAAGCGGCCACTGGCCTCGGCCTCGGTGATCTCCGGCTGGCTGAGGTAGTGGTACAGCGGTGAGAGCTTGCCTTCCGCGCGGTGCTTCTGGACGAGGAAGTCGATCATGTCGCCGTTGGTGGCGTGTACCGTGACCAGTCCGCCACACTTCTTCACCTCTTGCATCAGGCCGACCATCTGGCGGTCGTCGATCATCAGCGCGCCCTTGTACGCCATGAAGGTCTTGAAGCTGGTGATGCCTTCCTGCTCGATCATCTCCTTCACTTCCTTCTTCGTGTCGTCGTTGAAGTCGGTGACGGCCATGTGCCAGCTGAGGTCGCCATAAAGGTTGCCCTTCATTCGGCCCTGCCATTGCTCCAACGCGTGGTGCAGGCTCTTGCCCTGTGTTTGCAGGATGAAGTCGATGACGGTGGTGGTGCCACCGTGCAACGCTGCGCGCGTGCCGGTCTCGTAGTTGTCGCTGCTGTATGTGCCCATGAAAGGCATGTCGAGATGCACGTGCGGGTCGATACCGCCGGGCAGCACAAAGAGGCCTTTCGCGTCGATCACCTGCGCGCCGTCGGCTTTCAGATCGTGTCCGATGGCCTTGACGTGTTCGCCTTCGATGAGCACGTCGGCGCGGTGGAAGTCGGCGGCGGTGACGACGGTGCCGTTCTTGATGAGGAGGCTCATGGTTGCTTGGTAATGTTGGTCGGTTTGCTGTTACGGATCAATTGTGCAGCAGCTTGCTGCACAATTTCATTTCCGCTTCCGGGGCTTGGGTTTCTTCAGCTCCTTCTCGATGTCAGAGGTGGATGGTAACAAGCGTTGCAGCTTCTTGGGCAGTTCCGCCACGAGCTTGGTGCGCCAGTCGGAAACACCGATGGGCTTATTGGTGGCGCGCAGTGCATAATCCACCTTGAGCTTCTTGCTGTCCTGGCATAACAGCACACCGATGGTAGGCTGATCGTCGGGGTGGCGGAGCTGTTCATCCACCGCGCTCAGATAGAAACCCATCTTGCCGACATACTCCGGCTTGAAAGCGCCCATCTTCAGTTCAATGACCACGTAACTCCGCAGGCGAACATGATAGAACAACAGGTCGATGTAGTAGTCGTCGCCTTCCACCTCCAGGTGGAACTGTTTTCCGAGGAAAGCGAAGCCCACACCCAGTTCGATGAGGAACTTCTGGATGTGCTCCACCAACCCTTGCTCCAATTCACGCTCGCGCGCATCCAATCCCAGCGAAAGGAAATCGAATGTGTATGGATCCTTGAGCGTTTGATGCGCCAGGTCCGAGCGGTCAGGCGGCAACGTGCGCTTGAAGTTGGTGATCGCTCTACCATGCCGCTTATGCGCCTTGGCCGCGATCTGCATGGCCAGCACGGAGCGGCTCCAACCGTGCTGTAGTGCTGCTGCCGCGTACCAGCGGCGATCCTCGGCCTTCTTGAGCTTGTCGAGCAGCACCAAGTTGTGTGCCCATGGCAATTGTGCAGCAGCCTGCTGCACAATTGCGATCTCGGGATACGCTTCGGCGAAAGCCCGCATGTAAAGCAGGTTGCGCGGCGAGAGGCCGCCCATCTGCGGGAACTCGGCCAGCAGGTCGGCCCCCAAGCGTTCCACCACTTTGCTGCCCCAGCCTTCCTTCCCCTGCCGATCAAGGATCTCGTGCCCGATCCGCCAATAGAGCGCGATCAGTTCCGTATTCACCGATAGCGCCGCCTTCACTTGTGCCTTGCGGATGCGGTCTTTCAAGCCCGTCAGGAACTGTTCATAGCCAACGGGCAGTGCCGCATCGGTGGATCGCTTCGCAACTTTCCTGGACATGTCGCCAATGTAGAACAGGCTTTCCGCCGAGTGATGGACCATGGGGCGATCAATTGTGCAGCAGGTTGCTGCACAATTGCCACGATCCGCTCCCGCTCGATCATCAGAGTTGGACGGTGATATGCCGAAACCCCTACATGACCGGCTCCAGACCGTTCAAGATCAATTGTGCAGCGATCGCTGCACAATTAGCGCCGACCCTTCATCAACAACGAATATGCAGCGCCGGACACCACGAAGCCCACGAACCACGCATAGTGGTAGAGGCCGTTGATCCATGCGGGCATCGCTTCGGGTGACACGACCCCGATCTGGGCCAAGAAGCCCGGGACATTCGGAAGAATGCCGACCAACAAAGCGATGATCGCGGCGCTATTGAATCCGCCGCCGTACGCGTAACGGCCTTTCGTGCTGTAGAGATCGTTCACGTCCAACTGCTGGCGTCTGATGAAGAAGTAGTCGACGATCATGATCCCGCCGATGGGGCCGAGCAAGCTGCTGTACGCGATGAGCCAGGTGAAGATGTAGCCGCTGGGATCCGCGATCAACTTCCACGGGAAGATGAGGATGCCGATGATGCCCGTGATGTAGCCGCCGCGCTTGAAGTCGATGCGCTTGGGCGCGAGGTTGGCAAAGTCGTTGGCGGGGCTGACGATGTTGGCCGCGATATTGGTGGCGAGCGTGCTGATGGCCACGCAGATCATGGCGATGCTCACGAGCAACTTGCTGTCGAAGCGCTCGGCTATCGCCAGCGGATCCCAAAGGGTGGTGCCGTAGATGATGGTGGTGGCGGAAGTCACGACCACGCCGATAAAGGCGAACATCGTCATGCTCGGTGCAAGGCCGATGGCCTGCCCGCTGATCTGCGCGCGCTGGCTCTTGGCGTAACGTGTGAAGTCGGGGATGTTGAGCGATAGCGTGGCCCAGAAGCCGACCATGCCCGTGAGCGCCGGGAAGAAGAAGTTCCAGAACTCGGCGCTGGTCGCGAACTTGGAGGGTTGTGCGAGGATCGGCCCGAAACCATGCGCGGCACTGAGCGCCCACCACAGCAAGGCCAGCGCAGCGAGCGGCAGGAAGATCGCCTTCACCACGAGCAGGCGGCGGATGATCTCCACGCCGTAGTATACCACCACCATGTTCAACAACCAAAAGAGCAGGAAGGCGATCGCCGGACCCGTACCAAGACCTACCCACGACGGCAGGAATTGCGGCAGGTGGATCGCATCGCCGAACCAGACTTTCACCATTAAGTAGATCGAGTGCCCCCCGATCCACGTCTGGATCCCGAACCAACCACACGCCACGATCGCCCGCAGCATCGCCGGGATGTTCGCGCCGCGCACACCGAAGCTGGCACGCGCGAGCACGGGGAACGGGATGCCATACTTGGCACCGGCATGGCCGTTCAGGATCATCGGCACCAGCACGATGGCGTTGCCGAGGAACACTGTTAGGATGGCCTGCCACCAGTTCATGCCGCCCTCGATCAACGAACTGGCGAGCATGTACGTGGGAATGCACAAGCTCATGCTGATCCACAGCGCGGCGTAGTTCCACGTGCCCCACGTGCGTTTGGCGGGCGGAACCGGCGCGAGGTCTTCGCTGTAGAGGGAGGGGTCTTCCAAAAGCAATGTGGCAATTAGCGAATGTGCGAATTAGCGAATGCTCCGACAAGGAGCCACTCGCTAATTCGCTAATTGGTCATTCGCTAATTAACCACACCCCTCATCCGCAATGGTCACCGCCTTGCTGATGATCTCCATCCCCTCATCCACACCAGCCTCATCGATGCACAGCGGCGGGGCAACCAAGAGCGCGACACAGGGCTTTGCGCGGGGCGTACCCCTTCGATCTTGCGTTGACCAGAAGATCAGTCCCGCAATTACACTGTCCTTCCCTGGAACTTCCCGTCCTGGATAGAGTACTTCGCCCGAAATGCACCAGCGCCATCTCCCCCATCGATGGCAAGCACAAAAGAGTCCGGTCCGATGCTATCCATCCGGAAGTACGAATCATGGCAAGATGCTGACATGTCATACATATCAGTGATCTTCTCTCGTGGGATATCGATAAGACATTCGCCGAACATGACGATCAGAGAATCGACTCCGTTGACGGGCATGCTTCCATCCGTACCCAAGACATCCAGGTAATCGATTTTGTCCACGCCAAATTCACTCTGCTCAATTCGGTGAGCAGCAGTATCGAACTGGCTTACCACCATTCTTATCCTTAGCGTTCCATCGGCATTCATGGCCATGATGCGTCCGCCTTCCTTGCAGTGCAAAATGAACGGGGCATGTATGCTACAAGCGGCGGAATGCGGTAACACGTCCCCTTCATCTTGTTCCGTGAAAGGAGGTGCATGCTCCTGTTTCGCCGGTGCACATGCGAACATGAGATAAGCGAGCATGGATATGGCCAGTTCAGGCGGGATCCTCAATGCGCGTTCGCTGATCACACGCACGCTTCATCCGCAATGCCTATCGCCTTGCTGATGATCTCCATCCCCTCATCCACGCCCGCCTCATCGATGCACAACGGCGGCGCCACGAAGATCCAGTTCCAGCGGACGAAGGTGAACATGCCCAGCTCGTTGATCTTGGCAGCCACCTTGTTCATCACGGCCATCTCCTCGGGCTTCGCGTTCCAGGGCGCCATCGGTTCCTTGGTCTCTCGGTTCTTCACCAGTTCGATGCAACCCAGCAGGCCGGTGTTGCGGAAGTCGCCGATGCTCGGGTGCTTCTGTGCGAGTTCGGCCACGCGCTTCTCCACATACTTGCCCATGCGCGCGGCGTTCTCGACCAGGTTCTCCTCTTCGTAGATATCGATCACGGCATTCGCAGCAGCGCAAGCCACGGCATGCGCGCTGTACGTGAGGCCGATCGGAAGCGGCTTGTCCTCGAAATGCTTGATGATCTCCTCGCGTACGATCAATCCGCCGAGCGGGATGTAGCCTGCGGTGATGCCCTTGGCCATGCACATCATGTCCGGCACCACGCCGTGGTGATCGATGCCGAACCACTTGCCCGTGCGACCGAAGCCGCTCATCACCTCATCGGCAATGGTGAGGATGCCGTAGCGATCGGCGATGGCCTTCACGCCTTTCCAGTAGCCCGGCGGGTATTTGATGCAGCCGCTGGATCCGCTCTCCCCTTCCAGCATGATCGCCGCGATGTACTGCGGGCCCTCATACTTAACGACGCGTTCCAAGTGCGCGAGCGCGTTCTCCGTACACTCTTCTGGTGTCTTGCTGTTCCACGGACAGCGGTAGAAGTACGGGTTCTCCACGTGGATGATGTTCGGCACGCCCTGGCTGTCGTGCGGCAAACCGCGTGGATCGCCGCCCGCGCTGAGCGCGCCATACGTGGCGCCGTGGTAGCTCTGGTACAGCGTGATGATCTTGTGTCGACTGGTGTAAAGGCGAGCAAGCTTCATCGCGTGCTCAACCGCTTCGGTGCCACCGTTGGTGAAGAAGGTGCGGCTGAGCGAACCCGGCGTGATCTCCGCGAGCTTCTTTCCCAGCTTACCACGCGCCTCGGTGATCATGCCCGGATGCACGTAGCTCACCTCGGCCATCTGCTTCGCCACCGCCTCCGCGACTTTCGGATGCCCGTGTCCGATATTCACGTTCATCAGCTGCGAACTGAAATCGATGAAGCGCTTGCCGGACCGCTCGTAGAGGTAGATGCCCTTGGCACGCTCGATGTTCAACGGGTTCAAGCCGCTCTGCTTGCTCCACGAGAAAATGGTGTGCTCGAGGTTGTCCTTCAGGATCTCGGCGGGGTTGGTTTTGGTTGTCGTGCTCACGTGGATGTCATTACGGTTGAATATCGAACACCGAACATCGAATGGTGAATGTCGAAGTGAATGCGCGCATTCCACTTCGGTGTTCGGCGTTCATCATGCGATATTCCTATCAGCTCATCCAATTCGTCTTCCCTTCCGGATTCCACTTCGTCGTGGTTTTCTTCAGCTGCGTCCAGAACTCGATGCTGCTCTTCCCGGTGATATCGCAGGTGCCGAACTTGCTATCGTTCCAGCCGCCGAAGCTGAAGGGCTCGCGCGGCACGGGCACGCCGATGTTCACGCCGATCATGCCGGCGCTGGCGCGTTCCATGACCTGGCGCGCGTTGCCACCGCTTTGTGTGAAGACCGCAGCGGCATTGCCGTAAGGGTTCGCGTTCTCGATAGCGATACCCGCATCCAGGTCCTTCGCGCGGATGATGCTGATCACCGGACCGAAGACCTCTTCCTGGGAGATGCGCATGTCCTGCGTCACGTGGTCGATGATCGTGGGGCCGAGGTAGTAGCCGTTCATCTTGTCGCCATCCACGGTCGGGTTGCGGCCGTCGAGCAACACTTTGGCACCGGCCTTCTCTGCTTCCGCGATGAAACCGAGGATGCGCTCGTACGAGGTCTTGCTGATCACGGGACCGAGGTTCTTGCCAGGGATGAGCTTCTTGGCTTCCACGATCATCTGCTGGATGATCGGTTCCACCGCACCGATGCCGACCATCTGCGCGGCGGCCATGCAGCGTTGACCAGCGCAACCGCTCATGCTGGCGACGACGTTGCTGGCGGTCATTTCCAAGTGCGCATCGGGCAGCACGAGGAGGTGGTTCTTCGCACCGCCGAGGCAGAGCGCGCGCTTCAGCGTGCTTGTGGCACGGATGTAAACGATCTTGGCAACCTTAGTGGAACCCACGAAGCTCACGGCTTTGATGCCGGGATGATCGCAGATGGCTTCCACGATCGCGCGGTCGCCGTTCACCACGTTGAAGACGCCATCGGGCAGGCCCGCTTCCTTCAACAGTTCCGCGATGCGGATGGCGCTGATGGGCACCACCTCGCTCGGTTTCAGGATCATGGTGTTTCCCAGCATCAGCGCGTTGGGGATGGTCCAGTGCGGCACCATGTTCGGGAAGTTGAACGGTGCGATGCTGGCAATTACGCCCAGCGGCTTGCGCTCAATGCGGCACTCCACACCCTTGCTCACTTCCAGTACTTCACCCTGGATCAGTTGCGGCAAACTGCAGGCGAATTCCGTCAGCTCCATGCTCTTGTCCACCTCGGCGTACGACTCGTCCATCGTCTTGCCGTTCTCGGTGTGTACCAGTGTGGCAAGTTCCTCGCGGTTCTTCAACAGCAACTCGCGATAGCGGAAGAAGATCTGCGAACGCTCCTTGATCGGCGTGCCACTCCAACCGGGGAAAGCGGCTTCGGCAGCCTTCACCGCTTTGTCGAGGTCGCTCGCGGTGCTGAGAGGAACAGTGCTGATCAACGTGCCATCCAACGGTGAATGGACGTCCATCCGCTGCTGTCCGTCCGCATCCGGTTTGCCGGCGACATAGTTCTTGACTTCGGGATACTTGAGGGCGAGGGTTGGCATGGGCTGGCAATAGGCACCTAAACTACACTGACCGGAAATGGAAACGCCCCGTTGCCGGGGCGTTTCCGATCAACGTTTCGACAGGGTCAGCTCTTCTTCTCCTCCATTTTGCCTTCCATCTCCTTCATACCGGGGCAATCGGGCGCGCAAACGTGGCCCTTCTCACCGTGCATGATGTTGTGTTTGTCGGGCTTGCAACCGGGGTTGCACACGTGTTCTTTCTCCATGGCCATCTCGCCACCGCCGCCGCCCATGTCCATACCCAGGTCGCTCATCATCTTCATCACATCGAAGCCGCTCCACATCTCCACGGCCTTGCCGTTCTCGAAGCGGACAACGTCGATACCCGAAGCTTCCCAAGCCTTGTTCGTCGCGGGCATGCCCTCACCCATTGCGCCGGTGTTGGTACCCTTGACCATGGCCACACCAGCCACCCAATCGCCGTCCACGAGCATCACCTTGCCATCGCCCTTCATATCGGGGCTGCTGGCCAAGTACATCTTCATGGCATCGATGTACTGCTGCTTACCGGTACCCTTCACCGACATGTCGGGGTTGTGGTTCACGAAATTGTCGGCGATGAGATCGCCCAACATTTTCTCGTCACCGGTGTTCCAAGCTTTTCCGATGTTCTCGAACGCCGTTTTGTTCACAGCTTCCTTGTCCATCATGGCCTTCTGTTCCGCCGAGGGTCCGGAATTGCACGCGCCAAGCAGGGCGATGGCCGCGATCATTGGTAGGGTTCTCTTCTTCATTGCGATGGTGTTTTGGGGCACCGAAAATAGCAACACGATCCACCCCGCAACGGCCTTCTACTTTCGCGGCCTGCTTTCGCCGACCCCCGACTTGTCCAGCCGAGGCCCGATCGCCCGCTTTGCAGCACTCACCCGCCTTCACCCCCGACACTTCGCGCTTGAACGCGGTGATGGAACAGCCCTTGTTCCAAGCCGTGCAAGCAGAAGCTGAAGAGCGTGCCATACCGGCCTATGCGATCGGCGGTTACGTCCGCGACCTGATCTTGGGGCGCGCATGCAAGGACATCGACTTCGTTGTGGAGGGGGATGGCATTTCAGTGGCTGCGGCGGTGGCGAAAAGGCTTGGTGCAGGGCAGGTGCATGTGTTCAAGAACTTCGGTACGGCGATGTTCATGCTTGGCGAATTGCAGGTTGAATTCGTTGGCGCGCGGAAGGAGAGCTACAGCCGCGACAGCCGGAAACCGGCAGTGGTACCCGGAACGATCAAGGATGATCAGGAGCGCCGGGATTTCACCGTGAACGCCTTGGCGATCTCCCTCAACCCAGGCAGCGCGGGTGCTTTGGTGGATCCGTTCGGTGGCATCCTCGACCTGGAACGCGGCATCCTCCGCACTCCGCTCGATCCGGACATCACCTTCAGCGATGACCCTTTGCGCATGCTGCGCGCCGTGCGCTTCGCTGCGCAATTGGGGTTCACCATCGAACCGGGAAGCTTCGATGCTATCCGGAGGAACGCCGCGCGTCTCGACATCATCAGCGCGGAACGTATCCACGGCGAACTGAACAAGATCATCATGACGCAGGTGCCAAGCGAAGGGTTCCTGCTGCTGCGTGACAGTGGCCTGCTCGTCCGCTTCTTCCCTGAGTTCCTTGAGTTGCAAGGTGCCGAGGAGAAGTTCGGGATCGGGCACAAGGACAATTTCTACCACACACTGCAAGTGTTGGACAACGTGTGCGCGAAAAGCAATGATCTGTGGTTGCGCTGGGCCGCCATCCTTCACGATATCGCCAAGCCCAAGACCAAGCGCTTCGACCCGGAGATCGGCTGGACTTTCCATGGGCACGAGGACAAGGGCGCGCGGATGGTACCGACCATCTTCCGCCGGATGAAGTTGCCGCTGGACGACCAGATGCGTTTCGTGCAGAAGCTGGTCGCATTGCACTTACGGCCGATCGCCCTGACCAAAGAGATCGTTACCGATAGCGCGGTCCGCCGGTTGCTCTTCGATGCCGGTGACGACATCGATGCGCTGATGATCCTGTGCCAAGCGGATATCACCAGCAAGAACGAGAAGAAGAAGGAACGCTACCTGCGCAATTACGCGTTGGTGCTGCGCAAGCTGGCGGAAGTGGAAGAGAAAGACCGGGTGCGCAATTTCCAACCTCCGATCACCGGACAGGATGTGATGGCCGCGTTCGGCATTTCACCCAGCAAGTACATCGGCGACATAAAGACGGTGATCAAGGATGCGATCCTGGACGGGAAGATCCACAACGATCGTGCGCAGGCGTGGGCGCTGATGCTGGAAACCGGGAGGAGCCTCGGCTTGGAACCGTTGGCCGGTATGGAGGTCCCGGTTGCGGACAACGGGCAGACGAAGGACGAGGGGCAATGATCTGTGGGCCACCACGGAACCGGATCGCGTTTTAGTTTCGCGGTGTCTCCCGAACCCTGCGGTATCGCTCAGGCGCCCGCCCCTGCCAACAGACCCATGCGCATCTACCGCTTCCGTGTGCTGATCGACGACAAGAGCGAGGCGTTCCGCGACATCGAGATCCGGAACGAGCAGACGTTCTTCGACCTGCACGTGGCTATCAAGAAGGCCTTCGGTTTCACCGGCGAAGAGATGGCCAGTTTTTATGTGAGCGACGATGCGTGGGAGAAAGGCACGGAGATCCCGCTTGCCGATCTGGGTTTTGCCGAGGATGGCGGCACAGCACCGGCGCTGATGAAAGAAGTGCTCATCAGCGACCATATGCGCAGCACGAAGCAGCGTTACGTGTACGTGTACGACTTCCTGCTCAATTGGAATTTCATGGTGGAGCTGGTGCAAGCCGGTGAGCCGGTGAAAGGCAAACGGTACCCCGTGGCAGTGCTCAGCAACGGCGAGCCACCGGGCGAAATGAGCCGCATGGACCCGTTGCTTTTGCCCGGCAACGACACGGATGAGGATGGCGAGAACATGCGCGAAGAGGCAGAGGAGATCTACGATGCCGACGAGGACATGGGCCATGGTGCGGATGAAGGCGAAGAGCACGACGAGTTCGGGCATGGCGACGAGGATGGCATGAGCGGCCATGAGCAGTTGCCTGAGGATTATCACTGACCTCTTGCGCAATGCCCGATACTGAAAGCTCCCACTCGGGAGCGATGTCGAGCGGCGTGAAACAACAGCAGGGTATCCTGGTGGTGATCGGAGGGCCGACGGCCAGTGGCAAGACCGCTGCCGCCGTGCATCTGGCAAAGCACTATGGCGCAGAGATCGTGAGCGCCGATGCACGGCAGTTCTACCGCGCCTTGCGAATCGGGGCCGCAATACCCACGGAAGCAGAGATGAATGGAGTGCCACACCATTTCGTCGGACACTTGGATATTGCAGAAGCCATGAGCGCGGGCGCCTTCGAGCGTGCCGCGGTTCCGCTGATCGAAGAACTTTTGACCGCCAAAGGCATTGCGCTGTTGGTCGGTGGCAGCGGATTGTACATCGATGCTGTGCTGAACGGTCTGGATCAAATGCCGACCGGCAACATCCGCATCCGCACCGAGTTGCAGAAGCGTTTCCGTGAACATGGACTGGACCCGCTGTTGGCGCGCCTTACCGAATTGGACCCTGCCACGGTCGAACGCATCGACCTCCGCAACCCGCATCGCGTGATCCGTGCTTTGGAGGTATCCTTGGCAACCGGGCGCCCTTATAGTGCGCAGCGTATGGGACGATCGAAGGAGCGCCCATGGCGAACGGTGCGCATCGCCATGGACCTACCGCGCACCGAACTGTACGCTCGCATTGATGCACGTTTCGATGCCATGATCACGGCCGGACTTGTCGAAGAGGCCCGCAATGCTTACCCGCAACGCGCTGAGAACGCCTTGCAGACCGTTGGCTACAAGGAGCTCTTTGCCCACTTCGATGGCGCATTGACCTTGGAAGACGCCATTGCACTTGCCAAGCAACACACGCGGAACTTCGCGAAACGACAGATGACCTGGTTGAGGCGTGATGCGGACTGGCACGGGATGGCACCCGATGATGTGGCAGGGGTGGTCGCGGTGGTCGATGCGGCAGCGAGTGCTTCCTAAACCTGCAAGCCCACCAGCAGAACGTCGTCCACTTGATCCATGCCGCCCTTCCAGTCGTTGAAGGCGCATTCCATGGCGCTGCGTTGCTCGGCGAGATCGGCGCTCCCGGTTTCGAGCAACAAACGCTTGAATCCACCGGTCTTGATCTTCTTCCCTTCCGGGCCGCCGAACTGGTCGGCAAAACCATCGGAGAACAGATAGATCCTGTCGCCGGGCAACAGTTGCATCGTATGCGTGTTGAAGGACCTGGCAACTCCATCCACAAAGCCGATCGGCAAGCGGTCGGCCTTCACCTCGATGATCTCCGCTCCTGCCTCTTTGCCACGAACTACGTACAGTGGGTTCATTGCCCCCGCGAACCGCGCGGTGCGATCACGCATGTCAACGGCTACCAAGGCTATGTCCATACCGTCGCGCAGGTGGTCACCGCTCGTCGGTCCGCTCAGCGCTTGCACGATCCCCTCGCGCAAGCGATCCAATACGCGTCCGGGATCAGTGATGCCTTGCTCCAGCACCACGCTCCGCAAAAGCGAGTTGCCGATCATGCTCAGGAACGCACCCGGTACACCGTGCCCGGTACAGTCGGCCACCGCCACCAGGACGGTATCGCCAACGCGCGCGGTCCAATGGAAATCGCCGCTGACGATGTCGCGCGGCTTGAAGAGCACGAAGGCGTCAGCGAAAACCGAACGCAGGACGCTATCCGCCGGCAGCAAGGCGTACTGTATAGTGCTCGCATACCGCAGGCTCGCCAGCACCTCATCGTTCTTGGCGCGTACAATGGCCTGCTGGCTTTCCACTTCACGTTGTAGGCGCAGCCGCTCGCGGATGTCGCGGGCAAAGAGTACTACTGCGGGGCGCTCGCCGTGGTAGGTGACAGTGGTACTGCATTCAACGGCGATCACATCCCCGCTCGCACTCCGGAAAGGGATATCGGAATAGGTAATCCCTTTCCTTTCCCATGCGTCCGCGATGCGCGTTGCGCAGAGCGAAAGATCTTCAGGTGCGTACAGATCGAAAACGGTCAACTTCTGCATATGCTCTCTTGCATGCCCGAGCATGCTGGCGGCCCGTGTATTGGCCCGAAGGATCCTGCCGTCAACGAAGTCGATCACCAGTACCGCGTCGTTGCTGCCTTCGATCACCTGCGCGTATGCATCGCGTTCGCCGGTGGAAGCGGTTGCTGTGGCTTGCGAACGGCTGTACGCGAAGCCGATGCCTACCGTGGTACACAACAGCACCGCCGATAGTATGATCCAGATCAGGCCCGTTTCTGCTCCCATTGTACGCTTGGGCTGTCAGGCATGGTGCTCAACACACCGAAAATGAGTTCCGGGTTGAGAAACTCGCCCACGCGATCGGGGCGGCTTACGTAACGCACGATACCATCCCGGTCCACAAGGAACGATGCCGGCAATGGAATGCCTTGGGCGTAATCGATGTTCTGCTCAAGCAACGGGTTGTTGTACACCACACCGAACTGGCGACTTACGCGTTGCTCATGATCGCTCAGCAGCTTATAGCCCACACCCAGCCGTTCAACCATGTCCTTGTTCACTTCGATGCTGTCCGGCCCAATGGCCAGCACATGAACGCCTTTGCGCAGGAAAGTCTCGCGGTTGCGCTCGTAGGTGCGCAGCATCATGTGGCAACCCGGGCACCAATCGCCTCGGACGAATATCAAAAGAACAGGATGGTCGCCCCGGTACGATGCGAGCTTCACCAGGCTGCCGAACTGATCGGGCAGTTCGATCGCCGGTGCCGGTTGCCCTACCTGTATGCGGTAACCGAAACGAGTGCTGCGCTTCAACACGATACCGTCGTACACATAGTTCACCACCAACACGCTGGCTGAAACAATGGGCAGCAGCGGAAGCAGCCAGAGATCCCAAACAAACGGGTGGGTGCTCATGACCGCAGCTTGGCAGGCAACGGCCCCGACCATGAGCGCGGGCTCGAACAGCAGGAAACGGACATAGGTGAACCGCCCCATGAAGGCTTGGCGCACAACCGTGGCCAGTGCGCTCAGGGCGCTCGCACCGGTGACCAATGGAAAGAAGCCGTACTGGAGATCGAGCACCGAACCAAGCAGTGTGGCGACGACGGGCATCAAGACGAATTGTCGCCCACCCGTATGTGTCCTGAACTCGATGCACAATGCCCCGTAAGCAACACAAAGAAGCAGCACCGCGGACTGCGTGGAACCCGCAACCCAAAAGGCGATCGCGGAACCAGCAAGAACGCAGGCGAGTTTGGTGAGCGGTTCGCGGACTTTGGTCATTTGCAGCAACTTCATACGCATGGGTCGGCTAGGGGTTCTGGGTACTACGGTATCGCGCCATCAGTCTGCACGCCCCATCTTGCGCCGTGCTTAACACGGGACCCGCGCGCTGGCCCAAAACCGAGGCATTGTTCTGGGTTGTCCTCGTGCTTTCGGCATTGGACAGGGTTGTCTTGCTGAATGTCTTCGGCTTCCGTTTTACCGGCGACGACGACGGCATCTTTTGGCAGGCCGCCCGCGATTTCGGCCATGGCATCTTCCATGAGCCCTACTTCTACGGCCAAGCCTACAACCCCATGTTGGAGGCCTTGCTGGCAGCACCTCTGTTATGGATCGGGGTGCCCGCGTATGCGGCCTTGCCCCTGATCACCTCGCTGCTGGCACTGGCGCCTTTCTTTTCGTTCGCACTCTGGCATCGACGGCATGGGAGGCTCTTGGCGGGGCTCGCGTTCGCGGCCATTCCTGCGCTGCTGCCCACGGAGTGGGGTATGATGACCATGATCACGCGCGGCTCGGTGACCGGGGTGGCTGTACTCGCATTCCTCCCGTGGAGCATGACCATCGTGCGCATCCCCTTGCGCTACATGACCTGCTCGCTGATCGCGGCCATGGCCGTGTTCTTCAACCCGAATGCGGCGGTATTCGTTGCCGCGGCATGTGTTCACCTGTTGTGGACCACACCCATCACACGCCGGTCATTCGCCGTGGGCATCGTTGGCGCTCTACCGGCCGCGCTGCTCTATCTGGGGGCGCATGCGTTCTATGCGCAACGCCCTTGGCGCGTGCTGCACCATTTGGAGATCGGTATCCGCGACTTCCCTCATCCCTTGGTGCCGGAGGCAATGTTCGAACTGGACAAACACTTCCTCTACTTATGTCCGCTGTGGTGGCCGAACGGGCATGTGGTACTGTGGGTCATTGCCTTTTGCGCCGCTGTCCTTTGGGTGCGTCGTGACCGCGCTACCGCGGCCGCCTTGCTCGCAAGTGGCCTCACGATATATGCTTCGTTCCATGTGAGCAAGACCTACGACGGCACCATTTCGCCGCTGTTCTGCATATCCCGCATGTACTTGGCAGTGCCGTTGCTGTTGGGCTTCGCGTTGGCGCCATTGCTCACCCGGACCAACGCGCAGCGTTCGTTCGGGTTCGCGATCGCCATCCTTTGCGTTGGTCTTGTCATCATCAAAACCATGCGCACCCCCACCGTTGTTGAGGAATGGATGGCACGCCAGGACGAATTGCACGTTCCCGTAATGGAAATGGCGATCGCTGATCTTCGGGAAGAATGCGAGGAACTTTCCTCGGTCGCTCACCGGGAACGCGTGGAACTGATCCTCCCCACGCGTTCATGGGCAGCGCCCAAGGCCCGCTTCCACTGCTATCACTGCCCGTTCCTGGTGCCTGACTTCCCAAAGGCTTTCGGCCCGGGAATGGATCGCCGCTGGTGGTTGCGGCAGGAAGAACAAATACTGGTTCACCCCCGCATTCTTGTTTCGGGTGGTGACACGCTCAACTGGCAACGCCTCGTAAGTGCCCACCCGAACATTCATCGGATACCGAGCACCGATATGGAGTTGCACGTGATCGAGAACAATACACTGCCCGTGTCTCGCCTGCTCATGGAACTCAATGTGGAACCGTGACGGGGACTCAACATCGCAGTGGCCCGAAGGAATGGGACCCGGCTAGTTTTGCTGCCTATAAAAGATCGTGGATCGAATGAAGAACGACCGGCTTGCACAGCTTCTGGAAATGCTGGCGGAGGAGCCGGGCGATGTATTCCTGCGCTACGCGATCGCCTTGGAGCACAAGCGCATCGGCCGGACGGAACAGGCCATAGGAGAACTGGAGGAACTGGTGCGCGACATACCGGCGCACATTGCAACGTATTACCAGCTTGCCTTGCTCTTGGCCGAGATCGGCAGGACGGCGGATGCCCGGAACACGTGCGAAGCAGGCATGCTGCAGTGCTTGGTGATCGGCGATCGCAAGGCGCGGGGCGAACTGAGCGAATTGAGGAACACACTGGTGGACGAACAGGAATGAGAAGGTTGAAGCGTTGGCTGGCCGTTATCGGCGTCGCATGCCTCTTTATCGCGACAGCGCTGTACTTCGCACACCCGTGGTTGGCCATAACGGAACGCAGCGGCGGCAAGGTGATGGTGGTGGAGGGCTGGATGGATGATGAACACATAGCCGAAGCCGCTCGCTTGTTCAAGCAGGGTGGTTACGAGAAGATCTACACCACCGGAACTACACGGCCGTTCGCCTATTACCTGGTCCCGGGATCCGAACTCGATGTGGCTGGCGATACCGCCGCCTCCACTTCGTTGGAGATCGGCCTGGCGGGATTGCCTGCATGCAGCGTGATCGTCCTTTCAGGCCCGGATACCCTTTTGCATGTGCGCGTTACGGATCGGATCACGACCCATGGTATTGACCGCAAACTTGCGCTCGACGATATCCGCATCGTTGCCGCCCCCCCCTATCCGCAGCCCGGGCCGCCTTCCGTTTTCATCCACTCCTTGCGTTTCAACGGCCGCGATGCACATGAACTCCCGTTGAACATCCGCATCATCGCTCCCGATGGATCGGTGCGACCGGGCGAACCGACCTACGCACAACATGCGGCCCGAGTGCTGGAAGAGTCTGGTGTTGCGGGTTCGGTGATCACTCCCGTGCTCGCCGTGGGTGATCCGATCAGCCGATCGTGGGCCAATGCCGCCACGCTGGCTTTCGCATTGCACGGCCGGTCCATCGCGGCGCTCGATGTGGTAACGCTCGGTGTTCACGCCCGCCGTTCCCGTGCGTTGTACCGCGAAGCCTTGGGCGACAGCGTCCGTGTGGGCATTATCTCCATACCGGATCCGGATTGTCCCGCCAAAGGCTGGTGGAAGTCGAAGAAGGGCTGGTACTTCATGCTGAAGGAGATCGCCGGAAGCCAAGAGGCCCGCGCGGTGGATGTTGCCCGGTAACTTGGCCCCGTGCTCCGCAACATCGTCGTTCTCCTCTTCTTCGCCACGCAAGCCGCGCCAGCGCAGGACACGTTGCGCGTGATGGCGTACAACCTGTTGAATTTCCCGGACCCGAACCCGTTCGGTAAAGCCGACACGCTTGCGGGCATCCTCGCATGGCATCCGATGGATCTGCTCATTGCCGAAGAGATACACAACGCCACGGGCGCACAGATGGTGCTGGATGAAGCATTGAACGCCAACGGTGTGGATCGTTTCAGCATGGCGTCCTTCGTACCGCAACAGAGCGCTTCCTGGTCGACCATCAAGCTCGCGCAGGTCATCTACTACGATCACAATAGGCTGGGCCTGCGCGACCAGACGCTGCTGTACACCAATGTCCGCGACATCAACGTGTACACGCTGTTCCTGCGCGACAACGGGATCTTCCAAGGCGATACCACCTTCCTTACCGTATATGCGCTGCACCTGAAAGCGAGCAACGATCAGCAGGACATCGACGACCGCGCGGACATGGCTTTGACACTGTCCGATCATCTGGCAACACTGCCTGCCGGACGCCATGTGATCATCGGGGGCGACTTCAACATCTACAACGGTTCGGAGCCGGCGTTCACCACACTGCTTGCCCAAGCGGGCAATGTCCAGATCGCGGATCCCTTGGATCTCGGAGGCTCCACTTGGAACTCGAACGCATTCGCCGGGATCCATACCCAGAGCACGCGCGTGAATGCGCTGTTCGGTGATGGCGCTGGAGGGGGCTTGGACGACCGCTTCGATATGCTGCTCTTGAGCAATGAACTCGTGAACGGCGGAACTGACCTTCACCTCGTGCCTGCATCATACTTCCCAGTGGGCAACAGCGGTACTTGTTGGAACGAGAACATCATTGATTGCAGTTCTTCCCAAACGCCATACGCCATACTTCGCAAGCTCTACTACATGAGCGATCACTTGCCGATCACGTTGAAGCTGGCCACCTCCTCCGTGCTTGGTGTTGCACCGCAAGATCCCGCAACTACCATATGCGAAATGACGCAGACCGGTCGAAGTGTGCGCATCGCGAACTGCAATGATCCAGCGACCTTTCTCCTGTCCGACATGAACGGGCGCGCCGTGTCGCGGCAGGAGATCCAGCCGGCCATCTTGCGTGTCGTTGCCCTACCGGACGGCCTCCATGGAGCTTTCGTTGCGCGACTTGTGTCAGCCCACGAAGCCGTTGCATTGCGGGTCGTTTTGGAATGATCCCGTAGGGAACGCACCTTGGTGCGCCATATTCCCGCATCATGCCCAGCAGCAAACCCGAACCGAACGAAGCCGCCGCCTATTACTTCAAGTACATCCAACGCGCCGATGGCGTGAGCCTGCACCATGCGCTCGGGCATGCCAGTGCCATCCTGCACAAAACGCTCGAAGGCGTGAAGGCGGACAAGATGGAATACCGCTATGCCGAGGGCAAATGGACCATCAAGGACATCCTGCAACACCTTATCGATTCCGAGCGGGTGTTCGCCTACCGTGCGCTGCGCTTTGCGCGTCAGGATGGTACCGACCTACCGGGTTTCGATGAGAACGAGTACGTGGCGAGCAGTAGCACGGAGCGCCGCAGTTTGGCCGATCTGTTCGAAGAGCACGACTTGGTGCGCAGCGCCACGGAGAAACTTTTCGAGAGTTTCAGTCCGGACATGCTGTTGCGTCAGGGCAAGGCGAACGGTGAGAACGTGAGCGTGCGTGCGCTGGGCTGGATCATTGCCGGCCATGCGGTGCACCATGCCGGTGTGATCCGGGAACGATACCTGTAGATCATGCGCAGCGCCGATAGCTGGTTCAGCGAATACAGCGAGAACCATCGCAATGCCACCAACATCGCCATCCATTGGGTGTGCGTTCCGGCGATCTTCTTCAGTGTGATCGGACTGCTTGGGAGCATTCCACCGGACAGGCTGCCATGGTTGGGGCAAGTGCCTTGGGCCAAAGTCGCGGTCGCGCTTGCGCTTGCGTTCTTCTATGTGCGTTTGTCCGTGGGCATTGCTGTTGGAATGGCGATCGCAGGCTACGCATGCCTTGTGGTGGTGCGTTGGCTCGATTGGCACGCTCCATGGCCGCTTTGGGCCATCAGCCTAATGATCTTCGCTGCGGCCTGGGTGGGCCAGTTCTATGGCCACAAGGTGGAAGGCAAGAAACCCAGCTTCTTGAAGGACCTTGCCTTTCTATTGGTCGGACCGGCTTGGTTGCTGGCAAAGACCTACAAGCGGATCGGTATCCCCTACTGATCATTCCGCCGGGATACGGGGTGCCGGAAGATCGGCCAGAACCCTACTGAAGTAAGGTCTCTCAACAACCGGTGGTCCATCAATGGCGATGCCTTTGAAAAGGATCACAAGGTCATTCAGCAAGCGGTCCGGCTCGACCAACGCTTGCCCGAAGAGATCGGACCGCGCTGTGTTACCAACGAACAATCCTCCGTCCAATGAGCGCATGTGGTTCAATCGTTCCTGCCCTCCCGTGAAGTCATCGACCGTGGGTTGATGGTCGATGTCAGCGATCATGCCCCAGAACTCCGCATTGCTGGCCCGAGCAAGGATCGTCTCCATGTCCACGGCGATGTTCTCCTTGCCCTGCAGATCGGCAAACACATATGCGCCACCGGCATCGGAGATCAGCTGCGCCATGTAGCTGTTGCCGGGTGGTACCCACCACTGCCCGTTCCATTGACTTCCGAAGAGCACCTTGGGACGAGTCTCCGCTCCGACACGCGCTTGGGCCTTCTCGTAGCGCTCGGCGATCCCGCTGAACAAGCTATCGGCCAGTTGCTCCTTGCCCAGCAGCGTTCCGAAAAACTTCAACCATTCGGCACGACCCAGTGGATGCGGCTCCAGGTATTCCGCCACCAACAAGAGCGGCACACCAGCCAGATCCATTTCGCCTGAGTTGCGCCCGAACGGGTAACCCAACACCAAGTCCGGAGCAAGCGCGAGTACCGCCTCGCGATCGCTCCCGTCGGCAGTTCCGATATCGGTCACAAGCCCTTTCCCGATCAGCTTCTTCACTTCGACATCGCGCACTTGATCCAGATGCTCCGAACCAACAATACGTTCCGCCCTGCCCAGCGCGCTGATGTAAGGCAGATAGGTAGTGCTCAAGACAGCTAACCGTTTCGCGGAAATGCAACCCGTGCAGTTGGCGTCAGCACTGTCCGGTGCGATCAGCCTGTCGGCGATCGTATCATTGGACCCGCCAGTGCCGAAGACGATCAGCCTGCGCGCGCCCCCGTTGCTGAGCACGGTGAAGTGCTTGGCCACCGAAGGCGCATGCTCCACCCATTCAGCGTGTTGCGGTCGTGCTCTTGGTTGCTCGTCACACGCCTGCAGGAAAATGGTTGCAAAGAGCCACGGCGCGTATCTCATCGCAACCCTTCGATGAAGGACAGCACATCCCGGCGGATGGCATCCTCTCCGGTGACCAGGCCCTCCAGTGTGCGTTTGAATTCCACGTCCGGCAATTCACCCAAGTCCTGTGGCCCCGTTGCGGCGCCTTCGAACGTGTACCGTATCAAGGGCACAGTGAACCGCACCCCGGTATTGGGTGCTGTGATCGTGAGTTCACGACCGCCGCAGTATGACACGGCGTTCGTTCCTCCTTGTTCTCCGATCAATTTGCCGCGCCCACTGCGTTTCACCAGCGTGCCAACGGCTGCGCCGGCCTCGCGTGTCAGGCCATCCTGCAGCACGTACACCGCACCGTCGAACCGCCGCTGCGAGGCGGGCAGATCCTTCATTCGCTCATCCGTCGGTGGCAGTACGAACAGTCCGGTTTCTTCCAGCGCAAAAAGCCCCCCGGCGGAAGCGTAAAAGTCATCGAGCGGCACGGCTCGCCGGTACCAAGTTGGCACCGTAACGGAACGGACCGTCATCATCCGGACCACGCGGAACGGCTTCTGGGCAACGATGGCGAAGACCTGTTCAGCCATGCCAAGGTCCGCGCCATCGGCGCCTCTCAGGTCGAACACCACAGTGCGGATCTTCTTCTTCTCCATCTCCCGCAGCAGATCCCCGAGAAACCGCTCCGGGCGCTGATCGGCGGATGAGAGCGCACGTGCATCCAAAGTGTTCAACTCAACCCATGCAAGCGAGCGTCCTTCATCCAAATTGCTCCGCCAGGGCGGCAACGCCACCTGCTCAGCCGTTGCTGCGGACAACTCTTCGCCGGTAAGTGCATGGACAACCACACGCTCGAGCACATCATGGCCATTGTCGCATACGATCACATGTTCCGCGTGGGCTCCGAACTCTTTGGCGTGCAACGCAGCGAAATCGCGTTCCACCAAACGTGATCGCTGTAAGCCAGAGCGTCCGTCGCCATGCACTCTGTCCAACAGTGCGGTCAGGATCCGGCTGTCCGGTACGCCATCAATGGAAACGATCCTTGACCCGGGCGTGATCGCACTCGATCCCATTCGATCGCCGCGTACGTACAACGCGCTATCGATGATCACGATCTCCACCGGCAGAAGGGGCGTGCGCAGTGCCATATCAGCGACCGCATCGCGCGGGAAATCGCAACGCGTATGGCCATCTCCGATCGCGCGGAACAGCACCTCGAGCGAATCAATGAAGGCGTCGACCGGAAGAGCATAGCTCATCCCGTCGCTTACCCGATCGAAGAGGTGGTCCAGTTCGGCGCGGCCCAGAAAGCGATAGGGGTCAGCATGTGCTTCGTGGACGGTTGTGCGTAGGAGTTCGAGATCCTCGCGCAATTGTTCCGGGGTGAAGACCCGGTTGCCCGGGACCTGCGCATACGGATCCACACTCACAAAAACCATGAGCAGAGAACCGACGAACGTGCGCTGAGAAGACATCGCAGTAGGGCGGCGAAAGGTAGTCGGCCAACTCAGGACGCCTGAAAAGACAAAGCCCCTTTCCCGCAGCCGGGCAAGGGGCTTTGGTCCAACGGTCGGTGCTCAGGCTTTCACAGCGCTTTTCGGCGCAGCGGCCAGGATCTCCGGGCTCACACCTTCAGCGTACTTCTTGAAGTTGTCGTTGAAGGCCTTCGCAAGTTTTTCGGCCGCTTGGTCATAGGCCTCCTTGTCCTTCCACGTATTGCGCGGGTCCAAGACTTCCACTGGTACGTTCGGGCAGGTGGCGGGATAGCTGACACCGAACACCGGGTGCTGCTTGTATTCCGCCTTATCCAGTTCGCCGTTCAACGCAGAGGTGATCATTGCACGGGTGAACCTCAGCTTCATGCGCTCGCCGGTACCATACGCGCCACCGCTCCAGCCCGTGTTCACCAACCAGATGCGCACATCATGCTCCTTCATTTTCTTGCCCAGCATCTCGGCATACTTGCCGGGGTGCAGCGGTAGGAAGGGTGCACCGAAGCACGCGCTGAACACCGTCTTCGGCTCGGTAATACCCAATTCGGTGCCCGCCACCTTCGCCGTATATCCGCTGATGAAGTGGTACATGGCTTGGCCGGCGTTCAACTTGCTGATCGGCGGCAACACGCCACTTGCATCGCACGTGAGGAAGAAGATGTTCTTCGGATGGCCGCCGCTGCTGGGTACCGCGATGTTGCTGATGTGCTCGATCGGGTAGCTGACCCGTGTGTTCTCCGTTTTGGAGCCGTCGGCGAAATCAACCTCTGTGGTTCCTTCCTTGAAGACCACGTTCTCCAGCAACGCCCCGAACTTGATGGCATCCCAGATCTGCGGTTCCTTTTCACGGCTCAGGTCGATGCACTTGGCGTAGCAACCTCCTTCGAAGTTGAAGACACCATGTGCGCTCCAACCGTGCTCATCGTCACCGATGAGCTGACGGTCCGGATCGGCGCTCAACGTCGTTTTCCCGGTTCCACTGAGGCCGAAGAAAACAGCGGTATCACCACCCTTGCCCGTGTTGGCGGAGCAGTGCATGCTCAGTACGCCCTTTTCGTGGGGCAGTACATAGTTGAGCACGGTGAAGATCCCCTTCTTGATCTCGCCAGTGTACCCGGTACCACCGATGATGATGGTCTTCTTGGTGAAATTCAGGATGGCGAAATTGTGTTGGCGCGTGCCGTCGATGGCAGGATCGGCGCAGAAACCAGGGGCGCAGATGATGTGCCAGTCGGGCACGAAGCCGTCCAGGTCCTCCTGCTTCGGCCGGAGGAACATGTTGCTGGCGAACAGCGCACTGGCCGGTTGTTCGGCAACAACACGGATGTTCAATTTGAAACTCGGGTCGGCACAGGCTGAAGCGTCCTTCACGTAGACCGTGCGGCCTTGCAGGTAACCGCACACCTTGCTGTGGAGCAGGTCGAATTTGGCGGCATCGAAGGGGATGTTCACATCGCCCCACCAAACGCTGCCTTCGGTGTTGGCATCCTTCACGCAGAACTTGTCCTTCGGGCTGCGGCCGGTGAACTCACCGGTATCGATGGCCAATGCGCCGCTGTCGGCGAACATGCCTTGGCCGGTCATTATCGCCTCTTCGATCAACTCGGCGGGTTCCAGGTTCCAATAGACTTCGCCCACGCGGCCCAAGCCGATCCCGGCCAAGTCTGCGTTCTTCGGTTTCTTACCGAACTCGTTCATGTGCTTCGTGTTGGTTCTACTTACCGTTTTCCCATCCGGTGGAAGGGGCGGCAAATGTAAACGGCAACAGCAACGAGGTCCATTCCGGACCCTAACCCTTGCGCAAGGCCGCCACAAGCAGTACGGCCCATCCGGCTAGTAACAAAAGGCCGCCCAACGGGGTAATGGGCCCTATGAAGGCCGCAAGGCTCTCCATTCCAAGAAGCTCGCGTGCTGCAAGCAGGTAGAGCGAGCCGCAGAAAAGCAGGATCCCAACGGCAAAGCAGAGGCGCACCAAGGATAAAAGCCGCGCTGGCAAGCGCGCGTCAACCGCAGCCAGCCAGAGCAGGGCCAAGCCATGGAAGAACTGATACTCCACGGCCGTGTGCCAGATGGCCTGGGAATGCTCCGAAAGCCCCTTCAATTCCAATGCGTGCGCCCCGTACGCACCCAGGGCAACAGCCAAGAAGAGGACACCGGCGGCCAAAGAAAGCGTGCGCTTGTTCATGCGATCCATGATGACGGGACGAAGATGCATCGCGACCGGCATACCCCGATGATGTGAGAAACAGCCGCGTGTTACCTGAAAGTGACTCGGAAATACCGGAATGGGGGTATGGATGCAGGCACCCGTGCGCCAACACTTTTGTTCGGCAAGAACGGATCCGCCACCACAAACCCGGAAGCATAACTCACAAAGCCATGAAAACCTTCATCGCACCCCTGATCATGATCGGGTCCACCGCGCTGCTCGCGGGCTTACCGGATCAGTTGAACGCACAGGACATGCTCATGGAAACATCCGCAGCCACCGCGATGAACTGCGCGGGGGCTGCGGACGGTTCCGCATTGGCAGCAGCACCTTCCGTAACCGATTTCGTCAACGCGGAATTCACCCCGGTCCCATACAACGGTGATGCACTTCTCAGGACCTCAACCCCACTTTGCAACGGGTCGTTCCGTGTGCGCGTGGTGGATGCGAACGGCACCTTGCGCATGACAGGAACCTTTTCGGACGGACGCTTGGTACACGCCAATGGCCTGTTCACCTACTTCCATGACAACAGCTTTGTTGAAAGCGTAGGGACTTTCTCCGATGGAACGAAATCAGGAACGTGGGAGCGCTATTCGCCCGATGGCCGCCGACTGGCCGATCGCGAGTATCGCGGTTTGGATGTGGACGGGCTGCTCGAGTTGAACGGCTTGACCGCCTATGCGCGGACGTTGAACTGAGCGGCGCACCCATGGAACGGCGAGGCCCCACCGATGGTCGGTGGGGCCTCGTTCATTTCTTGTGGTAAGGGGCTACTTCATCTTCTCCATCTCCTTCTCGAAGGTCTCCTTGAACTTGTCGTAGTCGTAATCAACGCGCAGGCGCTCGTCGTTACTGAGGCGGTCGTTGTAAGCGGCCAACAATTCCTGCGCGCTCAGTTCGATGGCGATGTACGTCTTGAAGTTGCCAGTGGCGTTCACGGTCACCTGCTTCTCGCAGATGGTGCGCACTCCGCTGAGCTTCTGGTCCACTACTTCACGGGTAAGGCCTTCGAAACGCTCGGCCACTTCCTCACGGTTGTTCAACTCGCGGCTGTTCACGTACTGGTCGATCACCCGCTTGATGTTGCTGTTGATGTCGCTGGCAAGCTGGCCCTTCGCGGCAGTGACCGCTTTGCTCTTGGCCGTCATCTGATCCATGCTCTCGCCAACAGCGTTGGCACGGAAGAACTCTTTGTTGGTGAAGTACTCCGACCCGCTGCACATGACCTTCACTTCGGTCTCACCGCTCGGTGGGTTCTTGGCTTCGGCCTCGGCGGCTTTCTTCTTGCTCTTGCAAGATGTCATCGCGCCTGACAGCAACAAGGCCGAGAATAGTATCGTCACGGTGCGCAAGGTGGAGGGAGTTGTCATGGATGGGACGTTTGTGTGTTTCGTCGTTCGGTGAAAGGCCAAAGGTGTGCCAAAGTGGTTAGGCCTCGCGTTCTCTTAGAGCAATGCATCGAGCAGCGCGGGCACGATCTCCTTACGAAGATCCTGTCCAGCCTTCTTGTAAGCGTCCATACCGGCGCGAGGGTAATCGAGCTGCACGCCCTTGATGCTCTGCTTGCCCCCTTCGTAAACAACATCGCCGGTGCGCCGCTCGCGGAAGGCAATGGTGAGGTCGAGGTAGGCCGTGTGAAAGCCACTGGCGATCCCCCCTTCGCGCGTATTCCCGTTCAACTGGAGGACCATATCGCTCTCACTTTCCTTATCAACGAAACGGAAGCCGCGCTTCGTCAGTTCTTCCTTCAGCACCAAAGCCGAGCCACCGTCCGTGATCGCGCTATTGAAGTTCTTCTCGTTGGCTTGCATGCATACGCGGGGCATGCGCACTTCAATGACGGCCCGTTTCTCGGGGATGGTGAGGCTCGCGATGAGCGGGCGCACGAAAGCTTGGTCCAAGTCCTTGCTCACCAAAGCATCCATGTCAAGCCTCACCAGGAGTTCGGGAGCAGTGGCATCCAGCTGTACACGCTGCACGGTCGTTTGCGAACGGCCTTCTGCGTCGGTGCTTTTCTTCTCTGTCACTTTTCCTGCGGAACCGGGATACTCAATGCTCACAGGCAGTTGGGCGAGTTCGGTGCTGTTACCGTCCCGCACCAACGCAGCACTGATCAGCAGTTCGCGACGGAAGTCCTTGTCGAAGGTCAGTTCGCAACGCTCCGGCAGGATCTGGAAACGGACATTGCTCGTCAGTTGTTGGAGGTCCGTGAAAATGGTGTTGGCCAACGGTACCTGTTTGCCTTCCACTTCTACCACGTCGCTTTCGCCCCAATACTCGCGCATCGCAAGCAGTGCGCGCAGGTCAAGGTCGAAGGCACCCCGCAGGTCGCCAGCCGCACGACCAGCGCGCGAACGCGAATGGAAGTCCAATGCCTGGGCGAGGGCCTGCCGTTTCTTCTCGGCTTTGATCGCAGCATGCTTCGACTTGTCCAACCGGTAATACGTCCAGTATTCGGTCGGGCTTTCCCATGTTTCCACCATCTCGAAGCCCTCCAGCTGTTCCCGTGTGGTCGCTTGGATCGTGCTCGTGTATGTCTCGTCGAAGGAGGTCTTCCGATCAAGCGTGTAGAGCAACGAATTGCCTTCGATGTTCACGCTGATCTCACTGGCGAGGTCGTTCAACGCGTTCTTCTTCGCAGCCTCCTGCCAATCGGGCCGGCTCTTGCTGGCCGTACCGATGCCGATGTAGTCGAACGTACCTCCGGGACGCTGTTGAACCCATGCCGGGCGCGGTGCTTCCATAACCGGAGGGTCGGTCGCAGTTTGCCGGTTCTTGCATCCCGGCATGACAGCCGCGAACAAGGGCACCGACCATACTATGTGTTTCAGTCCGATCACTGCTGGATGCTTGCTACCTGCGACTGAATGGTCGAGGCCATGTTGGTGGCGCCTTCACGCAGCGCATCGCTGCCGAGCATGGCCACCGGTTTGACCTCGCGCGGAGCGGCGAGGAGCTGTTGCAGGTTGCGCCGGGCCGCATCGTTGGGATCAACGGTCCCGTTCTGGCCCGCTGGCATCAATGCGGCCTTATCGCCCTCGTAGTTGGCGTAGTACATGTGGTCGTCCTTGTTCGCATCCACCACCTTGCTGAAGAGGACTTCGCCGGTCTCGAGGGATACGATCTTGTAGCTGAACGAAATGATGACCTTGTTCTCCTGCAAGTGCTCGGTGTAATTCACCGGACGGTACTTCACCACGGTCACATACTCGTTCGTCTCCTTGTTCAGCTGGCGCATGCGGTAGCTCTCGAAGCCGCTCTTGGTACTTGTTTTCAGCGCACCGGTTTCCTCGCGGTAGTCGATCAATGTTCCCATCAGCACGGCTTTTGCGCCCATGAGGTTGCCTACTTGCACCGCCGTTCGCTCGTCCACTACCCCGCTCAAGCCAAGGCGCTGCTCGTCCAGGATGCGCTGCAGGTTCTCGCGGTCCACCACCTTCAGGAACGGGTCGTTGACTTCCGTCAGCGCCGTGGTGGCGTATGCAAGCAGCTTGTCGTTGATCCCGCGCTGCTTCACGTTCCCGGTGAAGGGCAACACGGCGATGGTATAGCGACCCTTGTCAACAGCCTCCTTACGCAGCGCCGCTGCATCCTTGTAGGCCGCATCCTTCGCGAGCACCTTGCCGAAGTCGTTGTAGGCTTTGCGGTACTGCCCCGATCCCATGGCCTCCTTGCCATTGCGGTAAAGCGGTTCCAAGTATGCGACGGCCTGCAAGCTTCCACTGTCCTTATACCCCGGTTCCAACTCACCTATGCGGGCGAAGATCTTCTCGGCGTTGGGGTAGTCCTGCTTGTCCATCAGCGCTTGGCCCTTCTCGTAAAGTTCAAGAACATATTCTCCTTTCACCTTGGTGAAATCGGTCTTGTAGTTCTCAGGGATCTCCAGTTGCACGCCCAGACGGCCCACCTGATCGGCATAGTCCTTCGCGGAGAGGTAAGCGTTCACCGCTTCGGCTCTTTGTTCGCCCATGTTGAACGCCTTCCAGAACACGCTGAGTTTGTCGTTCAGCAACTGCTGCCCGTTCTTCTTCAAGCCGATCTTGGCTTCAACGTTCTTGCCGCTGCGCTGCACCGACTGCAGATACATGTCGGCGGCTTCGGCATACATGCCACCGGCCTCAAGCTGCGCAGCTTTCTTGGATAGGCCCTTCGAGCCGTTGCACGCACCCAAAAGAAGCGCGCAGCAAGCAACGATGGAAAGTTGGTGGATGATGGAGCGCATGCTGGGGCGTATTGGTCGTGGCCTTACTTGCTCTCCAAGTATTGGTTCAGCTCCTCGATACTGGCTTCGAAGGTGAACAGGTCGTTCACTTGGTAATAGTTGCCGATGTCGTACGTGCGGTCGTACGCGTACTTGGCAAAGTCAAGCTTACTGTCCTCGAAGGTGAACAGGCCCATGATGCCTTTCACTTGGCTCACTTTCATGCAGCGGTCCTTGAGGATCTGTTTGGCCATGGTCATCTTGCTTTCCTCGAACGTCTTGCTCTCGATGGATCCCTTCATGCTGCCGAACTCGCTGTCGTTGATGGGCCAAGGGCAACCAACGGCCCCGGTGTAACCGGGCATGCTGTACACCGGCTCGTCCACCGGCTGCGGCATTGCTGTAGTGGCGGGCTTGGCCGTGCGGGGTTCCCGAACGGCAGTGGTGGCGTTGGTCGTAGCGGCGGTGCTGGTCGTGGTCGTGCTGCTACGCGTACCCTCGGTCACGTTCACGTTCATGTCAACTCCCACCCCGTTCACGTCGATACCGACGTTCATGTTCACATGATCATCGGCCGCTCCGGCTTCTTGCGCGGTATTGATCCGAGTGGTTTGCCCACCGCTGCCGGTGGTGGTCACATTTCCCGAAGTCGATGTCGGCTTTTCCTCGTCGGCAACAAAATCCGTCGGTTCCATCTTGGAAGGTCCGGTCTTCACCGATGTTCCCAAAGCAGCTTCGCCTGTGGGACGCAGCACCTTCTGACCCTTCTTGTTCGTGGTGATCATGACGGTGTACTCCTTCCCCAATGGGAAATAGCCCGGCTTGTGCAGCTCGGGAATGTTCCCGTCCGCGAAGCTGATGACCACGACCGGTGACTCCGTGCGGATCCCCGTTGCGACCACGCGGCTTGCCGGATCCATGTTCTTCCGATCGCCATCGATGATCAAAGTGAACTCAGCACCATCGTCGGCGAAGAACACCAGATCGCTGGTTTGCGCGAGCAACCCGATCACCGGCAAGGCAAGAGCGAAAGCGAGTGAGGACGAACGTTTCATGGGGGAGACTTTGAGGGTGGCGAAAATAGGTTGGCACCGGAAAGGCAAGGGCTATGCCACGGCCCTGCTATCCACCACCGACGGTGGGTTCCCTCAATGCGGCTCGATGTGGTCCAGGTCCTTGCTGAACGTCTCCTCAACATACAGCGTGGCCCAAAGCGAGAGACCGATGCAGACCGCCCCTACGATCAACGCGGCTGCCACGTCACCAATACTTGATCGCAAAGCCATGAACGACAGCGTGATCGGTATAACCGCACCACGAACGAAGTTGGGCGCCGTGTTGGTGACGGTACTGCGCAAATTGGTACCGAACTGTTCGGACGCCACCGTAACGAAGAGCGCCCAGAAACCCGTGCTGGTGCCGAGCACCAAGCACATGATGTGGAACCAAGGCATTGACATGCCACGGTCGAAGAGGAACACCAGGACGGTGAGCGAAAGGAAGGTGAGATAGATCAACAGCACTTTGCGGCGGCTGCGCAGCAATTGGCTCAACACACCGCTCAGGAGGTCGCCGATGCTCAACCCGATGTAGCCCCACATAACGCTCTCCCCCACTTTCACTTCGCCCTGCACGCCGAGGACCGGCCCGAGCAAATTGCTCTTGTTGATGAGGACGCCGATCACATACCAGACCGGTAGCCCGATAGCGATCGATGCCAAGTATTTGAGCGCGCTCGAGCGCGTGCGGAAAAGCGCGAAGAAGTTGCCTTTCACCACGTCGGTGCGGGCCAGTGCATGCTTGAACATGCCGCTCTCGAACGCCCCTGCCCTGAGTATCAGCAGCACCAGACCAAGCCCCCCGCCCACGATGTAGGCCATTTGCCAACCCATCAGTTCCAGCCCGAGGCTCTCCGCAATGGCTGCACCCGTGTTGCCGACCAAGCTTGCTACGACAGCACCGAGCGCCCCGAACGTTACGACGATCATCGTACCCCAACCCCGCTTCGTCCGCGGCATGCTCTCAACCACCAACGTGATCCCCGCTCCCAGTTCGCCTGCCAACCCGATGCCGGCAACGATCCGACAGACCGCATACCAGAACGTATCCCCGACAAAGGCATTGGCAACGTTCGCCAAAGAGTACAACAGGATGGACCCGAACAGCACCTGCACGCGGCCGCGTTTGTCACCGAGTATGCCCCAGAGTATCCCACCGACAAGCATGCCTCCCATCTGGCAGTTGAAAAGAAAGGTGTCGTAGTCCAGCAGCGCTGCGCCCGCCAGCCCGATGGCTTCCAAGCTTTCCTTCTTCACCACATTGAAGAGCACCAGGTCGTAGATGTCCACGAAGTAGCCCAGCGACGCCACGATGATGAGCAAGAGCACTTTGCGGTCCATGCGCGCTAAGGAACGAGTTGCCACGAAGCGGTGCACGGCCGCTCGCATCGCATCGGCATCTTTGCCGCCCGATCACATTTCCACATCTCCAGCATTTTTCACATTCCTGCTATGCGTTCCATCCTCATCCTCGGTGCTGGCCGCTCTGCAGCGTCGCTCATCCGTTACCTCATTGAGCGCTCGATCGAGCAGGACTGGCGGATAACGGTTGCGGACAGGAATGCGGTGCACGCCGGTGCTCTTGTCGCCGGTGGAAGCGATGTCGCTTCAGCCATTTCATTGGACGCGACGGATAAGGATGCCCGGTCAGCAGAGATCGCGAAGCACGACTTGGTCATCAGTATGCTTCCCGCCTTCATGCACATGGATGTGGTGAAGGATTGCATCCGCTTGAGGAAGCATGTGCTTACACCCAGCTACGTGCCCGATGCCATGTGGCCGTTGGATGCTGAGGCGAAAGCCGCTGGACTCGTTTTGCTGAACGAATTGGGCCTCGACCCCGGTATCGACCACATGAGCGCCATGCGTATCATCGATCGCATCAAGGCAAATGGTGGGACGTTCGAGGTGTTCGAGAGCTATTGCGGTGGACTTGTCGCGCCCGAAAGCGATGACAACGCATGGGGCTACAAGTTCAGTTGGAATCCGCGGAACGTGATCCTTGCCGGGCAAGGCGGGTCCGCGAAATACATCGACCAAGGCATCACCAAATACATCCCATACCACAAGCTCTTCCAACGTACCGTGCAGGTGAGCGTGCCCGGCTTCGGCGCGTTCGATGGGTACGCGAACCGCGATTCGCTCAAGTACAGATCGCACTATGGCCTCGACGGTATCCCGACGCTGAAGCGCGGCACGCTGCGAAAAGCCGGCTTCTCTATCGCTTGGAACACCTTCGTGCAGCTGGGTTGCACGGATGATAGCTTCATCATGGAACTGGGCGCCGACGCAACATGGCGCGATTACATCAATGCCTTTCTTCCACCGGATGCGGGACGTGATACGCGATCGAACCTTGCGTACTACTTGGACCTGAACCCCGATGGCGAGGTGATGCGCAAGCTGGACGAACTGCGTTTGTTCAGCGAAGAACGCATCGGCACGAGCGGGCTTTCACCCGCCGGATCGTTGCAACACCTTTTGGAACAGCGTTGGAAGTTGAAACCGAACGACAAGGATCTGGTGGTCATGTGGCACCGGTTCGTCTACGGCTTGGGGGGCGCGAAGCACGAGTTGCATGCTTCCTTGACCTCGATCGGACAGGACCAGACCTATACCGCAATGGCCAAGACCGTTGGCCTCCCGGTAGCTATTGCCGCAAAGCTTGTCCTCAATGGCAAAGTGATGCAGCGCGGTGTGATGATGCCGCTCGCGGCTGAGATCTATGATCCCGTGCTCGACGAGTTGGAACAGCTTGGCATCGCCTTCAGCGAACGGGAAGTACTGTGATGAGCGGATCGGTCAGAACTTCAGAAGTAGATCACTGAGCAACGCGCGATACCCGGACGAGTAGGTGCCCGGCTCCATCTCCACGATCACTTCTTCTTCCGCTACCCCGGATTCGTTCCGCCTCAGTTCAAGCATCACACGCTTTGGGGGGCGCAGCGCCAAGTAACGGACCACGCAGCGTCGCGCAACATGCAACCCGGACACGGCTGCTTCCTTCCTTAGATCGTTTTCCCTGTTGAGCGGAAGCACGATGCTGATGCAACCGTCATCCGCAAGCAATTTGTCGGACGCATGGAACAGTTCCTTGAACGTTAACTCGCCGCCGTGCTTCGCAACGCTCTTGCGCGCATCGGTCGAGGCTTCCTCACCAGCGTAGAAAGGCGGATTGGTGATGATCAAGTCGTAGCGATCGCTGGCAGACAACCGACGCACATCCATGTTGTGGATGCGGATCCGATCGCTCCATGGACTTGCATCAACGTTCTCAATGGCTTCCTCGGCCGATGCGGTATCGA
>JBDTSG010000148.1:0-5073 GCA_039931265.1 Flavobacteriales bacterium
CAATTTCTCGATCGCTGTCAGATGCCAGCTCAGGCTTATGGCGTTGTCCGGCACGGATTCGATCTGCAGGTCGATCACCTCGATCGGGAAGGTTGCCCAACTGCTTGCGTTGGCAACGGCGAGGTCGTAATCGTGATCCTGCACGTCGATCACATTGTTGTAAACGTTCGAAGCAGGGCTCAACAACCTTGAGACCATCGAACCGGATGACGGGGCCGCTGTGTCCCGCTTTTGCTTGTCCCGCAACTGCAATATCACCACGCCACTGGTGTGCTCCGCTACCCAGCCGCGCATGTCGCGCAGCATTTCGAAAGTGGTACGATAACCGAAATTCTCGCGGATGCCCGCGTCCATCACGCGCATGGGTGGCTCGCTCGGGAGCGTTACCGCAGGTGTGATGTAGGGGAACGTGCTGCTCATGCGCAGGGCACTGGTCAACTTCATCCTGCCAGCCTGTTGTTCATCGAAGAACCGGCTGAATTCGATCGTTTCGGGCTGCGGGGAACTGTGCACCGAATGTTCCGGGGCATTGTCGGTGAGGAATGCGATCGGACTTGCGCTGATCAACAGCCGGCGTCCATCGTTGATCACCGTGGGACCCACGATGAGCACCGGAACATCGGCCGCGGCTTCGGCCCCGGTCATATCCTCCATGCGTGTATCGAGCAGGCCGTGCGTCAGTTCGTTCAACCTTTGCTCGAAGGCATAGCCGCGGTCCTTCGTGTAGCTGAAGCGGCCATCGCTCACCCGTTGGTAACGGATGAAGAGGTCGTTGGTGACGAAGCTGAACGCGATCGGGTTCAACATGTCGCTGCTCATGTCGGCCAGGAAGCTGCGGTCTTGCGGATCGACAGGCTGGCCTTGTTGTTCGGCATACGATAACTGCCGGTAAAACGTGGACCCGATCAATCCACCGGAACTTCCGGTCATCATTGCAGTGCGCTGCATCAACGATCCTCCTAACAAGCTATCGGCATACTGAAGGCACCGGAAGCTCCAGAGCATTGCACGGAGCCCACCGCCGCTCGAACAAACCACCACCAGCTTCGGTTTCGGTGCGGCGTTCGGTAAGCTGGCCATGTGTTGCTCCCATCGCCCCAACGTATTGATCATCTTTTGCTCATCGCGCTCAACAGCGACGGTGTCGTATGCCAGCTGGCAAAGGCGGTCCAAGGTGTAGGGCGCGGCCTTGGTGGTATAGTCCAGGCCGTAGGCCGAGTTGTCGTAGAAGAAATTGGAAATGTGGCTCATACCGTTCACCAGTATCACCAAGGCGAACAAGACGCTCAGCGTCCAACCCTTCAACCAACTGAACAGCGCGCTCAGGATCATGAGCAACATGGTGAACAGTACGAAACCGCTGGCGCCGGCGGGTATGGCGAAGAACGCCAAGTCGCTGAAGGCGCCGAGCACCAAGAAGCTCACCACAAGCACCACTTCGAAAATGCTCCCATTGATGTGGTTCTGCCAGAGCACGCTGCGCAGCACGGTCCGATCGTAGTGATCGCTGCTGCGGGCCAGCGCGACTTTCCAAGGCTGGGTCATGTACGTTTCAACATGCCAGCGCTTCAGCCGGTTTTCGGGCTTCAACCACTTGCTTGCCTGCTTGCGTGCAGGGCCCTTCAACGTTGGGGGCACATGCATTGGCCCAAGGATGTCGGCCTGCGGCTGAGGCCGGTACTCTTCGGCGCTCTTGCCCGTCATCTTTTCGATGTCGGTGTTGGTGCGGGTGAAGTACAGGTAGGCGAGCAGCAGGAAAAGGCTTGTACCCGAGAGGAAACCGAGCAGGTGAAGGATCACATCGCCCACGGGTACCAACTCCTTGAACAATTGCACATGCGCGCTGCACACGAGGTACGTGAGCACGAACAGAACCGGGATGATCGCGTTGTTGATGCTGAACTTCAGGAACGGGCGCGCTATCGTGGCTATGAAGTGGAACCGGTGCGCGTGCGTGGTGTACGTGTACAGGTTGAATGCCGTCATGAACCCACCGAAGGAAAAGCCAGTGATGGCGAAGCTCCAAAAGCTGCTGCGGCCGAAGTACTCCGGGAAGAGGAAGAGGTAGGGGATGCCGTACTTCACTCCGAGGTTGCCTGTGACGTAGGCGAACAACAGCACCCAGACCAGCAGCAACAAGTGGTTTTTCTTCAGGTGAAGCACCAATAGCTGGAACGGGAAGAAGAACACGATCCTCTTCCAAACCTGCTTGAAGGTTCTACGGTGCACGATGCGCTGAAGGTAGCGGACCACGTACTTCTTACGCAGGAAGCAGGGGTTGTGTTGTGCGCCGTGGCGTGTTCGTCACGCCTAGGGCAATTGGGCATTACGTGTGCCCAGCACCATTCCGCCGAGGTTCACCAGGATGGGGTCTCGATCATTGTTGGCCCCCGTGTACTTCACCACGCCGTTCATGTTCACGTCTTCGGGGTAGTAGCCCGTTACTGTGTTCAACGGGTCCAGGCCCCCGATGCGCACCAGGATGGGGTCGCGATCATTGGCTTGGCCGGCGTATTTGAGCTGCCCGTTGAAAGTGACGTCGCCGGCCCAAAGCACCATGTATGCGCCCATGGTGTCGCGTGCGTTGGTCCCGTAAGTGGCCGTGCCGCCCAAGGTCAGGTCGACAGCGGTGGGCAAGGAGGACAAGGCAAAGCCAGCGGTCGTCATCGCGCCCAAGTGGCTGCGGTGGCGGATAGCGATCTGGTAGGTGCCCGGCGGTGCGGTGAACTTGGGGACGGAGATTCCGTCCATATCCACCACATCACCATCGCGTTGCAGCCACAGGCTCCGGCTCGCCTTCACGGCATAGGGCGCTGCGGGTTCACGCAGTTCAACCACTACTCGGTCCACTACGGCGTCGTTGCCGCTGGTTGATGGCACCTGTATCGGTCTATCGCTGTAATCGCCGCCGGGGTATGGGTAGCCGTTGGCGCCGTAAGGGTCTATCGTGTTCAACAGACCAGCGCTTCGCAAGGCGTCGTTCATTTTGCCCGTTACTTGGTTGAAGGGTCCTTCAAGGAAAACTTTCGCGGCTACGGTGATCGTTGCCGGGTTGTACTCCCACAGGTCGTTGCTGCGATCTGCGTTGTTCAGGAAAGGGGAGATGGTGTCGGGTTCGAGATAACCACCACACATGTAGCCTTTGGTGCCGATGCTGAAACCAATGCCGTTGTAGCGATAACCTCCACCGGTATTGCTCAACTGGGTCCACACGTTCGTGGTCGGCTCATACACATAGAAACGCCTGCTGAGGGTCGGCCCGCCGATAAGGCCTCCGCCCAAGTAGGCCTTGTTACCGACGACGAAGGCCATGCTGTTCTGGGTGCCGTTGGTGTTGTATGGGAAGCTGGCAGCTGAGGTCCATGTGTTCAGCACGGGATCATATCGGAACATGGCACCTGAGGTCGTGCTCGACCCGGAGAAATTCCCGCAAACGATGTAGCCTTTGTTGCCAATCGCAAAGCCGCAGGAACTGTGACGCGCCGAACCGGGGATATCAAGGCGTTGGGTCCACGTGTTCCCTAATGGATCGTAGCCGTAGAACGAGGCGGTGCGGACGCCCCCGATGGAGCCCCCACCCACATAGCCCTTGCCTTCCATTGCAAACCCGACTCCGGATGTTCGCGCTCCGCCGGGCATATCGGCCCGTGGCGACCACGCGTTGGCGACAGGGTCGAATGCGAAGAAGTTCGCTGTGGCGCTGCTGGTGACGACATAGCCGATACCATTGATGCTGAAGCCAACCTCTGCATTCGCTGGAAGCGCCGCGCGTGCGGTCCAGATCATGGATACCGCGTCGTACATCCAGAAGTCGGTGAGGTTCCCGAAACCACCTGTGCCGCCACCCACATAAGCCTTGTCATTGATGGAGAACGCGATCGGACGGATCCGTGCTGCAGCGGGCAAGAAGGGTCGTTGGGTCCAAGTGGCCTGTGCGGGTGTTGTTGCCGCTCCGAAACGCCACATATCTACCAGCAGATCGTTGTAGCTGGTTCTCTGGCCCCCTACCACATAGGCATTGCTTCCGATGGCAAAAGCCCATGAAGAATGGCGGCCCGTCCAATACCACAGCGCCGGTGCAGGGGTCCACGTGTTGGCGATAGGGTCATAGGCTTGGAAGGTCTGCACGTCCACCCCGTAGTTGCCACAACCCACGTACCCCAACCCGTTGAGCACGAAAGCCACCCGTCCGGAAGCGGGAGTACTAGGGTACGATGCGCGCACGGCCCAAGTGTTCGCGACCGGGTCATATTCCCACAGGTCGTTCGTACCGTCGGGCATCACATACCCCTTTCCGTTCAGCGTGAACGTCCGTGCGTTCGATGCAAGAAGTGCGGGCATGTTGGCACGGGTTGTCCAAGTGTTGGCCGCGGGATCGTATTCCCACAGATCATTGGTCACCATGTTCGTGCCCAGCGTATCCACGTCGACACCACCGCCCACGTATGCCTTGTTGCCAATGGTGAAGGCCGTCGCATCGATGCGTGGCCCTGGAGGAAAGTCAGCTATCGGTCCGACCCACTGTTCCGTTGAGGGATCGAACTTGTGGATGACGCCGGTGACGTACGGCGGGTCGCCTAGAAAGCTCAGATTGCCCAGCCCAATGAAACCGTAACCACCTACCGCGAAAGACACCACGTGGGATCTATCGCCGATCCCGTTCAGCCACGAGACGGTGTTCGTTGTCGGATCGTACTTCTGCCAGGCCGGACTGAGCACTCCGAAGGCGTCCTCCCCGAAGCCGAAGTACGCCTTGCCGTTCAACGTGAAAGCAGCCCCTTCCAACCGGTAGTAAGGCTCGCCGTTGGGAGGCGCGTTGTACCACTGTTGTGCCCGTGCAATGGGAGGGGCAAAGAGGCCGAAAGCGAGAATGATGGGGTAGGGCTTCATGCGCGGGACGTGGCAGTGGAACTGTTCGGAAAGGAGACGGCGCACCTTGGAAAAGGCTGCTCGATCACCTCAGACTTTCCCCAAGACCACGGCCATTACCGCCGTTTCGGCTTTTTCGGCCTCGACTTTCAGCCGGTCTGCTTTTACGAGCACATCTTTCTTCCAAGCCTCATCATCCAGCCC
>JBDTSG010000149.1:0-8217 GCA_039931265.1 Flavobacteriales bacterium
TCGTGCTGCTGCAGTTGTTGGCCAACAAGCTGCGCGTGGCCTATCCCATCCTGTTGGTGCTGGCCGGCTTGGCGGTGGGCTTCGTGCCCGGCTTGCCGCGCGTGCATATTCAACCCGACCTCATCTTCTTCATCTTCTTGCCACCGCTGTTGTTCGCCGCCGCGTGGGACATCTCGTTCAAGGAGATGCGGCGGTGGTGGCGCATCATCGGCAGCTTCGCTTTTCTCGTTGTCTTCTTCACGGCGCTGTCGGTGGCTGTTGTCACCAGCCATGTGATCCCGGGCTTTACGCTTGCGCTCGGCTTCTTGCTGGGCGGCATCGTGTCGCCGCCCGATGCGGTGAGCACGGCGGCCATCACGCGCTTCGTCCGCATCCCGAAATCCATGGCGGCGATCCTGGAAGGGGAAAGCCTGCTGAACGATGCTTCTTCGCTCATCATCTTCCGGTTCGCGCTGATCGCGGTGGGCACCGGACAGTTCATTTGGCACACAGCCGCCCTCGACTTTCTCTGGACGGTGACCGGTGGCGTCGGCATCGGGCTGCTGATCGGCTGGGCCTTCGTGCAAGCCCACAAGCGCCTGCCCACAGACGCGCCGAGTGATATCGCGCTCACGCTGATAGAGCCGTACTTCATGTATTGGGCGGCTGAGCAACTGCACTGTTCGGGTGTGCTGGCCGTGGTGAGCGGTGGCCTCTTCATGGCGAACCGGCGCCTGCTCTTCCTCAACAGCACCACCCGCATCCGCGGCTACAGCGTGTGGGAAAGCTTCGAGTTCATCCTCAACGGCCTCGTGTTCCTGCTCATCGGCCTACAACTGCCCGATATCGTGGACGGCCTGCGGGCGGACGGCATACCGTTGTCAACGGCGATCGGTTATGGTCTGCTGGTGACGGGCGTGCTCATCCTCGCGCGCATCATCAGTTCCTATGCCGCCATGATGGCCACGTTGATCTTCCGCCCGAGCGTAGCGCCGCGTGGCCAGCGGCCAAGAGACCGTTGGCTGTTGCCGCTGCTGCTGGGTTGGACCGGCATGCGCGGTGTGGTGTCGCTGGCGGCCGCGCTGGCCATACCCGTGGCGTTGGCCGATGGCACGGAGTTCCCGCACCGCAGCCTCATCCTCTTCATCACCTTCGTGGTGATCCTGCTCACGCTGGTGGTGCAAGGGCTCACCTTGCCGGTCCTCATCCGCCGGAGCAAGTTGTTCGACATCGTGGAACCGGCGGATCCCGAGGACTCTCCGGAACGCCGTGTGCGGAAAGCGCTGCGCGATCACGCGATCCAATTCCTGAGGGAGCATGTGGAGCGCGACCGACCCGAGCACGTGGGTCTGCAGCAAATGCTCGCGCACTGGGAAGCCAAGGCCGATGCCGCTCCTTCCGACCCGAAGAACGAACACACGCGACAAGTCGTGCTCGACATGCTCGAGAGCCAGCGCCAACACTTGGTGGAGATCAACCGCGACCCGGCCATCAACGAAGAACTCATCCGCCAAGAATTGTATTTGATCGACCTGGAGGAGGAGCGGTTGCGGATGAAGTTGTAAGCCCCGAAAGAGCTGATGGAGCGATGCCCGTTTTGCGGAACCACCCGCTGAGGCCGGGGTATCCGCCCGAAGCTGGACCCTTTCCAGTGCCTTACGTAGGCCGCAGAGTTGGCTGAAGAAAATCGTCATTCCACCAGCCGCGAACCCGCGGCTGGTGGGACGTTCTACTTCGCCGCCTGCGCGTGCGCCTCCACGAACCACAGCCACTTGTCAACGCCGCGTGAGACCTCGGTGAAGATGTCCGCGGTATCGGCATCGTCCAGGTCGTCGGCTTCGGTGATGCTGGCCCGCACTTCATGTGCGAACGCTGCCAGCACCATCGATACCGCGTTCACATGCGAAGGACCATCGGCAATGTCCTGCGGGTATTCCGCCAGCTGCGTGTGCTGAGCTGCGATACGCACCGTGCCTTCCGCAACACCACCGAGTTGCACCGCGCGTTCCGCGATGGTGTCCACATAGTCGCCGGTGGCGCCGTGGATCTTGTCGAACAATTCGTGGAGCCCGATGAAATTGGGGCCTTTCACGTTCCAATGGGCCTGCTTCATTTGCATGTGCAGATCCACTGCATCGGCCAAACGCGCATTCAACAATTCGATCACTTGTACTCGGGACTTCTGCGGCAGATCGTTCCCGGTCTTGTAGAGTTTCGGCTCTTCCTTCAGTACCCGTGCTGTGCGGTTGGCTGCCAAGGCGGACTTCCGTGCCGTTGCTCTCTTCGTATTTGCAATGACCTTCTTTGCTTCGGCCGCCTTAGCGGCCTTCTTCTTCGACTTTTTCATGTGTTGTGTTGTTGGTTGGTTCAGTACTTCATTGTGGGTAGCCATCGCTGGTCCGTTAGCTGCAGCTTCCCGGTGTCGTAGCCGTTGGCAACGAGCCGGGTCAGGATGCCTGTGTATACATCGCTCGGTAATAGCGGGTCGCGCGAAAGGATCCACAGGTACTTCCTGTTCGGATGCCCCACGACGGCGTAGCTGTAGTCTTGGGCCAGATCGATGATCCAGTATTTTCCTGCGAAGGGCCAGAAGAATTGGACCTTCAACTTGGCGTTCCCGGACCCCTCCACGGCGAAGGCTTTGCCTTTGACCGAGGACAACTTGCCGCCCGCAGTGTCGCGGTTGCATTGGTTCTCCACCACCAGATAGCCTTTGTCACTTCGCGTGTAGGTGGCGGTGGTGCAGTGGCATCCTTTCTGGAAACGCTGCGGATAGGACGCGATCTCGTACCACTTGCCCGCATAGCGATCGAGGTGTACGAGAGGAACCGTGCGCAGGGGCTGCGCGCTAGTGGCGTAGGGCATGATGCTCAATGGAATGAGGAGGAACGCTTTCACCGTGAAGTGGAAATGGGTCCCGTTGCCGGGGATGATGGCATAGGGCCAGGGAAGCAGTTCCCACAACGGTGAGCACGCCGTTGGCGCTGAAACCAGCAGTAGTGGAAAAGCACATGGTGTTGGTGTTCCGGTCGTTGCAGTGGTGGTTGGAGCGGATCCGGGCGGTGCTGAAAAGCAGGAGCGGCACCCTTGGATGCCACTCCTGTTCATTGTTCCGCCTTTCGGTATCAGAGCGCCACTGCGGCGTAGTCGTACTCAACGAGCAGGTCGTTGTTCACGTTGTAGATGCCTGGCGTGTTCCAAGCCACACGACCGGCCTTTCGCTTCTGGTACATCGAACCCACGGTACCGGTGAGGGTCACGGTGCTATCCAGAACGTTCACATGGATATCCTGGTCGCTGATGGACCAGTGGCGCGCGATGGCATCTTCCACCAATTCCTTCTCCACCTTGTTGTGGGCGTCGGCTTTGATGGTGATCGTATTGGTAACACCCACTACACCCAGCAGCGGGCGAATGGCATTGTGGGCCGCTTCGCGCTCGTAGTTCCACTGCAGTTCACCGGTCAGGGTTACCCAACCGTTCTGCACCTGCACCTTCACCTTGTCGTTCGGCACTTGCCAGTTCCACTTCAGCGCGTTCGCCGCCGATGTGGCGATCTCCGTATCATCCTTCTTGCCCCACGAACCGAACTTCACGGTGATCTCTTCCGCAACGGCATTCACGCCGGCCACGTTCATCGCGGCCTTTTCCGCTTCCAGCTTCTTCGCGTAGCTGTCCACTGTTCCGGTCAGCGTGATCACACCATCCTTGGCGGTTACGCCGATCTCGGCTGCGTTCAAGAGGGGTTCCCACTTGATCGCGTTCTGCACGTCCTGCTGCAGTTCTGCATTGTTCTTCATATGACCGTCCTTTACATCAGAGGAGAATTCCTCCGACGCAGGCAGCACAGGAGATCCCATGCCCCGTTGAGCGGAAAACACCAGCGTATTGGTACCACCACCGATGCGGATGTACCACCCGCGTGCATGCTTCACCATGACCGGGTGATCGTTTGCCCACAAAGGGGCGTTCTCGCTCATGTTCCCGGTTCGCCCACTCTGGATGAAGCGCGAAGGGCCATGGGACAGTTCGGCACTGGCAAGGCGATGAGGAGCGATCACAGTTCCTGCTTGCACAGGTCAGGCACATGGACCCTGATCTGCACTTCAGGTCACGGACCAACGACGGGAGCCGTGACCAAGCTGTCGATCGCCATAACCGAGTTGCAGGATACAGCACCAAATAGGTTGGGTCCTACCGCCTTTCCAGACACCAACGAAGAACCCACTTACCGATGAAGAAGAACAGCAACCTCCCCACGAGCACGAAACCGTCAAAGCCCGATGACGCAGGTATCGAAGTAGATGGCACGTATGTGCCGAACCACGCGAGAGCAACTGAACGGAAGGTGCTGGAGGATGGTGAGGAGCCTGCCGGAACGGAGGAAGCGTTGATGGTGGGCAAGCCGGAAGTCCCGGAAATCACGGACTTGGAAGCGCTGGCTGATGAGGACGTATTGCCCGGTGGCATCCAGACCGGTCAGACCGCGCGCGGAGCGTATTCCACCGACCAAAGCACGGGCGCAGGTGGTTATCGCGATCATCGCGCAGGGCAGTTCGGTACGGAGGAAGTAGCGCAACCGGGCAACGATGAAGACCGCGAACCGGATGCGATCGACAAGGGCTTCTGAACAGACTTCACATAAGGAGTGAAGTCATTGGTATCGTTTGCGCCATTCTAAGGAATGCCCGGCAGGTCGTCCGGGCGTTCTGCTTTCGGCCACTTCTGCGGATCGGGCACTGGTCGCGCTCGCAGCGATCGGGCAGTTGTTTGCCGGGAACGGGGTGGTATCGCTCATGTTCCCGACGTGCGCCCTTGGTAAGAATTGCGATGGTCCACGTGACATTGATGCGCTGGCAAGGCTATCCGGAGCAATGAAGTGCTTGTCATCGCGGATCAATTGCGCGGACCCTGATCTGTTGAGTGGGTATGGACGAACCGAACACACCCAACATCCCATGAGCCAGCTCAAAATCGCCATCGTTCTGGGAAGTACACGCCCTGGTCGCAAGGGAGAAGCAGTGGCCCATTGGGTGTTGGCATTGGCGAAGAAGCGCACCGATGCGCTGTTCGAACTGGTGGACCTGAAGGATCAGAACCTGCCGCTATTGGACGAACCCGGCTCCCCATCACAAGGGCTGTACACGAAGGGGCATACGAAAGCGTGGTCCGCTCGTGTGGCGGCATTCGATGGCTTCGTGTTCGTTACGCCCGAGTACAATCACAGCACCTGCGCGGCGCTGAAGAACGCCATCGACTACCTGAACAAGGAGTGGGCGAACAAGGTGGCGGGCTTCGTGGGTTATGGTGCCGTGGGTGGCGTGCGCGCCGTGGAGCACCTGCGCCAGATCATGTCCGAACTGCAAGTGGCCACCGTGCGCGCGCAAGTGGGCCTTTCCCTGTTCACGGACTTCAAGGACTTCGATCGGTTCACGCCGGCGAAATTGCACGAGGAAGAAGTACATGTTATGCTGGACCAAGTGGTCGTCTGGGGCACCGCGTTGAAACCATTGCACGCCGAGCCTATCGTGGACGACCACGACGCGCTGCTCGCGGAGGGCATCGCCAACAACTGATCATCATCAACTCCCACGGGGCGTTCCGTCGGGACTTTCGCATTTAGCGCAACATACCCCAACCACATGCTCAAGAACAAGATCGCGATCATCACCGGTGCAGGCTCAGGTATCGGCGAAGCCACGGCCCTACTGTTCGCCAAGAACGGTGCTTCCGTGGTGCTGGCCGATATGGACACGGATGGCGCGGGCCGCGTGCTCGCCCTGATCGAGAAGGACGGCGGCAAAGCAATCGTGGTGAAGACCGATGTCTCGAAACCCGCAGAGAGCGAGCGACTGGTCACCGAGACGGTGAAGAAGTTCGGTCGTTTGGATATTGCCGTGAACAACGCGGGCATCGGTGGCCCTGCGGCCTTGGTGGGTGACTATCCCATCGAGGGTTGGGATAAGGTGATCGGCATCAACCTGAGCGGTGTCTTCTACGGCATGCGCTATCAGCTACCCGCGATGCTGAAGAACGGCGGCGGTTCCATCGTGAACATGGCTTCCATACTCGGCAAAGTGGGCTTCCCCATGAGCAGTGCATACGCTTCCGCGAAGCATGGCGTGATCGGCCTTACGGAAACCGCTGCGTGCGAGTACGCCACGCAAGACATCCGCGTGAATGCCGTTGGGCCGGGATTCATCAAGACCCCATTGCTTGACAAGAACTTGAACGCCGAGCAACTGAAAGGCATCGCCGCCATGCACCCCATGCAACGCTTGGGCACCGCGCAAGAAGTCGCGGAGCTTGTGCTCTGGCTGGCGAGCGACAAGGCCTCGTTCGTTACCGGATCATACTACAACGTGGATGGCGGCTACTTGGCGCACTAGCGCTCCTTCACATGCTCCGTTCACTTCTCGCCGTCCTGTTGATCGTTCACGGAGTTGTCCATTTCACAGGGCTCATCCGCGCATATCTGCCGGCCCGTGTCCCCTCCTTCACCACGTACATCAACAAGCCCACGGGCCTCGATTGGGCGCTCGCTGGATCGCTCTTCATCATGGCCGGTGTGCTCCTGTCCGTGAACAACGGATCCTGGTGGATGGTGGCAGGCATCGCCACCCTGATCTCCCAGATCCTCATCATCTTGAACTGGCACGATGCGCGCTTCGGCACAGTGGCGAACATCATCCTGTTGATCGCAGCGTTCACCGGAGCGGCAGTGTGGGACTTCAGGACCCGCTACACCGCAGCGGTCGAACGCACCAGCGAGCAGTTCCATGCCGCACCGGCGCATCGCATCGCGGAGCATGACCTCGCATCCTTGCCACCGCCCGTTCAGCGCTACTTGCGGGCGGCGGGTGTTGTGGGCACGCTGCAACCACGGAGCATGCGCATCGAATTCGATGGAAGCATACGTGGCTTCGATGGACCATGGATGCCTTTCACCTCCGTTCAAACGAACCGCTTCGATGCACCGGCGCGCTTCTTCTGGATCGATGCGACCATGATGGGTCTGCCGACGAAGGGCCTGCATGCCTACGAGAATGGCAAAGCAACCATGCTGATCAAGTTGTTGGGCGTGGTGCCGGTGATGGAAGCCCATGGGCCTGAAATGGACCAGGCCGAAACCGTGACCTGGTTCAACGACCTGTGCATCTATGCGCCTGGCGCGTTGCTCGATCCACGTATTGTGTGGTCCGCGTTGGACGACCATTCATCCGAGGCCACCTTCACGAACGGAGCACTTTCCATCAGCGCGACACTTGTGTTCAACGCCGCTGATCGCTTGGTGGATTTCACCAGCGATGACCGCTACGCCTTGGCGGATGGGAAGGCGGAACCCCTGCGCTTCAGTACACCCTTGCGTGACCATCGAGCCATGCATGGGTTGGTTCTGCCCAGCTATGGGGAAGCCGTCTGGCACCGACCGGAAGGACCATTCGTGTACGGCCGGTTCACGCTGCGTTCCATTACGTACGATGTCTAGCGGGATGACTTCGGCATGAAGGACGTGCTCTTCCATATCGGCCAGCACGCGGTGAGCATCGGCAATGCATTGAGCGTGGTGGTCCTAGTGCTCTTGGCCATTGCGCTTATGCGCGTGCTGAAGTCGGGGTTGGAGCGCCGTGCCACCAAGAACCCCGAGCAGCGTTCGCGTTTGTACTCCGCGCGTCTACTGATGAATTATGGCCTATGGGTAGTTGTGGTGGTGGGCTGCCTGGCGCTGCTGCGCATCGACGTCACCGTATTGCTCGCGGGTTCTGCGGCATTCTTGGTGCTCATCAGCTTGGGTGTGCAACAGACCTTCACCGATGTGGTCGCGGGCGTTATCCTGTTGATCGAGGGAACGATCCGCGTGGGCGACGTATTGGAACTGGGTACGCTGGTTGGCCGGGTGAAGGACATCCGTTTGCGAACCTCCACCATTCATACGCGCGAAGGCATGAACGTCGTGGTCCCCAATCGGCGCTTCGTCAACGAGAACGTGGTGAACTGGTCGCACAGTGCCACGCAAACCCGGTTCAGCCTTGGCCTCAGCGTGGCATACGGTTCCGACGAGCGCCGCGTGCGGACGATCCTCCTGGACTGTGCCAATGGACATCCGCACGTGATCACGAAGGACAAGGAACAACTCCCTTCCGTGCGGCTCGTGAACTTCGGTGCGAGCACGCTCGACTTCGAATTGCAGTTCTGGAGCCGCAACGTGTTTTACATCGAGCAGACCAAGAGCGAAAT
>JBDTSG010000150.1:0-4063 GCA_039931265.1 Flavobacteriales bacterium
GCACGCCTGCCGTGATGGCCAAAGTGGGTGCGCTGGGCCGTGTGCTCGGTCCCCGCGGCCTGATGCCTAACCCCAAGACCGGTACGGTGACCATGGACGTGGCCAAGGCCGTGAAAGAGGTCAAGGCTGGTAAGATCGACTTCAAAGTGGACAAAGCCGGTATCATACATGCCGTCATCGGCAAGGCTTCCTTCGATGCACAGAAGCTGAGCGAGAACGCCAACGAGCTGCTGCAGACCCTGCTGAAGCTGAAGCCCAGCACCAGCAAGGGTGTTTACATCCGTAGCATCTGCATCAGCAGCACCATGAGCCCCGGTGTTCTCGTTGATGCGCGCACCGTTATGAACTGATAGAACGCAGAGCCATGAACCGCACAGAGAAAGACAACATGATCAATGAGCTCGTAAGCGAGCTCAGCGAGGCGAACGTGTTCTACCTCACCGACAGTTCCTCCATGACCGCGCTGCAGACCAGCAACCTGCGCCGCGCCATGCACACCAGCGGCATCCGTATGCGCGTTGTGAAGAACACCTTGCTGCGCAAGGCGATGGAGCGTATTGAAGGGAAGGACTACAGCGAACTGTATCCTACACTGGCCGGGCAGACCGCATTGCTCTTCGCTCAGAAGGGCAACGCACCTGCCAAGGTCATCTCCGACTTCCGCAAGAAGAACCCAAAGCCGGTGCTGAAGAGCGCCTGGATCGATGAGGCCATCTTCATCGGCGACGACCAACTGGTCGTGCTCACCAAGCTGAAAGGCAAGGAAGAGCTCATCGGCGACATCATTGCCATCCTCCAAAGCCCGATCAAGAACGTCCTCAGCGCCCTGCAAGGCGGTGGTGGGCAGAAGATCGCCGGCTTGGTGAAATCATTGGAAGAACGCGCAGCTGCTGCAGCCTGACGCACTTCCTGAACCCGTTACGCACTTCCACACAAGAAATCTCAACAACCCGAATAACATGGCAGACGTGAAATCACTGGGCGATACCCTCGTGGGCCTCACCGTGAAAGAGGTGAGCGAACTCGCTCAATACCTGAAGGATACTTATGGCATCGAACCCGCTGCCGCAGCTGTTGCTGTTGTTGCCGGTGGTGGTGCTGCCGGTGGTGGCGAAGCCGCTGCTGCAAAGACCAGCTTCGATGTGATCCTGAAGGCCGGTGGCCAGAGCAAACTGGCCGTAGTGAAGCTCGTGAAAGAGCTCACCGGTCTGGGACTGAAAGAGGCGAAAGACCTCGTTGACGGCGCTCCGAAGCCGCTGAAGGAAGGTGTTTCCAAAGAGGAAGCCGAGAGCCTGAAGCAGCAACTGACGGAAGCCGGCGCCGAAGTTGAGGTTAAGTAAGAACCTCCGCGCCAAGCATTGAGCAGGCCGGACCGCTGAAGGAGCGGTCCGTGCCTGCCTGCGGCGTTTGAAGCCGCACCCTGTTTTTCCCTCCTTCACGTCAACCCCGATCGCATCCATGGCCCAGCCCAAGACCAGCAGCACCAAGAAGAACAAGCGCATCGATTTCGGGTCGAACAAGCTCGCGAACGAGTACCCCGACTTCCTCGACATCCAGCTCAAGAGTTTCGAGGAATTCTTCCAGATCGAGACCCTCCCGGAGAACCGCTCCCATGAAGGTCTGTTCAAGACTTTCCAGGAGAACTTCCCCATCACGGACACGCGCAACCAGTTCGTGCTGGAGTTCCTCGATTACTTCATCGATCCCCCGCGCTACAGCATCGATGAGTGCATCGAGCGCGGTCTTACCTACAGCGTGCCTTTGAAGGCCAAGCTGAAGCTCTATTGCACCGATCCCGAGCACGAGGACTTCGAGACGATCGTGCAGGACGTATACCTGGGGCAGATCCCCTACATGACCCCCAAAGGCTCGTTCGTGGTGAACGGGGCCGAGCGTGTGGTCGTTTCCCAATTGCACCGCAGCCCGGGCGTGTTCTTCGGCCAAAGCCGCCACGCCAACGGCACCAAGTTGTACAGCGCCCGTGTCATCCCCTTCAAAGGGTCGTGGATCGAATTCGCCACGGACATCAACGGCGTGATGTACGCATATATCGACCGTAAGAAGAAGTTGCCCGTGACCACGCTCTTGCGTGCCATCGGCTTCGAAAGCGACAAGCAGATCCTGGAGATCTTCGGCTTGGCCGACGAGATCAAGGTGACCAAGGCTGCGCTGAAGGAAAGCGTGGGTCGCAAGTTGGCCGCCCGTGTGCTGAAGACCTGGGTGGAAGACTTCGTGGATGAGGACACCGGTGAGGTGGTGAGCATCGAGCGGAACGAAGTGTTGATCGATCGCGAGACCATCATCGAAGAGCACCACGTGGACATGATCGCGGAGAGCGGTGCCAAAACCGTGATCCTGCACAAGAAGGAGATCAACGCTGCCGACTACGCGCTCATCTACAACACGCTGCAGAAGGATACTTCGAACAGCGAGAAAGAGGCGGTGGAAGTGATCTACCGCCAGCTGCGTAACGCTGAACCACCCGATATCGAGACCGCCCGTGGTGTCATCGACAAGCTTTTCTTCAGCGAGCAGCGCTATGACCTCGGAGAAGTGGGGCGCTACCGGATCAACAAGAAGCTCGGTCTCGAGAGTTTGCTGAGCGTTCGCGTCCTCACCAAGGAAGACATCATCGCCATCATCAAGTTCCTCATCGAACTGGTGAACGTGAAGGCCGACGTGGACGATATCGACCACTTGAGCAACCGCCGTGTGCGTACCGTGGGCGAGCAGCTCCACAGCCAATTCGGCGTGGGTCTGGCCCGTATGGCCCGCACCATCCGCGAACGCATGAACGTGCGTGACAACGAGGTGTTCACGCCAACCGACCTGATCAATGCCAAGACCCTGAGCTCGGTGATCAACTCGTTCTTCGGAACGAACCAGTTGAGCCAGTTCATGGACCAGACCAACCCGCTGGCGGAGATCACGCACAAGCGTCGTATGAGCGCACTCGGGCCCGGAGGTCTGAGCCGCGAACGTGCAGGCTTCGAAGTGCGCGATGTGCACTACACGCACTACGGCCGCCTTTGCACCATTGAGACGCCTGAAGGACCGAACATCGGTCTTATCAGCAGCCTCTGTGTGTACAGCAAGATCAACAGCCTCGGCTTCATTGAAACGCCATACCGGCACGTGAAGGACGGTAAGGTGGACGCCAAGCAGGACGTTGTTTACCTCACCGCTGAGGAGGAGGACAACAAGATGATCGCCCAGGCCAATGCGAAAGTGCTGGAGGACGGCACCTTCGATGGCAACCGCGTGAAAGCGCGCCTCATGGGCGACTTCCCGGTGGTTGAGCCCAAGGAGCTGCACCTGATGGACGTGGCACCGAACCAGATCGCCAGTATCGCGGCCTCGCTGATCCCCTTCTTGGAGCACAATGACGCCAACCGCGCGCTCATGGGCTCGAACATGATGCGTCAGGCCGTGCCGCTGCTGCGGCCCGAAGCCCCGATCGTGGGTACCGGCTTGGAAGAACTCGTTGCTCGCGATAGTCGCGTGTTGCTGACCGCCGAAGGCGAAGGCACCGTGAAGTACGTGGACAGCGACCGCATCCTCATTGAATACAAACGCACCGAGGATCAGCGTACGGTAAGCTTCGAAGGCGACGAGAAGGAGTACAAACTCACCAAGTTCCTGAAGACGAACCAAAGCACCTGCATGAACCTGCGCCCGTTGGTGCGCAAGGGCGAGAAGGTGACAGCCGGCCAAACCCTCTGCGAAGGGTACGGCACGCAGGATGGTGAACTGGCCATCGGTCGCAACTTGGTGGTGGCCTTCATGCCATGGAAAGGGAACAACTTCGAGGATGCCATCGTGCTCAGCGAGCGCGTGAGCCGCGAAGACGTGTTCACCTCCATCCACATCGATGAGTACAACATGGAGGTGCGCGATACGAAGCGTGGCCTCGAAGAACTCACCGCCGACATCCCGAACGTTTCGGAAGAAGCGACCAAGGACCTCGATGAGAACGGCCTGATCCGCATCGGTGCCGAGATCAACGAAGGCGACATCCTCATCGGCAAGATCACGCCGAAAGGCGAGACCGATCCCAGCCCGG
>JBDTSG010000151.1:0-12884 GCA_039931265.1 Flavobacteriales bacterium
CCGCCTCTCTGTTTCCTTTCCGACGGTCTAACCCTTCTTCGGGCACATGCTCTTGTCGAGCTTCAGGTACAGGCCCATCGTCAGGCCCATGCTTACACGGCGCGAGAGATCATCGCTCTGCGCAGGAAGGCCCAGTTCAGCGGCGTAGTCCCCATGATCCAAAGCCAGTTTGTACCCGACTTCCGGGGAAACGAAGAAGCCCATGTGCTCGCACATCGTGCGCGTTATGCGCAGCCCGGCGCGGACCCCGAAACCCGTACGGCGTGAAACCGTGCGCGTGCCCGCACCTTCACCAGCAGCGTCGGTGAACGCTTCCGCATTGGTGTGATAAGGCAGGTAAACATCCGAGCCCAAGAGGGCGCTCAGCTCACCACCGCAAGCACTCTTGCAAGTCGCCAACTTGTATTGGCCGAACGCCTGCAATTGGAAAGAGCGCGTGGTGAGGTCACTGAACACAGCCACCCCATCAACGGTGCCATGCTCCAAGCGCGTGGTGCGCCACTCGTGCAACGCACCGAAGGCCATGGTGAATTTGCCATCGCTCTTCAGCGTGTAGCGCAGGCCTGCGGCGAACGCCATGTTATGCCCGCAATCGCCGGCATTCTCGAAGTTGCTCGGCATCGGCACGCTGAACATCGCGGTCTTTGCGATCTCTTGGGCCATGGTCGGCAAGGCGAAAACGGAGAGGCCTAAAGCGAGGGTAGGAAGGATACGTTTCATGGTCCTGTGGTTTTGGGCGGAACGAATGTAGCTACGTCCAAAGGCGTCCCGATGGATCGGTCGCGTCGCGAACCAGTGCCATGGATGGAAGCCCGACCGGTCTTCGATCGGCTTGTTGAGAAGTGCAGGACATATCGCACAGCGCTGTCCACCTCTCGCAATTCCTTTGCGGCCGACCAATGCAGAACCCTACCGCTCGCGTGCGCGTCATCAACAAGGGCCATCAGGTGCTGCCCTCCTATGCCACGCCACAAAGCGCGGGCATGGACCTGCGGGCCAACTTGGATGCGCCGATCGTACTCGCACCCGGCCAGCGTGCCCTGGTGCCTACCGGCCTTTTCCTTGAATTGCCCGAGGGAACCGAAGCACAAGTAAGGCCGCGCAGCGGACTGGCCTTCAAGCATGGCATTACGGTACTGAACGCGCCGGGGACGATCGACGCCGACTACCGGGGCGAAGTCGGCGTGCTCCTCATCAACCATGGGCAGGAAGCCTTCGAAGTGAAGGATGGCGAGCGCATCGCGCAGCTGGTGGTGGCCGGCTATGCACGCGTTGTATTCGATGAAGTTGATGACCTTCGCGCCACCGAACGCGGAGCCGGGGGGTTCGGACACAGTGGCACGCGTTAAGTACCAGCAAAAAGAATGAAGATCATCGTCCCTATGGCGGGCATGGGCAAGCGGATGCGTCCGCACACCCATACCACCGCGAAACCGTTACTGCCCATCGCCGGCAAGCCCATTGTGCAGCGGCTGGTGGAAGATCTGGCCGCAGTGGCCGGTGAACCGGTGGAAGAAGTGGCCTACATCGTACATCCGTCTTTCGGGAAGAAGGTGGAGGATGAACTGTTGGCGATCGCCAAAGCCATCGGGTCGAAAGGTTCGATCCATTACCAGAAGGAAGCGCTGGGCACCGCCCACGCGATCCTCTGTGCCCAACCGGCGCTGAACGGCCGCGTGATCGTGGCCTTCGCCGATACGCTCTTCCGCGCCAAGTTGAAATTGGACAAGGATTGCGACGGCGTGATATGGGTGAACAAAGTAGAAGACCCCAAGCCCTTCGGCGTGGTGAAGCTCAACGACCAAGGCATCATCACTGAATTCGTGGAGAAGCCGCAGACGTTCGTGAGCGACCTCGCCATCATCGGCATCTACTACTTCGCCGATGGCGAATACCTGCGCAAGGAGATGCAGTTCCTCATCGACAATGACATCCGCGACAAGGGTGAGTACCAGTTGACCAACGCCATGGAGAACATGAAGCGCAAGGGCGCGCGCTTCAAGGCCGGCAGTGTGGATGTTTGGATGGATTGCGGCAACAAGAACGCCATGGTGGATACCAACACCAAGGTGCTGGGTTTCCTGAAAGGGGACAAGACCTTGATCAGCGGCAAAGTGAAAACCGAGAACAGCGTGGTCATCCACCCCTGCTTCATCGGCGACGATGTGTCGATCACGAACAGCATCGTGGGACCGAACGTGAGCATTGAAAGGGGAGCCACCATTATTGGCAGCGTTGTGAAAAATTCGATCCTGCGGGGCAATACGCGTGTACAGGACTGCGTGATGGACAACAGCATGATCGGTGAGCGCGCCACCGTGACCGGTCGCGCGCTGGACATCAGCATGAGCGACGATAGCACGATCGGCTGACCTTTGTACCCATGAACCGCGTGCATCTGTTCCTGTCCTCGACTTGGCTCGGACTGACAGCCTTGCTTTTCTCAGCCTGTGGCGCAAGCAAGACCGTGACCACCGATCGCGCGGATCATCCGGTGGAGCTTACCGACAATACACAATCCACCACCTCCAATGCCAAGGTGAGCCAGGCGTTCATGGCGGCCACTCGGGCGCGCCTGATCGGCGATCTGCCCAACGCCGTGAAGTTGTTCGAGGAATGCCTGCGCATGGATCCGCAGAACGCGGCCGCCATGTTCGAGCTGAGCAAGCTCTACCACGCGGCCCAGCAATTGGACCGCGCATTGGACCTTGCCAAGCGGGCCGCGGCGATCGACAAGGACAATGTCTGGTACCAATTCCTGCTCGCCGATCTGTTGCAGCAGGACAGCAAGCCGGCCGAGGCGGCCAAGGTGTACCGCACGATCACGCAGAAATGGCCTGAACACTACGAGACCTGGTTCGACCTGGCCCACACGCTTGCCTATCTCGGCAAGGTGGATGAAGCGCAGCAGGTTTTCCGCGACCTCGAGAAACGCGTCGGCGCGAGCGAAGACTTGGTGATGGAGGAGTACGGCATGTTGGCGCAGGCTGGCAAAACAGCCGAGGCCAAAGCACTACTGGACGCGCAACTCGCGAAGAACCCGGACAATCCGCAGTACCACGGTATGCTGGGCGAGCTTCTGGAACAAATGGGCGACAACGCGGGAGCGGTGGTGCATTTCAACCGCGTGTTGGAACTCGACCCCGGCAATAGCATGGCGCGCTTGGCACTGGCTGAGCATTACACGGGCGCTGGTGAATTCGACAAGGCCTACGAACAGCTTGCGCAGGTGTTCGGCGATGCTGATCTGGAGATCGATCCGAAGATGGGCGTGCTGCTTGGTTTCTATGAGAATACGAAGGCGTCCGGAAGTGGCAGCAGTGACCAGGAGGCGATGCTCAGGAAGGCATACGATCTCATCGACGTCCTGCAACGCACGCATCCGGAAAGTGGGAAGCCGTATACCATGCGCGGCGATTTCTACCTGCGCGATGGCAAAGTGCCCGAGGCGCGTGATGAGTTCCGGAAAGCGGTGAATTACGAGCAGGACAAGTTCCCGATCTGGCAACAACTTGTGCAACTGGACTTCCAGCTCAGGGACTACAGCGGCACCCATGAGGATGCGGCCAAGGCCATTGAACTGTTCCCGACCGTACCGTACTTCTTCTTACTGAACGGCATTGCGCTCAACAATCTGAAGCAGAGCGATGAGGCGGTGGAAACACTGGTCGCCGGCCGCGACCTCGTGGTGGACGACAGCGCCACGCTCGCACAATTCTGGAGCAGTATCGGCGAAGCCCACAACGATGCAAAGCGCTACGCGTCGAGCGACGAAGCCTTCGAACAGGCATTGAAACTGCAACCCGCTGATGCCAACGCGTTGAACAACTGGGCCTACTACCTGAGCGTGCGCAACGATCAACTGGAGAAAGCGGAGCGCATGAGCAAGCGCAGCAACGAACTGCAACCGGGACAAGCGAGCTACGAAGACACGTACGCCTGGATCCTTTACCAGATGGGCCGCTACGCCGATGCGCGGACCTGGATCGAAAAGGCATTGGCGAACGGTGGTGCGGCGGACGGTGTGGTGGTGGAACACTACGGCGACATCCTCTTCAAACTGGGCGAACCGACGGCGGCGCTGGATCAATGGAAGAAAGCGCAGGGCCTCACCGGCGCCAGCGATGAACTGGGCCGTAAAGTGTCCGAGGGTCGCATACCGGAGTAACTTCGGGCGTGTTGCGCGCGCTGCCTCTCATACTGTTGTTGCTGGTTGCGTCCTGCAAAACGCCTCTGCACATCGTCAACCGGGATCTGCCTCTACGCGGAGCGGATAAGTTGGTGGACCGCGTACTGGCCAACCGACCGGATGTGCGCTGGTATACCGCCAAGGCGGACATCACGGTCAGTACCGACACCTCCGAGAGAAGCTTCAACGCACAAGTGCGTTCGGTCACGGACAGCGCGTTGTGGACGTCCATCACCGCTTTGCTCGGCATCGAGGCGGCTCGGGTGCTGCTGACCCCGGATAGCATCAAGCTGCTGGACCGACTGCACGACACCTTCTACATCGGCGACACGGCGCAAGCGAAGGCGCGTTTCGGTCTCCAGCCGAACTTGGGATTGCTGCAGCAGGCCCTCTTGGGCATCCCCATCGGCTTCGACCCGAAAGAGAAATACAAAGCGGACCGCGAAGACGGGCAGTACGTGCTCACGAGCAAGGAAAAGCGCCGGTTCCGTCGCGCTGCCGAAGACATCACCGAACCGGAGGACAGTACCACGCGCCGGGATCGCGATATCAGCGAGCGACGTATGGAGCGCACCTTGGAAAAGGCCGATGAGAAAGGCGCCATCGTCTTCCGCTATTGGTTGGAACCGGACAGTTTCCAGATCAACCGCGTGCAGATCACCGACTTGGCACGCGACCAGCAGGCCGACGTACGTTATACGGAGCGCAGTACCGATGCTCACCACCTGCCTGTTCAGATCAGCCTCACGCTTGCCGAACCGGGTCGCACCGTGCGCGGTACACTTGCGCTCAGCAAGATCCAGATCGGTGAGCCGCCCAACATTTCCTTCAAGATCCCGGAGAAGTTCACGCCTATGCCGTGAACTAACGGCCCTGCTCTTGATCCTGCTGCTGCCGCTGCTCTCTTCGGCCCAAAGCCGGAAGGAACTGGAGAAGAAGCGCGATGGCTTGGACAAGCAGATCAAAACCACCACGGCCCTCATTGATCAGGCACGCAGGGAACAACGGTTGACGCAGGAGCAAGTGCAGTTGCTTGAAGCGCAGATCGGCCAGCGCAACGAACTGATTGCCACCATGAACGGCGAACTGAGCAAGGTGGGAGAGCAGATCCGGGATGATGAGGCCGTGATACGATCCTTGGAACGCGACATGGAGCAATTGAAGGAAGGCTACGCACGCATGGTGCAGTTCTCCTATCGCAACCGGAACGCATACGACCGGCTCTCCTACCTCTTCGCAGCGGAAAGCTTCACCCAAGCCTTCCGGCGCAGCCGCTACCTGAACCAGATCGCCATGCACCGCGCCAACCAAGCGCGGCTCATACAAGGAACGCAGACCTCCCTGGCAGCGAAAGTGGAAGCACTGAAAGGACAGAAGCAGCAGAAAGCGGCGCTGCTCGGCGCTGAAGTGAACGAAAGGAAAAAACTCACTGTGGACCGGAGCGAGCAGCAAAGCGCACTGGCCGGGCTCCGGAAAGAAGAGGGCCGCTTGAAAGAGCAGATGCGCAAACAGGAAAAGCAGCGCACGGAACTGGCATCGCGGATCAAGCGGCTCATAGAGGATGAAGTAGGAAAGACCGGCGGAACGAAGAAGGACGCGTCCGGCAAGACCACTTTCACCCTTACGCCGGAAGCCAAATTGCTCGGGGCCGACTTCGAGAAAAACAGGGGTAAGCTGCCTTGGCCGGTGGAGAAGGGCGTTATATGCAGCGGTTTCGGGAAGCAGCCCCACCCTGTGCTCAAAGGCATCGAGATCGAGAACAACGGCATAGATGTCTGCACGGAGAAGGGCGCTACCGTGCGAGCGATCTTCAAGGGCGAGGTGAGCAGCATCATCGTTATACCCGGCGCTGGAAAAGCCGTGGTGGTGAACCATGGCGCCTACCGCACCGTGTACAGCAACCTGCGCGAAGCCAGCGTGAACAAAGGCCAGAAGTTGGAAACAAAGGGAAACGTGGGTACCGTCCTGACCGAGGACGGGCGCAGCATTGCTCACATCGAGATCTGGAAGATCACCAGCGACGGCTTGGTGAAGGTGGACCCCGCGCCGTGGTTGTTCAAATAGTCATCCCGGGCGTTTTCGTCACCCCTTGGTCGACCGGTCGCGGAACCCAGTAGGCAGCCATCACCCTACCTTCGACGCCGCTATCCGGCACTACCAACCGTCGGATCGCACGCAAGCATGGGCAGCATCGGTTTCAAGGAGATCCTCGTCATCGCATTGATCATCGTCATCTTGTTCGGCGCAAAGCGCATCCCCGATCTCATGAAGGGTTTGGGCAAGGGCATCAAGGAATTCAAGGATGCAAGCAAGGGCGAGGACGGTACGAAGAGCGAAACGAAGTAGACCCGTCCATCGCGACGACCCCGTTCGCCTGCCGATCGGCAGGCGTTGCTGAATACCCATGAGCATGGTTCATCCGCGTACGCATGCCGAGGCGAAGTCGGCCTTGGGCAAGGGTGCCACCGTGCAAGAGATCGTGCAGGCCTCACTGGATGCGGGTGCAGCACGCGCCGACCTCAACGCTTTCAGGGAACTCTTTCCGGAAAGTGCGCTGCGCAAAGCCGCTGAAGTGGATGCGAAATTGAAGGCGGGCAGCGCCGGTCCGCTCGCGGGCATGACCGTGAGCCTGAAGGACAATCTCTGCTACACCGGACATAAGGCGGGTGCCTCATCGAAGATCTTGGAAGGGTTCCTAAGCCCGTACAGTGCAACGGTAGTTGAACGCTTGCTGGCTGCCGATGCCGTGGTGATCGGCCGCACGAATTGCGATGAGTTCGCGATGGGCAGCAGCAATGAGAACAGTGCCTACGGCAATGTGAGCCATCCGCTCGATGTGAAAAAGGTGCCCGGCGGCAGCAGCGGCGGTGCTGCGGTGAGTGTCGCAGCGAACATCTGCCATGTGGCATTGGGGAGCGATACCGGCGGTAGCATCCGGCAACCTGCGGCTTTCACTGGCACCGTCGGTTTCAAACCCACCTACGGTCGTGTGAGCCGTTATGGCTTGATCGCCTTCGCGTCATCGTTCGATCAGATCGGCCCGTTCGCGCACAATGTGGAAGATGCAACGTCCATCTACCAAGTGATCGCCGGGCCGGATGAGCGCGATAGCACGAGCTACCGGAAACCCCAGGAAACGCTGGGCCTGGAACACCCGGGCAAGCTCCGTATCGCATATTACCGCGAAGGCCTCGAACGGCCTGGCATGGATCCCGAGGTGGTGACGCACCTGCAGCAGACCATTGATCGCTTGAAAGCCGATGGGCACACGCTCGTACCCGCCGAGTTGCCGATGCTCGACCACTTGGTGCCGACCTATTACATCCTCGCAACAGCGGAGGCGAGCAGCAACTTGGCGCGCTTCGATGGCATCCGCTACGGCCACCGCAGCAAACAAGCAGTGGGCATAGACGACACATACAAGAAGAGCCGCACCGAAGGCTTCGGCCCCGAGGTGAAACGCCGCATCCTTCTGGGCACTTTTGTTTTGAGCGCGGGCTACTATGATGCGTATTACGTGAAAGCGATGCGCGTGCGCAGGCTGATCCGGGACAACACCCTCAAGCTCTTCAATGAGGTGGACCTGGTGATCATGCCCACCACGCCGATCACTGCTTTCGACCAAGGCGCTTTGAGCAACGATCCGATCGCGATGTACCTACAGGACATCTTCACGGTGCAGGCGAATCTCGCAGGCACACCTGCCATCAGCTTGCCTACGGCAACGCACAGCAACGGTCTGCCGATCGGATTACAGGCGATGGCCAAGCCTTTCGACGAGGCGCTGTTATTGAGCGCAGCGAAGCACTTGTTCTGAGCGGTCCGGCACGGCCGTTCGACCATGGTTTTCAACCGAAGGCAGCGCTAGCCGTCCGGAAAGCGTCCGCCCGTTGAACCCACAAACAATGGTCGCATGAGAACAACCCTACTCCTTGCACTATCCTGCCTTCCGTTCATTGCCCAAGCCCAATTCCTCGATCAGGATTTCGATGGGAACAGTGCCTATCCGCTCCCGTACGTGATCGACACCACCGCTGGCAACCTCTGGCAAGTAGGACCACCGCAAAAGGCCTTCTTCAACACAGCACACAGCGGTAGCCGGGTGATCGTCACCGACACGCTGAACACGTATGCGACGCAGAACAACTCCTTCTTCACCATGAAGGCAGACCTTTCACAGATCGGTTGGTATCCGGTTTTCTACCTGCGGTTCTACCATGCTTTCCAAATGGACTCCCTTCACGCCGGTGGCTATGCCCAAGTATCCTGGGATGATGGTGCGACCTGGGTGAACATCTTCGATGATTGGTTGATGCCACAGACCATCGAGAACTATGATGATCAATGGCAGCCGTTCGCGCTCGATACGTTGAGCAACGACGAACTCGGCTTTACCGGTGCCAGTGGTAGCACAGCCGGTGGCGGGCAGTGGGCGTCCACAACGGTCTGTTGGACCAACCTCGGGTTCCCGATCAGCGACTCGCTCTTCATACGCTTCAACTTGTACAGCGACAGTGCTGCACAAAGCATGGATGGTTGGATGATCGATGACGTAACACTGGAAGGATACTTTGCCCATCCGATCGCCGAATACACGAAGAAGGATGACTTCTTCATGGCAATACCCAACCCTGTTGACGACCGGCTCTTTGTGCTGTTCGATGTGGATGAACCGAACACCGATGCCTTCGTGGCCCTGTACGATATGCAAGGCCGTGAAGTGAAAGTGCTGAGCAACGGCCCGGTACCTGTCGGGGTGGAACATTTACTGGTACAGCGCGGCGAATTGCCCGGTGCAGCAGGAATGATGCTACTGAAAGCCCGCATCGGTGAACGCGAGCACGAGGAGAAGATCCTGTTCGGGCCATGAGCCGGATCGTTCAATCCACCCGTAGCCGCTCACCCGCGATGCGACCATCGCTCACCACCACCACATCGTAGCTCGCAGGCGCTGCGCCTGCCAGCGAGAAGGTGAAGCTGCCCTCGCGCAAAGGAATGCGCGGGGTGAAGAGCCGACCACCTGAGAGCTGCACGAGCACGAAGGCCGTCTTCGGAACGTCGCCCTGCACGTCGATCCGTACGGTGCGCGATGCCGGCTCTGTGAATGTTTTCACGCGAAAGCCCTTCTTGACCTTCCCGCGCTTTCCGCCCCGCGGTTCCGCGTTACGCATAGGCACCTCATACCTGACGTTCGCCGCGGTATCGGCTACGTCCACTTCCGTAAGGTTGATGCCCAGCAACGGCTCCACGGCGATGCCCGACCTCACCAATGGGTCATCGGATAGGAGCGGTCGCCAGATGCGCACATGATCCACCACCATATCGGTGAACATGGGATCGGCGACTTCCGGCCCCGGACCGAAAGGACAGCCCTTGCATGTGTTTGCCAACGCGTTCTGCAGGATGACGCGTTCCGGCACGTGCAAGGTCCCTTTCCATTCCGCGCACTGCGAACCGTTCAGGTAGAAGCGCAAGGCATCCGGCGTCCACTCGCCGAGGTAATCGTTGAAGTCCCCGGTCAGTTCGGCATCAGCACGTTTCCAAGTCCCGAAAGACTGCCAATTGACGCCAAGCCACCGACCAAAAGCCCCGAGCGGATTGCGATAGTCATCGCAAGCATGACCTGGGCAGTGCACATCAACGTGGAATTGATCGGGCCTCTCTCCCTTGCCTTCCAAGATGTCGATCTCCTCATTGGGCTGACCGCCGAACAACCAGAACGAAGGCCAAGCGCCTTGCCCTGTCGACAACTTGATCCGTGCTTCGAACAACCCGAACTGGTAGATGCCATGGCTCACCAGCAGGGTGCTGGTGTAGTTCCAAGTGCGCAGGTTCGGGCCTCCGTCACCGAGCTTGGCAGTATCGGGCTCGTACTCCACGCCCCGCGCCGTAACCTGCTCCTTGCGCAGTTGCATCCGCAGGGTCCCGTCGTCCAGCACTGCGTTCCCACCATCGGTATTGTACTCCTGCATATGCGTGCCATGATGATTGCGGCGCCCTTCGCCGCTCGTCATCCAGAAAGCCCGGTCCAATGTTCTCCCTTCGAACTCATCCCCACCGGCATAGGCATACCGTTCAAGCGTATCCTTCATGAACCACCACCATTGGCTGGGGGCTTGGGCGCGACAGGTCGACAGGTCGAGCATCAAAAACGCGAGCAGAAGCAGCCTTGGCATGTGTAGGGGTATAGGCCCTGAATGTAGTCCGGCGATCCTTCCGCCGGTCCTTCTACATTTGGCACACCATCGCGGCGCCATGCCGCAACCACGGGCCCAGTAGCCCGCTTCCCAACGTACCGATCCCTTGAGCATGTCACCGAAAGCGACCGAGCACATTCTACCGTTCGACTACAACACGCAGCGTCCGCGTCTCATCATCCCCGAATACGGCCGCCACGTGCAGCGGATGGTGGAACACTGCATGACGGTGGAAGATCGTGCCGAACGCACACGGCTGGCGAAAGCGATCATCCATGTGATCGGCTTCCTGAGCCCGCAATTGCGCAACAACGAGGACGGCGACCGTACGCTATGGGACCACCTCTACATCATGAGCGAGTTCAAGCTCGATGTTGACGCGCCCTTCCCGATGCCCACCCCTGAGGAATTGGAGAGCAAGCCCGCGCAAGTGCCCTACCCGAAGACCAAGATCAAGTACGGCCATTACGGCAAGATGGTGGAGCGTTTCATAGAGAAGTGTGACGAGATGGAAGCCGGGCCAGCCAAGGAGTATTTCACCACGGTGATCGCCAACCTGATGAAAAAACAGTTCGTGGTCTGGAACCGCGACAGCATCAGCGACAGCACGATCATCAAGGACCTGCACGAACTCAGCGGCGGCAAATTGCGCTTGGCCCCGGAAGCGCAGTTGATCTCGGCACAGGATATCCAACGCCAGCAGCAGACCGGTCCGCGCAACATAGAGCAACCGCAACGACGCGGTGGTGGTGGCGGGGGTGGCAAGAAGCGCTACCGCAACAAGCGGAAGAACAGGTATTGAGGCCCTAAGAGTTGGCTGCTGCAGGGACGGATACCAGATCGTGAGCAGATCCGTTGTTGAACCATGCGCTGGGTATTCTGTGCTTTCGTCCTATTGCTCGGCCATTCTTCCAAGTGCCAGTGGACGGCTGGGGTGAGGGTCGTTGGAATGCTGCATCGACCTTTTGGGAACGCGATCCTCGCCGGTGGCGGAGCAGCATTGGCATACGGGATGAACCGTAGATCATGGCTCGTTGGCGAGGTGGAAGGCTTCATACCCCGGGTTGACCGATACCAGTATGAAACGGGGCCGCGCGACCTTCCCACAGGTGATACAGCCAGTGCGTTGCACGACGTGCGAAGATCGAGAAGCTGCTTCGCGGCAAGGGTTGGCGCTGTGATGTCCTGGAGCCCCTGGGGACGTTGCTCATTGGCCGGGAAGACGATGATCGGCTACGCGCTGGACAGGTCCGGGTATCGAACGACATCCACCAGTTCATACACGGGCAAACAGGTGCAAGGCAAACACGTTGCGCTCATGCACTCGGTCGAATTGGCAATCGGGCCTTCACTGCTTGTAGCGCTGAAGAAGCGCACTGTGATGTTGGATCTGGTCGGCACGTTGGCTTATGGGTCTACTGTTGATGGCAGCGGCTCTGACCCCGCCCTAGCGATGCGGGCGGTAATGGTCTCGGTGGGCTATTGGTGGGGCCGTAGTGGGCCCCAATGACCCGTACTGGGATAACAAAGCCTCGTTCATAGCACTCCCTCATCTCTTCATGTTCGCTGGCATCAGTGCCTTTGCTTCGCATCCATGGGAAGTTTCAAGATCGAAGGCGGCCACAAGCTGAAGGGTGAAGTGGTACCACAGGGTGCCAAGAACGAAGCGCTGCAGATCCTGTGCGCCGTGTTGCTCACAGCAGAGCCGGTCACGCTCCACAACGTGCCGGACATCGTTGACGTGAACAAACTCATCGACCTGTTGAAGGCAATGGGCGTGAGCGTGGAGAAGTTGGGTGAAGGTTCCTATCGCTTCATTGCGAAGTCCGTGAACCTGGAGTTCTTCCTCGATCCGGAATACAAATCGCTCGGCGGCAGCCTGCGCGGCAGCGTGATGGTGGCCGGTCCCGCGCTGGCGCGGTTCGGCCGTGGATACATCCCATCGCCAGGTGGGGACAAGATCGGCCGCCGCCGCATGGACACGCACTTCACCGGCTTCGAGAAGTTGGGTGCCGAGATCAAGTACGATGCGAAGGATGGTTTCTACAGGGCGGAAGCGAAGCAACTGAAGGGCGCTTACATGCTGCTGGACGAAGCCAGTGTTACCGGCACGGCCAACATCGTCATGGCCGCGGTGATGGCAGAGGGACGCACGACGATCTTCAACGCGGCATGCGAGCCCTACTTGCAACAGCTCTGCCACATGTTGGTGCGCATGGGCGCCAAGATCCAAGGCATCGGCAGCAACATGCTGCACATCGATGGCGTGAAGGAACTCGGCGGCACCGAACACCGCATGCTGCCGGACATGATCGAGATCGGCTCGTTCATCGGGCTTGCCGCAATGACCCGCAGCGAGATCACCATCAAAGACACCGGCTACGATCACCTCGGCATCATCCCCGATGTGTTCCGCCGCTTGGGCATTGCCGTGGTACGCAACGGGGACGACATCTTCGTTCCCGCGCAGGAGCACTACATGATCACCAAGTTCATCG
>JBDTSG010000152.1:0-31065 GCA_039931265.1 Flavobacteriales bacterium
ACAGCGCCCTCGGTGACGGAACTCGTAGAAGCCGCGAACCCAACGGTCGGTGTGTCGTTATCCGTTATGGTCAGTGCATGGCCAACGGTTCCTGCATTGGCTGGGCCGGTGTGACTCAAGGTCAGGTTCACTGTTTCACTGGCCTCCGCGTTCGGATCGTCCGTAGTTGCAATGGACACATTCTGCGTTTGTGGGTAGGAGCCAGGGGTGAAGGTGAGTTGGGTTGAGGAGAACGTCGTGTAGTCCGTTCCGCTAGTGGCTGTACCGGTGCCGGCATCAACCACCGTTACTACCACATTGCTCGCTGGTGAGCTGTTCATGGTAACCCCGATAGAGGCCGTGCCACCCTCCACCACGCTGCTACTGGCCGCTGCAAAGCCGACCGTAGGCGTAGCACCGACGAACGTGGCAGTTACCGAAACATCATCGATCCCAATGCCTTGAGAGTTAGATCCAGTCGTGTTGATATTCCAGCGCAGGTAGAAGGAACCTGTGGGGATGATGGCAAGGGAGGTGATCGAGAATGCAGAAACAGGTACGGTCAACCCAGGGGAGAAATTGTAAACGTTGGCACCCGTTGGAAAACTCGCGGCCGCAATATCCCCAGCGGTGATCGGGCTCCATGCCGAACCATCCGTGGAATAGAAAAACTGTACTGATGCCGCAGCAGTGTTCACGCGATAGCGTTCCGCTTGATAGGCAACGCTTATGGAAGTGATGTTGGTTGTGCCTGTGTTGGAGAAGAAGGCCATTAGACTATTGGGACTAGCGAATCCACTGGAAGTCAATGCCCCAACGGCTCGCTCGGTTCCGCTTGTTCCCCAGTTATAAGTTCCACCTGTAACTGGAGATCCCGAGGAAGCTTGTTGCGTAACACTGCCCGAGGCGCCGGCATAAGTGGGCGCGGCAGTGCTGGCGTGCATGCGCCAGCTGGCAGGTAGAGTAAGCGTTGCATTCATCCCATCGAAATTCTGCGTGGCCGTTGGCGCGGCGTTGCTCAGGTTGATCTGCGCCCACCCCGTTACGGAGTTGAGCAGTAGCCCGAGCATGAGGGCAGTCCGGGCAATGAGCCCCGGACATCGAGAGTTGATCCGTGCGGTCATGAGAGAGGTTTGGTTTTCAGGGTAGGTTCAATATGCAATGAGCGCTCAACCGCGCCTGACGGTCGGGCGGAAGGGGCTGGCCGTCGTTCTATATGCAGCGCAAGCAAGCTTCGGTGCGTATGGTAGGATCGAAGCCCACATGAAGTTCTCGGTCGTTCCGGGGAACGCAGGTCCGCTCTTGCACATAAGGCGCTGGTAGTTGAAGTGGACCCGTGAGAGCTTCTCGAAAAAGGGCGGCCAAGCTAGGCGAAGACGCGCGTTACTAAGGAAGGGTTGTTCATAATTCCTCCCGAACAGCGGAACAAACCTCGTGCGCATGGCAGGGAGAAACAAAAACCCCGTCCACCTTTCGGCGGACGGGATTCCTTGCGCGTGGAACGCTTCAATGCATCATTCCACCATCAATCGTTCGGAGTAGGTGAGTGTACCAGCGGTCACGTTCACCAAGTAAACCCCCGTTGCCATCGTTCCCGGTAGGGCCAGCACCGTGCTGATCTCTTCCGCACCATCCGTTGCGATCGTATGCGCCATCACCTTGCGGCCGAACAGGTCGAACATATCGATGCTCAGCTCCTCAACCTCCGTGGAAAGTCCAGAAAGCTGCAGGGTTACATGGCCGTCCTGCGCCGGGTTTGGGAAGAGGCTGAAGGCGCCCGTGTTGACGGTGCTGTTCAATCCCACCCCGCCATTGCCGAAGGTGGTGGTGCAAGGGTGGGGCGGGTTGTTGGTGATCTCCACCGTACATGCGGAACCATACGCACAGAACGTTGCGCCGCCATCGAAGCTGGCTTGCACGCGCACATCGTACTCGTTTGTACCGCAGATCAACGGCGAAGTGATCCATGCGTTGAGTTGCAGGACATAGGTGGTGAGGGTGATGGTGCGTGTGTACGATTCCGCCGGGAAGGCGAACTCGAACCGGTAGCGGTTGGCGCCGACCAACGGTGTTGCCCAGATCTTGCCGGCATTGCCGCTGGCGGCCACCACTTTGCCCGTAACGCCGCAGCTATAGGTGGTACCGATGTGCAACGGGTTGTTGTCCAATTGTGTGGTGGGGCAAGCGATCGGTGTGCTGAGCACTTTCATGCGGCACGCCGGGCCGAACTCGGCGTTCACACCGTTCAACCGGCTACGCACACGCACGTTCAGCAAGCGGTCGGTAGGTACGGGCAGGGTGATGATGCTGCTCAGTTTCAAGTGCGCGCAGGCCGTACCTCCCACGGGTCCGCCGGGGCTACCGGGGTTCGCATGGCTCTTGTAGATCATGCGGCTATAGCCACCATCGGGATCCAGGATCCAGAACTGGTAACCATCGTCGGTGAGGTTGTTGTTGGTGTTCGCCGTGTACTCCGCGGTAACAGCGGCGTTGGGCGAGGCCACGATCACACTTGTTGGACTGAGGTCTTCACGATCGCAAGTGGCAATGGTGAGCCTATCGGCACCCAGCGGCAGGCAGAACGGCAGGGTGGCTTGGCTAACGCTGGTGTATGTGGCATCGCCATCGAGTATGCGGTTGCCGAACTGGTCGCGCAAAGTGATCGCACCCGTTGGATCGGTGATGCCATCACCGAAGCCATCGTTGAAGATCAGGTCGTAGCAGCCATCGGGCAGGCAACACACTTCGATCTCGGTGTTTAAGTCGATGAAGTATGGACCGCCGCTGCACACGGGTGCTCCGCCACCGGCGGGTTCAATGGTCCAGGTGATCTCGGCCGGGAAATTGTCGGTGAGGATGGTCAGCTCGCACTCATTATCAAAGCACGGGGGCGGAGGCGTACAGTCCTTCGTAATACCGGTGCGGACCTCATCGCATTCGCTGAAGACCTCGTGGGCCACGGTGATGTTGACGACATCGAAGTTGTTGAAGGGCCCGATCACATGCACACCCGTGCCCACACCCAGTTGGCTGCTGCCGTTCAGGCTGTTGGTGATATCGACCGTTGAACCGCTTCCGGTGCTGCTAACGACAACAATGATGTTCCAAGTGAACGCATCGATGCAACTGGGGAAGTAGGTGAAGGTGGCTGGTTCGCAGAGGCAGAATTGGGTCGAGCTCAGGTTGCTCAGGCCGGGCGATGTGCAGTGCATGGAAAAGTCCGCGCTGTTGTTGTTCGAGTCCTGTCCATCTGGCAGTCGGCTCAGGCCTTGTTGGGGTTCGGTGCCGTCATCAATGTCCGCCGGGGCCGTTCCTTCCGTTGTGCTCATGCTGCCCTCGTAGCTCATTTGGTCTATGAGGATGTTGCTCGTTGTGGCCAGCCGGATGCCATCGGGTGCACCGTTCTGGATCAGGTTGGTGGCGACACCGTTCTGGAAATCGCAATTCGGGACACTGCTGCCGGTGCCGCAGATCACGAAGTAGTCGTTCGCGGCCAGGTTAACGTTGGGCAGGGTGAAGGTTTGATAGAGCACGTTACCTGAACCGTTGATCAGTTCAACCTTCAAGCCGAGCAGCGGTACCGAAGTGGCCCCGTTGTTCTTCAGTTCGATGAATTCTAAAGCGTCCGTTCCGGTCTGGTCATAGTCCACTTCATTGATCACGATCTGCGGCAGGTCATCGTTCTGAATGGTGTGCGTGTGCGTAGCGTTGCCGGGATCGGCAGTGCCAGTGGTAATGTTCATGTTGAGCACCACCGTCTCGTCGCTTTCGTAATCCACATCGGGCGTGGTGAACAAGGAGACGTTCTGCGTGAAGGGGTATGTATCAGTGGGGGTGTAGGTGAGCACCACATCGCTGAACGTGGTGTAGTCCAAGGCGTCCGCAGTGCCGCTCAGGTCGTCGCTGATCGTAACGGTTACGTTCGCTGCGGGGGCAATATCCATTCGCACACCGATAGAACCGGCCCCACCTTCAACTGTGCTGGCAGCCACGTTAACGAATCCTACCACCGGGTCGGAACCCCCGCCCGCGAAAGTCTGACCATTGTTGAACGCATTATATGTGTTGGCTGCTTGTACGGCCCACGTGAAGTCGGTGTACACTGTTCCGGTGCCTGTCAGTTGGAGGGACTGGCTCAACACATTGCCGGGTTCAGTTACCCCGATGTCAGCCGAGAGCATCGTATTGGCTGGGCCGTTAGTCGCGGTGAATGCACCTTCATAACTGAGGAACTGCACTACGGCCGGAACGTTGTTAACGAGTGCCAGCCCGTCCGGTGCGCCGTTCTGGAGACCAACGATCGAGAAGAACAGGGTGCCGAAGCCGCCACCCAGATCCGGGATCGTTCCACTGAGTGTGCCGATGGGTGTATACGTGACGCCGCCACTGCCATTGTAAGGCTGCACGATCCAACCGGCGAGGTTCGTGCCAGCCGGCCCCGCGATCTCTACTCCCTCACCAGCATCGGCGCCGGTGTTATCGTAATGGATCTCGTTGATGAAAACGGTTTGCGCTCCAGCGGGCAACGCTGCCGCAAGGAAACAGGCGGCCAGCCAAGGGCGCCTTAGTGTATGGATGGATCTCATGTTCTCAGGGTTTTGATTGATGGTATCGTCAGGTCGTAGGGCACAGGTTGCGAATGAAGGGTTGTGAAGTTAGCCGGGTGTATCCAGTGGGTGAAGGGTTGGTTGAAAACTCCTGTGCATGCGCCTCAAGGAGTTGCCTCACTACTTTGGCGCGTCCCCGACTTTCGGGGGCCAAAACCATAACCCACCGATGATCCACCCCTACCTCCATGCCTTGGGTTGCCTGACGCTTTCGTTGGGTTCCGCGGCACAATCCACTCTATTCACCGAGGACTTCGAAAGTGCGCCAGCGTTCACCCTCAACACCACCGATGCAGGCAGCAGCATCAGCACTTGGAACACGTGGGTGGTTAACAATAGCTACACCGGCGGCAATGGCGATGTGATCTGCCTCGGTTTCCCGTTCCCGTACACGATCGTGAACACTGCAGGGCAACCAGCGGCCATTGTTCCGCAGAACGGCAACTACTTGCACACTGCCAGCGTGGAGGGCATTGCAGATGGCATCCTCTGCTGCTCGTTCGGCGCCGCCGATGGTTTCTGCATCACGGCCGACAACACCTTCAGCCGAATGAGCAGCGATGTGAGCACCATCGGGTACAGCGATGTTGACCTAACGTTCTGGTGGCTCTGCGCCGGTAGCGCCAGCCATTACGGGCAGGTGTACTATAGCACGAACAGCGGAAGCAGTTGGAACCTCATCAGCACGCCCATCACCAACTACAACAACCAGACGGCTTGGGTGCAGCAGACCATCAGCGACCCGTCCTTCGGCAACCAAGCCACCCTGCGCTTCGGTTTCAAGTTCGTCAACGGCATCGGCACGGGCGCACAGGATCCCGGCTTCGGCATCGATGATGTCTCCATCGTGGCGCAAACAGGAACGGTGAACAGCATCACTACCCAAGTGAGTTCGCTGCAATTGTGCGATGGCTCCGGTGTTACCGTTGATTACGCTGCCACCGGCACGTATACACCCGGAAACGTCTTCACGGCGCAGCTGAGCAATGCCTTGGGCAGTTTCGCGGCACCTGTCGCGATCGGCTCCGTTGTCAGCACAACCAGTGGTTCCGTTGCGGGAACGATCCCGGCTGGTACAGCCGTTGGTAGCGGCTATCGCATTCGCGTTGTAAGCAGCACACCGCCCACTACGGGCACCGACAACGGTAGCGACATCACCATCAACAACGGCCCGAGCGCAGGTACCGACACCAGTGCGGAGATCTGCAAGGCGAGCGGCGTGTACGACATGGATCTGTTGCTCGGTGGAAGTCCGGACCCCGGTGGCGTGTGGACCAACCCGAACAACCAAGTGGTGAGCGATCAGTTCGATAGCGCTGGACAGCCCGGCGGTAACTACACCTACACAGTGACCGGTCAGCCGCCTTGTGCCGATGCGATCGCAGTACTGGCGATCTCGCTAGTGGATCCAGCGAATGCCGGCGTGGGGAGCACGCAATTGGTCTGTTCCACTTCTTCGCCGCAAGCACTCATCGGTTTCCTGAGCAGCTCGCCCGATGCGAACGGCTATTGGCTCAACCCCGGCTCCTTCGTTACGGACCAGCTCTTCGATCCAACAGTGGATGCACCGGGTTTGTACACCTACATCGTTCTTGGCCAAGGCCCGTGTCCGAACGACAGCGCTTTTGTTGAAGTGCAGATCGTAACGGAACCGGATGCCGGTACATCGGCTACGGCCACCATCTGTGCCAATGCGGCACCGGTAGCCCTCGTCACCTTGCTCGGTGGCACACCCGACGCCGGTGGCAGCTGGGTCGGCCCGAACAGCCAACCCCACGGACCCCAATTCGATGCATCGGTGGATCCATCCGGGCTTTACACCTACACCGTTGACCCCGGCGCACCGTGCGTGGCCGCAACCGCATCCGTGGCCGTGATCATCGATCCATGCACGGGTATTGAGGAGAACAACAACGCGGGTTTGCAACTGCAGTGGCTCGGTGGCGATGCTGTTGGCTTGCACACCCTGGCGTTGCGCGGTGCGCAGTGCGCGGATGCACAAGTGAAACTGCTGGATCCCCAAGGCCGCCTCTTGCTCGACAAGGAATTGAGCGTTGCGCGCGGCAGAACGGAGAGCCGCATAGTGCTCGACCTGTCCGGCATGGCCGCCGGTGCCTTTGTAGTGGTAGTTGAGTGCAACGGCATTACAACGGCGCTGCCCGTAAGCCATACAGGTCGTTAGGGCTCAGTGGTTGTCAACCGCTGTTGGCAAAATGTTCATGGAACGATGCCCGGAATTTTGGCTTCGCGTTGAAGTGAGGATACGTTTGGTCCACTGAGCGGTTGTAGTGGGCACAACGTGTCCGGCAGCCAACCAAGGGAAAGGGAGCGGCCTGTGAACTTTAGGGGGAACAGGACCTGGTAAGAGGTAAACCCGCTGAACCAATGCCACGATCCGTCGGGGCATTCCCGAAGGAGGTTGAAGGTGTGTGGGGCGCAAGTCCGAAGCACCTCAGCGACAGCCAGCGTCGGCGGCAACCACGGTTGCGGTCGGTGGGAGTGGGGGCCGGTCCAACGATCGGCCCCTGCTTCATTTTGGGTCGATCCTCATCCGGTCAACCGATCACGCGCGCAAGCACTTGTTCGATCATGCGCTCAATGGCCTTGTGATGGTCCTTGCTGTACTCCTTGCGCAACCGGTTGGCCACCACGCTGCATACGGTAGCTGCTTTGTGGCCCAGCAGGCCGCTAAGACCGAACAGCGCGCTGGTCTCCATTTCGTAGTTCGTTATCCGCAGTCCTTCCAGATCATCCACCGTACTAACGAATGAAGTGAAAGCATCGTTGATCGTATCCACGCTCGGCACCGCGCGCAGTTGCCTTCCCTGTGGCCCGTAGAACCCACCGGAAGTAACGGTGATGCCAACGTGGTTGCCATCGCCCAGTAGGCTCAAGAGCGGCTCGTTACCGAACGCCATGTAGGGTATGGGCAGGTTATCCGGCCATTCCACATGGGTAAGGATGGCGTGCAAGAGCCGGTGCTCCCGGTCTTCATTCTCATGCGCATAGTAGTGCAGCACGTTATCCAGCCCCAGCCCGCTTTGGCTCACAATGAACGTGTCCACCGGGATATCCTCCTGCAACGCGCCACATGTGCCCATGCGGATAATGGTGAGCGACTTCTGCTCCCGTTTCGGTGTGCGCTTTTCAAGGTCGATGTTCACGAGGGCGTCCAACTCGCCCATCACGATATCCAGGTTGTCCGTACCGATGCCGGTCGCCAATGCGGTGATGCGACGGCCTCTCAATGTTCCGGTATGCGCAATGAACTCCCGGTTCTGGCTCTTGTGATCGATGCGGTCGAAGTGCTTGCTGATCAATGCCACTCGACCGGGATCGCCCACAACGAAAACCGTATCGCCTAACTGCTCGGGTCGCAGCGCCAAGTGGTACACACTGCCATCCGGGTTAAGGATCAGCTCGCTTTCCGGAAGCACTGTTCCGGGCTCGGTGAGGGTAATGGGGCGCATTCGGCAAATGTGGAGATGAGGAGATGCGAAAATGGGAACAGCCGAAAAATGGAGCCTTGCTTATGGTGTTGGTGTGCGATGTTCTTCCAGCGCGCTGCGCCAGGCCTGCGGAAGGCCGATCGTCGCACCCACTTGGTAGTCCATGCACACCATAACGCTCTTGCCGTCGGCGCAACGCTCCCGTTTGCCACGGTCCAACCTGTCAACGGCATAGCTCAGTGTGAAGCTCTTGTCCCCGATAGCGCTGCACCAACAATCCACATCAATGTCGTCCCTCAAGTGCACTGGCTTGCGATAGTCCACTTCGTTGCGGGCGAGGATGAGGCCTTGCGTTCTCCAGTCGTGCTCCTTTGCGATGAAGGTCGCGAGCAACGCCATGCGCGCCAGTTCGAAGAAATGGAGGTAGGCGGCATTGTGGACATGGCGCGCCATGTCCACATCGGCAAAGCGCACTTGTACCGGCGTTCTCATGTGCCGGTCACGAGATCGGGTTCAGCATCAGGGAAAACACGGTGATGCTGTTCGGATCGCGATCGTAGAAAAGTTTGTCCAACGCTTCGAGCACGTTCTTGGCGCGGAAATACGATGTGTTCAGGACGTTCTCCCCGCGCACGCTCCACTGGATGGTATAGCTGCTGGTCGCCTCTTTGTAGGTGCGCACGTAGTCGAGCATCGCTTCCAGCGCATTGGCTTTGTCGCTTCCTTCCGTGGCGTGGAAAAGAAAGCTCTGGTTGTGACGCGGGCTCAGCGTGATCAAGTAAAGCTTGGTCTTGCGCTCTTTCTCTTCGAAGTTGAATACGAGACTGTCGGCACCCATGCCGATGTAACCACCTATCTCTTTTTGAAGGCGCGCGATCTCCAGGTTCTTGTCTTTGGTCATTGGGAGTAGCGAGTGGTGAGTATTGGAGCTTGAAACTTGGGCCTTGAAACTTGCTAAGTGCTCGGCTTGTGCGAAGGTGCGGTATAGCGGACCTGTGCCGGTTGCTCGTTCGTGTATTCGGGCACCAAGTCTTTCATGATCCGGATGCACTGCGCACCATCACCGCGGTCTGCCGCAGCCATGAGCTCAGCGGCACCCGCATTGACAACCGTGTGGTCCAAGGCGCTGGTCTTGCCGATCAGGATGCGCGGATGATGCGTGGCCAATGCGTTCTCTTGGGAAGTCAGGAGTTCCTCGAACCTTTTCTCGCCGGGCCTCAAGCCCGTGTAAGTGATCTCGATATCGCGGCCGGGCTCTTTTCCACTGAGCCGGATCATCTTCTCCGCCATATCCAATATGCGCACCGGTTGGCCCATGTCGAACACATAGATCTCGCCGCCCTTGCCCATGGTGGCGGCTTCCAACACCAAGCGGCAGGCCTCCGGTATGGTCATGAAGAAGCGGGTGACCTCGGGATCGGTCACCGTGACCGGCCCTCCCTCCGCGATCTGCTTGCGGAACAAGGGGATCACCGATCCATTGCTGCCGAGCACATTACCGAAACGTGTTGTAATGAAGACCGTGCCGGGTGCGGCACCGGCAAGCACGCTCACGACCTGTTCGGCCACGCGTTTGCTGGCACCCATGGCGCTGGTGGGGTTCACGGCCTTGTCCGTACTGACGAGGACGAAAGTGCCAACGCCATGCACCACGGCCAGCTCCGCCATGTTGCGTGTGCCGAGGACGTTGGTCCGCACCGCTTGTTCGGGCTGCGCCTCCATCAAGGGCACATGCTTGTAGGCGGCGGCATGGAAGATCACATCGGGTTTCCCAGCTATGATGACGCGCTCCATTGCTGCGCGATCACGCACATCCCCGATCACGGGAGTGAAAGCCGAACGGCCCTTGCCCTTCAGCTCCATCTCCAGATCGTAGAGCGCACTTTCGGCGTTGTCCAGCAACACGGTGTGCTCCGCGCCAAGCGTCACCAACTGCCGCACGATCTCGCTACCGATGCTGCCTGCAGCCCCGGTCACCAGCACGCGCTTTCCAACGAACCGTGCGCGCACATCGGCATCATCGAGGTTAATGGGCGCGCGGCCCAAGAGATCTTCAATGCGCACCTCGCGGATCTGGCCGCTGCTCAACTGTCCGTTGATCCAATCGCTCACCGGGGGCACGCTGAGCACGTGCGTCTTGGCGGCCATGCAGATATCCACGACTTTCCGACGGTTCTCCGCATCGGGGTGCTGCATGGTGATGATCACCTGGTCCACGTCGCCATCGGCCAGCAGGGCCGGTAAGGCCGCCGTGCTCGCGATGGGTACGCCCTCCAAACGCTGCCCCACCTTCTTCACATCATCGTCGATGAACGCTTCCACCACATGCTTGCTGCTGCCGTCGCGCTCGAGCGTACGCTTGGTGATCAAGCCCGATTCGCCAGCGCCGTACAGGATCACGCGTACCTCGTCCTTGCCGCTCCCCTTGGCCCGCAGGTAAAGGAGCTTTACGGCAATGCGGCTGGCGATGAGCAGCATGGCGGTGGTCATGAAATCGATGATGATCACGGTCCGCGGCAGGAAGTAGATACCGTCGATCAAGAAGTACCGCACCATGCTCAGCACCGCGAAGAGCGCGGACCCGGCCAATACCGTTAGGAAGATCCGCCGTGCGTCCTCGGTGCTCGTGTGCTTCACAAGCCCCATGTGGATGCGCGCCAGCCACAAGGAGGCAAGCCGGATCAAGAGGAAAACCGGAAGCACGGGCCAGAGCAACGCGTACTCGTGCGCTGGCACCTGGAAGTTGAAACGCAACTGGTATGAAATGAACAAGGCCACCAGGCACATGCACAGATCGATCAAGAGGATCGTCCAGCGGGGCAGGTAGCGCTTAGCCATCGCCGCGAATGTACCCGTGGCTTTCGCAGGCAACCCCTTCCGTCTTCGGTTGCGGAGAGCATCTTTGCCCACCGCGACCTTCGCCTTCAACCCTTCAATCTCCCCCTAAGGACCATGCCTGTCTCTCTCGTTACCGGCGGCGCCGGATTCATGGGCGCGCACTTGGTGAAAGAACTGCTGGCCATGGGCCATACCGTGGTGGCCCTCGATGACCTGAGCGGTGGGTTCGCTGATCAAGTTGACCCGCGCGCCACTTTCGTGCAAGGCTCCATCAACGACTACGCGCTGATCGAAGCGCTCTTCGAAAAGCACCGCTTCGACTACGTGTATCACTTGGCCGCCTATGCCGCTGAAGGACTGAGCCATTTCATCCGCGAATTCAACTACCGGAACAACCTGCTCGGCAGTATTCACCTGATCAATGCCAGCGTGAACCACAAAGTGAAGTGCTTTGTCTTCACCAGCAGTATTGCGGTGTACGGTGCATTGCACCCACCCATGCGCGAGGATATGGCGCCCAAGCCCGAGGATCCATACGGTGTTGCCAAGCTGGCCGTGGAAATGGACCTCTACGCTGCGAAACACATGTTCGGCCTCAACTACGTGGTGTTCCGCCCGCACAACGTCTACGGTAAGTTCCAGAACATCGGGGACCGCTACCGCAACGTGGTGGGGATCTTCATGAACCAGCTGATGCAAGGCACCCCGCTCAGCGTTTTCGGCGACGGTGAGCAGCAGCGGGCGTTCAGTTACGTCGGGGATATTGCACCGGTGATGGCGAACTGCGTGAACGTTCCTGCCGCCTTTGGCGAGGTCTTCAACATTGGCGCCGACCAACCCTACACGGTGAAGCAGTTGGCCACAGCCGTGATGAAGGCGATGGGTGTCAGCGGCGAACTGAAGCATGTGGAAGCGCGCAACGAAGTGCTGCATGCTTGGAGCGATCACAGCAAGGCACACCGCATTTTCGGCACTCCGAAGAACACATCGCTGGATGAGGGCCTGCGCCGAATGGCCGAATGGGCGCGGAAGACCGGCGCTCGCGAGAGCAAGGCGTTCGGCCATATCGAGATCACGGAAAAGCTCCCCCCGTATTGGGTGAAGCAGGGGTGACGATGCGCATACCCGAACCGGACCAAGCGCCCGTGACATCCACCGATGTGGCGGGGCGCATCGTACACAGCTATGCCGCAGGCCAAGGTCATCGCGATCCACAAACGATCACGTCATTCGGTGAAGAGTGGGAGAAGTTCACCGTCTTCAGTGCCGACGACCTGCGCATGATCGGCGATGAGTATTTCGACATCGTGCCGGACGGCTTGCTCACGAAGGACACCGTTGTGTTGGATCTCGGGTGCGGCAGTGGCCGTTGGACCCGCTACATAAGTCCGCAAGTGGGTAGAGTGGAAGCGGTGGACCCGAGTGCGGCCGTGCTGCACGCCGCGCACGCCAACAGCGATCTGGCCAATGTGCGCTGGAGCCAAGCCGGCGTGGACAACATCCCCTTCCCCGATAGCAGCTTCGACATGATCGTTTGCCTTGGCGTGCTGCATCACGTACCCGACACGGCAGGTGCCGTGCGCAAGGCCGCAGCCAAACTGCGTCCCGGCGGCCACTTGCTGCTGTACCTGTACTACGCTCTTGATGGCCGTGGGCCATTGTTCAAGGCGCTCTTCCATGCCAGCACCTTGGTGCGGCGGGTGGTGAGCAAGTTGCCGGGAGCACTGAAGCGTTTCGTCTGCGACCTGATCGCGGTGTTCGTCTACATGCCTTTCGTCTTGTTGGCCCGCTTGATGAAGGCCATTGGTGGCGGCTCTTGGAAAAAGGTTCCGTTGAGCTATTACGTCGGCAAGCGCTTCCTGATCGTCCGTAACGACGCGCTGGACCGGTTCGGTACACCGCTGGAGCAACGCTTCACGAAAGGGGAGATGGAGCAAATGATGCAGAGCGCTGGGCTCACCGGGATACGCTTCTCGCGGAGTGCTCCGTTCTGGCATGCCTTGGGAGTGAAAGCCCGTTGAACAGTGGATCGGCTCCGATCTCATTTTCACATCTCCAGCATCTTCACTATCCACGATTTCGCGCGGTTACTTTCGCGGCCCTCAGTCGCACATGCCCCGCATCCTGTTCATTGCCAGTCACCGCCCGGGCAGGGCCCCGGGCCAACGTTTCCGTTTCGAGCAGTACATCCCGCACTTGGAGAAGAACGGCTGGCAGTGCGAGCTGAGTTCATTGGTGAACGAGGCGGACGACAAAGTGCTTTATAGCAAGGGCAACTACTTCAAGAAGGCGCGCTTCGTTGCCAAATGCAACACCGTCCGCAGCCGGGATGCGGCCCGTGCCAACGACTTCGACATCATCTTCCTCTTCCGCGAAGCATTGATGAGCCGGAGCATCGCTTTCGAGCAGCGCATGCGGAAAAGCAGGGCCAAATTGATCTTCGATTTCGATGATGCCATCTGGCTGCCCAACGTGAGCGATGCCAACCGCCGCTGGAGGTGGATGAAGGACCCCGGCAAGACGCCCAAGCTCATTGCGCTCAGCGATCTGATCCTGGCCGGCAACCAGTATTTGGCCGATTACTCCAAGCCGTACAACGGGAACGTGATGGTGATGCCCACCACCATTGATACCGAAGAGTATCAACCCGCGCCGCGCAACGGTAATGGCCCCATCTGCATTGGCTGGAGCGGGAGTATCACCACCATTCAGCATTTCAAGTACGCTTTGCCCGCGCTGCAGCAGTTGAAAAGGCGCTTCGGGGGGCGCATCAGTTTCCGCGTGATCGGCGACGGGACCTTCCGCGAACCGTCCCTCGGCATTGAGGGCATGCCGTGGCGGAAGGACACGGAAGTCGCGGACCTGAATGCCATCGACATCGGCATAATGCCGTTGCCTGACGATGAGTGGGCGCGCGGCAAATGCGGGTTGAAGGGCCTGCAGTACATGGCGCTTGGTATCCCCACGCTCATGAGCCCAGTAGGCGTCAATGGCGACATCATAAACGACGGCGAGAACGGCTTCTTGGCCGGCACGACCGAGGAGTGGGTGGAGAAAGTCGCGCGGCTGGTGGAGGATGCCGATCTTCGGCAACGCATGGGAACTGCTGCCCGCCGCACCGTTCAGGAACGCTACAGCCTGAGCGCATGGCAAGACCGCTACTTGCAACTCATGAACGACCTCATCTCAAAGTGACTTCGGAGGAAGGGCGATGCGTGCATCGCCCCGACCGATATGACCACAGCAACCATGGACACGACAACAGAATTGAAAAGCACTGCGCTTCGTAGCGTGCATGAGAACCTCGGCGCCAAAATGGTACCCTTCGCGGGCTATGTCATGCCGGTGCAGTACACCGGCGTCAATGACGAACACCTTGCCGTGCGCAGCAGTGTGGGCGTGTTCGATGTAAGCCACATGGGCGAGTTCATCGTTCGCGGGCCAGGGGCCTTGGACCTGATCCAGAAGGTGACCAGCAACGACGCAAGCAAATTGGCCGTCGGTAAAGTGCAATACAGCTGTTTGCCCAACGGTGAAGGCGGGATCGTGGACGATCTGCTCGTTTACCGCATGCAGATCGGCGACGACCACCACTACGTGCTGGTGGTGAACGCGTCGAACATCCAAAAGGACTGGGATTGGATCAACAAGCACAACACGTTCGATGCGAAGCTGGAGAACATCAGCGACCACATGGGCCTGCTGGCCGTTCAGGGCCCGAAGGCGTTGGAGACGCTTCAGCCGCTTTTCTCCGTTGACCTCTCCCTGATGGAGTATTACACGGCCCAGTACGCCGAGATGAAGGGCGTCGGCTTGGTGTTGGTCAGCAGCACCGGTTATACCGGCGCAGGTGGTTTCGAAGTGTACGTGCCCAACCCGCTGGCGGCAAAAGCCTGGGACGCGATCTTCACCGCTGGTGCGGCCTATGGCATCAAGCCTGCAGGATTGGCGGCACGCGACACGTTGCGTTTGGAGATGGGCTTCTGCCTTTACGGAAATGACATCGACGACACCACATCGCCATTGGAAGCCGGGTTGGGTTGGATCACCAAGTTCACCAAGCCCTTTGTGGACAGCGACCGGTTGAAGATCCAGAAGGAGGCGGGCGTTTCGCGCAAACTGGTCGGTTTCGAAATGGTGGACCGGGGCATACCCCGCCACGACCATCCGATCCAAGATGCCAGTGGCGCCGTGATCGGTAAGGTGACCAGCGGAACGCAAAGCCCCTCGCTCAACAAGGCCATCGGAATGGGCTACGTACCCACCGCATTGGCAAAGGAGGGAAGCGATATCTTCATCGACGTTCGGGGAAAGGCACTGAAGGCCCGCGTGGTCAAGTTGCCCTTCCTGAAACAAGGATGAACCCGGCCAGCCGCAATCCCGATTACAAGTACCGTGTGGAAGTATGCTTCCAGCCGGGGCAGTATCCGCTCTATTCCCAAGACATGGGGATCGTGGTGGTGATCGACATCCTGCGCGCCACCAGTGCAATGGTTACGGCCTTCGAGCATGGCGCCGAGCGTATCATACCGGTGAGCACGATCGAGGAAGCGCGCCAGTACATCGGCCGAAGCGGCTACATCGCAGCGGCCGAACGCGATGGGGAAGTGGTGGACGGCTTCGCCTTCGGCAACTCGCCCATCGCCTTCGCCCAAGCGGACCTGGAGGGAAAGACGATCGTCATGACCACCACCAATGGCACGCACGCCATCAACGTAGCGCGGAATGCGCGGCATTTGGTGATCGGGTCGTTCCTGAACATGACCGCCCTGAGCAATTGGCTGATCCAGCAGAACGAAAACGTACTGTTGCTCTGCAGCGGCTGGAAGGACAAGTTCAACTTGGAGGACTCGGTGTTCGCAGGTGCCGTGATGGACAAGTTGTTGGAGAGCGGCAAGTTCGGGCTGGAGGAGGACAGCAGCATCGCTGCGAAGTATCTCTTCATGGCTGCGCGCGACAATTTCATGAGCATCCTGAAAGCGGCGCCCCGCCGGCGCAGGGTGGAAAAATTGAAGCTGCTCGACGACGTGAAATTCTGCCTCACTCCGGATCAGAGCAGCGTTATACCCATGCTGCGCGAAGGTGTGCTGGTACCCATGGCGGTTGAAGTACCCGGCGTATAGTGGGCAAACCGATCCATAAGATCCTTTTGCTGGTCGCGGTCGCCGTGATCGCATGGCCAGTGATGATCGAACATGAGAATGCGCAGGCTTGGGGTTTCTATGGCCACAAGCGCATCAACCGGATGGCGTGCTTCACGCTTCCTCCTGAACTGTTCCCGTTCTTCAAGAAACACATCGATTTCCTCAGCGACCATGCTGTGGACCCCGATCGGCGCCGCTACGCGGTGAAAGGTGAGGCACCGCGCCACTACATCGATATCGACCATTATGCGAAGGATGGTGCCGATCCTTTTTCCCTCGTACCCCGCAAGTGGGACGATGCCGTCACCAAATTCACGGAGGATACCCTACAGGCTTATGGTATTGTGCCGTGGCACATCCGTCTCATGTACGCACGCTTGGTGACCGCCTTCCAACGGGGCGACGTGGACCGCATCCTGAGCAACGCGGCGGATATCGGGCACTACATCGCCGATGCGCACGTGCCTTTGCACACCACCGAGAACTACAACGGACAATTGACCGGGCAGTATGGTATTCACGCCTTCTGGGAGAGCCGTATACCGGAACTGAGCGCCGAGGACTATGATCACTTCACCGGTCGCGCGCGCTACATCGACGACCCGCTTACCGTTGCTTGGGATGCGGTGATGGCCAGCCACGCTGCCGTGGATTCCGTGTTCGACATTGAGAAGCGCCTTACCGCCGAATGGCCCGATGACCGACGCTACACGTTCGAAGACCGGGGCCAAGGCGCTGCGCGTGCCTATTCACGGGAGTTCACCAAAGCCTACGAGGATGCCATGGGCGGCATGGTGGAACGCCGGATGAACGAAAGCATCATCACCGTAGGCAGTTTCTGGTACAGCGCGTGGGTAGAAGCAGGGCAGCCGGACATGAAGCTGCTTGAAACGAAAGAGGTGAGCGATAGCCTGAAGAAAGTCTTCGCTGCGGAAGACGAACAGATCCGCATGGCACGCGAGGCTTTCGGCCGCGATCACCCGGAGTAACTCAAGGGCAATACTCGTAGCAGCCCAGATCGGGCCAAGTCTCGCACCTCGAGGAGCCGTCGATATCAAGGAAGGCTTCCGGCGTGCTGGGCAACCCCCGCTCGCGGGCATACGACCCAGCGGTCAAGTGATGATCGTCAGCCGGTCCATCCACGAAGGCCGGGTTCTGGTTCACCGCGATACCGCTCAGGAAAATGCTGCCGTTGCTCACGTTCTGATCGGTGCGCAGCATATCATCCATGAAGGTCAGCGCCGAGGCACCGAGCGGGTCGATATCGAGTTTGAACTCGTTCGTGTTGGACCCGTGTATGATGGAGTTCCGGACGAGGCTTGTCCCGATGTCGCGCACCTGAACAGCGCCCGTAATATCCTCGAAGTAATTGGTGACGATGAAGGCCGGGGTATTGCGGATCTCCCAGTCCCAGAAGTTACCGATGGTCATGTGGTTCAAATGGTACTCACCACCGCCGGTGAGGGCAACGCTGTACTGCCCGGCATCTCCCACAAGAAGGTTATTGGCCGTAATGCGGTAGTTGCGGCTCAGGATGCCCGCAGCCGAACAGTTCAGGATCTTCACGTTGTTCAGCACGAGCTTGTTGATCGTGGTGGGTTCATTCACCGACAGCGGCCATGTCTCGCATTGGATACCGATCAGGTTGTTGCGGATCTCAACGTTCTCGAACTTGTTGTCCTCGTTGGCGAAGTCGCCTTCGTTGATCCAGATCCGGTCCCATTGGCCCGGGAGATCCTCATAGGCTGATTCCAGTCGATCACCTTGGAAGACGATGGGATCGTCGGTGGTACCCAACGCTTCGATCCAACCACCGCGGTACACCCATAGACCACCACCGCCATGGAAATAGACCTTCGTACCAGGCTGTATCTCGAGCTTGTTGCACGAGTCAACCACCGCATAACCGTAGATCACATGCGGCTTGTCGTTGGTCCATGTTTCCACTTCCCCGCAGATCTGGTTGCCGCCTCCATCAAAGCCCCCAACGACGTAGCTGAATGCCGGGAACCCTTGAATGAACTGATCGGGGTAATGGAAGTGTGCATCCTGTCCCCAAGCGAGCAACAGCACTTGCTGGTCCGCACCGTTGGTGTTGAAGAGGATGTGATCCTCGAATATGAACGGGTCGTTGGCGAGGTTCTCGCCCAGAGTGGCTTCAACGAAAATGTAGATGCTGTCGCCACCGAGGATCTCAACATCGGTAAAACTGAGGCCGGAAGAGCCATCCACATTGATGCGGAACGGGGAGGGGCTGCCGCCTTCCAAGGCGATGTCCACCCGGACAGCATTGCTGTTGGGGTTGCGGGCCGTGAAGCGCTTGGTGACCGATCCAACGGTGGTGAAGATCGTATCGTACAGCACGGTATCCTGGCTGAATACCAGATCCACCCGGTCTTCGGTGAACTGGGCGTCCTTGCGGCAGGCAGGCAGCATGGCGATCAGCACCAAGCCGATTGGAAGGAGGAGCCGAATGGGTTTCAAGGCGGGCAAAGATGGCCGTTGCGCCGTTCAGTACGCTGAACCAAGGTGGATCATTGCCTTCACGGGCTGATACCCCGGGCAACGTTCAGGAACGGGCTCCGGACGCGACTTTTGCCAACTGCATGGCATGACCCACTACCTCCTTCGACCCCGGACCTTGCCCGTGATGGTTATCCGGATACATTTGCCGCCCGTTCGCAGACATTCCCCCGATGAAAATGGGATGACGGCGGACCTGAAAAACAGAGAAGACCATGAAGCCCGGCATCCACCCTGAGAATTACCGCCTCGTTGTGTTCAAGGACATGAGCAATGACACCATGTTCCTGGCCAAGAGCTGCACCGCCACCAAGGACACCGTCAAATTCACCGATGGCAACGAATACCCTTTGGTGAAGATCGATATCAGCCACACCAGCCACCCGTTCTACACGGGCAAGATGATGTTGGTGGACACCGCCGGACGTGTCGACAAGTTCAAAAAGCGTTTCGCCAAGCATACCGCAATGGATGAGGCGAGCAAGGTGCCAACCGGAAAGGAAGAAGTGACCAAAGTGGCGGCGAACAGGAAGCCCGCCAAAGAAGAAGACAGTAAGGTGACAGCGCAAAAGGAGGAGGTGAACAACGAAGAACCCGGCACCGCAGAGGCAGGCCAATAAAGATCAGGAAGTTGAAGAAGCCCCGTTCACCATTGGTGAACGGGGCTTTCTGTTTACGTTGAAAGGCCCTTAGGTTTTGTACTTGTCGTCCTTGCCGTGCCCTTCGCGGATCTTCTCCAAGGCTTGCGCTATGCGCCGCTTCTTGGTTTCTTCCTGCTTGGCATCCGTGACCCACTCGGCGTACTCCTTCTTGTTGCTGTAGGAGAATTTCTCCCAGTGCTGCCATGCCTGCTCATCTCGGTGCAGCACATCGAGCAATTCCTCGGGCACGTCCAAAGTCTTGCGAGCAGGTTTGGCGTCGGCCAGCTTGGTGCCCTTCTCGTTCAACGCAACGGCCTGCTTCACCAAGTCGGTGAATGCCGATTCATTCACGGCATCGCCCACGAAGAGCTTGTAGGCCCTCATGCCCTTGTCCTCCGTCTTGTCCAGGGCTTCGAACAACTTCTTGGGGTCCTTGATAAGCGCTCCTTTGTGGAACCAGATCGAGATGTGTTCCTTGAAGGCGCACATGCCGATCATCAAGCCATCGTGATCGAAGTGGGGTTTGTCCCACTTCCATGTTTCCTCAACCTGTCCGTCGGTGGCGTGGATCAATTGTCGAAGCCGTACCAACAAGCGGCGCTTCCAATCATCCTGCTCGGCGATGTACTCGTTGATCTGCTCTGTGACGACCATTGTGGGAGGGAATGGTGAGGGGGGCGAAACTATGCACCGCGCAAGGCCCGCAACGGGTAAAATGGAACCGATCTCAACCGGTCAGGCCCTCTCAATTACAGTCGCATAACCCTGCCCCACGCCGATGCACATTGTACAGAGCGCATAGCGTTTGTCCTTGGCCTTCAGTTCTAAAGCGGCCGTTTGTAGCAGCCGGGCCCCGCTCATTCCCAAAGGATGCCCCAAAGCGATCGCGCCTCCGTTCGGGTTCAGTCTAAGGTCATCGTCAGCAATTGCCAAGCTGCGGGTGCAACTGAGCGCTTGTGCAGCAAAGGCTTCGTTGATCTCAATAACATCCATGTCGTCCAAGCCCAAACCGGCCCGTTTCAAAGCCAACTTCACGGCGTTCACCGGGCCGATACCCATGACCCGTGGTTCGACACCGACGACCGCGCTGGATACGATGCGCGCCAACGGCTTCAGCCCATTGGCCTTCATGCCCACCTCACTGGCCACAAGCACGGCTGCGGCGCCATCGTTCAATCCGCTGCTGTTACCTGCCGTCACGGTGCCGTTCTTCCGGAACGCCGGTTTGAGACCGGCAAGCCCCTCCAAGGTCGATTTCGGTTTCACGAACTCATCGGCCGAGAACAGGAGCGGGTCTCCCTTTCGCTGGGGGATGGGAACGGCCGAGATCTCTTGGGCCAGTCTGCCGTTGGCTTGAGCGGCCGTGGCTTTTTGCTGGCTCCACAGGGCAAAGCGGTCTTGGTCTTCTCTGCTGACGGCCTTCATGTCCATGAGGTTCTCGGCGGTTTCGCCCATGGCATCCACCCCGAATTTTTCCTTCATCAGAGGATTGATGAAGCGCCATCCGAAGCTGCTGTCGAAAAGCTGGGCATCCCGACCATAAGGAGTGCTGGTCTTGCTCATAACCCAAGGCCCCCGGGTCATGTTCTCCACGCCGCCCGCAATGAACAGTTCGCCATGCCCGGCAGCGATGGCTCTGCCAGCATTAACAACGGCCCCCATGCCACTAGCGCACAAACGGTTAACGGTTTCGCCCGGAACCGTTACGGGCAGTCCGGCAAGAAGCACAGCCATGCGCGAAACGTTACGATTGTCTTCACCGGCCTGGTTGGCGCAACCCAGGATCACATCATCGATGACGGCTGGATCCAGAGATGGATTCCGTTCGACCAAAGCCTTCAACACATGCGCCGCGAGATCATCGGCGCGAACTGCGGCAAGCGTGCCCGCGAAACTGCCGATGGGCGTGCGGATGGCATCAACAATGAAGGCTGCGGTCATTCTTCGGAGGGGGTCAGTTCAGGGAACCAAGGCTTACCCGTGCGGAACACGGTACCACGGAACAACGCCACGGTCTTGTTGTCACTATCGGTAACGCGTACATCGTATCGCCCAAAGCGCCTACTACGCTCCAGTTCAGTGGCGGTAGCGGTCAGCAATTCACCTTCTTTCACGGGCCGGGTATGCGCAATGGATGTTTCCACGCTAACGGCTTGTATCCCGTGGCTATTAGAGGCAAAGGCAAGACAGCTGTCGGCGAGGGAGTACGTGATACCCCCGTGCGCAATGCCGAAACCGTTCAACATTTCGTTGGTCACCTTCATACGGAGCACGCACCGGCCGGCGCCCAATTCAGAACGCACCATGCCCATCCGCAGGCTGAAGGGGTCGTTGTCGTACATGCGCGCCACCACACGCTCGGCAAGGGTTTGTGCATCCATGGTTCAGACTTCCTCGAAAAGATCCTTGGGGATGACGCCTTCGTGTTGCAGCAGCCATTTCTTGCGCCAGAGTTCGCCCGCATATCCCGTAAGCAGCCCGTTCTTGCCCAGAACGCGATGGCACGGTACGAAGATCAGCAGTGGGTTGTCGCCGCAAGCCGTGCCCGCCGAACGGGCATTCCCACCAACGTCGTCGGCAAGTTGTTCGTAGGTGAGCGCCTTTCCGAACTGGATTTTTGTAAGGCGCTGCCACACCAGTTTGCGATAGGCGCTACCAACTTGGTACAGCGGCAGGTCGAACTTCTTCCGCCGACCCTTGAGATAGCCCTCCATCTGGAGCAATGCTTCCTTCAACGCCTTGGGCTGTTTCCCACGCTTGCCTTGGCCGAGGCTCTTGAACGAAACGCGCACGATCCTCTCACCATCGCACTCCACATAGATCTTCCCGATGGGGCTATCAACCACCCCCACGTACATCGGGCCGAACAGTTCCAGCGGCTTTGTGGGCGAACGCTTTTTCATGGCACCTTGCAACGGGCATCCAAATAAACACCATGGCTTGGTTCACCGACGACTTCAACAAGTTCTTCAAAGACTTGGCGAAGAACAACAACAAGGAATGGTTCGACGCGAACCGCAAGCGTTATGAGGGCAGCGTGAAGCAACCCTTCGAGAGTTTCGTTGCAGAGGCGATCAGGCGCATTGCCAAGCACGACAAGGCTGTGAAGATCGGCCCCAAGGAGGCCATCTTCCGCATCAACAAGGATATCCGCTTCAGCAAGGACAAAACGCCCTACAAGCTGAACACTTCGGCCATTGTTTCACCTGCCGGGCGCAAAGACCATAGCACGCCGGGCATCTACTTCGAACTTGGGCCGGAGAGCGTGAAATTCTATGGGGGCGCATACGCCCCGGAGAAGGACCAATTGGAACGCATCCGCACGGCGATCATGCGCGATGGAAAGGGCTTCCACAAAGCGATCGGGAACAAAGCGTTCACGGCGCTCTTCGATGGGGTGAAGGGCGAGGCGAACAAAGTGCTTCCTCCGCAGTTCAAGGCTGCGGTCATCAAAGAGCCGTTGATCGCCAACAAGCAGTTCTATGTCGGCGCGGAGAAACCGGCCAAGCTTGTGAGCGACCCGAAGCTGATGGACGTGCTGATGGATCACTACTTGGCGATGTGCCCCTTCAACATTTGGCTGGCCAGCGCCATGCGCAAGTAGGGGACAACATTCAAAACGAAGGAGCCCCGACGCATCGGGGCTCCTTCGTTTTCAGGGTCCCGGTCTACCTCAACCGCTTGCCGACCACTTCCACGGTCAACTCGATGTTGTCGTTGAGCACGGCATCCTTACTGCCACTGCTCCACGCCACGCCATATTTCTGGCGGTCGAAGGTGAGTTTCCCGCTGGCCCTGATGGCACCATCCTCGAACGGGGTCACCACGATGTCGGTGATCGTTTCGCTATTGGTTTTGCCACGCACGGTAAGATCCGCCGTAGCAGTGTTGCCGTTCACTGCGGTGATCTGCAGCGTTGAAGTGGGGTAATTGCCCACGTCGAAGAATTCAGGGCTCATCAAGTGGCCCATGAGCATGGCACGCGTTCCCTGCTCCGACCCATCCGCAGCATAGTTGGTGTCCGTCATCACATAACTGGTCATGTTCACCACGAAGGTTCCACCGGTGAGCATTGACCCCTTGCTCGTGAAGGTGCCTTCCGCGAAAGTCAAACGCCCAGTGTGGCTCTTTATACCCGCCATTGTTCCCGTCCATGTGAGATTGCTCGCCGCAGGGTTCACCACGTAGGCCCGTTCTTTATAGCCAGCAGCGGCCAAGCTATCCGCAGTGGCTTTCAGGCTGGCGGCGGCTTGTTCCTCTGGTGTTGGGCTGCAAGCAGCCATGAAAAGAGCGGCCATGGTGGCCGTGGTTGCAAGTTGAAGTTTCATGTTGGTGTTGTAGTTCCGCTGAGGGGCGCCAAAGGAAAGGCAAAGATGCCTTCCATGGAGAATACATATGGCTCTTTTCGGATCCATCCCTAGAGCTCAGTAAAAGCTCCGGCTCTTACGCACCATGTTGCGCACCAAAGGACTGGGGCGATAACGGTCCTCACCGTATTCGGCCTGGAGCGCCTCCATGGCGGAAAGGCAATCCGTCAAACCCATTTCGTCGGCCCACCGCAGCAGGCCTTTCGGGTAATTCACGCCCTTTAGCATGGCAAGATCGATGTCCTCCCGCGAAGCAATGCCCATGTGCAAGGCTTCGGCCGCCTCGTTGATCAGCATAACCAGTACCCGCCAACAGATCCGTTGAAGCAGTTCAGTATCCGTTGTCGGGGCCTGCGATTGCGGTTGCCCGTCATTGTAGCTGTAATAGCCGCGCCCGCTTTTGCGACCCAGCCAACCCGCTTCCACTTGGCGTTGTTGGGTGAAGCTCGGCTTGTAGCGCGGATCGTAGAAGAAGCTCTCCCACACCGTCTTCGTTACGGTGAAGTTGATGTCGTTGCCGATGAGGTCCATTAGTTCGAACGGTCCCATTCTGAACCCGCCGATGGTCTTCATCGCATGATCGATCGTTGCCATGTCCGCGATCCCTTCTTCATAGATGCGGATGGCCTCGCCGTAGAAAGGCCGTGCCACGCGGTTCACGATGAAGCCGGGCGTGTCCTTGCAGATCACGGGGGTTTTACCCCAAGCGGTCATAAGGTCGGTGGCTTGTGCGGGTAATGTTGAAGCGGTTGCCAAACCGGGCACGACTTCCACCAGTGGCATTAGGGGAGCAGGGTTGAAGAAGTGGAGGCCAACCACGCGCTCGGGCTTGTTGCACGCGGCAGCGATGGCGGTAACCGACAACGAGGAGGTGTTGGTCGCGAGTACAGCATCAGCGCCCACCAAGGCTTCCAGGTCCGCGAAGAGTTTCTTCTTGATGCCGAGATCTTCGATGATTGCTTCGATCACCAAACCGCAACTGGCCAATTGCTTCAGGTCGTGGGCTGGTGTAATGCGGCTCAACAGCGCTTTGGCTGCCTCCGCTGTCAGCTTGCCTTTCTCCACCAGTTTGTCCATCGTCTTTGCCAGACCGGACATGGCTTTATCCACCGCTTCTTTCCGCGCATCGAAGAGCACCACGGAGTGACCTGCTTGGGCGGCCACTTGCGCAATGCCTGCGCCCATGGTACCAGCACCGATAACGCCGACGATCGTTGACTTGTCCATGGTGGCGAAGATGACTACTCGCCCTTGTACACCGGCTTCCGCTTCTCCAGGAAAGCGTTCACCCCCTCGGTGTAGTCGTGGCTTGCGCCGGCGATGGTCTGCAACTCGTTCTCCACATCCAATTGGGCGTCGATCGCGTTCGTGGTGCTGCGGTTGAGCGCCTGCTTGGTGAGGGCGATGGCCTTGGTGGGCATGGTGGCCAGTTTCTTCGCCAGTGCCATTGCTTCGTTCATCAGGTCGGCATCGGGTACGGCTTTCCAGATCATGCCCATGGCCTCGGCTTCCTTGGCGCTCACCTTGGGTGCGAGGATCATTTGCCCGAATGCGCGCTGCATGCCGACAAGTCGCGGCAGGGTAGAGGTGCCACCGCTATCCGGGATCAACCCGATGTTGATAAAGCTCTGGATGAAGTTGGCGCTTTCTGCGGCCAAGGTCAGATCGCAGGCATAGGCGATGTTGGCACCGGCACCTGCGGCCACGCCATTCACGGCCGCGATCACCGGCTTGGGCAGGTTGCGGATGCGCCGCACAATGGGGTTGTACTGCGTAGTGAGGATGTTCTCGATCTTGGTTCCGGGTGCAATGGCTTCCGCCAAGTCCTGGCCAGCGGAGAAGGCACGGCCTTCTCCGGTGATCAGCACGGCTCGCACGCTAGCATCATCCTTGGTCTTGTCCAGGGCATCGATCACTTCCAACGACATCTCCCGGTCGAAGCTGTTCAGCTTATCGGGGCGGTTGAGGGTGATGGTGGCGACGCCTTCGGCGGTGGTGAAGAGGATCTTGGAGTGGGGCATGCTTGCTGGTTGATTCCGAGACTCTACTCCTCGAGTTGGAAGTGAACCTCAAACTGTACTGGTTCCGTAGAGCATTTGAACTTATTCAGTTTCATGGTCGCCAGTTCGAAATTGGCGTTGATGGATTTCAATGACGCCGTGCCGCATCCCATCCCAATATCCTCCAGTATCCTCTTATCCAAGATCCTACATAACGTGTCGAACGTTAGGCTCAGTACCACAGTTCCTTGCAACTGGGCATCGACCGCCTTAGAAGGGTAGTCAAAGCCCCACCCCAATGGCAGCGTCAGCCTGTGAGCCGAAGTGCTATCCTGGGCTTGCGCCCGAGCGCACATCATGAATGTGAACAACAGACACAACAAGAATGTCCATCGCATGACCTGTGAACGTCTATCACTTCCCAATTCTTGCGCACTGGAGAGGTTCATCACAAGCACTTGAACTGATCGAAGGGTTCCAAACAAGCATTGCACTTCCACAACGCCTTGCAAGCCGTGCTGCCGAAGAGGGAGATCATGCCGGTGTTCTTGCTGCCACAGAGCGGGCACTCCACAACGGGTAGCTCGCCTTTAAGCGCACGGATGTCGGTGGTGTGCTCCGGCGGTGCAATGCCATACGCCAACAGCTTGGCTTTGCCTTCGGTCGTGATCCAGTCCGTTGTCCAAGCAGGGGAGAGGACCTGTTGCACACGCACGTTCGTGATCCCCGCATCGTGCAATTCCTTCTCGATGTCCTGCCTCATCACATCCATCGCCGGGCAGCCGGTGTAGGTGGGTGTGATCGTCACCAGAACGCTATCGTCTTTGACCTCAACGTTGCGCACCACACCCAATTCCAAGACGCTGATCGCTGGGACCTCGGGGTCCTTCACGTTCTGCAACAGTTCACGAACGCGCTCTTCGGTGATCACCGCGGCGATCATCACCATTGCGCGCCGGGGAAGGCGCGCTGCATGTACTGTAGCTCGGCCAGCATAAAGCCAAGGTACTCGGTGTGCTTCCCTTGCCGACCGCCGGTGGCCATGAAGCCATCAGCAGGACGCGTCAGCGTTGCCTCTTGCAGCACCGCATTCACCTTAATATCCCATTGGGCTTTGATCGCAGCCATGTCCGGAGCGATGCCGGCTTTAACGAGGATCGCATCCACTTCATCCGTCGCGAAAAGTTCGCCGGTGTAAGTCCAGAGCTCATCGATCGCCTTCTGCGCGCGCTGGTGACTTTCCTCGGTGCCATCACCCATGCGGATCAGCCATTCGCTGCTATGCCGCAGGTGGTAGGTCACCTCCTTCACCGCTTTGCCGGCGATGGCGGCCAATTGGGCATCGGCGCTCTTCGCTAATGCTTCCTGTAGCGGCAGATGGTAGGCGTCATACAGGAAGCAACGCGCGATCACATGCGCGTAATCGCCATTGGGCTGCTCGGCCAACTTTACGTTCACGAATTGGCGCTCGTTGCGGTGGTAGGCCAAGTGGTCTTCATCCCGGCCTTTGCCTTCCACTTCACCGGCGTAGGTGAGGTAATTGCGCGATTGGCCGATGAGGTCCAGCGCGATGTTGGTGAGCGCGATGTCCTCTTCCAACTGCGGTCCGTGTCCGCACCATTCGCCCAAGCGCTGGGCAAGCAACAACGTGTCGTCGCCGCGGCGTAAGCAGTATTGGAAGAGGGCTTCTTGCTGGGTCATCGGCGGGAGCCGGTGGTATTGTTGTGCGATGCATGCATCGCCCTTACCACCGACATTTAGATGTACTTCGCCCCTTCAGGCATCGTGTAGAAGGTCGGGTGTCGGTAGGCCTTATCGTCGGCGGGATCGAAGAAGGCGCCTTGGTCCTCCGGGCTGCTGGCGGAGATGGCCGATGCTGGCACCACCCAGATGCTGTTGCCTTCCTGCCTGCGTGTGTACACGTCGCGCGCGTTCTCGATGGCCATTTGCGCATCGGCGGCGTGCAGGCTGCCCACGTGCTTGTGCTCCAGCCCGCGTTTGCTCTGGATGAAGATCTCCCAGAGCGGCCAGTCTTTCTCGTTCAGATTGCTCATGGATCGTTCGTTACGCGGCTGTCCGCTTGCTTCGTTTAGCCGCATAGGCGCTGGCTGCTTCGCGCACCCAGGCGCCATCCTCATGCGCTTTCACGCGGGCAGCCAGGCGTTCCTTGTTGCAGGGACCATTGCCGGCCACAACGTTGTTGAACTCGGTCCAGTCGATCTCGCCCCAATCGTAGTGTTTAGTTTCTTCGTTCCACTTCAGCTTGTCGTCCGGGATGGTGAGGCCGATAACCTCGGCCTGCTGCACGGTGCGATCGATGAAGATCTGGCGCAGCTCATCGTTGCTCTGGCGCTTGATCTTCCACTTGATGCTTTCGGTATGCGTGCTATTGGCATCGCTCGGCCCGAACATCATGAGGCTCGGCCACCACCAGCGGTCCAAGGCATCCTGTGCCATCTCCTTTTGTTCCGCTGTTCCACGTGCCAGGATCCCCATGATCTCGTAGCCCTGCCGTTGATGGAAGCTCTCTTCCTTGCAGATGCGCACCATGGCCCGCGCATAAGGACCGTAGCTCGTGCGGCACAGCATCACTTGGTTCATGATGGCCGCGCCATCCACCAACCAGCCGATCGCACCGATATCCGCCCAGGTCTGGGTGGGGTAGTTGAAGATGCTGCTGTATTTGGCTTTGCCGGTGAGCAACTGGTTCACGAGTTCATCACGACCGATGCCAAGCGTTTCAGCAGCACAGTACAGGTACAGCCCATGACCGGCCTCGTCCTGCACCTTGGCCAACAGGATGGCTTTCCGTTTCAAACTCGGCGCGCGCGTGATCCAATTGCCCTCGGGGAGCATGCCCACGATCTCGCTGTGCGCGTGCTGGCTGATCTGCCGGATGAGATTGCGGCGGTACTTCTCGGGCATCCAATCCTTGGGTTCGATCTTCAGTTCCGCGTCCACCTTGGCCTGGAACAGTTCTTCGAGCTTGGTGTTGTCCATGCGTCTTCTTTCCGTTCCGCATACCGCAGTGCCGCGGAAGCATCGGGGGCGGCTAAGATAGAATGGCACAAGGGCTACTTTCGTCGCCCCGAAAATGGTTCCGCGCATGGCCCGATTCCACACCCTGCAAGTAGCGAACGTGACGAAGGAGACCAGCGATAGTATCGTGGTGGACTTCAAGGTGCCCGAAGCCTTGCGCGCCGATTTCGCCTTTACCCACGGACAATACCTCACGTTGAAATTGAGTGTGAACGGAGAGGAACTACGGCGGAGCTATAGCATTTGCAGCAGCCCGTTGGACCGCGATCACATCAGCATTGCGGTGAAGAAGGTGGACCAGGGCCGCGCCAGCACGCAACTGGTTGAGAGCTTGAAGCCGGGTGCGCCGATGGAGGTGATGACCCCCATGGGGAATTTCTTCACCCATCTGGATGCTTCACAGGAGCGGCACTACGTTGCTTTCGCGGCTGGTAGCGGCATAACGCCCATCCTTAGCATCCTCGTAACAGCATTACGCACGGAACCCAAGAGCCGCTTCACGTTGTTCTACGGCAATTCAGAGAACGACCGCATCATCTTCCGCGAAAAACTGGGTGAGTTCAAGAAGCATTGGTCGGACCGGCTGGATGTGCACCACATCCTCAGCAAGGGTGTGGACGAGGACGCGCTCTTCAACGGGCGCATCACCAACGCGAAAGCCAAAGAGTTGTTAGGGCGCTTCATCACCGATGCGCTGCACAAGGAGTTCTTCATCTGCGGTCCGGAGCAGATGATGGTGAATGTGAGCGAGGCGCTGGAGAGCATTGGCGTTGCCAAGTCGCACATCCATGTGGAACTTTTCAATACACCCGTAACCGCGGAACCGAAGAAGGAAGCGGCGCCGGCGGCCAGCGGGAGCTTCACCGGAACGGCCACCGTTAAGGTGATCATGGACGGGCGAGAGCACGTTCTACAAATACCCGCGAACGGCGATGCCGTGCTAGACGCCGCGCTGGATGCAGGACTCGACGTGCCCTTCGCGTGCAAAGGAGCGGTCTGCTGCACATGCAAAGCCCGGGTATTGGAAGGCCAAGTGGAAATGGACATGAATTATGCCCTTACCGATGGAGAGGTTGAGGACGGTTATGTGCTCACCTGCCAGACGCATCCGCGAAGCGCGAACGTGACCATCGATTACGACCAGCACTGAAAGACGAAGGCGTCCGCCTTCCGGCGAACGCCCCCGTGGATCCCTCGGCCTGGTTCGTTGTTTTTGTAGGCGCGGGGGAAGATCTTCAGAAGGAAGCCTGCGCGTAACCGGCCAGCTTGCCCTTGATGTGATCGGTATAATGCTCGTTGTGATAGAAGCCGCCCATCTCGGCATTGTAGCTCACGATGGCGGCAGGGAAATCGAGGAAGAACCCCTCCTCCTTCCCTGCGTACTTGTTGGCGGGATCCATGTTCACGGTGCACTCGTAGGCCGGGTATTGAACAAGGCCTTCGGGAAGTGATGCGTCAATGGTGATCATCTCGTTCTGATAACCCTCCTTGGTGATCAAGAACGCGTAGGTGTGGTCTATGTCGAGTTCGGCGGAGAACGTTCCGTTCTTCTCCACTTTCACATCGCCGGCGGGTTCATTGTCCTTGTACAGGTGTACCACTACTTCGGTGGCCTTCTTGCCGTCCACCAGAACAGTACCGGCGACAGGCAAATACCAACCCTCGGCTTGGTCACGGCGATCCACCAGTTTGCCGCTTTGGGCGGAAGCACTGGCGACCAGAGAGAGCACGGCTAGAGGGGCGAGGAGGCGTAGGAACATGGCGTTCTTCATGGCTGATGAGTTGAGGTATCCATATGAAGAGTGCCTTGTGAACGCGGTGGAGGGACTTAGGGTTACATCACGCCCGCTCCTCAAAAGGGAGCGCGCTGTCTTTGGGGATCTCGGAGGGAATGCGGAAGTGGATCGTGCAACCTTGGCCGGGCGAACTCTCGGCCCACGTTTCGCCTCCATGCTTCTTGACGATGCGCTGAACGATACTGAGCCCCACACCGCTGCCTTCGAACTTGTCCGTGCGATGGAGCCTCTTGAACGCACCGAAAATGTCCACTCCGGATGCGCTGTCGAAGCCGATACCGTTGTCGGAAACCCACAGGTGGTGTGCCTCCAGTTCGCGCTCATGGCAAACACGCACGTGGGCATCGGTCCGTTCGCGGGAGAATTTCAGTGCATTGCCTATGAGGTTCACGAACAGCACCTTCAGCATGGCCCGATCAACCGGGGCGGTTACGCCTTCGGCAATGTCCACCGAGATCCTCTCGCGCTGTTCGGCCGGTACGTTGCCTGCGATCACTTCCTCAACGATCCCGCGCAATTCAACGGTCTCGCGGGAAACCTGTGTCTTGTTCGTCAGCGCGAACCGCAATAGATCATCCACCAGATCCAGCATGCGCGCCGTGCCTGATTCGATGCGAGGAGCTATGCCGTCGGGACCGGAATCCTGTTCCTTCAGCATCGAACTCATCGCCCTGATGTTTTT
>JBDTSG010000153.1:0-37451 GCA_039931265.1 Flavobacteriales bacterium
TTTGGAAGAGCGGGAAGCCGCTGTTGTTGAACCACGCGATCACGCAAGACGGCGCGCTGCAGTTGAATTGCACTTCAACCGTTCCGTCGCAATTGTCCGGACAAGTCGTGAGGCCGTCCACCATGGTCAAAACCTCTCCGTCGCTGTCGCTGACAGCCACCGCTTGCTGCACGAAGCACCCGTTCTGGTCGGCGATGGTCGCGATGTAGATCCCGGCACACAAGCTGTCCACCGTGTTGCCGAAGCCGACCAAGTTGAAGTTGGCATCGATCCACACTACGCTGATGAAGCCCGTTCCGCCTGTTGGGTTCACCGTAGCGGTGCCATTGCACAACTGGCACTGGCTGTCGGTACTGCTCGGGTTGGCGGCGATGGGCTGCGGTTCCGTGATGGTGAACGTTATCGTGGTATCGCAGCCGTTGCCATCGGCGACCGTTACGGTGATGTTGCCCGCGCACAGATCGCTGGCGGTGGCGGTGCCCTGTCCGTTCGGTGGTTGCGGGTTCCATGTGTACGTGTACGCGCCGGTCCCGCCGGTAACGTTCAGTACAACGGCCCCATCGCACTCGCCGAAGCAGGAGATGTCCGTTTCCATTGCGCCCAAGTCGAAGGGCTGCGGACCCGTTATGAGGAGGCTCACCGTAGTGTCGCAGCCGCGCGCATCAATGATGGTAACGCTGTACACGCCTGCGCACAGACCGCTTGCCGTGGGTTGCCCGTCACCGCTCGCCGGCACCGGAACCCAGATGTAATTGTATGGGAACTGCCCGCCCGTTGGGCCGAAGGTGGCAGTGCCATCGCACGCTCCTACGCAGCTTTCCGGTGTGGTACTGAAGTTCGGGACGATGGGGGTGAAGGGGTCGACAGTGAACGCCACCGTGGTGTCGCATCCCACCGAGTCGGTGATCGTTACCGTGTAGTTGCCGGCACAGAGCCCTGTCACCAAATTGCCCGATTGTCCTCCGGGTTGCCAATCAATGGTGAAGCTGCCCGTTCCACCGAAGGGGAATACGGCCGCTTGGCCGGTGCACGCGCCATTGCAATCCTCGTTCTCGACTGCCAGGTTCGGCAGGATCGGCCCGGGTTTGAAGATCTCGTAGAACACCGTGGTGTCGCAGCCGTTCACGTCGGTCACGACAACGTTCCCAAATCCTTCGCACAAACCGGTTGCCGTGCTATCGCCTTGTCCATTGCCGGGAACAGGGGTCCAGAAGTAAGTGTATGGTCCGGTGCCACCGGTCACCGATACGGCAACAGCGCCGTTGCATTCACCGTGACAGAGACCGTTCGTGGTAGTGAGAACGGCATTGATCGGTTGCTCGGGGAGTATCGTGATCGTTACCGTGGTGTCGCAACCGTTCGCATCGATGATCGTTGCGGTATAGAGACCTGCGCAAAGACCCGATATGGAGGGCGTGTTCTGTCCGCCCGGGTTCCAGAGGATGCTGAACAGCCCGCCTGCACCCCCGCTCGGGTTCACGCTTGCCGTTCCATCGCAGGGGCCATTGCACGTTTCGTTGGTGAAAGTCTCGTTCGGCAGGATCGCCGGTGGCCCGGTGATCAGGAACACGATCGTGGTGTCGCACTGCGCAAAATCGCCTATGGTGAGCGTCCAGATGCCGGGGCATAGGCCCGTGGCCGTATCGGTGCCTTGTCCTGCACCGGGTTGTGGAGACCATGTGTAGTCGTACGGTGGAAGCCCGCCGCCCGCTATCACCCCCGCTGTTCCATCGCATGCACCGAAACAGCTCTCCGGCGTGCTCGATGTGATCGCGGTGATGCCGCTGGGTGTATTGATGACGAACGCGAGCACAGTGTCGCATCCATTTGCATCCGCGATGGTGACCGCATATGCGCCGGGGCAGAAGCCCGAAGCTGCGTTGGTCCCCTGTCCGCTTTGCGGAGGCGGTTGCCAGTCGTACGAGATAGCGCCCACGGCCCCCGGCACGCTGTCAACGGTGGCAGTGCCATTGCAAGCACCGCAACCGGCCAGCGTGGTGGTGAGCGCCGGGTTCAACGACGGCCCGCCGAGAATGGTGTAGGAAAGTGTGGTATCGCAGCCAGCATCATCGGTGATGGTGAGCGAATAGATCCCCGCGCACAGTTGCGTGGCGTTCGCCGTGCCTTGGCCCGTTACGGCCGGTGCCCACACATAGCCCAACTGGCCAACGCCACCGGAGGCCACAACAGCAATGGATCCATCGCAATCGCCGTTGCACGTGGCATCGGTAATAACGCTTGCGATATCGAATGGTGGTGGTTCGGTGATGTTCACCGTGAGCGTGGTATCGCATCCGCTTCCGTCGCTGATCGTCACGCTCCATGTGCCCGCGCCGAGGCCGCTCGCCGTATTGGTGCCTTGGCCTACCGGTGGTAGTGGCGCCCAGAGGAAGGAATAGCTTCCGGGTACACCGCCGGAAGGATTGGTGATGATGGTGCCGTCGTTGCTACCGTTGCAACTGACGTTGGCAACCGTTTCGTTCGGCAGGATCGGGGTCGGCGATGTGATCACGAAATTGATGAGCGTGTCGCAACCGACGGCATCTGCGATCAAGACCGTACCCGGCCCCGGGCAGAAGCCGCTGGCGTTCGCCGTGCCTTGTCCTATCACCGGGGCTGGCGTCCAAGTGAAGGTGGGGAGCCCCGTACCGCCGGAGACAACAGCGACCACGGCGCCATCGCAATTGTTCGAGCAGGTGGCAGGTGTTATGGTGAGGGTGACCGTGAACGGTAGCGGTTCGGTTATCGTTATCGGAATTATGGCAGTGCAGTTGTTGTCATCGGTGATGGTCACCGTGTAATTGCCAGCGCACATCTGGCTCGCATTCGGTGTGCCCTGCCCTGCACCGGGCGCCGGAGCCCATACATAGGTGTAACCCGGAGTGCCTCCGGCCGCGACGATATCGGCGACGCCATCGCATTGGCCATTGCACGAGACGTTGGTGATCGTTGACGTTGCCGTGATCGGCAAGGGCTCGGCGATCGTGAAGGTCACGGTGGTATCGCAACCGTTGCCATCGCTGATCGTCACGCTGATGTTCCCGGCGCAGAGCTGCGAAGCGTTCGGCGTGCCTTGGCCGGCTCCCGGGTTCGGGCTCCAGGTGTACACCAATGTTCCGGTGCCACCGACCGCTGGCGCATTGGCGGTGCCGTCACAAATGCCGGCGCAGGTCACATCCGTCCACGACGTGTCGGGGATGATCGGCGGCGGCGCATTGATGGTGAAGGGTACCAGCGTATCGCAGCCCACCGCATCAGTGATGAGCACCGTGTAATTGCCGGGGCACAAGCCCGTTGCGTTCCCGGTTCCTTGCCCCCCACCCGGCTGTGGCGTCCATACGAACGCATAGCCCGGCGTTCCCCCAGTAGGCCCGCTGCTGGCAGTGCCATCGCAGATGTTGCTGCACGTGGCATCGGTGAAAGTCAGGTTGGGTATGATCGGCGGTGGCGCAGTGATCGTCACTGGCACAAGCGTATCGCAACTGCTCACGTTGTCCGTGATCAGTACCGTGTAGTTACCCGGGCACAGACCGATCGCCGTGGCGGTGTTCTGTCCGCCCGGCGTCCATAGGAAGCCGTAGTTGCCGCTTCCGCCAGTAGGCGCCGCAGTACCCGTTCCATCGCAAGTATTGGCGCAGGTCGCGGGTGTAACCGTTACGTTCGGCACGATCGGCAAGGGCTGGGTGATCACGAAGTTGATCGTGGTATCGCAGCCGTTCGCATCGGCGATCAGCACGCTCCAGTTACCCGCGCACAGTTGGCTTGCCGCACCGGTGCCTTCCCCAGCAGGCGAGCCCGGCGACCAGTCGTAGGAGATCGTGCCCGTTCCGCCGGTAACCACAACGGTCGCGGTACCATCGCATGCGCCGAAACAGGTAACGTTCGTGCTTGTTGGAGCAATGACAAGCGGTAGCACGTTCAGCGTGAACGTGGTGTCGAAAACGCAGTTGTTGTTGTCCGTTATCTCAAGGGTGTTCACTCCTGCGCAGAGCTGTGTCGGATTCTCCGAGCTCTCCACACCGTTGTTCCAATCATACACATAGGTGCCACCTGCGCCACCGCCCGGGAAGGTGATCGCGCTACCGTTGCACGAGTTGGCACAGCTCGGTGGGGTAAGACCGAAGAAGAGTACGCTGATCGGAGGAGGCTCCGTCACGTTCACACTGGCGAAGCAACCGACGCCTTGACCTTGGTCGGTAACCACCACCAACCTGTTGCCGCGGCAAAGGCCCGCCCAAGTGCTGGTGGTGGGTCCGCCTTGCCATTGTATGGCGAACGGTCCGATGCCGCCTGCGATGTTCACGATCACCGCTCCATTGCACGCTCCATTGCAGCTCACACCGAAGCCATTGTAGTTGGTGGTCAGTACGGCATTCACTTGGAAGGGTGTCTGCCCTGCGCCGGTACCGCAGTTAACGGACATGCGCAGGAGGTCCTCCGCTTCCACATGGCGGCCGTTCCAATCCTGCGCTTCCCCGTTCACCAACAGGCCGGGGCTCGCTTCATCCACTTCGGCTTTGAAGCTCGCAGCCTCGAACACCTTGGCTTGGATGATGGCGCTGCCCGCTTCCAATCGCTTCGCACCGCGACCTTCCGAGCAGAGCTTGCCCACTTGCATGACCCGATCATTGGTGCGCATGGTTCCCTTGCGCATGATCAGCGACCGATCATCGGCGATCACCAAACCACCGGTCATGTCCCATGTTGCAGCACCGTCCATGATCACATCGCTGTGCAGCACAACAGCGCCCGTAGCCAAGGCGTGTGCGCCCGAACGTGCGGTCAGTCGAACGCTGCCCGGATGCTGCCATTGCACATCGCCTTCCAGCCACCAGCTTCCACCGATCGAGACCGTACTGCCCGACAACCCGGCCACCGTGGTGGTGCCATCATCGCCCACTACGCGCAGGTTTTTGCATTCAGCGTCCAGCGGGATCGATACCTCGATGTTCCCGATCGGGTCGATCACGGCATCATCGCTGGCACCCGGGGCGCCCGCACCACCGGGTCCGTTGGGCTGCAGGCTCCAGTGCGCTGCATTCTCCCAGTTGCCGTTGCCACCGGTCCAGTACCTGGTCTGCGCATGCGCCATGGTGGCGGTCAGCAGCAACACCGCGGAAGCGATGGTGGAAAGGGGGGTCGGGCCTGTTTGCTTCATTCTGTTCCGTTTCTATTCCCATACGGGGCAGGCCACCGGACTTCGGCGACCCGCATCGGGCGGGCATGGTGTAATACCGAGTATGATCTCGTGCGTGTTGCTGCTGCCTTGGCGCAGCAAGCTGGTGGTGATGTCGTAGCTGTACCCGAGCGAGAAGTACTTGAAGAAGTTGACGCGGCCCATGAAGGCGATCGCATCAACGTTGCGGTAGCTGATGCCCACGGCCACTTTTTTCACCCACTCCATCTGCACGTTGATGTCCATGGCCAAGGGCGAGCCCGGGCTGATCTTCCATAGCGTGCTCGGGATGAAAGCTGTTTTCTTACCGATGCGGTAGCGGTAGCCGGCGCTGAGAAAGTAGTGGCGCGTGTAACGGCTATCATCGCCGATGTTCTTGATCTTGTTGGCCAGCGCGCCGAACATGCTCGCCCCTATCCAGAAGTTGTTGCCGTACGCCCATATGCCCGGCGCGATCTCGGGCCACACGATCACGCTCTGGTCACCGGTGATCGCGGGGTCGACGGGGTTGTCCAATGTCACTTCGCCAAGGTCCAGCTTGAACTGCTTGATGCCAGCGAAAAACCCCATGCTCAGCATGTAGTCCTTACCCATCTGGATGTGGTAGGCATAACCGAGGTAGAAGTGCGTGTAGCCGATGGGGCCGGTGTCGTCGGCTTCGATGTTCACGCCGAACCCGTGCTTGTTCTTCACGAACGGTTTCTTGCTGTGTATGGCGCCATGCAGTGTGGCCCATGCGGTAACCGGCATGCCTTCGATCCCGCCCCACTGGCGCCTGAACCCGAGCCGACCGTCGAAACAATCCTTGCTGCCGGCAACGGCCGGCTGCACACTGTAGTGGTTGAAGACGTACTGCGTGTACTGGCTTATCTGTTGGGCCTTGGGGACCACAGGCAGGAGCAGGAACAAGGGCAGATACACATGAAGGAGCCCTTTGCCCCTGCTCTCACTCCTGATCCGGCTCTTCATCGTATGATGGTTACCGAACCCACGAACGCAGGCACCTGGCCCTCGAGCTTGTTCAGTTGTATGTGGTAGTAGTAAGTGGCGGTGGGCAACTTCGCACCGTTGTTGGTGCCGTCCCACGGCTCGTCGTAGCCGGTGGTGTCGTACACACGCTGTCCCCAGCGATCGTAAACAATGATGCGGGCATTCGGATAATCCTGGATGTCGCGGATGGTCCAAGTATCGTTGATGCCATCTCCGTTCGGTGTGAAGGTGTTGATGATGTCGATCAATCGGATCACCTCCACCAGCACCTCATCGCTGAACGTGCAGCCATTGATCACCGTGGTAACGGTGTACAGCGTGGTTTCGTTGGGTGTTGCGAAGGGGTCGGCGATATTGTCGGCCGTTAGCCCGGTGTTCGGTGTCCAGCTATAGCTGGTACCGCCCGTGGCATCCAGCTGCACGGTCTCGCCTTCGCCGATCTCCAGGTCGTCGCCGGCATCGAAGTCCACGTTCACGATATCGGCACCCGGCCCGGTAACGTTCACCGTGAAGTCGCACTGCGCGTATTGTGTGGCGCCGTTGTCCTGCACCCCAGACAGGATCACCCAGTACTGGGTGTTGGGCAGGAGCGGGTCACTCGTGAGCACGAAATCCTGGGAGTCGGACTCGCAAATGCTCTCCGCGTTGAAGGAGTTCGGCAGGCAGCTACCATCGCCGCTCAGCACGATAACGCTCAACTCATTGTCCATCCCCGACACAGCCGGACAATCGATCCCGCTGATCGCCACATCCACGGTGCCACCCTGGTTGTTGGTGGTGAAGGTGTACCACAGGACAGCACCGGTGCTACTGCCCGGACCTGTGCAGAAGCCCGGCCAAGTGTTAGCGCCCGTGTTGTTGCCGGTAAGGGGTTGGCCGGTGCAGAGCAGCGCCGCGCTGTTGCAGTCGTCATTGGCGGGCTGGGCAGCGCAGAGCGCGGCGGCCAGCCAACCGATGATCAGGGATGTGGTTCTCAGCATCATACCCCGGAGACGCGCCGACCAAGGGGATCGTACACGTCTCCGCAAGCAACAAAGTAGAAGGGTGCTCGCCTACCGCCGGAAGTCGCACCGGCGGAGTTGCACACATGGCGGTGTGGAGCGGGGAGCCTCCTTGCAGTGATGGGTAGGTTGCTGAATCAGAAGGCACAGGATCGCAGCGCCCGTCATCGCGAAGCCTTCTTGGGCTCCTTCGGCTTCGCTCAGGATGAATTCCGCGATCCATGTAAGGTTGGTGGACTTGAAGAGGTGGTCAGCTACCTGCCACGGCGCATGGATCGCTTCACTCGCTGACTCGTTCGCGATGACGGGTGGGTGGTGTGGAGCGGGGAGGGGTGCCCGGAAAACTGTTCAGCCACGGCCCTTTGGACAAGCCGCATATCGGATCCGTAGGTTCACGGCATTATGAGCGTCCGTAGCCTGTTGCCTGTTGTTGTTCTGGCCATCGGTTGCTCCTTGGTTGGTGTTGGGCAGAACTTGGTGCCGAATTGGTCCTTCGAGGATCTCAGTGCTTGTCCTGAAAGTCCTGGAGATGTTGACTTTGCTTTGGGGTGGTCCGCATTTCGCGGAAGTCCGGATCTTTTCAATGACTGCAATGTCAACGGGTGGTATGATGTTCCGGGCAACGCGTTCAGCTATCAGCCGGCCTCAGATGGTCAGGGGTATGTTGGAGTGGTTACATATTCGGATGGGCAGAGTGATGCACGCGAGTTCATCGGCGCGCAACTTTCCCAGCCGCTTGTTCTTGGGGTACCGGTTTACCTTTCAATGAAGTTAGCCGTCGCGGCTGCAGGATGGTATGTTCTTACACCTCGATATAGCGCTAGTGGCGCTGGCATGTTCTTCAGCACCCAACCTTGGGTTCTAACGTCCCGTGGGCCGATGCCGAATTGGTCTGCCTTATCGGTGCAAACAGCGCCAACGGATACTGCTTCGTGGTTAATGCTCTCGGGCGTATTCATACCTGATTCGGCGTATGCCTACGTCATTATTGGCAATCCCTTCGCGGACCTCATGACCGATACTCTGACGGTTGATACTGCTGGTTCTTTGACCAGCGCATTCACGCTGATCGATGAAGTCTGCGTGTCATTCACCCCGGATTGTCTGGATGGGATGACTATTGAGGAGATGACCACTCGTTCCGCAATGCTCTATCCCAACCCCTTCGGTGATGCCTTGAGCGGTTGGCTCCCAGTTTCTTCGCGGCGATGGACATATGTTGTCACAGACGTCTTTGGTCGGGTGGTGGCAACGGGCATGGTTGAGCCAGATGACGGACATTTTCGTGTTTCGACGGAGACTTGGCCAGAAGGTGCGTTGGTTCTTTCCTTGATGAACGGCACGAGTCGAATACAACCTCAGGTGGTCCTTCACTTAAACAAATAGTCTCTCGCGCACATTCGACTGTAGTGCAGGCATCCACTCCCGAAGCAATCCCCCAACCCCCACATCTTTGGCCATGCGCACTACCAACCTCGTGTTGCTTGCGGCCGCCGGGCTGCTGCTAACGTCCTGCGAAGCCCTTACCGGAAAGGAGATCGGCCGCATTGCGGTGGCGGCCCCCAGCACCGACACCACCAACTTGGTGATCGGCGAGACACGTCTAACCCTGCACAAGAACGACCAGGTGCAGGTATGGTCGCACATGGACCTGGAGTATGATGGCGAGATGGGAATGTTCTGGGTGCTACGCCTGCAACGCGACAACATGGTGCTGCAGGAACTGCAGGTGGATCCCATGGAGAAGAACATTACGATCGGCGAGGTGCGGACGGACCTCGGTGGCCACACCAAATGGAGCTTCACTGGGAAGAACGCGACCATGAGCATACCCGAGGATGGGAACTACACGTGTACGGCGATCCTGATAGCATCCAACCCGGAGGCGCTCAAGCTCACCAAGGCCGAACTGGTGTTGAAGCAATAACCGTCGCTCAAAGTTCCTGCGTGGGACATGCAAGCACTCATCCCATCTGATGATCCAGATGGGCCACCGACGAATTGAAGATCGTAGAACCGGGGTGTGCCAAGTGGCCCTCCTTCACATCGCTGAATGATCGACTGCTTGTGGGAAACGTGGCGAATTCGTTCTCTGCTCAAGGCTTCACGAACTGCGCAGTCCCTTGCTCGTCATCGGTGCTCACTTGCACGATGTAAACGCCCGGAACCAGATCAGCGGTCGCGAGGGTCACGTTCGCTGATCGCTCCATGACTTCCGCACGCAGCACGCGGCCGGCGGCATCGAACAATTGCACGCTGTGGATCAACTGCTCGCCTGCGGAGAGATGCAGGATCTGATCCTCGTCCAAATAGGTGTGAACGCGCATGGGCTCCACGATGCCGGTGAGCAAGGGCTCCAGTTCGATGCCATCGTACCAACCTGCCCCAAGGAAATCGGTGCCACAGGTGAGGTAGACCACGGCGGTGTCGGTGGCCGTGGCGTGTACGCTATCGGTGATCCAGCAATAGTTCCATGAGAGGGCAGGACTGCCGATCCACGCCCCCGTGGTGAAGTCGCCGTTGTTCAACGTGGCGAGGCCCATATGCGGCAGGGCATTCCAGCCCGTGGAATCCACGCGCACCCATCCGCTCACTTTCCAATAGTCGCCGGACTGCACGAAGGGGATGCGTTGGTAGAGATAGCTCGGCGAACAGTTCGGGTTGCCGATGTTCTTGCGCACGCTCCATTGTCCTGTGCCCGGCGGTACGTAGGTGCCGCCGATCGGAGTGTCGCAGGTCCATTCCCAGCCCGCCAGGCTGAAGACGCCGTTGTTCTCGAAACTGCCGTTCACCAATTGTGCGTGGGCAAGCGCCGCGACCGGCAGCAGCAAAGCGGATAAGAGTGTTCTCATGATGTGCTGAAAAGTAATGTGATCCAGCGGCCGACTTCAGCTCTCCGGCTTGATCACCGTTGCAATGAAGTAGAAGCCCATGCGCATGCGCTGCACGTGTACCGGTGGACCCAGGCGGCGCAATTCCTCGATCGGGCGCATGTCCGGATCGCCGAGCACGGTCCGCTCCAGGAACCAGCGGATCAGTGGAAGCAGGGGCTTTAGGAGGAAGGCCGTTCGCGGCGGCAGTTGTGCATCGGCCACCACCAGCCGACCGCCCGGGCGCAGTTGTTCCCATAGCTGTTGCAGGATGGCCTGGGGATCACCGAAGGTGGTGAGTGAAAAGCTGAAGAGCACAGCATCGAGGGGCGCGGATGCTTTGTAGCTGCGGATGTCGGCGTGGATGATCGCCACGTTGTGGATCCCTTTCCGGAGGATGCGCTCGTACGCATGCTCGAGCATGCCCGAAGAAAGGTCAACGCCGGTGACGTGACCTGTCGGGCCGACGGCCTTGGCCATGAGCGGCAGCGATCGCCCTTGTCCACAGCCCACGCTCACTGCGCGCTCTCCGGGTTGCAAGGCCAACTGTTCAACAGAAAGCGGACGCAGTTTCGCCGGCACTAAGAACAACAGTTCGAAAAAACGGTAGAGCCCTGCAATACGATCGAAACGACTGCGCACCTGTTCCGGATCCAGTCGCAGCGGAATGCCGACCGCACCGATCGCCCGACTTCCTGTACCTGTTCCTTCCAGCATTCGTCCTTGCGCTGACCCGCAAAGATCCTTCCGATCGGGCCCTTGGCCCAAAAGAAAAATGACGCAACTCAGTTCAAGCCCGCTTCATAGCGGTAACGCACCGCTGCACTGTCCGGTGGCACGCCCGGTGCGCGCAGATCATGCGTTACCGCTTCCACGTTCCAAGGGCCCAATTGGCGGCGACCGCGCAGGCGTTGTCTGCCGGTGAAGGTGATGAGATGCTCTGTTGTGTACCGGCATTTCGGACCGAAGCGCACGTTGCTGAAGAGAATCGCGTCGATCGCCGACACCTGCTTGCGGTATTGAATGTCAATGGACACCTCGGCACCCTCGTCCGACCGGTAGCCCGAATTGCTGTAGTAGATCGGACATACCGAAGCGATGCGCGCGATCATGGCTTCCCATTCCCGGCGGATCTCGTCGTAGGGCAGTGGGCGGTGGCTGCTGATACCTGTGGTTGACATTTTCCCCGTCGGTTGGTTGGCCCAGAATGTAGAAGTGCTAGCCATACACGCACGCCTGCTGTCGAGTCGTCGCTGGCTGCCCGTTCCAACTGATATGCCCTCGCCGGAGGCTTGTGGGCAGACCCCAGGTCCTTCTTCAGAAGGGATACCCGATAGCGATGTTGAAGATCATGTTGTCGAAGAGCTTCGGCTCCAGATCATCGAACACCCAGCGATCACCTTCGGGCAGTGATGGCCGGCGCAGTGGCGTGGCGAGATCGAGGCGCACCACGATCACTTCGGGATCGAACCGTACACCGAACCCTGCACCTGCCGCCAGCTCGCTCAACGCGTTCTCCCATTTGAAGGTGCCGCCGGGCCGTTGCGGGTCATCGTTCACCAACCAGATGTTGCCCGCGTCCGCGAACAGTGCTCCCTTCAGGTAGCCCGATATGGTGAAGCGGTATTCGAGGTTCGCCTCGAAGCGGATCTCTCCGGTCTGGTCGATCAACACGCTGCTGTTCTCTTCAGGAACGTATGTGCCCGGTCCCACCGAGCGCGCACCGAACGCGCGCACACTGTTGGTGCCGCCAACATAGAACTGCTTCACGAAGGGCACCACATCGGAGTTGCCGTACGGCACGGCCACCCCGGCGAGCACGCGGGCCACAATACGGTCGCCTGCTCGGTTGGCTTTACTGTAGTAACGCACCTCCGGGCGCAGCCGAACGAACTGGGAATAGCGCCGGCCCACGAACAGGTCGCCCTCTTCCGGCCGCGGTCCCGCAATGCGATAGCCCAGGTTCAGGAGGTTGCCGCTTTCATCGAAGCCCAGGCTTGCCAGCATGTAGCCACCAGTGGTGGTGCGTCGCTGCGTGGTAACGGTATAGGTATACCCGAGGCCCACGATGAACTGTTCCTCGAAGCTGCGCTGCACGGCAGGGTTGGTGTCGAGGAAGGCGGTGAATTCCTCGCTGCTGTAGTACAGCGAATTGTAGCTCACTTCCAGGATCCGCACGTCGTGCCATACGCGCGGATTGTGGCGCCACACATAACCGAACGAGGTGTTGAAGGATTCCAGCCCGTACAGCCCCACACGCCGGAAGAGACCATAACCGATGTCGGCGCGCGTATTGGGAGCGGAACTGCGCACCGAACGCAGGCCCCGGAAGGGAACGATGCGCGGGATCTGCAAGGACACTTTCACACCGATCTCGTAGGCGTTGGTGCCTTTCCGATCACCGGCGATCTGTGTTTCGAACCGACCGTTCAGGTCGGCACTGAGGATCTCCGCCCCCCGGAACACGTCGCGGTCCTTGAACCCGACCCGCAGGCCGGGACCGGCGAAGTTGTTGCTCTTGCTCACAGCGTTCAGCTCGCTGAACAGCGACCATCGCTTCTGTGGCACCAGCAGTACATCGGCGTGCAGCACACCGGGCCTAAGGGTGTCCTCCGTGTAGTTCACCTGCGTGCTTTTGAACACCCCGAAGCTGCTCAGGTGTTGCGCGGTCTGGTCGCTGTAGACTGACGAATAGAACTGGCCGGGGCGCAGGAACACGCCGCGCACGATGGTCTTCGGACGATAGGTGTTGAGGTAGTTGATGTATGCCACACTGTCCACCACCGTACTGTCGTTGGGAGGCAGTGCGACGTCGTAGTCGCCGTGCACGCGCACCCCATCGAGGGTGAAGCGCTGCCGGGCTTTCGCGTTCGCCGCGCGCTTCATGCGGAGACGCACATCCATCGCATGATCTCCGCCGGACGTGTCCGCAGCCCACACGAGGTCATCGTCCTTCATATGGTACCAGCCCGCATTGCGCAGACTGCCCGCAACGCGGTTGCGTTCGGCATCCAACTTGGCGAGATCGTAGAGCTGACCGACTTCCGGCGGTGAACGTTCACGCGAACGGGCGATGCGGAGGTTGAGTGTGTCGGTGCTGTCCCCGTAGGTGATGCTCCGCAACCGGTGAGGTACACCCGCGTTCACATGGAACACTACGCGCGCCTTACGGCCTTCGGCATTCACTTCGTAGCGGCTGCGAGCGGCGAAGTAGCCGTGGTTGTTCATCCGGTTCTCCAAGGCGGCGTTGATGTCGTTCAGCGGAACATCGGCCAGGTAGACCGGTGGGGACCCGATCTTGTTCTTGAGCAGATTGCGCAAGCCGTTCACCTTGCGCGGTTCCTTGATCGCATTGTGCAGCGCTGCCGCCGGCCGCATGCCCAGGATGTTCGTGTTCGGCTCAGGCACCACCACTTCCGCGAGTTCACCGGTCAGGCTCTTGCGTTCCTCGACCGGTGGTTGGTCCCATTCCACCTCGAAGCCCGCGAACAACGGGCGTTCGGGCGTGGCATACTTCAGCCCGGTGCAGGAGCTGAGCAGCGCGGCGCAGAGCAGGACGGGGTAGGCGCTGCACCTCATGGTCCAGCGGGATCTTGTGGTGCTGCCGGCCCATCATCATCGGGGTTGGCCTTCTTCTTCTTCTTCCGCTCTTCCGCTTCCTGCTTACGGTGCGCTTCACGCGCCGCTTCACGTGCATGCTCGTTCTCCTCGAAATCGCGTGTGTGGATAAGGGCGATGCCGCTGTCGGTGATCTCGCCGTCGTACAGGTCGAATGCGTTCTCGTAAAACCCGCGCAGCCTGAAGCGGCCGTCGCGGGTGAGGTTGTAGACGATGGCGTACTGGGCGGCGCGCGTGTTGTTCACGTTGCTCGCGCTGGCTTCGTTCTCGTCCACACCCACCGAACCACCAACCTCGAAGCTCAGGCGTTTGTCCAGGAAACTCTTGCTCACCTTGTAATCCACGGAGGTGCGCTGGTAGGTGGAGGTGCCCTGCGCCTGATCCACGGTGCTTACGCCAAGCTGGATGTCAACGCCCTTCACGTAACGTCCGGTGATCTTGTTCATCTGGTCGGTGAGGATGCCGTTCACCGAATTGCGCGCAGCGCTCGTGGCAATGGTGCTGCTGGGCGCGCCACCTGCGCCTTCGTCCTGTACGAAAGAGTTGAGAACGAGCAAACCGAAGACCTGGCGGTTGAGTTCTTCCTCCTGGCTGCGGTCAGCGAGGCGGTCCAGTTCATCGTTCACCTGGGGATAACTGTTGCGGTATTCGCGCGGCAAGTCGATGCCGAAGCCGATATCCGGCTTCTTCATGGCCCCATCGATACTGATGACCACTTCGAACGGGAGGCGCGCGCTCAAACGATTGCGCTCGGCCTCGCTCAAGGTTCCGGTCGTGTTGGCCACCAATGGGTAGGCGGCGCTTTCCGAAACGTAACGGGCGCGGATGTCCATGCGCGCATCGATGGGGTCACCGGACCACGTCACTGAACTACCGGGCAACAGGTCAAAGCGCTTTTTCACCAGCCCATAGAACTCCAGCGTGTAGCCGCCCTCGCTTACAACGAACGGACCGGTCAGGCGCATCTGGCCATCGGGATCGTACTGGAAGCGCAGGTCCCCGGTGCCTTTGAACGTCGCCTGGTCGCCGGTGGTGGGGTCGAGTACGATGGCGAATGCAGCGCGGTCGTCCACACGGATATTCAGGTCAAGATCCACCTTGGGCAGTTGTGCGCGTAACGAATCGCGCATGCGTTCTTCGGCCGTCGCAACACGTGTGGTGTCCGTACCCGATAGGTCAGTGGTGAATTCCACGATTCCTTCGCTCTCCACCAACTTCACCTGACTGCCGGGCAGCACCACGCTGAGGTCCGTACCGGCAAGGATGCCGAGATCGCCCTTCACAACGGGTGCCTTGTCGGTTCCGGTAACGCGCACATCCAAAGCGGCGAAGAGATCGCCGTAGAAGAGTTCGTCCTTCGCCGGTGCGCTGTTGACCAATTGGAACGAATCGGTATGCAGGTCAAGGTCGAAGCGCATGCTGGACAGGTCGGTCGTGAAGACTTGTCCGTGCAGTACGAAGGCGTTGCCCAAGCTGTCCAGCACGGTGAAGTCATTGAAGGTGAAACCATCGGCATCGGCCAGCAGGCGCTCGTTGCGCAGTTCGTATCGTGCCCCGGTCCTCTTCACGCCGACGAAGGCGTTCGTGAAGGTGAGATCGCCTTGCACGCTGTTGCCGGTCTTGAGTTTGCGCCAGTCCACTGTGCCTTTCAATCCACCACCCAGTTCGTAGAGCACACTGCCGGCGAAGGGCTGCAGGAAGGCCATGTCGGTAAGCCCAATGCGCGCGTGCGCTTCCATGGCCGGCGGTTGCTGAACGCCGTCGTAGCGCGCGTCGGCATCCAGTTCGTTCGTGCCGTTCTCCAAGCGGGCGTTCACCGTGTATTGGGCGCTGCCCGGCCCTTCCGCATGCACCACGAGATCGCCGATCGGCTTGCCTGTTACTTGCAGGTCATCCACGCGTAGATCCGCGCGCAGCGAAGTGCTCGCGTTCAACGGGAGCACCACATCACCGGTGAGTACACCGGCCACCATCGGTACACTGTCGTGCGTGGAAACAAGGTTCAACAACGCGCCCATGTTGAACCGGTCCAGATGCACCTCTGTGCTGTTAGCGCTGGTGACCAGTTCCGCGCGTTGATCGCCGCTGCTGAGGACGAAGTGCTGCGCCACCGGCCCGGCATCGGTGAAGCGCAGTTCGTTGAGCGGGTCCACCGTCCATGTCGATGTATCGAGTACGAGACCTTCGGCCAAGTGCATCGCGATATCGCCATCCATGCGACGGAAGTCGATCGGTATCACGTATTGCGGTCCGCCATCCTCTTGATCGATGCGCAGAGCGCTTGTCAGTGTGCCCGGACCGGAGTTGGCCGTTAGCGCGAGCCCATGCACATGGAAGTCGTTGTAATGTAAGCTGTCCAACCGCAACGCACCGTCAAGTGCCCTGCCTTTCGCGTTCGCGTTCACCGTCAATGCCGTTAGCGCGATGTCCCCGTACTGCAATACCGGCACATCGATGGTCAGGCGAAGGGCGTCGGCATCGCTGTCATAGTGCCCTGTGAATTCCTCCAGTTCGATCGTCTTCAGATCCGGCAGCACAATGCCCGTAAGCCATTCCGTTTTCGGCAGGGCCACTCTCAAGTCCATTCGTCTCCCCGGTTCCAGAACTAATGAGCTGTCCTCGCGGAAGAAGCTCAAGAGCTTTTCGCGTGTGCGAGGCAGAAGACTGTCCACCGGAATATTGGTGCTGTAATCGACTTCCAAGGCATCCGTTGACAACACGAGGAAGGTGGAGTCGGTGGCCAGTCGGCCCTGCGCAGTGAATTCATCGAAGCGGAACGATCGCTCCGGGTTGGAGAGCTGCACGCTGTCGCCCACCAACGCGAATTCCGTGAAGCCGTCCGTCGAGAACCGTGCTGTGCCGTCCCATTGGCCTTGCACATCGAGGGGATGGTCGTACCATCCCATGGCCTTCAGCTGCAGACGATCAGCCCGGAGTGCAATAGCCCCGGAAATGGTATCGCTTCCGACCGGCCAGCGTGCATCAGCGCGCAGCGCAATGGCCAATGCGGGTGCGTCGGTCGTCACTTCGGCATGAATGGAATCGCCTTGGATCTTGGCAGCGATGCGCGAGCCGCTGAGGTCCTGGCCGTGGTAGAGCAACTGCGATGGGATCACCTCCACGTTGCCGATGCGGTCGGATGTGTTCAGTGCCTTGCCCTCGCCAACGAACTTCGCGCTCACCAGACCCATCGCCGTGTCACCGGTGAACCGGTCGAGCGGCACGTTGTTGATGGTGAGGTCGGCCTTCACTGCATCCGGCAAGCTCCCGCGCAGGCCGGTTGCGCCGACGCTTCCTTTCACATCGCCGAGGTCGCTACGCAGGTCCAGGTCGCCTTCCATTCCAGCGCCGCTGCCGACAACACGCACGCTGCCCGATAAGCGAGTCGGCATAGGCGCGTTCGCCGGCATGTACGTCGCGAAGATGGAGCGCATGCCATCACCCATAGCGATCTCACGCAGGTCGACGCGGAAAGGACTGTGGACAACGTTCCCCAGGTCTTGGGCATCGCCGTCCATGTGCATCACCGTTCCCTGATCGCCGACGATATCGAGGCGCAGTGTGTCGGCGCGTTGCGCTGTGCCACTGAAAGCCACTTGCGTGTTCCACACCTCCTTGGCGCGGATGGGCTGCGGCAAGGCCACACCGAACCGGTGCAGGAGTTCCTGAAGTTGTGCGAGGTGGATGGAGGAGGAGACGCGCGCGTTCAACGGCACCGCCTTCGGTGCGCGGTAGGCATTGCTCAGATCGCCGGGAGCGGCTGTTGCCGCGAAGCGCACCTCTGTATTGTCCAGTTCAACCACACCATCGCTGATGTGCACGAGCGATGGGATCGCATCCACATGCATGCTTGCACGCAGGATCGATCCATCTGCACCTGTTGCACTCAGATCGCGGATGTACGCCGTCACGGCGCGGTCGTTGAAAGCCAGGTCTTTCGCGCGTAAGCTGATCGCGCGGTAGTCCATATGGCCCGGGTCCACCCACTCACGGGCGGGCAGGATGGCACCTTGGTGCATTTGGATGTTGCCGCGATCGATCGCCAGTTCGCGCACGCCAATGTCCAGACCGCGCGCCCAATACCTGAATCCATCGTGCTGGTCCAACCAAGGTGGTGGTGCCGATGTGATCGAGCCTTGCGCGAGCGTGTCCTTCGTCAAGGTGCCGAAGTATGCATCCGTCAGCGCCACGGAGGCGAACCGCATATGCTGGCGTGCGAACACCAGGCTGTCCACCTGCAATGCAGCGGCTCCCACCTGCACCCATAGGCTGTCGTGGTTCACGGCATCCGTTAGTGTGAATGCGGCATTCTCCAAGCTGAGTGCGCCAAGATCGATGTCGAGACCTTCCAGTGGATTGTTGAGTGCTGGATACGTATCCGGTTCGGAAGGACCCGGTGTGGTGGACATGTCCACCCGGGTATTCGCGATGTGGATGGACCGGGCGTGGAAGAGCGTAGCGCCCGCATCCATCGCATCCATCTCCACCTTCAGTTCGCCGAGTACCACATGCATGGCAAAACCACTTCTGGCCAATTCCATGTCGAAGCGCACATCGGTCAGGTCAACATCGGAAGCGGAGAACGGCATGGGTGCCGTGCTGTCCGCAACGGCTTTTTCCACTGCTGCCGTATCCGGCGCGAAGGCGCGAATGATGTAAGTGAAGTTGAACGTACTGTCGGCGCGCTGTTCGAGATGGGCGCGCACCTGCGAAAGCTGCGTTCCGTTCAGTTCGATGCGGCCATCGATGATGGCACGAAGACCCAGGCTCGATCTCAGTTCACCCGCGTACAATAGCGTGTCGCCGGTTTCATCGAAGACGAGGAGCCCATCTATTGAAACACCAATGGGATACCGCAAAGCGAAATGTTCAAGGCTGACACGTGTGCCGATCTTCTTTTCCAGATAGCCTACAGCCTCTTTCCGGATACGGTCCTGAACAGGTGGGAGGTATATCAGCAATGCGACAAGACCCAGCAACGCTGGGGGCAGCAATAGCAGCCACAACAAGGCACGCCGGAGCCTGCGCCACCATCGTGGGCGTGACCGGAGGGTCGCGGATAGGTGCGCGTTAGCAGGCATGAACTAGAGCACTACCGGCGAAGAACATACCAAGCTCCGCTCCGCTCTTAATTGCACGAAGGTCGTGCGTCGGGTGGGGGTTCCGGCTCGTTCCTATGCAATGCGAGAGGGCCCTCGGGCTGCGTGCACTTGCAATAGCCTGAACTGGATCGCTGTGAAGCCCCCAGCAATTGGGGTTCATTGTGTTCGGGTGAACGTGCCGTGGCCGCCAGCAAGGCGTTCACATACGCTCAAAGTAGGATCAGAACCGATCCAGATCCATCACTTTGGCCCAGGCCGCAACGAAGTCCTTGACGAACTTCTCCTTGGCATCGGCCTGCGCGTAGAGCTCAGCGATGGCGCGTAGTTGTGAGTTGGAACCGAAGATGAGGTCCACGCGTGTGCCGGTCCACTTGGGTATCGCGTATGCTCCGTCAACAGTGTTCATGGCACGCCCGAACCCTTTCTCGGAAGCGACGACCTTGTTCCGTACCCAAGCACTTGACCGCAATGCCGGCATCGAACTCGTTGGTGTGCGCGGCCGCGTGGTGTGCACATTGCAAGGCAACGGCACGCGCTCGCTTGGCTCGAACGCGGTGCTTTGCATAGCGGCTTGTATGTCGTGCGCGTTATGGATGCCAACGGCCAGCGCGGTTCGGTGCGGGTGGTGTCGGAGTAGGGGCGCGACCTGTCCGGCAACGCAGCGCTCAACGCAACGTCTTGCTGCTGCCCTACCGACCTTGCACCGATGATCCTTCGAACCCTCGCGCTTTCCTCGGCCGTTGTTGCGCTCGCACAAGTGCACGCGCAAACCACCTTCATGCGCACGTTGGAGCTGCCGGTGCCGGTGGCCATTGCGGCATCGACGGTGGGCGCCAACGGCAACATCTACCTCTGTGGGAGAGCCGATACCATCGACTTGGCTTACAAGGGTATTGTGCTCTGCATGGACCCCGTGGGGAATGTGTTATGGTCGAGAACGTTCGGCGGAAATGGCCCTGATTTCAACATATCGAACGGGCAGGACTACCCCGGCATCGCATTCGGTGACATCGCCTATGCGGCTGGTTCCATTTCGGTGGTGGGCTTTGCGTCGTACTTATGGAACGGTTCCTACTACGGCGCACAGCTCTCGCTTACGTTGGACACGCTGGGTAACACGCTGTATGCGGTGTCGGAGAGCGCGATCCATCGCCACGGCCCCAAATTGGTGAAGGCGCGCGGAACGAACGAAGTGATCCGGGGACATTACCTCAACGGCCTCCTTGGTCAATCGGTCGGCTTCAGCATCGGGTCGCCCTCCCCACCCTCCATCACAGCCAGTTCCGCCACATACGCCTTCGGCGATGGGTTGACCTTCGGCAACGATGTGGACGACTTCATCGATTGTGCGGACGGGGGAGTGCTGGCCGTGTGCGATTGTAGACTGCTGGTGAAGATGAACGCACTCTTGGAAGAGGAATGGCACATCACCTTCACCAACCCCGGTCTTTACGCAACAGAGGGACATTTGGCTGAAACACCCGATGGCGCGTTCGTGCTGGTAGGGCACGATGGCTCCGAGCAGGTGATCGTTTCGCGCTATTCCTCCACCGGTACGCTGGACTGGTCCTACATCTTGGACCTGCAAACCGAAACTGAAGTAACCGGGGTAAGCGTGCGCGACAACGGCAAGATCCTCGTGGCCGGCGGTGCGTTGCCAGGGGACAGTTCGTACCTCTGGCTTGCGCAGCTGGACCAGAACGGCACGTGGGAGTGGACCCAACGGTACGGCGACCTCGGTGGCGTGGTGGAGCCGATCGGTTTCGATCCCTCGCCTGATGGGCACGCATACATCATGACAGGAAGGCTCGATGAGTACAACGCAGTGATCCTGCGCGTGGACACCTTGGGCCAGATGGCCGGTTGTGCCATCCCGGGTATCACCCCCGTGCAATCTGTTTCGGTGCCCGACACCACCGTGGATTGCGGGCCTTATTTGTCCAGCCCGCAGATCGGCTATGATTGGATACCGGAGCCTATCGGATCTTATGCACTGGACGCCACCGTGTGCATCGGCGCCAACATGAGCTTCCGCGCGACCGGTTCCAACTACTTCGATGCCGATCAGGATGGCGTTTACGATAGCGGGGAAGCCGCTTTCCCTTGGACCGTTGTGAACGTTTCACCGAACACGGGATCGCTCTTTACCGATGGCGATGGCACGTACAACCTTGTAACGAACACACCGGGCACCCATGTCATTACGGCCCCACCTCCTGCACCTTGGTGGGCGCTCAGCTCCGATTCGGCCAGCTATCATCCCACGTTCACCGCGGTGGATACATTGTTCGAGGATCTCGACTTCGGTTTCAGCGCTGCCTATGACACCACCTTGCTCATCGGTTCGCTCACGTGCAGCCCGACGCGGTGTTTCGGTCCGGCCACGCAGATGATCGCGGTAGCGAACCAAGGCAGCACCATGCCGCAAGGTGTGGTGGCCCTTACGCTCGATCCGCTGATCGCCCTCGATAGCGCCACACCGCCACCGGATTCCATCGTGGGTGCAGTGGCCTATTGGCACTTCGGCCCCCTCGGCTTCTACCAGAACTGGAACGCGGAACTGCATGTTTCCGTGCCCGATGGCCTCTTCCACATCGGCGACACGTTGCATAGCACCATGAACGTATTTGCGGATGATGGTTTGGGTGGGTTGTCGTTGGTGCACAGCGATCCGTGGGAGGGCGTTGTGGTATGCTCCTACGACCCGAACGATAAGCTGGTGGCTGCCGTCGAGATGGGTGAGAACGGGACGATCCCGGTCGGCACGGAATGGCTCACCTACACCATCCGTTTCCAGAACACCGGAACCGACACCGCCTTCACGGTTGTGATCGAGGATCTACTGAGCCAATACCTGCAATGGAACACGTTGCAGTACTTGAGCAGTTCGCACGACTTGTCGAGCGTTGGGATCAGTGCGTACGGTAAGGCCAGTTTCCGTTTCGAGAACATCCTGCTGCCGGACAGCAACGTGAACGAACCTGCGAGCCACGGCTTCGTGAAATTCCGCATCGCGCTGCAGCCCGGCCTGCCTTACCTCACCGCGATCGAGAACAACGCGGGCATCTTCTTCGACCTGAACGCACCGGTCATCACGAACACCACGCACAACACCATCATCGATTGCGGGGCGGTGACTTGGACCGTGGGTATCGACATGGGCGGGACACAGTTGTACGCGTTCCCGCTGAACAATTGGGGAGTAGGCACCTTCACCTATGCATGGTATCTGAACGGCGCGTTGATCCCCGGCGCTACCGAGGATGTGTATATGCAGACGGCGAACGGTGACTACTACGTGGTGGTGACGGACCAGTACGGATGCAGCCAGACATCGACGATCGTGACCGTTGGTCCCATGGGTATCGCAGATGCTCCTTCAACAGTGTTCATGGTGCGCCCGAACCCGTTCTCGGAAGCAACGATCTTGTTCTGCACCCAAGCATTTGATCGCGATGTCCGCATCGAAATCGTTGACGTGCACGGCCGCGTGGTGCGCATACGGCAAGGCAACGGCACGCGCGCAGTGATGATCGAACGCGGTGCATTGCAGAGCGGTTTGTACATGCTGCGCGTTATGGATGGGAACGGCCAGCGCGGTTCGGTGCGTGTGGTGGTGGAGTAGGGTTCTTCCATAGGGACCGGACCGACGCTGAACGCGAACGCCCCGACACGTCGGGTGCGTTCGTATTTCAAGTTCAGCGAAGCTCAGGATCGATCCAACTCCATCACCTTCGCCCAAGCCTTCACGAAGTCATTCACGAACCTCTCCTTCGCGTCGCTCTGCGCATACACCTCAGCGATGGCGCGTAGCTGTGAGTTGGAACCGAAGATGAGGTCCACGCGTGTGGCTGTCCATTTGCGGTCGCCGTTTTTGCGGTCGTGCGAGCCGTAGACACCCTCTTCACCGGACCTCGGCGCCCAAGCCTTGCCCATATCTAGCAGGTTTACGAAGAAGTCGTTCGTCAACTGCCCAACGCGATCGGTCAGCACACCGTGCTTGGCACCACCGGTATTCGCACCGAGCGCGCGCAGGCCACCCAAGAGCACCGTCATCTCCGGTGCGCCCAGAGCTAGCAGTTGCGCCTTGTCGATGAGCATCTCTTCAGCCGGAACGCTGCAGGCCTCCTTCATGTAGTTGCGGAAACCATCGGCTAGTGGCTCCATCACCGCGAAGCTTTCCACATCGGTCTGCTCCTGCGTCGCATCCATGCGGCCCGGAGTGAAAGGCACAGTCAACGCATGACCAGCATCCTTGGCGGCCTTCTCCACGGCCGTGCAACCACCGAGCACGATCAGATCGGCTATCGAAACTTTCTTTCCCGTGGCATTGAATTCACTTTGGATCTTCTCCAACGCACCGAGCACCTTGCCCAGCTGTGCGGGATCATTCACCGCCCAGGTCTTCTGTGGGGCCAGGCGGATGCGCGCGCCGTTGGCGCCACCACGCTTGTCGCTGCCGCGAAAAGTCGAAGCCGATGCCCATGCCGTGGAAACGAGTTCGGATACGCTCAGGCCAGACGCGAGGATCTTGCCTTTCAGCGCAGCGACGTCATTCGCGTCAATGGGCTTGTGATCAATTGCGGGGATCGGATCCTGCCAGATCAAGTCCTCCCTCGGCACTTCCGGACCGAGATAACGCGACTTCGGTCCCATATCGCGGTGCGTTAGCTTGAACCACGCGCGCGAAAAGGCGTCGGCGAAGGCTTGCGGATCCTGGTGGTAGCGGCGCGAGATCTTCTCGTACGCGGGATCGAAGCGCAACGAAAGATCCGCCGTGGTCATCATCGGCGGATGCTTCTTGTTCGGGTCGTGCGCATCGGGGATCAAATGCTCGGGCTTGCAATTCTTCGCCACCCATTGGTGCGCGCCGGCAGGGCTCTTGGTCAGTTCCCATTCGTAACCGAAGAGCATGTTGAAGTAACCGTTGTCCCAAGTCGTCGGGTTCGGTTTCCACGCGCCTTCGATGCCGCTGGTGGTGGTGTGTACGCCAACCCCACTGCCGAACTTGTTGTTCCAGCCCATGCCTTGCTCCTCGATGCTCGCGCCTTCCGGTTCCGCACCCACCAACTTGGTATCGCCAGCACCGTGGGCCTTGCCGAAGGTGTGGCCACCTGCCACCAGCGCCACGGTCTCTTCATCGTCCATGGCCATACGCCTGAAGGTCTCGCGCACATCGCGGCCGCTGGCCACGGGGTCCGGATTGCCGTCCGGCCCTTCCGGGTTCACATAGATCAGGCCCATCTGCACGGCGGCCAACGGAGCTTCCAATTTGCGCGAGTGCTCATCGCCATCCGCATCATCGTCGGTCACCAACACGCCGCCCGACTTGTCCACGCCGTGCGATCCGTGCGCGTAGCGCTCATCGCCACCGAGCCACTTTGTCTCGCTTCCCCAGTAGATGTCCTGGTCCGGTTCCCATGTGTCCACGCGGCCTCCACCGAAACCGAAGGTCTTCAGGCCCATTGATTCCAGGGCTACGTTTCCGGCAAGGATCATCAGATCGGCCCAAGAGATGCTGCTCCCGTACTTCTGCTTGATCGGCCACAACAGCCGGCGTGCCTTGTCCAAACTCACGTTATCGGGCCAGCTGTTGAGTGGCGCGAAACGTTGTTGCCCGCGGCCACCACCGCCACGGCCATCGCCTGTACGGTAGGTGCCCGCGCTATGCCACGCCATGCGGATGAAGAGACCGCCGTAGTGACCCCAGTCAGCAGGCCACCAACTCTGCGAGTCGGTCATCAAGGCGTGCAGGTCCTTCTTCAGCGCAGCGTAGTCGAGCTTCTTGAAGGCTTCGGCATAGTTGAAGTCAGGCCCCAAGGGGTTCGCTTTCGGCGCATGCTGGTGCAGGATGCCGAGGGTGAGCACGCTCGGCCACCACTCGCGGTTTCCCATTCCTCGGCCTGCGACCGGGTTGCGCATGGCGCCGTGGATGACGGGGCATTTTAGTTCGCCATTGCCGTTGCTGCTCGTGGCGCTTGCGGATGGGGTCGGGTTCTTGGTATCGCTCATAATGCGTTGGTCTTTGTTGTTCGGCGTCACGTGTGCGCACGTCGCGTTTCTTCTCTTTCGCTCGAACTCAAGGTGAACGACCGGCGGTGCATGGTTATCTCGGCTCTGAGCCGGGGTCGTACCCGTACTGTTCCGCTGATCGTGGAGGACGAAGCTAATAGCGGAGGCTGCCGATCACAACGATAGGTCAGGTCGATCCGTTGTGACCAATGGCGGCTCCACGCGCCTCCCACATCCCGACTTCGATGATCTCCACGCAATGCCGGTCGGGATCGCGGAAGTAGAAGCTGCGGTGTCCGTGCCTCCACACGTGGTCGTGCTCGATCGCGATCCCGGCAGCGATCACATGGGCGCGCCAAGCGTCGTAGTGCTCGCGCGGTGTTTCAAAAGCGAAGTGGAGTTCGCCCGTGCCGAAGTGGTGTGGCAGCTCCGTCTGCTGTGATGAAAGCGCGGCGTTGAAGCACAGGAGCACGGAGGCGCCAGCGCGGAAGAAAACATGATCGGCGGCTTGATCGCCGAAGCACACCAAGCCAAGCGAGCCTTCGTAGAACGCCCTCGTGCGCGCTGTGTCGGAAACGTAGAGACAGGTCTCCTTGATCCCGGTCAGCGGAGGTGTGGCCATGGGATCACTTCAATGCGATCCCCAATTCTTTCAACTGGATGTCCTCGATGCGGCTCGGTGCATCGATCATTACATCGCGGCCAGCATTGTTCTTCGGGAAGGCGATGAACTCGCGGATGTCACTGCGGCCACCGAAGAGGCTCACCCAGCGATCGAAGCCGAAGGCCGCGCCGCCGTGCGGGGGGGCGCCATACTCGAAGGCATCGAGCAGGAAGCCGAATTTGTAACGCGCATCTTCATCGGTGAAGCCGAGCACGCGGAACATCGCCTCCTGCATGCTGCGATCATGGATACGGATGCTGCCGCCACCGATCTCGGTGCCGTTGATCACGAGGTCGTACGCGTTCGCCTTCACCGCGCCCGGATCACTTTCCAGCAAGTGCGCATGCGCGGGTATCGGTGAGGTGAAGGGATGGTGCATCGCATGCCAGCGACCACTTTCTTCATCCTTCTCCAGCAGCGGAAAGTCAACGACCCACAGGGGTTTGAAGTTCCATGGATCGCGCAGACCCAGCGCGTCGCCCATGTGCAGGCGCAGTTCGTTCAACGCCTTGCGCGTCTTGTCCGCACCACCGGCCATGATGCATAGCAGATCGCCTTGCTTCATGCCGAAATGCGCTGCCAATTGTTGCAATTGCTCCGGTGAATAGAACTTGTCCACCGTGCTCCTCAACCCTTCCTCGGTCCACTTCACGAACACGATGCCTGTTGCACCGATCTGCGGGCGCTTGACGTATTCGATGAGCGCATCGGTCTGTTTGCGGCTCCAGCCCGAGCAGCCTTCGGCATTGATGCCCACAACAAGTTCCGCATCGTCGAACACCTTGAAGCCTTTGCCTTGTGCTAGGCTGTTCAGTTCATGGAACTTCATCGCGAAGCGCAGGTCCGGCTTGTCGCAGCCGTAGTCGCGCATGGCATCGTCGTAGCTCATGCGCAGGAACGGTTCGTTGAACTCTTTGCCGAGGATGGCTTTGAAGAGATGCTTCGCCATGCCTTCGAAGGCTTGCAGAATGTCCTCGCGTTCCACGAAGGCCATCTCGCAATCGATCTGCGTGAACTCCGGCTGCCGATCAGCGCGCAGGTCTTCGTCCCGAAAACACTTCACGATCTGGAAGTAGCGGTCCATGCCCGCTACCATCAGCAGTTGCTTGAAGGTCTGTGGGCTTTGCGGCAGCGCATAGAACTCGCCCTGGTTCATGCGGCTGGGCACCACGAAATCACGCGCACCTTCCGGCGTGCTCTTGATCAGCACGGGCGTTTCCACCTCGATGAAATTCTGTGCACTGAGATAGTTGCGCACTTCGATGGCCATGCGGTGCCGCAGCTCGATCCCTTTGCGCACCTGGTTCCTGCGCAAGTCGAGGTAGCGGTACTTCATGCGCAGTTCATCGCCGCCATCGGTCTCGTCCTCAATGGTGAAAGGTGGTGTCTTCGCGCCGTTCAGCACTTTGATCGCGGAACAGAAGATCTCCACTTCGCCCGTGGGCATGTTGGCGTTCTTGCTCTGGCGCTCCATGACAATGCCGGTCACCTGCACCACGAATTCACGCCCGAGCGAACGGGCCGTTGCGGTCAGCGCCGTATCACTGTCCGTGTTGAAGGTGAGCTGTGTGATGCCGTACCGATCGCGCAGATCAACGAAGGTCATGCCGCCCAGATCGCGGGTGCGTTGAACCCAACCGGCGAGGGTCACGGTCTTGGAAGCGTCGGCGAGGCGGAGTTCGCCACAGGTATGGGTGCGGAACATGGCAGAATGAAGGTCGCGAATGTACTTGCGCGGTCCAGTGCGTTACCTACCGCAGCCATACTGGGGGCGCAAGACCCCGGCGCTTCAACCAACCCAACGGCGCCGCATGCGCATGGGCGAGCACAGGCCCATCGCTGAAATGCGCGCGCTCCTTCACTGCGAAACGGTGGAGCCGATGGATGCCAACATCCTGATGATCCTGCAGTTCCAACCGTATCGCCGAACGTGTGCCATCCGGTACGGCATGACCACCAAGAACCGAGATCCTTGCACGGATCCGATCGGCGTTCTCCCAGCCAGCATTGTGCCGTGCGCCCAGCCGGTACACCGCCTTGTATGAATCCAGCGGCATCCGGCAAAGGAGCAATTCGCCACGCTCGCGCAGGTGTGCGCATACTGCATTCGCATGGCGAAGTGAAATGACGTAGCCCGCAGTGCCCAGTGGTCCGTGCAGATCCGTCGGGAAGATGTTGCAGCGCTCCGGTGGGCCCACGACAGCCAAGTGGATCTCTCGTGGTTGTGCATACGCGATGCGCAACTGATCGTACTCGATCATCGAGCGCGTGACATTTCCTGCGCGCCGCTCATTGAACCTTTGACGCAAACGATCCAGTGGATCCAACAGCGCGGGTAGGAACCGTTGCCATGGGGTTGCCGCTGTGAAAAGCCGAATGCCCGACCGCGAGCTTTCCGGCAGTTCCGCCAGCCGCATCCCGGCGATCGCTTCGCCTTCGTGTTCCAAGGTCAGCCAGCCTCCGCTTACTGCGGTTTGTTCCGCAAAGCCCACCACCAGCGGCCGGTAGCCCAAGAAGAGCATGGATCGCGGATCGATGGACGATCCATCGATCGTCCATTGGAAGCGATCGCCCATGCTGTCCGCCTCAATGCACAGGTACTCCTGCGTGTATCCCGTAACGCGGACAAGACTGTTCGCAAGGCGCTGCATGAACATGTAGGGAAGGTACACGCGCCTTCCGGACCGGAACAATGTGAACCGTTCGCGTCGATCCGGGCAGCGCCGTCCCGCACGTTCGCATCTTGATGCCAACACCCGAACCATGAAGAACCTGATACTCCTCGTCGTCTTGAGCGCAACAACGGGCATGAGCACCGTTTCGGCGTGCTCGTGTTTCGGTAACGACAGTTTTTGCGCAACGTTGGCGCCGGGCTGGTTCATGAACCCGGAGGCTACCGCAATGGTGGTGAAGCTCTCGACCTATCACTACGGCATCACGGTGAAAGTGGTGCAGACCTTCGGCGGCACATCGTTGCCGAACGATACGTTGACGGTATGGGGTGATAACGGAGCGCTCTGCCGCATCTACCTCGATGGCATTCCCGATGGCGATACGATGATCTTCGGGTTGAACCAGACCGACCTGATGGGAAACGTGATCTGGAACAGCCAGTACCCGCCCGACCTGGAGGAACCCGGCGATTACATGGTGAGCGTGTGCGGCGTGTATGCCCTTAACTACGACAACGGCATGGTGACCGGCTGGATCACCGCGCCCATGGAGCAGAGCATGAGCTTAGGGGATTTCGGCGCAATGGTGACGAACTGCTCGCAGGGGGTCGGGGTCGAGGAAGAAGAAGGCCAAGATCCGTTCATCGTCCGGTACGACGACGGTACGCCAGTGATCGAGTTGAGCACGGCGCAGGCCGGTGCGACTTTGTGTGTCTTCGATGCACAGGGGCATATCATCCGTTCCATCGGGTGGCAGGGAGAGCCGTATCGCATTCAAGGTCTGGCGGCCGGGGCATACTTGGTGCAAGTCGCAACAGCGGATCGTCGCTGGTCGCGCCGGGTGACAGCGTTGGAATGACCGGATAAGAAGCGCGCGGAATGCCGCGCCGACCCACGCACAAAAGAGAAAGGGCGCTCAGCAATGAGCGCCCTTTCATTGTTGTGATGGTTGCTCTATTGCACCGTGAGCAAGATGCTGTTCGAAGTGATGTTCCCATCGTGGTCCACCGCCGTGAAGGTGTATTTCTCGGTGCCGGCCTGAGCCCGTGTGATCACTTCCTGGGCGTGCACGTAGTGGTCGGTGGTGATGCTCTCGTTGAAGACCGTGGTCGAGGCGGCCCCGTCGTACGAGCTGGAAATGTTCAGCGAAGTGAGCGCGTCTTCGGTCTTGTCCACCGTTACTTCCATGAGCAATGTGTCTTGTTGACCGACCACCGCATTGGCACTGGTGTAGCCCGCTCCTGTGGTGAAGGCCATGGCTGGCGGTACGTGTGGATCGTTCTCTTTCTCCTTCTTGCAGGAGGAAAGCAGCATGCCAGCGACCAGCAGTGCAAGCAAGATGGTCGAGTGTGGAAGGAAGGTTTTCATGGTGTTGGTTGGTATTGGTGTGCGACCGGCCTAACGCAGGTCTTTTGGTTTTGGTTAATATGTGTCGTGTTCAGAATCCGAGTTTCAGCGAGAGGCTCACATTACGCCCCATGTCGTAGAGGCCGAAGTATTTGAAGCGGGACAGGTGGTCCACGTAACGTTCGTCCGATAGGTTGTTGCATACCAGCGTCAATTCCAGCGGATGCTGGTTAGATGTGCGCTCGTACCCAACGGAAGCATTGAACAAAGTGTAGGCAGACGTACGGGTCTCGAATTCCGCTGGACGATCCTGCTCGACCACATGTTCGCATCCCACCCTAAGGCGAATTGACCCGACCGGACGGAACTCCAATGCCGTCCTGAGGCGATCGGCAGGAATGAAGGGCAACGGACTTCCGTCGCCTTTATCGGCAATGAGATGGCTGTACGATGCGGTAGCGTCCAACCATTTCAGCGCGCTCGGATGCACATCAAGCGCAACTTCCCCGCCTTGCAGCGCGGCATCCGTTTGTATGAAGCGGTAGACGCCGAAGCCGATGTACTCCGTTCCCGTTGGTGCGAGGTAGATGTAGTCGGTGAACGCATTGCAGTAAACGGAGGCGGCCAGTTCGATCTGTTCGTGCCATTCATAGGTGAGGCCCAGTTCGGCGTTCATGTTCCGCTCCACATCGAGATCGGGGTCGCCGATCTCCCACCGAGCGGTGCCCTCGTGCAAGCCATTGCTGCTCAGTTCGGCCAGGTTGGCGCTGCGGTAGCCGGTGCTCACGTTGGCCTTCACGTTCAATTGCTCGATCGGGTCCCAAGCACATCCGACACTTGCATTGAAGGCGCTCCACTCCCTGCTGAAGGGTTGGATCTCGTCGTCCGGTGCGTTCAGCTCCAACGTTCGTTCGGTGGTGATCGTGCGGAGATCCGCGCGCACGCCGCCCTCCACGGTCACCTTCCCGATGTGTTCGTCCACATAGCTGAATACCGAGCCTTCCCAAGTGGTGGCATCCGGTATGATCACACGCGAGCCCAGGTTGGTGTTGGTCTGGTACATGGCGGATACACCGTTGGTCCATGTGCTGGCCTTGCCGATCCTCCAAGCGCCTTGCGCAACGAGGCTGGCCGTGTTCAACAGCATGTCCAAACTGATCTTGTTGCCGCCTTCCTGCTCTTGCCGCTTGTTCGTTGTCCAGCCGGCGTTCACGTTCCATTTCACACGATCGCCATAGAAGGTGTTCTCGCTGCTGAAAACCCCGAGCACCACGGCATGATGCGGCCCTTCGAACGAACGGCTCATCCTGTCGTCGGCCACGGTGCGCGACAAGGAGTCGAACACGAAGCCGAACAAGCTGTAGGAGCCGAAGGCGGTGTTGGTGCTGACCCAACGCTTGTGCTGAAAGCCGAGCGCGCCTTTGGCGGTGTAGCTCGCGAAGCGCGAGTTCAACACACGTTCATCACCTGCACTACTGTAGTCCGCATGGCTGTCGGCACCGGCACGCAGGCGCCACCACATTTTCGCGCGGCTCTTGCGTATGCCATACCCCAGCGAGGCACCGCGCGTGTTGCTGAAGATCTGCACGCGCACGTCCTGTTGGAGCGAATCGATAGGGGCGGGTTTCTCATCCACGATGTTGAGCACCCCGCCCATGGCATCGCTTCCGTATTGCAAGGCCGCCGGGCCCTTGATCACTTCCACGCGTTCCACGCCATCGGTGCCGATCCCCAAGCCATGCTCGTCCTGCCACTGTTGGTTGTCGAACCGCAGACCCAGCAGGTTCACTTGAACACGGTTGCCATAGAGCCCACGGATAACGGGTTTGCTGATGCCGGCTCCCGTGGTCAGCTGGCTTACGCCGGGCAAGTTCGCCACCGCATCGCTCACGCTCAAGGCGCCGCTTTGCCGCATCTCCTTCGCGGAAACCACATCCACTTTGCGACTGGTTTCGCGTGGCGCTTGGACCTGTGTACCAACGATGTTCACCTCGCGCAATTCCATTTGCGTCCCGCGCAGCGCGATATCCAAGGTGAGGGCCTGGTCCGCTACGGCAATGGTCCGGAAAGCGCTTTCGTAACCCAAGCGGGCGAACTGCACCACGAAGAGGCCGCGATGCGCGACCTCCAGGCGGAAATGCCCCGCACTATCGGCAAGCGTAACCGTGCGCAGCTCCGGAACATATACCGACACGTACGGCACCGCCGACCCATTGACAGCATCGGTGACCAAGCCCGCAAGGGTGGCTTGTGCGCTGCACCAAACAGGCATTGCGGAGAACAGGAACAAGTGAACGGCTTTCTTGGGCACGCTCTGAAGGATGAATGATCGTTGAACAGGAATTACCACTGCACCGCCTCACCGGGCGAGTGCGGTCCATAGGCGCGCTGCGCCGATCACCCGCGTGGCGGCGAATCGAAAGGGGGCCGGAAGCCCGCGCTCAGGAGAAAGCTTTTCCCGGGCCAACCCTCCGTGGATCCAGGACCGGACAAGTCCCGGGGTATGATCCCATCGGCGAAGGAACGCTCATCGCCGAAGGTGACGAACCGCAAGGCGCGTTGCCGCATTGCCCGAGCGAACGCACCCGAACGATCCAGGGTTTTTGAAGCAGCCGTTAACCGGTTTTCCCTGGAGTCGCTGATGCAAACGAGAGTGACCCTGTCCGCCGTTTTCTGGCTCGTCACCACGTCGTACATCTTGCCCGCGTAACTGAATTCCCCTTTTTCCTCCCACTGGAAACCGGGATCGCTCACGTCGCCGTTCACCAGCGCGAAAGAGAACCGGGTGATGTATCGGACGTCGAAGGCCTCGTTGCGGATGCGGCCCAGCATATCGTGGCGGGCCATGGCATGCAGCGCCCACTGTAGGGGGTGCATGCCCACCAGCTCGAACACGAAGAGCAGCAAGAACCCGATACCGGCAGCGCGTTGCATGGAACGAATGTAGCGGCCTTTGACCTTATGCGATGGCTACGTTTGGCACAGAAGACCTTTCGAAGGCCCGCTCCACATGATCAACTCTCCCTTCACCCGTTTCGCCAAGAGGACCTCTACGTTCACCGGTAAGCCGATCACCTTCATCCTCGCGGTGGTCGTGATCCTCGCCTGGGCGTTGACCGGTCCGCTCTTCGATTACAGCGATACGTGGCAATTGGTGATCAACACCAGCACCACGATCATCACTTTCCTCATGGTGTTCCTCATCCAGAACACGCAGAACCGCGATACGGAAGCGCTGCAGATCAAGCTCGATGAGATCATCCGGGCCATCGGGACGGCCAACAACGCGCTGTTGGACCTCGAAGAGATGGACGACAAGGAATTGGATCGGATACGGGAGACGTATCAAGTGCTAGCGCGGACGGAAAGGGAGGGGAAGAAGTGAGTCAGACTTCAACGACCCCCTTGCCTGTCATCACGAGCGGAGCGAAGTGAATGCTCCCGCTCGATCGCTTCGAACAGTACCCTGAAGCTGCCGGTCACTTCGCCCGCATCCTGTTCCCTTTCGCTTCGTGCGTGACTTCCGCCAAGCCTAGCACCTCCATCAGGGGCGGCAGGTATACACCGAAGCGACCGCGCAATCCTTTCTTCAAGCCGTACCAGCCTTTCACGGGGTTCTTCTCGCTTCTACCCCAAGCTTCCACGGTACCATCCTTCGCGGGCTTCTGTTCGTCCGCGCCGCCGAGATCCATCCAGTCGCCGTGCTTCTTCAACATGGCGTGGAGGTCGTTGATGCATCGGTTGTCGTAGAGCAGAACGGTCTTGCCGACGGTACACACGAGGACTTCCTTGCCATCCTTCTCATCGACGTGCATCGTGTATTCCGAAGTGCCGGGAGGTGTCTTCAGTTTCCAGGGCTTGTCTTTGGTGCGCTTTTCCATGGTGTTGGGTTGTTGGATCCGATACAGGGCTCGGGAAGTTGTTGTAGTCAGAAGCTGTCCTTCACATCCACGACGATCCTTCCCACCACGCCGCCGTTCTTCAACTTGGCCATGCTCTTCGCCACATCCCGAACAGGGATGGTGTGGTCTACGGTGACCTGCATTCCGGACATCATCCACTCGGCCAATTGATTCAGGTCCGCTGGTCGCGCTTTCACGTTCAAGAAACCCACGCGCGTGGAACTGAACAGGCTTGCGAGTTTATCTATGAAGAACGCTACTGAGGGCAAGGTGGTCACGAACGCACCACCGGGTTTGAGGTATGGCTTCATGGTGCGCCAACGATAGGCGGTGGCCGGATCAAAGATCACGTCGTAAGGTCCTTTCAATGCGTTCAACACGGATCCCGCCTTGCGATCGATCACAGCTTCGGCACCGTGGAGGCGCGCCAGTTCCAAGCCACGGCCGGAACCCACTGCGGTTACCGACGCTCCCAACCTGCGCGCAATGGAAACCGCCAACAAGCCCACACCGCCAGATGCACCGGTGATCAGCACCCGATGGCCGGACCGCAACCCTCCAAGATCGCGCATGGCCTGTAGAGCGGAAACACCCGAAGTGGCAACAGCGGAAGCTTGAGCGTGCGTTACAGGGGATGGCTTTATGGCGAGATCACTCGATCTTGCAATGAGGAATTCCGCGAACGCACCACGGCGGTTCATGGGGCTGTAGGGCAGGAAACCGAAGACCTCATCACCGACAGCGTCGTCCTTCACACCGGCTCCGACGGCCACGATCGTGCCGGAGAAATCGTAACCGACGATCAGCGGTTTGTTGCGGGCGTGGAGGAACTTCATTGAGCCCAGCACCACTTTGAAGTCGGCGGGGTTGATGGCCGAGGTGTGGACCTTCACGCGGACTTCGCCTCGGCCCGGTTCGGGCAACGGAACGGATATGCGTGTGATGCTTTCGAGCGGACCGTAGCCAGGGGAAGCCATGGCGAGCATTGTTGGTTGAGCGTTCATGTTCATTGGGGCGGGCATCAGTGAGTACGGCTTTGGATCAGCTCGGCTTCCTTCTTCAGATCCGCCGCGAATGCATCGAAGCTCTCATCAAAGGAAGGAATGTACTTGGCGTACATCGGGAACATGAATCCGCCGATACGCTCTGTCATGGTAAAGGTGACCGTGCCGTTGCCGCTATTGATGAGCGTGTACACGCGCTGGCCCTTGCCGTCTCCCCACATCAACCTCTTGGCCGGTTCGAATTCCTTCACCTTCAACTTGAAGCTGCGCTTCGCATCGAGGGTGCTTTTGAGGATGATCTTCTCTCCAAGGGCGATGCTGCCTTGGATCGAGGTCACTGTCGTGTTCCAACGCGGATAGTCAGCGGCGTTGGTGAGCAAGGCCCAGATGATGTTCGCGTCGGCAGTGATGGTGGTGCTGACGGAAGTCTCCCGGTGGAAGGTGGTGCGGGTGGTGGAAGCCTTGGTGGTCTGTGCGAAGGAAGCTATGGTTGCCATGATCGTGAGGCTGGTCAAAAAGGGTTTCATGCCTCTTTGACGACCCGTGAGATCGGAACGATAGGGATTCGCAAAGAATTCTTCCGAAGCGGGTCATGTCCGCTCCAAATGCTTCTCCATCACCTTGCGGTCGAACTCCAAGTGATGCAGTTGCAACTCGGCAGCCGGTGACGTGAAAGGGTCGAGCTCCTTCATCACCACCATGCGTAGGTCGAAGAGGTGCTCCTTGTCCTTCTTCGCCGCGTCGCGCACCATCTGGATCTTCACGGCTTCCTCTTGTGCGTTCTGCTTGGGGTTGAAGATGCCGTTCAGCTCGGTGCATTGGTGGCATGCGCCCTCCTTGCTGATCAACGCGCAACGCTTGTCGAAGACCTCGATCATCCTGCCGCGACCGGTGTGCAGATAGTATTTGATCATGGCTTCGTTGCTTTCCATGATCTCCGCGATCTCCTTCACGCTGAACTCATAGACCTCTTTCAACATGACGGCGATCTGCTGTTCCAGCGGAAGCGAGCGGCTCACGCAGGTAAAGCAGAAGGCGATGTGCTCGCGGATCTCGAACTGCCCTTGCGGTGATGTGTGTCGGATGCTCATCGCTTCGCGGAAGAACTCCTGATCACTCGTGGCGGCCTCCTTGCTGATGTCGCCCACGTCTTCGGGCCAGCGCTTCAGCGAGCGCAAATGATCGCGCGCGATGTTCTGCGCAATGGCGAAAAGCCAGGTCTTCATCGAGCTCTCGCCCTTGAAGTTCTCCAAGCTGCGGTGCGCGCGGATCCAGGTTTCCTGCACGATGTCCTCGGCATCCTGCTTGTTCGCGGTGATGCGCAGGATGTATGATCTGAGGGCGGCCCGGCAGAGCTCGAACTCGGTTGTGAGTGTTTCGGGGTCGAGCATCATCGACAGGGACTTTCAGCAAAGATGTGAATGAGCGTACTTGCCCTTGGAACGGAGAGAACGCATGCCGGTTCAGAAAAGCTTCGCCTCTCCGGAAACTATCGCCGACCACGGGACTTGCTCAATGCCCGGTGAGAGCATCCTTCGCTCTGCGGATGTGTTCACCACCCAGGCGCGTTTCAATCCAAGATCGCTCATGCACTGTTTCAATCCGGCCAAGCCGCGCGGGTCGATGGAGGCTCCCAGTTTGATCTCGACGGGCAGCAACTGACGGCCATTGCGGATCAACAGATCCACCTCCGCACCAGCTTGCGTGCGCCAGAAGAACACTTCGGGCCGAACGAGTTGATCATCCGCCATCGCGCAAAGTTCCTCGATCACCAAGCCTTCGAACGAATGGCCGCGCTTCGGCCAGGTGTTCAACTCGCTGTTGTTCCGCAGCCCGGCCAGGAAGTGTAGAATGCCTGTGTCACGGATGTAGAGCTTCGAGGCCTTGGTCAATCGCTTTTGCACATTGGCGAAATAGGGCTGCAAGCGCCGCACCATGAACGATCCTTCCAGCACATCCAGGTCGCTATTCACCGTGTGCGATGAGACGGAGAGTGATCGTGCCAGGTCGGAGACATTGAGCAACTGCCCATGCACATGCGTGAGCATCGTCCATAGCGTGCGCAGACGTTGTGCGGGCAGGTTCATCCCAAGGGCTGGCAGGTCGCGCTCCAGAAAAGTGCTTACGTACGCATCCAGCCAAGTGCCGCGTGCACGTACATCGCGCAGGGAGAGGACCGAAGGATAGCCGCCCCAGAACCAGCGGTCCTTCAGTTGTGGAAGCCCATGGAGTTCCTGCGAGCGGAAGGGCGTGAGTGCCAACAGCCCAACGCGACCGGCCAACGATTCCGAAACAGAACGCATCAGCGCAGGACTTGCCGAGCCGAGCAGCACGTAGCGCCCTTTACCCTTCCCGCTATCGATGCGATGCCGCAGCGCCGGGAACAGTTCGGGCGCACGCTGTGCCTCGTCGAACACCGTATGCTTCGTATGCACGGCCAGGAAGCCCTCGAGGTCGGCGGCGAGCAGCGCGAGGTCCGACGGCCGTTCGAGATCCAACAGGTCCCATCCGGGCAGCGCATGCTTCGACAGGGTGCTCTTGCCGCACTGCCTTGGCCCCACCAACAGCACGGCCGGAAAGGTCTTCAGCAGTTGCTGAAGGCGCTTTTCGGATAGGCGGGACACATTCTTCATGCCTTGTAGATCTGAAGTCGGACTTCAAATATACAAGGCAACTATGGATCGGAGCAAAGCGGTTACAACGTCCCCCTCGCCTCCTGCTCCCGTTCGATCGCCTCGAACAGTGCCTTGAAGTTGCCCTTGCCGAAGCTCTTCGCGCCCTTGCGCTGGATGATCTCGAAGAACATCGTCGGGCGGTCCTCTACCGGCTTGCTGAAGAGTTGTAACAGGTAGCCCTCGTCGTCGCGGTCCACGAGGATGCCGAGCTCGCTCAACGGGCCGAGGTCCTCATCGATCGGACCTACACGATCGAGCAATCCAACATAGTAGGAGGAGGGCACTTTGAGGAATTCCACGCCGCGGCTCATCAGGTCGCGTACGCTCTTCACGATGTCGTCCGTGGCGATCGCGATGTGCTGTACGCCTTCGCCGTTGTAGAAGTCGAGGTACTCCTCCACCTGGCTCTTCTTCTTGC
>JBDTSG010000154.1:0-7878 GCA_039931265.1 Flavobacteriales bacterium
TTCTTCTTCCCCGACCTGCTGACCGACAAGGACGGCAGTGTTGTATTGCGCTTCACCATGCCCGAGGCGCTCACCCGTTGGAAGCTCATGGGCTTGGCCCACACACAGGATCTTAAGCTGGCGCAGTTCACCAAGGAGGTCCTAACACAAAAGCCGCTGATGGTGGTTCCCAACCTGCCGCGCTTCCTCCGCGCGGGCGATCGCATCACGCTCACCGCGAAAGTCAATGCGTTGGAAGGAGGCAAGCGACCGGGCACTGCTTCCCTGGAATTGTTCGACCCGTACACCAACAAGTCAGTTGGTTCATTGTTCGGGCTCACGAGCGCATCGCGTCCGTTCATCGTCGCGCCCGGCCAAAGCGCCAACGTGGGTTGGGATATCACCGTGCCGGAAGGGGTGGATGTAGTAAGCGTGCGCATTATTGCGAACGCGAGCGGGTTCTCGGATGGAGAGGAGAAGCCATTACCCATCCTCACGGACAAAGTGCTCGTGACCGAGAGCCTGCCTTTGTGGAGCAGCAAGGCCGGTACGAAGACATTCACACTGGACAAGCTGAAGAACAACACCAGCACCACGCTGAGACATCAGTCGCTGAAACTGGAGTACACGCCGAACCCGGCTTGGTACGCCGTGCAGGCGCTACCGTACCTGATGGAATTCCCCCACGAATGCGCGGAGCAGACCTTCAGCCGTTTCTATGCGAATGCCTTGGCCACGCACATCGTCAATGAGCGTCCTGTGATCAAGCAGGTGTTCGATCAATGGAAGCAAGCAGGCCCGGCGGCGTTCGCGAGCGCCTTGGAAAAGAACGCCGACCTCAAGAACATCATCCTCAGCGAAACGCCTTGGGTGGTGAACGCCAAGAGCGACCGCGAACGAAAGGAGCGCATCGGGTTGTTGTTCGATATGCAGCGCATGGGCGCCGAGGAAGCCACTGCGCTGAAGAAACTGCGCGACATGCAACTGGGCAACGGTGCTTGGCCCTGGTGGAGCGGCATGCGCGAAAGCCGGTACATCACCCAGCACATCGTTGCGGGCTTCGGGCACTTGGAAAAGCTCGGTGCCGCCGATCTGCGTCCCGATGGCCAAGTGCAACAGTTGCTGAAGAACGCGGTGGACTGGCTGGACCGCGAAGTGGATCGCGAATACCGCGAGCTGGTGAAGCGCACGAAGAAGGAGGAGATGGACATGTACCCGCCCAGCGGTACGGACATCCACTACCTTTATGCACGCAGCTTCTTCCCGCTCTGGCCGATCAATGGCCAAACGAATACTGCGGTGCAGTTCTACAAGCAACGCCTCGCCGCAACGTGGTTGAGCAATGGGCTTCAAGAGCAAGCGATGATCGCATTGGCGCTGGACCGATTAGGTGACCATGCTACTGCGCAACTGATCATGGAGTCGTTGAAGCAACGCGCCACGCAAAGCGAAGAGCTCGGCATGTATTGGAAGGGCTTCGCCGCGGGCTATGACTGGTGGCAGTTCCCCACGGAAACGCACGCACTGATGATCGAAGCGTTCCACGAAGTGGCGCACGACGAAGCCAGCGTGAACGCGCTGCGGACCTACTTGTTGAAGCTGAAGCAGACCACCGACTGGAAGACGACCAAGGGCACGGCCGAAGCTTGCTACGCGTTGCTCCTGAGCGGCAACGAATGGCTGAGCGAAGCCAACGCACCGATCATCAAAGTCGGTGGGGCGGAGGTGAAGGATGCGAAGAAGGAGACAGGCACAGGTACATTCGAGAAGACTTGGACAGCCGGCGAAGTGAAGCCAGCCATGGGCGAAGTGAGCATCACCACAACAGCGGACAAGCCAAGTTGGGGTGCACTGCACTGGCAATACTTCGAACAGATGGATAAAGTCACGCCGCACGAAAGTCCGTTCAGCGTCAAGAAGGAAGTGATGCTCACGGAGCAGACCGAGGCTGGACCAAGACTGGTTGCCCTTGGCAAGTCACGGGCATTGAAGCCCGGCGACAAACTCACCATCCGCATCGAACTGCGCGCCGATCGCTACGTGGACTATGTACACATGAAGGACCTGCGCGCTGCTGGGCTCGAGCCGACGGAAGCCATCAGCGGGTACAAGTACCAGGGAGGATCGGGCTACTACCAGAGCATCCGCGACGCGAGCATGAACTTCTTCTTCGACCGCATTGCGCCGGGCACATATGTGTTCGAGTACGCGCTGCGCGTTACGCACGGAGGCAACTTCAGCAACGGCATCACCACCGCTCAGTGCATGTACGCCCCGGAATTCTCAAGCCACAGCAACGGTATCCGGGTAGATGTTGTGAAGTGATGAAACCACACAAGCCGGGCTACTTTTCGCCCATGAAGCACTTCTCACTTCTCCTTCTCGCGATCGGCGGATCGATGATCTCTTGCACGGACCCGGCGGGTTCGGATGGTGCATCCACTCCTGTTACGGACAGTGTTACGGCGAGCGCCACTTCCAACAGCGTCGACCTTTCACAACAGGATATGCCCTTGCTCGTGAACGTTCCCGAAACGGGAACACCGGCCGCAGCGATCATGAACGAGGAAATGGGACGCGTGGAAGTGCGGGCCGGGGATCACTTCGGCATCATCGTTACCGAGATGGCGCCCGACTTTGCACGACTGAAGGCGGACCTCGAACGCGATATGCTGCTGAAAAACACGATCGTTCAGGAAACGCCGGATCTCTTGGTCTACCGGAGCGAATACCCCGATGGTGCGGGCACATTCATGCACTTCATGCAAGTGGTGGAGTCCGGCACGCGCACGTACGTTGTCGAGGATCTGCCCGATGGTCGCTTCAACGAGAGCGATGCGAAGGCGATGGTTGTTGCGGTAACAGCGAAACCCGGATCGTGATGCGGTTATTACGCTGTGGTTGGTTGTTCGGGGTGGTGGTTGCTGGGCATATGGCCTGCGCGCAGGACGCCACGTTCTCGCGGGACAGTTTGGATGCGTATTGGGCACGGATGGATGCAGAGTTCGCCGATAGTGCTCAGTCACCATTGAAGTCCGAGGACCGGGCACATTTCGAACACTTGGAGCGCTTTGCCCCTGACAGGACCTACCGCGTGGAAGCGGTTTTCAAACAGGTCCAGAAGGCGGAACCCTTCGCGATGAAGACCAGCACTGCGCGACTCCCGCAGTATAAAGTGCACGGCACGCTCACCTTCACGCTAGGTGGGCAAGAGTTCACGCTTCCGGTTTACGAAAGCGCTACCCCCGATCCGAACTATCCGGGCTACCTCTTTCTCCCCTTCACCGACCTTACCAATGGCGAGGAGACCTATGGTGGCGGTAGGTACCTGGATCTACAAGCGCCATTGGGTCCAGTCGTCGTAGTGGATTTCAACAAGGCCTATAACCCCTACTGTGCTTACAGCGACCGCTATAGTTGTCCGATCCCACCGATCGAGAACCATGTGGATGCCCAGGTGCGGGCCGGGGTCCTCAAATTCCACGAATGAGCCGCAGCCCCCTTCCGATGGATGTGGGGAATTGATCGGCGAATCGGGACAATGGCTCGACGGAAACCCTTGACAGCCCTTGCCACGGCTGGCCGCTCCGATTAGATTTGGCACCCCGCCAAACGAAAACGTCCATGCGTACACTTCTCCGCTCTTCGCTTCTCCTTACCAGTGTAACGCTGTGTGCGGCGATCGCAACTGCGGGCACGGTGGTGCTGGAGGGGCATTATCAAGGCAAGAACCTGTTCGTGCAGAACCCGTTCAGCGAGGCAGGTGTTGGCTTCTGCGTTTACGAGGTGACGGTGAATGAAATGATCGCCACGGACGAGATCAACAGCAGTGCTTTCGAGATCGACCTGGGCAACTACAATTTGAAGTTGGGCGCAGCGGTTTCGGTGAAGATCAAACACAAGGACGGATGCAGCCCAACAGTGCTGAACCCGGAAGTGCTGCGTCCGAAGAGCACGTTCGACATCGTGAGCGCAAGCGTGGATGCAAGTGGCACCTACAAGTGGGTGAGCACGAACGAGACGGGCGAACTGATGTTCTTGGTGGAGCAGAAGCGCTGGAACAAATGGGTGCGCTGCGGCGAGGTTATGGGCGTAGGCACACCCGGTGAACATGCGTACGAGTTCAAGGTGACCCCGCACAGCGGCGAGAACACTTTCCGCGTGAAACAAGTGGACAGCACCAAGCGCCCCCGTTATAGCGAGGCGGTGAAGTACACGGACCCCAGCATTGCTCCCGTCACCTTCACGCCGGCCAAGCCGAGCAAAGAGATCGTGTTCAGCCGTGCCACGTTGTATGAGATCTACGACCAGTACGGCAACATCGTCAAGCGCGGCTATGCCGACAAGGTGGACGTGAGCACAATGAAGAAGGACCTCTACTACCTCAACTACGATGTGAAGTTGGGCGAGACCTTCATCAAGAAGTAACCCGAAAGACCGATCGCATTTCCAAGACCCTGCTACCCGGCGCGATGCGAAGGGGGCAGGGTCTTGTTCATTGAGAACCACCCATGATCCGCATTGAACACATTGGCATCGCAGTAAAGGACCTTGCCTCGGCCGAGGAGACATACGCCGCGCTGCTGGGCGCAACGAGCTACAAGCGCGAGGCAGTGGAACGGGAGGGAGTGATCACCTCGTTCTTCAAAGTGGGCCCGAACAAGGTGGAACTACTGGAGAGCACTGCGCCCGATGGTCCCATTGCAAGGGCGATCGAAAAACGCGGCGAAGGGATACACCACATCGCGTTCGAGGTGGCCGATATCCGCCAAGAGATGGCACGGTTGAAGGCCGCCGGATTTCAGCTCTTGAGCGAAGAACCCAAACCCGGGGCGGACAATAAGCTGGTGTGCTTCGTGCACCCGAAGAGCGCGAACGGTGTCTTGGTCGAATTGACCCAAGAGATCCCGGTCTGAGCGGCTCGTCGCTCAGGACAACGTTCCGGTCGATGGTGCTGCTCGATCCGGTTGAGACCCATCCAAAGAGCTGGGATCAGCGGATCCCGTTAACGTGATCGTACCGCTTTCTTGCGGAGCACCTTCGGGATGTATGCCATAGAACCGTTTCTGGAAGAGGATCAAGCAAGCCACGCCGATGGTGATGGATGCGTCGGCCAGATTGAAGATGGCGCTGAAGAAGGTGAAGGATCTACCGCCGACCATCGGGAGCCACTCCGGCCACCGGGCCTCTTGAATGATCGGGAAGTAGAACATGTCCACCACCGAGCCATGGAGGAACGAGGCATAGCCCGGCGTTCCCAGTGCTGCCGTACCGATGTACTCCACAGGCGCACCGGACAAGGGGTCGAGGATGGTCCCTTTGTCCCAAAGGAGGCCATAGAACGCACTGTCGATGATGTTGCCCATCGCACCGGCGAGGATCAAAGCCATGCAAGCGATCAATCCGCGATGCCGCTCTTGTCTGACCAGCTTGCGCAAGTACCACGCGATGCCCACCACAGCAACGATGCGGAACAGTGTCAGTAGGAGCTTGCCCGTTTCACCGCCCCACGCCAGGCCGAAGGCCATGCCCGGGTTCTCGATGAACCGCAACCTGCACCAATCACCGATCAATTGGATCTCGGAGCCATAGCTCATGTTCAGCTTCACCCACACCTTCACCCACTGGTCGGCGGTGAGCACCAGCAGGATGATGGCGATGGCGCGCTTCACGTGCAGCCGGGCTCTGACTAGCTGCTCATCTGCTGCTTGGCCTCGATGCTCAACGTGGCATGAGGCACCAGACGCAGGCGGTCCTTGCTGATCAACTTGCCGGTTACGCGGCAGATGCCATAAGTCTTGTTGCGGATGCGCAAAAGGGCGTCTTCCAAGTGCTTGATGAACTTCTCTTGGCGGCTGGCCAACTGGGCTGTTTCCTCGCGGCTCAGTGTTTCGCTGCCATCCTCGATCATTTTGAAAGAAGGACTGGTATCGTCAGTGCCGTTGTTGTCCGTGTTGGCGAGTGTCTGCTTCAGCAGATCATAGTCCTTACGGGCCTCATCGAGCTTCTTGTTGATGATGCCCTTGAACTCTTCAAGCTCCTCATCATTGTACCTGGCGCGGTCATCGATCTTCACGTTCTTGGCGATCTTGGCCATTGCTGGCCTGGGGGCTGGGAATGCTGGGCGCGAAACTTGTTTCACGATCGGCGGAGGTGCCTTCACACTCTCTTGCTTGCCGCGGTTGCGGATCCGTTTCCGCGGTGCTGGTGCTGCCTTCGCAGGTTCCGCAACGGCGACCACCTTGGTCTCCTTCACGGGTGCTGCCTTCGGGGCGATCGGTTTCGCGGCAACGGGTTTGGGTGCTGGTTTTGCTACGGCCTTGGTCATTGGTTTGGCCGGTGCTGTTTTAGCAGGAGCCTTCTTGGGTGCGGGTTTGGGCGTCGGCTTCTTAGCTGCCGGTTTTGCCTTGACGATCGGTTTCTTCTTGGCGGGTGGAGCGGCCTTCTTGGCCACCACCTTCTTGCTGGACGCGGCTTTCTTCACGGGTTTCTTCACCACGGCCTTCTTCACGGACTTGCTCGCGGCTGCTTTAGCGGCGGGTTTCTTGGCGGCGGCCTTCTTCACGGGCTTGGCTGCCTTCTTGGGAGCGGGTTTCTTGGCCATGGGGTTTACCCTTTGGAAAATCGGTCGGCGAATATAGACGGATCCCCACGTCAATTGGCCGATCTGACAAGGCTGAGCACGCACGCCGATCGTTCGTCCAGTGCGATGTTGTGCGTGGATACCGCTCCGGGCAGGTCGGCCACGAGCAGTCGGTCCACAGCGGTGGTGGCCAGCGTTTCAGCCAAGATGTGCGCGGCATGCGTTGTAACAGCCGTTTCGAAGGACGGATCGCCGTTGCGCTGGATGTGGAGGTCGATACGGTCGGTCACTGCAAAACCGCTCTCTTTACGAAGCGTTTGGATGCGGCTGACCAGTTCGCGGGCAAGCCCTTCCTGCAGGAGGTCGTCGCTCAGGGTGATATCGAGCGCAACCGTCAATGCACCATCGCTGGCGACACTGAGGCCGGGAACGTTCTCCGCAGTGATCTCCACATCATCGCGCAGCACTTCGACCACTTGTCCGTCGACAGAGAGTTTGACGCTGCCGTTCGCTTCGATCTCCGCGATGCGCGCCTGATCGAAACCGCTCACCTCGGCAGCAACGCTCTTCATGAGCTTGCCCATCCGCGCGCCGAGCTTCTTGAAGTCGGGCTTGATCCGCTTGTTCAGCTTGCTTTCGCTGGCGTCGAGGATCACCAGTTCGCGGATGTTCACTTCGCTCAGCACCAGACCACGGATCGCCTCAAGCCTTCTTTTCATCACGCTGTCGATCACAGGCACCATCATTTTCTGCAACGGCTGCCGCACACGATGGCCCTCTTTCTTGCGGATACTGAGCGCCAATGAAGTGAGCTTCTGTGCAAGAGCGGTGCGTTGTTCCAATTCCACATCGATGCCGTGCGGATCGCTCTTCGGCCACTCGCTCAAGTGGACACTGCTGGCATTGAGATCGCGGTAAAGCCGATCAGTGAAGAACGGCGCGATCGGTGCGGCAAGCATGGCCACCACCTCCAGGCAACGGTGCAACGTTTGGAACGCTGCGGTCTTGTCGTTGCCTTGTTCCCCTTTCCAGAAGCGACGGCGGTTCAGGCGCACGTACCAATTGCTGAGGTCCTCCACAACGAAGTCTTGAATGGCGCGCGCCGCGATGGTCGGCTCGTAGTCGGTGTATGCTGAGCCGCACGCAACGATCAAGCTGTTCAGTCGCGAGAGAACCCAGCGGTCCATCTCGGTGCGTTCATTCATCGCCACTTGCGGAGCGTTGGCATCGAAGCCGTCGATGTTCGCGTAGAGCGCGAAGAAGTTGTAGGTGTTGAAGAGCGCGCGGAAGAATTTGCGCTGCACTTCGGTGATGCC
>JBDTSG010000155.1:0-59969 GCA_039931265.1 Flavobacteriales bacterium
CCAGCGCAAACGCAGTTGGCATCGTACACATCGTTACCCGTGTTGACGTTGCCGTCGTTGCAAGCAGAGCCGATCACAGCCGTACCGCCTGGAACCCCGAGGCAGTCGATCAGTTGGCCAGCGCATACGCAGTTGGCATCGTACACATCGTTACCGGTGGTGGCCAAGCCATCATCGCAAGCAGAGCCGATCACGGCCGTACCACCGGGTACACCCAAGCAATCAGGGGGAGCGAGCGGGAAGGTCAACGAAGGAATGGTCACTTCGGTACCGGTCGGGCTGCCCCATACATAATCCTGGGGAGCTCCACCGGCGAGCAAATTCACGCGCATGTTCAGGTGGAACGAAAAGGTGCCGTTCGTGGTGACCTGTGCGATCAGGATGCGGTTGGTGCCGTTGGGGTCTTCGCCTTGTGCACCACCGAGCACCGTCCATGCACCATTGTTGGTAGCGTAGGCGGCCGTTGCATTGTCGGAGAAAGCGGTCGTGCTGGCCGTACCGACCGTTTGGGCGGTGATCAGCGTGCCCGTCACCATGCCATCGGCAGCGGTGAGTGCCGTGCCCATCCAAGCGGTGGCGTTCTCCATAACAGGCGAACCTTCATCGTTCGGGAAGATCACGCCTACGGGATCCGTGTCAGCGCTCTTCAACACACCCCGCTTCGTATTGCCAGCCATCCCGAAAGTCAGGTAGCTGTCAATGGAACAGGTGTTCTCATCCAGGCGGATGGTGCCGTTGGTATGGCCGAAGGCCGTTCCACGGTCCGTCTGGTTGTAGAAGAACGTGGTGGTGGTGAGATCCAGCGGATGAGCTGCGCTACCGAACACCGTCTCCAGCTTGTAGCCGGGCAACAGATCGGCATAAATGCGGTAGGTACGCGACCCCGCGATCAGATCGTTGGTGGCATTGGCGGAACCGTTGGCGCTGGCAGCAGCATCGGCCGCTGAAGCCTCGTAGTAAGGCTCCACGATGATCTGCTCGAGACCTTGGGCGTTAGCGCTGAGTGCGCCGAACGCCAGGCTACAGCCGAGCAGGAACTTTGTTATCGGATTTTTCATGTTGTTCTTGTTGAGGCATGGCGGCCGGGAGTGAACCCGCCCGACAGGCCAGGTGGGTTAATGGTCGCAGCTTGTGTTGAACACGCTGTTGAGGTCCAGGAAGTCGTTGATGTCGATGAAGCCGTTACCGGTGATGTCAGCCGGGCATGAGATCAAGCTGTTGTCCAGATCGAGCTGATTGGCGAGCGACCAGCCGGCGGTCCATGGCGTTTGGCCGGGTGCGAAAGCACCACGGTAGTTCGCGTAGGTGAAGAAGCCGTCCGTAGGAGGAGCCAACGTGGTGGTGGCGGCGCCTGCAGCAGGAACGGGATTGTACGCACCGGTTACGGCGCTCGTCACCGCATCGATGTTGAAGCTGTAGTCGATCAGCGATGCATCGCTGATGTTGCCTTGTGCGCCGAACGATGCGAGATCGGGTCCGCTGGGTGCGGCGGCGTTCACTTGCAGCAGGCTACCCACACCAACGAAGGTGTTGTTGCGTACTTCCAAGTTGCCCGCCAACCACTCGTTGTAGCTGTCGGCACCGGCGCGCGTGTTGGCGAAGTTGCAGCCCACCGTGGCGTTGGCGAAGATGCTGTTGGCGATGAAGCCGCGGTTCTTCTCCTTGTTCTCCAAGGCGCGCGTGGCGTTGCGGCAGATGATGGTGGCGTTGTAGACGGTGGGATCGCTCAACGGGCTGTTGCCGCTGCTGCTATCGTCACCATCGTTCTCCATGGCCTTGTCGCCTTGGCTGCCCGGTGCGGGCATCATCAGGCCGAAGAAGAACTGGATCCTTCCGCTGTAGCCCTGGTCGTAATCGATGTAGTCATCGTTGCAGAACAGTGCGGTGCAATACTTCAGGTCAACGGTGCCTCCGAACATCTCGAAACCGTCGTCCTGGTTGCTCACCACTTCAACGTGATCGATGCGGGTACCACGACCGACGCTTCCGAGCGTGAGGCCGTTGATCTCGTTGGCAGCACCGATGATGGCGCCACCGTGACGCAGGTGCACGTAGCGGAGCACACCGCTGTTGTCATCATCGAAGAACGAGCCGCCGAACTTGCCGTAGAGGTTGCGCGTATCGCCGGGTGGCAGACCTTCGATCGTGCCCACACCATCAGCAACCGCCAAGCCGCCGTTGGCGAACAGCAGGTTGTTGGTGGCTTTGCCCAGGATGAGCAAGCTGCCCCAGAGGCCTTGGCCGGTGGCGCCCAGCGGCAGGTTGTTGTTCAAGTTGTCCGTTGCGGCGGTGAAAACGATCGGGCAGCTCTCGGTGCCTTCGGCCCAGATCTGTCCGCCACGTGCAACAACGATGCTCTTGGCGTTCACGCCGGTGCCAGCGGCGGCCTTGATCACGGTACCGGCCTGGATGTACAGATCCTGGCCATCGTTCACATAGAGCAAAAGGTCCAGATTGTAGTTGTGCTGGCAGTCGAGGATGGTTGTATTGTTGGTGAGGTTCCCCCCGGTGGCCAGTGTCGACAGTGCGATCGTGGATCGGCTACCCACGGGTGGACAACCGCAGGCTTCGCCGTAGCCCGTTTGGGCCGTGGCAGGTAGTACGGCGATCGCAGCAAAGGCTGCAACGGCCGCTTTCTTCATGGTTTTCATCGTAGCGTTCAGGTTTGGGATCGGTTGTTGGTTCGCCGGTTCGTTTTCCGGCGCCGCAAAACTTCCCTGGCCGACTTCCACAGGTGTGTTGGTACCGACATGATTCGGTTACCACGATCGAGCGGCATCGTTAAGAACATCAACCGATCGTGAGGTTCGCGCTGTTTCCAACTACGACCGATGTGGCCGGGTCAGGCATTCTTCGCCTCAACGATGAGCACTACCCGGGATGATCGCCGAAGGAGAACACGGAGAAGCCATGCCCCGAACACTCGCGCGCAAACAGCATGGCACTCTGCGCTAACGCTAACTCAGCAGTGGACCTTGAAACTGACGCCGGTATCCGGGTCCGGCTGTTCCAACGTCCTCACTCACGCGCACGGCTTTTCCAGCGCACACTTCGCGGCGAATGCATGGAAAGGGAACACGCTGTTCACGCTGGGGCCGCCAATGCGTAACGGTTCGGGAACGCTGGGCTGGCATGCGCGAGATAGCCTTGTCGCCCTGAGTTCACCTTCTTCCCGAGCACTTCTTCCAACCATGGAAGTGCGAGGAACATGCACCGGACAATATGCTCTCACGCAGCAAGCGCACCAAGCTCGAACAAGCGATCCGATCTTTCCGGCTTACCCATTTGTCGGCATTGCCATCCACGTTCGATGAACGCATCGCGCGTCACCGCACGATCGCTTTTCTCAGCGATGTGCTTGGCTTCGTCCCTGTTTCCGACATCCGTTCCGAAGCCCGGATGAGAGGACCTGCGGACTTGGCCTTGCTGGTCCGCGGGGAACGCCATGTGCTCGTTGGTATGCGGCGCCCGGGTGTCACATCGCGTGAGGAGCAGACGGCGCGCATCCTTCGGTTCGCGGTGATCGAAGGCATCGATTGGCTGCTGTTCGTTGAAGGCGGGCTGGTGATCTTGTACCGCGTGAAGTATGAAGGGCAGGGTGCCATGCGCGAGGTGTTCACCGTCGACCTGTCCGAAACGATGGGCGTGAACACCGCGACGCAGATGCTCCAATTCATGCAGAAGGATGTCGTGTCGCGCAACGGTCTCGAACTGCTCTGGAACAGGACGATCGCCCTTGACCCTGAGAACCTCGCGGCGTTGCTCTGCTCATCTCCCGTGGTGAACTACCTCCAACGCACCCTGCGCACACGGGCGATGAGCAACTTCACCGAGGATGAAGTGATGGGCTCCGTGAAACGCGTGCTGATGGACGGGATCCGGCCGGAATGCGTGGGTGCCGATGCCCTGGGAGGCGCCCCGACGACAGCGGTCTCGTAGATCAGCAGCGGACCGCGCGACTATGCTGGTCGCTTCAACTCGAAACCCTCCAGGAACTTCGTATTGAAATCGCCGGCGCGGAACTGCTCGTTCTGGAAGAGCTGTTGGTGGAACGGGATGGTGGTGCTGACACCCTCGATCACGTACTCGCTCAATGCGCGCTCCATCTTGCTCAAAGCTTCCTCCCGTGTGGCCGCGACAACGATCAACTTGCTGATCATGCTGTCGTAGTTGGGCGGGATCGTATACCCCGCATACACATGCGTGTCCACGCGCACACCATGGCCGCCGGGAGCATGGTAGGTGGTGATCTTGCCGGGCGTGGGGCGGAAATTGTTGAACGGGTCCTCGGCGTTGATGCGGCACTGGATCGCGCAGCGCGTCGGCTCGTAGTTGAGGCCGCTGATGGGAACACCGGCAGCGATCTTGATCTGCTCGCGCACCAGGTCGTAGTCGATCACCTCTTCGGTGATCGTGTGCTCCACCTGGATCCGCGTGTTCATCTCCATGAAGTAGAAGTTCCTGTTCTTGTCCACCAGGAATTCCACCGTGCCCACGCCTTCATAGTTCACGCTGGCGGCAGCTTTGATCGCGGCCTCGCCCATCTTCTTTCGCAACGCCTTGGTCATGAACGGCGAAGGTGTTTCCTCCACGAGCTTTTGGTGGCGGCGCTGGATCGAGCAGTCGCGTTCGCTCATGTGGCAGAAGGTGCCGTACTGGTCGCCAGCGATCTGGATCTCGATGTGTCGCGGCTCTTCGATGTACTTCTCCATGTACATGCCCGCATTGCCGAACGCCGCGCCCGCTTCTTGGCTGGCGGAGTCGAAGGCGTTCTCGAACTCTTCTTCTTTCCATACCAACCGCATGCCCTTTCCACCGCCACCGGCGGTCGCCTTCAGGATCACGGGGTAGCCGATCTTCTTCGCCTCCTTCTTGGCCACGGTGAGATCCGTGACCAGTCCTTCGCTGCCGGGAATGCAGGGCACGCCCGCGATCTTCATCGTGGCCTTGGCGGTGGCTTTGTCGCCCATGGCCTCGATCTGCTCCGGCGTGGCGCCGATGAACTTGATGCCGTGCTGCTGGCAGAGCTTGCTGAACTTGGCGTTCTCGCTCAGGAAACCGTAGCCCGGATGGATGCCGTCCGCATTGGTGATCTCGGCGGCAGCGATGATGCGCACCATGTTGAGGTAGCTCTCCTTGCTCGGCGGCGGCCCGATGCACACGGCCTCATCCGCGAAACGCACATGCAGGCTTTCGCGGTCGGCGGTGCTGTAGACGGCCACGGTCTTGATGCCCATCTCGCGGCAGGTGCGGATGACGCGAAGGGCGATCTCGCCGCGGTTGGCGATCAGGATCTTCTTGAACATGGCCGTGGCTTAAGCTGGATCGACCAGGAAAAGCGGCTGGTCGTACTCCACGGGCTTGGCGTCGTCCACCAGCACCTTCACGATCTTGCCTGCTACGTCGCTCTCGATCTCGTTGAAGAGCTTCATGGCTTCGATGATGCAGATGGGCTGGCCCTTCTTCACTTCATCCCCGACATTCACGAAAACGGGTTTGCCGGGACCGGCGGAGCGGTAGAAGGTGCCGATCATGGGCGCCTTGATCGTAATGTACTTGGCATCGGCGGTAGGGGCGGGGGTAGCAACAGGTGCCGCTAGGGCGGGAGCGGCAGCAGCCACCGGTGCCGGTGCGTAAACCGGTTGAGGTGCGGTCATCACCTGCACCTCTTTCCTGCCTGCCGGTGTCTTGATGGTGATCTTGAAATCCTTCTGTTCGATCTCCACCTCGCTCACGCCGCTCTTGGCCACGAACTTGATCAGTTCCTGGATCTGGGTCAGGTTCATCTCGTCGCTCATTTAGTTGGGCACTTCCCGTAGAGGGATCGCCAATGTAGAAGTTCCCGGTTCAGTGGCCCCCGTGGACCGCGGAGCCATCATAGGCCCATTTCAAATAGATGGCACCCCAAGTGAAGCCGCCACCGAAGGCGCTCAGGATGATGTTGTCGCCTTTCTTCAAGCGCGGCTCCCATTCCCACAGGCACAGGGGAATGGTTCCGGAGGTCGTGTTGCCGTACTTCTGGATGTTGAGCATCACCTTTTCATCAGGAAGCCCCATGCGATGGGCGGTGGCGTCGATGATGCGCTTGTTGGCCTGGTGCGGAACGAGCCATGCCACGTCATCGGCGGTCAGCCCGTTCTTCGCCATGATCTCGGCGCTCACGTCGGCCATGTTGGTAACGGCGAACTTGAACACGGCCTTGCCCTCTTGGTAAACGAAGTGCTCCTTCGCTTCTACTGTGCGCAGCGATGCAGGGCGCTTGCTCCCGCCGGCCTTTTGGTGCAGGTATTGGCAACCGCTACCATCAGAACGGAGGATGCTGTCCACTACGCCCAGGCCCTCGGTATCCGGTTCCAGCAGCACTGCCCCGGCGCCATCGCCGAAAATGATGCATGTAGCACGGTCGGTGTAGTCGACGATGCTGCTCATCTTATCCCCGCCCACCACGACAACTTTCTTGTGCCGACCGGTTTCAATGAACTGCGCTCCAGTGGTCAGTCCAAAGAGGAAGCCGGAGCAGGCCGCGTTCAGGTCGAAGCCCCATGCGTTCTTCGCGCCCGCCTTATCGCACACGATGTTGGCCGTGGCCGGGAACTGGTGGTCGGCCGTAACGGTACAGCAGATCAGCAGGTCGATCTCCATCGGGTCGATGCCACGCTTGGCGCACAACCCCTTCACTGCCTCCACGGCCATCACGCTCAATCCTTGGTCTTCGCCCGTCAGGATGCGCCGCTCCTTGATGCCGGTGCGCTCTGTGATCCAAGCGTCGTTCGTATCCACCATGGTCTCCAACACGGCGTTGCTCAGCACGAAGTCCGGCAGAAAGCCATGCACAGCTGTAATGGCCGCTTGGAGCTTGCTCATTGGAAGGCGTCGCGGATGCGATCGTTGAGTTTGCTCTCCACGAGTTCGCGCGTGAAGAGCACCATGTTCTTGATCGTGGTTTCGTTGCTGATCCCATGACCGATGATCACGTTGCCGTTCACCCCCAGTACGGGTAGTCCGCCATAGTTCTCGTAGTTGAAACGGTCGAAGAAAGGCTCGTGCACACCGCGCGCTTCCAGGAGGTCATGGAAGGCTTCAACCGCCTTGAGCACGATATTGCCCGTGAAACCGTCACAAACGATCACGTCGGCTTTGTCATTGAACAGGTCGCGCCCTTCCACGTTGCCGATGAAGTTGAACTGGTTGGACTCCTTCATGAGCCCATAAGCGGCCAAGGCCACAGCATTCCCTTTCTTGTCCTCTTCGCCGATGTTGAGCAACCCGACCTTGGGGTTCTGGATGTGGTAAACGTGCTCGGCCAGCAAACTGCCCAACACCCCGAACTGCACCAGCACATCGGGTTTGCAGTCGGCATTGGCCCCTACATCCAGCAGGATACCATAGTTGCCGTTCTCCTTTGGTACAACGCTGGGGATGCAGGGACGGATGACCCCCGGAATGGACTTCACGCTGAATACGCTCCCCACCAACATGGCACCGGTGTTCCCTGTGCTGGCAAAGGCATCCAAGGCCCCCTCCTTCAGCAACTGGAAGCCGAGGCTGATGCTGCTTTTCGGTTTTGTCTGCAGCGCCTTCGTTGCGCTGTCGCGCATGGTGATATCGTCCTTGCTCGGCACGATGTCGAAGAGCGCAGCGTCGACGCCATTGCGGACGATCCCTTCGGAAATAACAGCGGGATCACCGATGAGCACTAAGCGCACATCGGCGGGCAACTCGCGCGCAGCCATCACGGCGGCGTTCACGACCACGGCGGGGCCGTGGTCGCTGCCCATGATGTCCAAACCTATCCGCATACAGAGGGCGGACAAGATAGAAATGGCACGTTGGGTGCTTGGCCTTAGTCGTTCGCGGTCTTGTCAATGACCACCTTGCCCTTGTAATAGAGCTTGCCCTCTTCCCAATGGGCACGGTGGCGCAGGTGCAGTGTCCCCGTGGCGCTATCGGTGCTCAGTGTGGGCACGGCAGCGTTCTGGTGCGTGCGGCGCTTGTCGCGGCGGGTGCTGGAGTGGCGTCGTTTCGGATTTGGCATGGCGGTAAGTGATGTGCGCTCAAGCGCGCTTGTCCTGTTTCAGTTTGCGTAGTGCGTCCCAGCGGGGGTCGGGATCGTGGGCCTCTTCGTGTCCGGGGCCGTAATTGGCCAATGCGCTGTCCACTTCCGGATCACATTGTCCTACCGGATGCACCCTGCGGATGGGCAGGGCCAATCCGATGCATTCGTGGATGTATTGGCCCAGATCAACCGCGTTCACTGCGGCATCCAAGCCGACCACCTCTTCATCGTCGAAATCTTCGGTGGTGTTCAGCTGGAAGATCTGCCGCTGCGCACCTTTCACCGGGAAGTCCAAGGGGGCGTTGCAGTGATCGCAGGCCACGTTCACGGTGCCTTCGGCCGTTATGTTAACGACGAGCATACTGGGGCTTATGTCCATAGTGGCGACCACAGCTACGTTCCCGTGTTCGAATTCGTACTCCTCATGCTCCTTGAAGAACGCGTCCCCGACCGTCCACTCGAACGTGTGCAGGCCGTCCTTGAGGCCGCCGAATTCGATCGTATGCTCACTGTGCGGTTTCACCGTCGACCCTGACCGTTCCGAAAAAGGGGAGGCGAAAGTAACCGATCCCGGCAACCCGGCGACCCCTGACCCAAAAGCCCCCAAGAGACGTGCCCACCAGGGCACCGCGTCCCGCATCTTCGCGGCCGATTCCCAACACCCTCACAGGCACACTCCCCACCCACTTTGGACCTCGAATTCGAAAAACGCTGGCGGGACCTGTTGAAGGCGCAAACCGAGCGCTTCGGACAGCCCGTGGACCTGAACGGACTTCTCTTCCTGATCGGGGTGCAGGAGCTCGGGCAGGACGTGCGCACCTATAAGAAGGACGAGAAGGTGAACCTGATGCATATCGCCATATGCGTTTTGCTGCTACCCTATGGCTACTACAAGGAATTGGGCCGCGACCCGGATGGCTGGCCCCATTTCGAGCGGGTAAGCGACCTACCGCCCTTGGACGCTAAAGAGCAGGAACGGTTGATGAAAGAGGCGATCCTCGCGTATTTCAGCGAGGCCTGAGCGGATCCGGCCTGGCCTCAGGGAACCAAGATGACGGTCTCCTCGGTTTCTTCCTCCTCGAGGATTTTGATGATCCCTTCAGCGGCAAGGGTATCGTACGAAGCGTAGATGTCCAGCACGGCGAACCCGGCTTGTCCTTGTTTGTAGAAGTCCGAATAGTCGAACACGATCCGGCCATCGCTTCCCGTGGTTCCTTCTTTCAGCAAACGGCTGGGGTCCCCGAGCGGATAGGTCGGGTTCGCGAAGAGCTTCACATAGGCGCCAGCAACCGTATGGCTGTCCTCGTCCACCACTTTGATGATCGCTTTCGTGGGCTCCACCTTATTGCAGGAATCGAACAGGAACGCGATCGCCACCAAGGCAAGAGCGTGGGTAAGCACGCGTACGGAACGGGATGCGGTCATTGGGCTACTTTTGGCGGCCTTCCTAGGAAGGACGATTTTTCAAGGAACCAAATGTAGCGTCCGGCCCCATGCGCCTGCAAAACACCGCGGCCAAGCTCGCTGCTGGACTTTCGATCCTGACCCTGTTCACGGGTACCGTTGAAGCAAAAGAACCGAAGCGCCCCCGGGTCGAGATCCGCACGGAACTGGGCACCATGGTCGTGGAACTGTACAACGAAACCCCACTGCACCGGGATAACTTCCTGAAGATGGTTGATGAGGGGCGGTATGATAGCCTGCTCTGGCACCGGGTCATTCCCGAGTTCATGGTGCAAGGGGGCGACCCGGACAGTAAAAGGGCGCCGATCGGCAAGGCATTGGGCGATGGTGGTCCCGGCTATGTGGTCCCCGCCGAATTCAACCTCACCCTCATCCATAAGATGGGCGCCCTGTGCGCAGCGAGAATGGGTGACGAGGAGAACCCCGGGAAGGCGAGCAACGGTAGCCAGTTCTACATCGTGCAGGGCAAAAGCTGGCAGGCCAGAGAGCTACAAATGCTCATCGATCAGAAAAACAGGGGGAATGCCCCGCCGAAATACAGGTACACCGCAGAACAAGTCGCGGCCTACACCAGCTTGGGTGGCGCTCCCCATTTGGATGGTGACTACACCGTTTTCGGCGAAGTGATCGAAGGGCAGGATGTCATAGCGAAGCTCTCCATGCTCGCTTGCGACCGGAACGATCGGCCCTTGGTGGATGTTCACATGTGGATGAAAGTGCTGAAGCGATGAGCATCAAGGAACGCATTGCCGGGCTGGAAGACGAACTGCGTTCGTTGGCCGCCAAGACCAGCGACGACGTTGAACAATTGCGGATAAAATGGTTGGGCCGCAACGGAGTGGTTACCGCCTTGTTCGAGGAGTTCAAACAGGTATCGGCGGAAGAGAAGCGCGATCTGGGCCAGGTGATGAACCGCCTGAAAGTCGCGGCCCAAACACGGATCGAGGAACTGAAGAACGCTTCCGCATCAATAGCGGTCGACGATGCCGAGGCCGACGATATGACGCGACCGGCGCTCACGGAACCGGTCGGCAGTCTGCACCCCATCAGCATCGTGCGGCAGCGCATCATCGATGTCTTCGGTCGTATCGGCTATTCGGTGAGCCAGGGCCCCGAAGTGGAGGACGACCACCACAACTTCAGTGCGCTCAATTTCCCGCCCGACCACCCTGCGCGCGATATGCAGGATACCTTCTTCGTGAGCCCCATCCCCGACCCCTCTCCGAGGGAGAGGGGAGAGGACCTGGCTTTGCGCACGCATACCAGCAGTGTCCAAGTGCGCGTGATGGAAGGCAGCAAGCCGCCCATCCGCACCATCTCACCGGGACGTGTTTACCGCAACGAAGCGATCAGCGCGCGGGCACATTGCATGTTCCACCAAGTGGAGGGCTTGTACGTGGACAAGGGTGTGAGTTTCGCGGAATTGAAGGGCACACTGGACTATTTCGCCAAGGCCATCTTCGGAGCGGATGTGAAGATCCGCTTGCGGCCGAGCTACTTCCCGTTCACTGAGCCGAGTGCCGAAGTGGACATGAGTTGCAGCATATGCGGCGGCGGCGGTTGCAACGTGTGCAAACACAGTGGCTGGGTGGAGATCATGGGTTGCGGTATGGTGGATCCGGCGGTGCTCACCAACTGCGGCATCGATCCAATGGTGTACAGCGGGTTCGCCTTCGGCATGGGCGTGGAACGCATTGCGCAATTGCTCTATCGGGTGCCCGATCTACGGCTGTACTGGGAGAACGACGTACGCTTCCTGGCGCAATTCAACGACGGCGCGTTCCGGGCTTGATGGCTTGAGCCGACGGCAGCGGCACAACGAAGCAACGGCCTCGCCCCTTGAACACCGATCCACCGACCGTTGCGACCGATATCCGAACGGATGTTCTGATCATTGGTGCAGGGCCCGGTGGCTGCACGGCAGCGTTGAAATTGGCGCAACACGGTGTGCAGACCGTGCTGGTGGACAAGGCCACTTTCCCACGGGACAAAGTGTGCGGTGATGCGTTGAGCGGGAAGGTGATGCGCACTTTGGAGCGTGTGGCACCCGAAGTGGCAGCCTCTTTGCGCAATGATCCACGGCAGCAGCCAAGCTGGGGGGTCACCTTCGTGGCACCCAGTGGGAAAGCACTGCGGGTCCCGTTCACGCGTAGCACGGGAAAGGGTCAAGCGCCCGGAAGCATCCTTCCGCGCCTCCATTTCGATGCTCTCTTGTTGGATGCCGTGAAACGCGATGGACGCGTGCATGTGCTGGAAGGAACTGCGGCAAAACAGTGCACGCGCACGGACGAGGGTTGGGCGGTGGATCTTTCGAGCGGTGCTTTGCCGCTTGCATCGGCCAAATGCAAACTGGTCCTCGATGCATCGGGTGCCAATTCGCACTTCGCCCGTCATGTCGCTGGGTTGGCTATGGAACCGCGACACCACTGCGCAGGTGTCCGCGCTTACTTCAATGGCGTAACCGATCTGGATGGCGAAGGCTTCATCGAACTCATCTTCCTGGAGAAGTTGTTGCCCGGCTACCTCTGGATCTTCCCGCTGCCCAACGGTCGCGCGAACGTTGGCTTGGGTTTGCGGAGCGATGTGGTGCGCAAACGCCGCGTGGATCTCAAGGCGCTCATGCTTCAATTGATAGCGGAACATCCACAGTTGAAGGGTCGCTTCGCGAAGGCAACGATCGAAGGCACCATCAAAGGCCTGGGACTTCCGTTGGCGAGCAAACGTTGGCCGATCAGTGGTAACGGCTACATGCTGATCGGCGATGCTGCGCACCTCATTGATCCGTTCACCGGCGAGGGCATCAGCCACGCCATGATCAGCGGTGCGCACGCCGCCGATGTTGCAGTGGAAGCGCTGGCGCGTACTTCCGGTCTTGTCCCGTCGAGCGCGCTCGGAACATACGACCAACGCGTTTGGAAGCGCCTTGGTAAGGAGCTCGCCATCAGCACGCGGTTGCAGCAATTGGCCAACCGGCCCTGGCTGTTCAACTTGGTGGTGAACAAGGCTGCGAACAATCCCGCTTTGGCCGACACCATCAGCAGCATGTTCAACGACCTCGATATGCGGGAAAGATTGAAAAGCCCGCGCTTCTATTTGGACCTCCTGCTGGGTCGCAAGCCGAAGGCGATCAGCTGACGCGTTGTGCCAGTACCAGCCAATCCCATGGGCAGGGTGCTTGCATCCATTGCGGCGGACGATCGAACTCCGTGCTCCAAGGGTATTCGATCTTCCGCACATCACTAACGCGCATACCGTGCATGGCCAACAGGCTCCGCAGCTCGTCGGCGCTGTAATGCTTGGTCGGTACGTTGTCGATACGGACGAGCCCGCGGAGCACATCGGCACCGCTCGGGCTTTCACTTTCCGGTTTTGGTGCGTGCCTCCGGCCGGTGGCGCGTTCCTGCCATTCGGCATGGCGCGCATGGGTGAGCAACACGCTCTCGATGCTCGGCACCACCAGCGCCAAGTGCCCGCCTTTGCGCACCGCTCCACAAACGTGCGCCACCATGCGCCCGCGTTTGCGGTGATCAGCCAATAGCAGTGTGTTGATGCACAATGCGAAGTCGGCCTCGGGCTTCGGGAGCGCGTTCTTCACCAGATCAGCGTAGTGGTAGGTGGCGTTGCGGTGCGCTTTGTTCTTGTGCGCTGCGATGGCCAAGCACTCGCGCGACACGTCGAAGCCGAGCACGGTACCGAAATGCTGTGCGAGCAATGCAATGGTGCGCCCGGTGCCGCAACCGATGTCGAAGGCCACGCCTTTCTTCTTCGCGTGCTGTTCAACCGCCGCCGCGATCAGGCCCTTCCGATCGTTCGCCGGCACGTTGAAGATCTCCTGCTCGAAGCGCTTGGCTACGCGGTCCCAGTCCTGTTCGTTCATGCAAGTGCAAGATCACAGCATCCCATGCACGGGGCGCTGGGCTGCGCGGACTTTTGTCCACAAGGACATGGAACGTATCCCTACGCCGGGCTCAACTTCAACATGTTGCTCATGCCCTTTTCGGCAATGGGCATGCTTGCGATGTTCACCACCAGGTCTCCCTCGTTGACGAGTTTTTTGCGGCGCAACAAAAGCTTGATGTCGGCGATGGTGTGATCGGTGCTCACGCTCTTGTCATAAAAGTGTGCACGTACGCCCCATACGAGGTTGAGCATGCTGAGGATAGCCGGGTTGCTGGTGAAGGCATGGATGTTCGCCTTGGGGCGCATGCTGCTGATCTTGAAGGCGGTGTAGCCGCTGTGCGTCATCGTTACGATCGCTTTCACTTCGGTGCTGGCGGCAAGCCCCACGCTGGCCATGCAGATGGCATCGGTGATCATGCGCTCATCGTGCTGCAGGATCGGGAATTCCACATTGTACATGTCCTCGCTGGTCTCCATTTCCAGCAGGATGCGGTTCATGGCCCTCACCGTTTCAACAGGGAAGCGACCTACACTGGTCTCGGCGCTCAGCATCACGGCATCGGCATGATCGAGCACCGCGTTGGCCACGTCGTTCACCTCGGCGCGCGTGGGTGTGCTGTTGGTGATCATGCTCTCCATCATCTGGGTGGCCACGATCACCGGTCGCTGCTGGCGCAAGCATCGTTTGATCAGATCTTTCTGGATCAACGGCACTTTCTCCATCGGGATCTCTACGCCCAGATCTCCGCGCGCCACCATCAACGCATCGCTTTCCGCGATGATCGCATCGATCTCCTTCAGCGCTTCAGGCTTCTCGATCTTGGCAACGACACGCGCGCGTTTTCCGGCCGCCGCAATGCGTGCCTTCAGCTCGCGGATGTCCTGCGCCGAACGGACGAAACTGAGACCGATCCAGTCCACATCATGTTCGAGTGCAAAGGCCAGATCACGCAGGTCTTTCTCCGTGAGGCTGGGCAACGACACCTTGGTGTTGGGCAGGTTGATGCCCTTGTTGGCGCTGAGCATACCGCCATGGATCACGCGGGTCAGCACTTCCCCTTGTCCATCGGTGGAAACCACCTCCAATTGGAGTTTGCCGTCATCGAGCAGCACGCGTTCGCCCGGCTTCACATCCTTGGGGAACTGCGCGTAGGTGGTGCTCACGCGGCCGGGGACGCCCTTGCTTCCATCCGTGGTGATCAACAGCTCGGAACCATCCTTCAGTTCGATCGGCCCGTTGGCCATTTCACCAACGCGCAACTTGGGACCTTGCAGATCGGCCAGTATGCTGGTGTACCGCTCGAGCTCCTTATCGAGTTGGCGCACCGTTTGGATCGTGCTCGCAATGATGGCGTGATCACCATGGCTGAAATTGATGCGGCACACGTCAACGCCTTGCACCAACAATTCGCGCAGCACTTCGGGGCTACTGCTCGCGGGGCCGATGGTGGCCACGATCTTCGTCTTCGGATCTCTCATTCTCCTCGGTTCAACAGTTTGTGCCCCTCGCGCAGGTTGTGGTAGTCGAGCGCGAAAGCGGTGAGCACGAATGGTGTTCGGCGTACGCGGGCCAGTAAGTCCTCCGCCTCTATTGGCGCGTCTTGGTTCAGCAGCAGGAAGTAGTCGGCAAGTTTTTGCTCTTTGAGCAACAGGCCGCTGGTGCTGCGGTTGTTCACCAGCGTTACGTGCAGGTGCTCATCCTCGTTGATGTGCTCGAAAACAGCGAAAGCCGCATGCTGGTCGCCCTCGTCCAATTGAACATCGTCATCGGTGCGGCCCAGTTCGATGCTGAACTCCTTGTTCAAAGCCCAGCACAAGCGGTAGTCTTTCTCGTGGCTGCTGATGCCGATGATGGTCAGCTCGGGATCGGGCGCTATATCGAGCTTCAACTTTACCATGGCGATAGGCGGCCAAATGTAGGCGCGGGCCTTGGTGGGCATCGGCGTGGTGCGCCGCCGTTACTTTGGCTCAACCCTTGTGCGGCGCGCGGCCGGATATGCAACGACCCCACCTCCTGCTGTTGCTGAGCGTCGCGCTCGCTGGCTTGTCCTTCCTATGTGGTGGTCCCGATCCCGATGAGCGGCTGCAGAGCGTTGCCGATCAACTGCAGGAAGGGGTCAACGACAAGTCGCGCGTATTGGCCGAGCGAGCGGAGGAGTGGAGCCGCACTGCGGAAAGCGAAGGCTTGGGTGCAACACGGATCCTTTTCGCCGCGCGGATGGATGCGGAACGGGATGAAGAGGGACTGGCCTTTTGGGTGTGGGAAAGCGACTCCTTGGCATTGTGGAGCAGCGACCTTGCCGTTGATGAGGACAGCTTGTTGCGTTGTACATCGGCACAGTTCCGGACGGCCAATGGGATCGCGCTGCATGCATCGGCGGGGCAGGACGTGAGGTGGCACGCGCTGGCTGAGGTTTGGAGTGCACCGCCGATGCACAACCAATACCTCACGGCCGGTTTCCATCCATCACTGGATGTTGCGCGCGGTGTGGTGGCTGAGACAACTGCGGGTATCGGCCCGGTGGTGCGCGATGCCGATGGCGCCGTGCTGTTCCGCTTGGCTTGGGGCACGGAGCGGTTGCCGTTCAATGGTTGGGACTGGCTGAAGCTGATGCTGCGTATCGCCGCTACGGTCCTTTTGTTATGCGCTTGTTGGATCGTGTGCATGGACATGGCGCAACGGACGAAAGCATGGATCGGCGTTGTCGGGTTCACGGTGTTGCTGTGTGCCATGCGCTACCTCAGCATGCTATGGTACCCGATCACGCCCTTCGATCGCTTGCCACTGTTCGGCCCGCAGCTGTACGCCACATCTTCCTTGCTGCCCTCGCTGGGCGACCTGCTGATCTTATGTGCGGTCTTGGTGATCGTGGCGCGCTTCGTTCATGTGGCGCTACGAAGCACCATTGTTGGTCGCTGGCCTCTTGCCGCAGGCGCGCTGGCCACAGGCATCCTGCTCGCACTTGGCTGGTGGATCACCACGTTGGTGATCGGCCTGGTGGAGGATAGCGGGGTTGACCTGGACCTCTACCATTTGGAACGGCTGAACGCATACAGCGTCGTCGCGCTCGGTTGCATTGCCATGCTCTTCACGGCGTGGTTGCTGTTGTCGGATGCGTTCGCAAGGGCCTTTGTAGGCGCGGCACGTCTGCGGCAAGTGCTATTGGTGATCGGTTGCTGCACGCTGGTTTCCGTGGTGTTGCATCAGCAAGCGGGCGTCGTGGACATGATCTTGGTGTTGTGGCCACTGCCCTTGTTGATCGTCGTGATACTGGGCCGCCGTACCCGCTATCGGTTCGCACATGCGATCGGCGCGTTGGCCGCGCTTTCCTTCTTGAACTCACACTTGCTGATCAAGTACGCCCAGAACCGCGAACAACGAGAGCGCGTGCTGTTGGCGGAGAGAATGGTCACCGACGACGACCCCGTTGTCGAGCTGCTCTTCCGTGAAACGGCCCCGCGCCTGCGCAGCGACAGCAGTGTCTACGCGCTGCTGTCCGATACCCTGCCTTGCACGTCGGAGGACCTTGAGACGCGCGTGCGGCAGGAGTATTTCACCGGGTATTGGGAGCACTATGCCATTCGCCTTTATGCCTACGGCACCGATGGTCACTTACGCTGTGCGAACACCACCGAGCCGCCCTTGTCGATCGATGCGATGAGCCCGGCGTTCACCCCTTCGCTGCCGGCAGCGGATATGCCCGATCTGCACTTCCACACCGATGCCGGTCGGCCGCGCTACTACCACGCACAGGTGGCGGTGATGCGGTCGGATACGCTCGCCCCGGTGCAGTTGATCATCGAGCTGCATCCGCGTGTTGCATCCGGCGGGCAGGGCTATCCGGAGCTGCTGCTGAACGACCCGCGCGATGCATCGAAGCGCAAGATCCGATATGCCAGCGCCCGCTACGAGCAGGGGGTGCTCATGGAGCAGAACGGCGGGGACTTCCCGACCACATGGAACGCGACCGGCGAAGGAACCGCCGAGCAATGGTCCGTTCGCAACGGCAATGGTGAACTCGCCTACGGCGATGCGCACGGCTCCCTTGTCGTGCTCGCGTTGCCGTTGCCCACTGCCATGGACAAGGCCACGACATTCAGCTGGCTCTTCGCTTTCTTCAGCATGCTGCTCGCCTGTGCTTTCGCGGCGCGTGGTGTACAACGCGAGCGAAAGTGGCCCATGCTCTCCATCGGCGCCAAAGTGCGTATGGCCCTGTTGCTTTTCGCTGCGGTCGGCCTGCTGTTCTTCGGTGTCGGAGCGCAACGGTTGCTCACCGGACTGTACGCCGATCGCAACGATGAAGCGCTGCTGGAAAAGACGCGTAGCGTGATGGTGGAGTTGCAGCACAAACTCGATGGCGAGACAAGTCTTGCGACCGATCGCGCGGCTTACTTGGATCGCTTATTGGGGAAGTTCAGCAATGTCTTCTTCACGGATATCAACCTGTACACGCCGGACGGGAAATTGCTCGCCACCAGCAGGCCGCAGATGTTCTCTGCCGGGCTGCTCGGTGAGCGCATGCATCCGGATGCGTACGATCGTTCGGCGGGCTCGCTGGAGAGCGCTGTGCTGCAAGTGGAACGGATCGGTAGCGCCGAGTTCCGCAGTGCGTATGTGCCATTGCGCAACGGCGAAGGCACGCTGCTCGCTTTCGTCAACCTGCCATCGTTCGCGCGGCAAGGCGAACTGGAACAGGAGCGCACCAACTTGCTCACGGCAATCGTCAACCTGTTCGTTCTGTTGCTGGCGCTATCGCTGTTGGCGGGCGTGCTCATCAGCAACTGGACGACGCGGCCGCTGGCGGTGCTGCGCCAACGCATCGCGAGCATGGACCTGGGCGGTTCCAACGAACGCATCACGTACAGCGGCCGCGATGAGATCGGGGAACTGGTTACGGTGTACAACAGGAAGGTGGAGGAATTGCGCGTTAGCGCCGACAAGCTTGCTCGGAGCGAACGGGAGAGCGCATGGAAGGAAATGGCCAGACAGGTCGCGCACGAGATCAAGAACCCGCTGACACCGATGAAGCTCGGCATACAGCACTTCCAACGCTCGTGGGACGCAGACGCTCCTGATGCACGGCAAAAGCTCGATCGCTTCAGCGCAAGCATGGTTGAACAGATCGACGCCTTGAGCCGTGTGGCCAACGACTTCTCACAATTCGCGCAAATGAGCGCCGCGAAGGAAGAGATCCTTGACCTGAGCGAGGTGGCCAGGAACGCGGCGGAACTTTTCCAAGGCGAACCGAACGCGGACATCACGGTTACAACATCGCGCGCACTGAACGTGAAAGCCGATCGCGAGCACCTGTTGCGCGTGTTCAACAACCTGATCAAGAACGCGCTGCAGGCGATACCGGAAGAGCGTCGTGGGAAAGTGGAGGTGCTCTTGCACGCTGATGGGGATCACGCGATCGCCGAAGTGCGCGACAACGGGGCCGGCATCCCAGAGAACGCACGGGAACGGATTTTCACGCCGAGCTTCACAACGAAGACGCATGGCATGGGGTTGGGCTTGGCCATGGTGAAACGAATGGTGGAGCAAGCGGGTGGAAGTGTCCGGTTCGAAACACGGGAGGATGTTGGAACCACATTCATCGTGTCATTCCCGCTGGTCGGGTAGCCCGGTACATTTGACGCGAACAGATCGCGCATGGCATTCAACAATCTTCTGATCGACGACGCCAACGGCGTCCGCACCATCACCATCAACCGCCCTGATAAGCTCAATGCGCTCAACCGCGAGACTATTGACGAGTTGGACCAAGCGCTCAGTGCGGCCGATGTGGACAGTGCAGTGCGCACGCTCGTCATCACCGGAAGTGGTCCGAAAGCTTTTGTAGCGGGTGCCGACATCAAGGAGTTCGCGCACTTCACTGTTCCGGAAGGCAAGGCCTTGAGTGCCGATGGTCAACGCAAGCTCTTCGATCATGTGGAGCGCATGAGCAAGCCGGTGATCGCCGCGGTGAACGGTTTCGCGCTCGGCGGCGGATTGGAATTGGCGATGAGCTGCCACGTCCGTATAGCGAGCGACAATGCACGCATGGGCCTGCCCGAAGTTTCGCTCGGCGTGATCCCCGGCTATGGGGGAACGCAGCGCTTGGCGCGACTTGTCGGCAAGGGCAAGGCGATGGAGATGATCTTTACCGCAGGCATGATCAAAGCGGACGAGGCCCTGCAATGGGGATTGGTGAACCACGTTGTAGCACAGGACGCTTTGTTGGCGAAGTGCAGCGAGATCGCCACTGCGATCATGAAGAATTCGCCCACCGCATTGGCCGCTGCTATACGCGCCGTGAACGCCGGTTACGAACCTGGCGCTGATGGCATGCAACGCGAGATCGAGGAGTTCGGCAAGTGCTTCGGCACGGCGGATTTCAAAGAGGGGACGAGCGCATTCATGGAGAAGCGGGCGGCGAATTTCACGGGGGCGTGAGCACCGTTGTGGACATTGGACCGAACCGATTCACGCTACTTCTCCGCGCAGTACTCATTTGTATGTTCGGAATCCTATTGGTCGCGGTGCTGAAGGTTGCCTTGGCTACACCGGGAGGAGACGCTACTTGGCTTATGGCTTGCGTCGTTCCTCTGTCGTTGCTGATTTTGATTCCCGCTCTGCGCGGATATCTGAACTGGCCTATTCGGGTCCGACTCGACAGCGCTGGCGGCACATTGGCAACTCGCTCGCTCTTACTGGGCCAATCGGTGACCGGCATCGCTAGTATCCACGCAATGGCAGCGACAAAGTACTGGCATGGTGGACGGGCGATGTGCAATGGACTGGTTCTTCACTTGGCGGCGGGTCGAAGAATCATCTTGTCCGAAGGCAATCTCGGACATCTTGAAGCTCTCCACGAGGCGCTGTTGAAGTTGGATATTCCCGAACTGACCAAGCGTTGAGCACCCTCCGCAAACTCGCCGGCCAGACAGCCATCTATGGGCTGAGCAGCATTGTTGCGCGCTTCCTCAATTTCCTGCTTACGCCGTTGTATACCAGCAAAGGCGTCTTCCCTCCTGAAGAGTTCGGCGTGATCACTTCGCTCTACGCTTGGGCGGCCTTCATCACCGTGGTGCTCACCTTCGGCATGGAGACCACCTTCTTCCGCTTCGCGAACAGGAACGAGCTTGATCCCAAACGGTCATATGCAACCGCCTTCTTCAGCGTCGCTGGTCTGTCGCTCTTCTTCGTTCTGGTAAGCGCACTTTTCCCGGGCGCGATCGCCAGTGGTATGCGCTATCCGGAACAGAGCAAGTTGGTCCTGATGCTCGCTGTTTCACTTGGCCTTGATGCAATGACGGCATTGCCCTTGGCACGCCTGCGCAAAGACGGTCGTCCGTGGCGTTTCGTTGCGGCGAACGTGTCGAGCATCATCGTTACGGTTGTGCTCAGCCTCTTCTACTTCGCCTATGCCATGCCGAAGGTGAAGGCAGGTGAGAGCAACACTCTCATCGATGCCGTGTACGACCCATCGTTCGGCGTGGGCTATGTATTCCTCATCGGTGTTATCGCCAGTGCCGTGAAGTTCCTGATGCTGGTTCCGCAATGGCCTTCGTTCAAACAGTTCGATCGCGCCTTGCTGAAACCAATGCTCGTGTTTGCTGCGCCACTTGCCGTCGCCGGCCTGGCCGGTATGGTGAACGAGACAGCTGACCGCACGGTGCTCAAGTATTTGCTGCCCGCCGGTACCGCCGATGCGCAGATCGGGATCTATGGCGCGTGCTACAAGCTGGCGATCCTCATCACGCTCTTCATACAAGCCTTCCGCATGGGCGCAGAGCCCTTCTTTTTCAGCCACGCAAAGGAGAGGGACAGCAAGCAAACCTTCGCGCGCATCATGAACGTTTTCGTCGCTGTGTGCATGAGTGCCTTCCTCTGTGTGATGCTCTTCCTCGACCTGTTCAAGTGGTTCATCCCGAACGAAGCGTATTGGGAAGGGCTACGCGTGGTGCCGATCCTCATGCTGGCCAACGTTTTCCTCGGCATCTACTACAACCAGAGCGTGTGGTACAAGCTCACCGATCGTACGCGCGTTGGCAGCACCATTTCCATCGTCGGCGCGGGGATCACGTTGGTGTTGCTGTTCGCGCTAATTCCCAGCATGGGCTACATGGGTGCGGCATGGGCCACCTTCATCTGCTACGCCAGCATGGCGGTGATCAGCTATGCATGGGGGCAACGCCACTATCCCGTGCCTTACAATGTGTCGCGCACGTTGGGCTACATGGCCTTCGGTGTATTCGCTTGGTGGGCGGTTTCAACAACGATCGAACTGACCTCCGCACCCGTGGTGGTAGCCTATCTGTTCCGCAGTGCCGTGCTGTTGGTCTTTGTTGCCGTGGCCTGGAAGTTGGAGCGTCCTTTCGTAAAAGCCTGAGTCCCGAACGCGCTGACCGTTCCTCGCTCCGCGCCCTCCACACGCCCGTGTTGATGCACCGCTGGTACAACATACCTGAGAACCGTGCGTACTAAGGTTACTTTTCGCACCCCCATGAAAGGACACCCCCTTCTCTTTGTCGCCGTGCTCGCGGGTTCCGCAGCAATGGCACAATCCGATGCTGTGCCCTTCGTCATAGCACAGGACGACCCGGTGATGGAGCAGTTGGATGGCTTGGCCATGCTCCCTTGGATGAAGAACGACCCCTTCACCACGGACAGGGAACTGCTGAACGTGAACGGCTTCGCCGTTGCGGACACGCCCCGTTACAGCGACGAGGTTTACCGCAACCGCATCGCTGTGTTGGATGCGCGCACACCGTTCAGCCTTACCTACCGCCCAGTGGTGAAGAGCTACATCGAACTGTACGCCGTGCGCAAACGCGAGCAGACCGAGCGCATGCTCGGCTTGGCCCAACAGTACTTCCCCATCTTCGAGGAAGCGCTGGACCGTTATGACATGCCGGAGGAGTTGAAGTACCTGTCGGTTGTTGAAAGTGCCTTGTTCCCCGGTGCCAAGAGCCGCGCTGCGGCCGTTGGCCTTTGGCAGTTCATGCAGCCCACCGGCAAGATGTACGGCCTGCACGTGGACAGCTACACCGATGAGCGTTGCGACGTCTATGAAAGCACCGATGCCGCCTGTCGCTACTTGAAGGATCTCTACGGGATTTTCGGTGATTGGGAATTGGCCTTGGCGGCGTACAACTGCGGGCCTGGCAACGTGAACAAGGCGATCCGCCGTGCGGGTGGGGCCAAGAACTATTGGGCGGTATACGAACACCTGCCACGCGAGACGCGCGGTTATGTTCCGGCGTTCATCGCGGTGAACTACATCTTCAACCACGCCGCGGATCACAATCTCTATCCTTTGGCGCCGAACTACTGCGCGTACGAACTGGATACGGTGAAGGTGTGTTACTCAGTTGATTTCAAGCTGCTCAGTGCCGTGCTCGACATGAAAGAAGAGGACCTTCAATTGTTGAACCCGGTTCACAAGCGCGGCATCGTTGCCGATCCGCAGCAACCGGTAACGCTTTACCTGCCGCAGGACAAGATCGGCGACTTCATCGCCAACGAACCGCAGTTGTGCTACGCCGTTCGATCGGCGGAACAACCGGCCATCGTTCCAGTGCAGGAGCAACTGGCGCAAACGAAGAAGTGGTATACCGTGCGCCGAGGGGAATCCTTGGGCAGCATTGCCAAGAAGCATCGGGTAACGGTTTCGCAACTGCGCGATTGGAACGACTTGCGTGGAAACACCATCCGTGCGGGCCAGCGTCTGGCTGTGCATACTTCCGTGGCCAGCTCGCCCACAGCGGAGGTAAAGCCCGAGCCGACGAAGAGCGATGCCCCCAAGGGCAAGAACGTGGAGTACATCTACCACGTAGTGCAACAAGGCGACACGTTGTGGGATATTGCGCGCCGCTATCCAGGGACCACGGTTGACGATCTCAAGCGTTTGAACAACGGGTTGAACAGCAAATCCCTGCACCCGGGCAAGAAGATCAAGGTGGGGGTGCAACAGGGCTGAGGAAGCTCTACCAGCGCCAGTCTTTCTGCAGCTTCAGTTTCTCTTCCAAGCCATCGGCGCGCAGCCGATCGCGCAACGCCTCATCGGCGAAGTGCCCTGGTAGCTGATCGGCGTTCGCCAAACCCAAGAGCAGCATGCCGGTAAAGCGCACGTTGTCGACCATACGGCGTGGTTCCACCAGGGCGATGTCGTCGCAACTGCTGTGGTAACAGCCGTACACATGCCCGCCCAGATCGCTCATGGGTGCGATAACGGGCACACCCTGCAACATGAACGGTTGGTGATCGCTGTGCAAGCCCGCGCCCTCGCTGATCGTGTTGTGGAAGGCAGTGTCCAGGGCTGCTATCCCCACGCCGATGGTGCGCACGGTCTCGGCCCAGCCAAGAGGACCAACGACATTGAATCCGAAGGGGCCGCCGGTCATGTCAAGGTTCACCATGCACTTCACTTTCTCCAAATCGCCGCTTTTGCGCCACGCATCCACCAGTGCCGATGAACCCAAAAGCCCTTGCTCTTCGCCCATGAACAGTACGAAGCGGATCGTGCGTTCCGGTTCGAGGTGCAGCGCGTTGAAGCATCGTGCCAGATCGAGGATCGAGAAAGAGCCGAGCCCATTGTCCGTGGCGCCGCTTGCGAGGTCCCAACAATCGAGGTGACCACCGACAACGATCACCTCATCCGGCTTGCTGGTACCACGGATCTCAGCGATCACGTCGCGCGCGGTAACGGAGGCGTTGCTGTTCGTCATACCCAGATCGGCCATCAGGAAATCTTCGGTGGCGAGTCTTGCCCGCAGGTCAGCTCCATCCTCACTGCTGATGCAGGCTACCGGTATGCCGATCGGGTGACCATCGACCGAAGCGGTGCCAGTGAGCAGCACATGGCCTTCAACGTTGTTCACGAACAGGATGGATGAAGCCCCGGCTGCAATGGCCAAAGCGGTCTTCTCGCTGCGGTGCAGGTTGTGTGTTCCTTCCGGAGCGCTCACCAAGCCCAAGTTCATCAGCAGGCACTTACCGCGCGCTGCGCCACCCAGCCGCTCCAGATCGGCGGAAAGTCCGTTGCCGGCGTCCAAGACAGTTGCCTTTACCCGCGACGAGTCGGGGGTATGTGCCAGTGCAACGGCTTGCACGGACCATAGGCTATCGCCATCGAACATGTTCAGGTCCACGGAACGCCGTTGCCATGCTTGTGCGGTGAAGGGGAAGTAGGATACGTTCTCGATCCCGCCTGCACGGAAAAGGCTATCGGCGGCGCGTTCCGCCTTGACACCATTTGCGGTACCCGTAAGCCGATGCCCGATATGCTCGGTGCTCCAATACAGCCAATCGTATCCCTTGGCGCCGGTCTTTGCTTCGCGGTCGATCGCGGAGAATGCGGACGCTTGGCCACGCACATCAACACCGGCGTGTGGATAGATGCACACCATCGCTAGCATCCGCAAGAGCAGTGTGCAGGTACTTTGCCTTGTGTACATGTGGACCAGCGAGCGCGGGGTTGATATCGGGGAGCAAAAGCCCCGGCCCGAAAGTAGCGTGCGGCGCGGTGCGCGTTCCCGGCCCTTCCGCTTGGCACTTGCGCTGCTGCCTTTGCTCCTGTGCTCCAATGGCCTGCAACGCGAGCCGGAGAAGGACACCATTGCGATCGTACAGGCCAGTTACATCTACAACATCGCCAAGCTGGTGGAGTGGAAGGATGCGAACATGCGCACCGGTAATTTCGTCATCGGCGTTATCGGCGGAGCCAACCTTTACCAGGAGCTGATCAAGAAGTACGCTACCAAGACCATCGGCAAGCAACAAGTGGAAGTGAGGAAACTGTTGGATCTGGGCGATGCTAATTGCCACATCCTTTTCGTCGGCAAGGACAACCTCACGATGCTGCCCTCCATTTACAAGCGACTGGAAGGCAAGCCCGTGTTGTTGATCACCGAGTACCCCGATGCTTTGGAGGATGGCGCCGTGGTGAACTTCACCGTCGTTGACAACACGCTGAAGTTCGAATTGGGACTTGTGCAGGCGAAGAAACACCGGTTGGAAGTGGGCGCAACATTGACGCAACTCGCACATACCGTGATCGAATGATGCGCCTTCTGTCCATAGTTGTTTGTGCGCTGCTGCTGCCCTTTGCAGGGTGGGCGCAAGGGGCCGATCGTTTCGCGGAAGCCCTGCGCGTTTACCAGGAGGGCGACCTGTCCAAGGCCCGCGCGATCATCGATGATGTGGTGCAGCAGGACGGTTTCCTGCGCGACCCGGAGGCTTGGCTGTTGCGCGGTTTTGTGTACAAAGACCTTTACAAAGGCAACGCCGAAGGACCGGATGCCGCTGCCCAACGCGAAACAGCCCTCAGCAGCTTGTTCGAATGCTCACGTCTCGACACCGCCGGCCTTTACCGCGAGAACGCTTCACAGGCTTACGACTACTTGGCCAAGACCATGTACAACGATGCTGTGCGCGCATTGAACAGTATGGACGCGGATATGGCCGTGGAGCGTTACGGCCAATACAAGACGGCGGTGGTGCGCATGGGCCTCAAGCACGACATGACCGCGCGCGATATCGAATTCATGAACGCCTTGGGTACGCTTTACACGAAGCGTTACAACCTCTCCCGCGACAGCACCGTTTGGTACGAGAAAGCGATCGACACCTATGAGCAGGTGCTTGCACTGGACTCAACGAACTACGGTGCCACCTACAATCTGGCAACGCTGTACTACAACCGTGGTGTTTACCGGATCATGCAGATCAGCCCGGAGAACACCATCCCCGATATCCAGCGCATACAGGATGTGAGCAAGGAATTCTTCCAGCTCGCTTTGCCATACATGCTCAAGGCCCACCAGATGCGCGGCGACCGGCCTGAAACACTGCAAGGGCTCGAAGGGATCCACTACAGCTTGCAGGATTTGGAGAAAGCGGAGCACTATCGTATGCTTTACGAGCGCATCAAGCAAGTGGCCCCGCAGGATTGAGCCATGCGCAGGCCACGGCTCACCATTGGAAAGCGGATCGGAATGGGCTTCGGCCTGTTCATCTTCTTCGCCTTGGTCGTGGTGATCATCACCAACCGGGCGCTCGATCGCAGCCGTTCGATAAATGAGACCATCGAACGGGTGTATTCCCCCTCGGTGGATGCGCTCGTTCACCTGCGCAACGTATTGGTGAACGCCCACATGTTGGTGAAGCACTGGGCCTTGGTGGAAAGCAAGGCCGAAGCCCCGGAGAAAACCGCGCTGATCACCCTGACAAGTCAGGAATTACCGGCCCTGTTGGACCGCATCGATACCCTGAGCGCGAATTGGGGAAGTGATGAGGTGGCCATGTTCAACACCACCACAACGGAGATGGGCAAGCTCTTCGCCATGCACGACAGGATCAAGGAGATGCTGCCGGACATGGAGAGCTACAAGGACGCCTTGGTTTTCCTGGAACGCAACGACCTTGCCGAGGAAGGCGGGCCGCTGGACGAACAGTTCGACGCGGTGCAGAAAGATCTGGACGACCTCTTGGCCCGGCAGGAATCGCAACGTCTGGAACTGAGCAACGGTATGTTGAGCAGCTTCGACGACCTCAAATTCTTCGTGCTCTACTTGGGAATGGGATTGGTCTGCATCGGCACGTTCGTCGCCTTCTTCATCGTGCGTGGGATCGTAAGGCCGGTGCTCAAGTTGCGGGCGGTGTTGCTCGCGTTGGGCCGAGGCGTGTTCCCGCGTGCGCGCATGCAACCCCGTAACGACGAGATCGGTGAGATGACGCACGCGCTCATGGGGCTCATCGATGGCTTGAAACGCACCACCGATTTCAGCCATGCTGTGGCCGCAGGTAATTTCGGAGCGGAGTACAAACCGCTCAGCGAGGACGACGTGCTCGGGCATGCACTGCTGAAGATGCGCGACGAGTTGGGACAACGTGAACGCACGTTGGAACACAAGGTGAAGGAACGTACCGAGGAAGTGGTGCGGCAGAAGGAAGAAGTGGAACGCCAGAGCCGCAAAGTGGTGGAGTTGTACAAGAACGTCACCGACAGCATCCGTTACGCGAAGCGACTGCAGGAATCCATCCTTCCGCCGGACAAGCGCATCCGCGATCTGGTGCCGGAGAGCTTCGTGCTCTATCGGCCGAAGGACATCGTAAGCGGCGACTTCTACTGGTTCGAGAAAGTGGACGAGAAGGTGGTTTTCGCCGCGGTGGATTGCACCGGTCACGGTGTGCCTGGCGCCTTCATGAGCTTGGTGGGGCACAACGGGTTGAACCAGGCGATCAAGGAACACGGCAACGTACGGCCGAGCGAGGTGCTCAAGGACCTGAACCGCATCGCCTACGACTCACTGCACAAGGACCGCGAACAGAGCCTCGTGCGCGACGGAATGGACATGGCGTTGTGCGCTTATGATCCCGCGCGCATGGTGTTGGAATACGCCGGCGCCAATTGCCCATTGTACATCGTGCGCAACGGCGAGTTGTTGGAGTATTCGCCGGACAAGATCCCCATCGGCGGGTTCGAACTGGATGGGAAGTCCTTCACGGATCACCGCATACGCCTTCAGCGTGGCGACGTGCTCTACATCTTCAGCGATGGCTACCCGGATCAGTTCGGCGGACCCAAAGGCAAGAAGTTCCTCTATCGCCGTTTCCGTGAGCTCTTGCTCAGCATAAGCGATCGGCCAATGGAGCGCCAGAAGGGCTTGCTGATCGATGCGCTGAACGAATGGAAAGGCGCCCACGAACAAGTGGACGACATCCTTGTGATCGGCGTGCGCGCCGCCTGAGGAACCGGCGGAAGTCAGGGACCGAGCCCTTCCCCGCCTTATTGGAACATGATGGGCAGGCCGGCCACGGTGGTGCTCACCGGGTTCATGCACATCACCGGGATCATCGGTTCGTTGGTGATGATCTCCTGCTCGTTCGGCACACCCAACACGCCGAAGATGTTCTCCTGCGCGAGGTTCATGATGGCGATCAGGTCGGCATCCACTTTCACCGCGTACTTGATCACGGCCTTCACGAAGTCGGAGCTGTCCTCTTGGGAGATCACGGCGTCGTGCTCGATCCCTCTTTCGCCGAGGTACTGCTTTGCGAACTGGATGTTCCGGTTCAACTGATTGTGCAGGAACTCGTCATCGTCCTTGGGGATGATCAAATGCACCTTGCTGCTGAAGTACTTCGCCATGTCGGCAACGAGCGACAGCTTCTGCCGGGTCTCTTTCTCCAGATCCAAGGGCACCACGATATCGCGATAGCCGTCGTTCTTGATCATGCGTTCCTGAACAACGATGAAGGGTACGGTGCTGTTGGTGATGACCCGCAAGGCACGGCTGCCGGTGATGAACTGCATGCCACGCAAACCGTGCGTGCCCATGATGATCAGCACTGCACCGATCTCCGCTGCCGCATCGCCGATATCGTCGAAGATGCTGCCGATGCGCACCACCCCGTCAACGTTCACCGCGGGGTTCAACTTCCGCGCGCGCTCACTTTCGATCGCCAGTTTCTTCCGGGCATCCTCAACGTCGGTCTGCTTCGGTACTACGTGCAGCAAACGGACCTCGGCGCCGATCCGCTCGGCCAGTTTCATGGCATGGTTGATCGCACAGTCGGCCACCTTGGTGAAGTCGGTGGGCACCAGTATCCGCTTCGTCTTCGCGCTCATGTCTGTCGTTTCAGTGGGGAGGCCCTGTTTTCACAGGGCGGCCAAAGATAGGATCGGCGGTATGCGGCGAAAGAAGGGGGCGGGGAACGATGCCCTGCCGGTCGCAAACACCCGCTCAGTACCACAATGCGCCTTTTATTGATGCATGGTCCGCAACGTGCGCACGGCACCGTTGTGCCCCACGCGCAAGGCATATGGTCCGGAAGTCAATGGCTCCAAGTTCCATTGGAACAAACCCCCATTTGCAACGGTCGTTCGCTGCACCACCTGCCCGAGAGCATCGATCAGCTGAAGCCGCGCTTCACCCGAACGTGCGCCCAGCGATACGAACAGATGATCGCTGAACGGGTTGGGCCAAACGGCAACCTCTTGAAGGTCGGCGATGTCCTCAACGTTCGTAGTAGCCTCTTGGACCGTATGGCACACATAGGCATAACATGTGTCCTGCAGGCCACCCGTCGCTGCGGTAAGCATGCAGACCTGATGCGCCGAAAAGGGGTCGGGGTACTGATGCGAAGTGAACGGGCCGACACCGATGGTCTCATCCCCGAACGACCAGACTTCCGTACCCACCTGCGAAAGGGAAGTGATCGTTTGTGATGTGAACATCCAGAAGCCCTGCCCGTTGCCGGAATAACCGAAGTTGGCAAAGAGGTCGTCGATGCACGTTGCGCCGTTGCCGTCCACGGCCACCCAGCGCTCGGCGCTGCTGCGGCAGAATTCCTGGTTCTGTTGGTCGTATGCGATGTGGTTCAACGACACGTAATAGCGGCCCGGCCACAAATAGGTGTGGTCGGGATAGTCGGCGGTGTCGGTCGTGTTGTCGCCGAATTCCCATTGGAGTTCCGTGGCCCCGAGCGTTGTGGAGGAGTTGGCGAAGACCATGGTGTTCGCTGTTGCATCGCTTGTGTAGAATGACGGTTGAACCAAACCCGCGCAATCGCCAATAAGGTCCGTGCGCACCACACGGCAGAAAGTGGTTTGGCAGTATTGGCCTTGTACGGTGTCGGTAAGGGTGAGGCACACGTTGCGCGGGAGGCTGTCCGGAAAGTAATGCGTGAAGGAAGTGGAGTCCTCGACCACGGCCCCATCGCCAAGGTTCCAACTACGCACCACCGCAATGTTGTGGGTGATGGATGAGTCAACGAATGCGACTTGTTGTCCGAACTCATGGTAGGTGAACGCTGGACGGATCAATCCGGCGCAAGGCGGCTGTGCCAATGCTGTGCTTGCCAAGCACAGGAAGGCAACGGGAGCGATCGATCGCGGGATCGGGTTCATCGGGTTCTATTGGTGAACGGAATTTTCTCCGGCCTCATGATATGACACTAAAGTTCGTGTTTGCGCTGCTTCATCCCGAACTCACGCACGATCCGCAACCGCAACCGAACGCCCTGCATGGCGGGCCGGAGATCGCTGTTGGCGAGGCTTGTGAGCACCGAGGAATAGGCGCCACCGGCGAAGATCTGCGTGCGTTCGTCCAGTGCATAACCCACATCAACTCCTGCACTGCCGCTCAGCAATATGCCGTAGCGGCTGTCAGCGCGCGGGTCGTTTGCCGACATCGAAGTAGTGCGTCCGTCGCTGGCGTTGGTTATCAGGGTATTGCCATTGCGCGCCAAGAAGATGTTCGCGTTCACGCCAATGCGCGGTGCGAGCGTGAAACGCTTCAGATTCTTTTGCCAAGCCAGCTCCAAGGGAATGTTGAGCAGCGTGTGGCGGTTGGTGGCGTTGTACTGCACTTCCGTTTCGCCGATGGGTATCAGTATATAGTCGATGCTGTAGGTATAAACAGTGTAGCTCGAATCCGGCGCCACGGCGTTCGCCTGCCAAGTGGTATCCAGCACCGAAGTGAATCCGTCACCATTTCCCTGCGGGACGCGTTCCTTGAACAGGAAGCGGCTCTTCACGTCGGCAACTCCAACGCCGAGCGACAGGCTTAACCCGCTTTTCCAGGTGCGGCCGCCGACGATACCGGCCTGCAAAGCGCTTTGCCAATCTTCCGCTTTGTTCAATTCATCCACCAGAGGTGAGGTGCCCGACCAGCCGCCGCCCAACTGGTCCCAACCGAATTGGACCCCGACCCACCAAGCCCCGTTGGCCAGCACATACGGCGCATCCAATATGCGCTCACTCGTTAGCAGGCTATCAGGAAAGTGCGAGTAGGCTATCGGCCGGGAATGTGCCAGCAGGAACTCTTCATTGACATAGTCCTCGGATCCGACTTCCACCGCCACCGACGAGTAGAGGGGGTCATTCCTATAGGAAACCTGCACGGCGGCATTCGTCGTGGGCGCTTCGGGTGCGGTCCGGCCGACATCATCAGTTGGTAGAAGAGAGGATCCCGTCGTTCTTCCTTCGGCGCCCGAACCCTGTGCGCTACCGGCTGGTGAAGGTTTTCCTTGGTCAACCGGACCGTTGTTTTTCGTTTCGACACCAACTCCAAGGGTCGTCGCCGATGACGTTGTCGGCCGCTTCGTGCGCTGTGGGGGTGATGGCGCCTCTCCTTTGGGATCGCCCTCCACAGCTTTGCTTTCACTTGCATCAATGTCAGTGGTGTTCGCTGGTGCTGGATCGGGAATGGTATCGTGAACGATCTCTGCCATGGTGGTTGGCGCGATGCTGTTGGCAGCACCCTCCGTTGTGGTCGGAGTCAAGTCTGATGGTACAGGTCCGTTCTGCGCGGGTTGCCCTGTTGCAGAAGCCAGAGCAGGATCTTCTCCTTGCGCGGCGTACCAAGCCAGCGGGGTGCCCACCAAGGCCACGACCAAAAGGGCTATCGCCCAACGGCGCTGCAAACCGGCAAGCACGCGGTGTCCCCAGCTACGTTGGGCCACTACACGCTGCCATACCTCAGCAGGCGGCTCGGCCTCACTGGCGTACAGTCCCTCGCGGAACAGGTCATCTATCGGATGTCTCTCCTTCATGGATCTTGACGTGTCGTTCTGTGATGCGCTGCTGCAGGAAGCGGCGCGCTTTGGCTAATTGGCTTCGGCTGGTGCTTTCTCCACAACCGATCATGGCCGCTATTTCCGCGTGATCGAAGCCCTCAATGGCGAACAGGTTGAAGACCATCTTGTAGCCCTCGGGCAACTGGTCCACCAGCTTCAGCAGTTCGGCGTGCCCCATGCCATCAATGGCCGTTGCTTCAACCGGCTCCTCGGGCAAATGCTCCAACCCGAAACGCTCCATCTGGAAGCTCTTCTTGCGGTAGTTGCTGATCGCGGTGTGTACCATGGTGCGGCGTATCCAACCCTCCAGTGAGCCCTCTCCACGGAACAAGTGCAGTTTGTCGAACACCCGCACCCACCCGTCCTGCAGCACGTCCTGCGCTTCGAGCGCATGGCGCGCATAGCGCAAGCACACGGCGTACATGCGGCGTGCATAGCGCGAGTACAACGCCTCTTGGCATTTTTTGTCCTCGCGCAAACAGCCCTGTACCAGTTCCTGGTCGGTCAGTTCCCGCAAATCGTAAGGCCTTACGGGTACAAGACGCTGACCAAGGGGGTCGGCGCTGCCCATGTACGGCTTAGTCGGGTAAGGTAGGCTGAAGAACAAGCTGGGCATGTGTTCCGGAGGGTTTTGAGACCATTGTTTTCCCGTCAAGCAACCGCTTAGCCATGTTTATGAACGCTTGTAAACGGTGTTCATCCGACTCCCGGGAAGAGGTCGCCGGACGTTTGCCCCGGTCAACGACGAAACCGTTGCCGGAACAACAACCCAACACCCAAACACCAAGTACCCATGAACACGCTGAAGAACAAAGTGAGCCTGATCGGCAACCTCGGTTTCGACCCTGAAGTGCGCGAGATCCCGGGCGGAAAAAAGGTGGCCCGCATCTCCATAGCCACAAGCGATAGCTACAAGAACGCCGCTGGCGAATGGGTGAAGGACACCCAGTGGCACACGGTGGTGGCATGGGGCCGGACCGCTGACCAAGTGAGCCGCCTGCTCCGCAAGGGCACACCGGTTGCGCTTGAAGGGAAACTCGTGCACCGAAGTTTCGAGGGCAAGGATGGCCTCAAGCGCTATGTGACCGAAGTGATCATGAGCGATTTCCAATTGCTCGGCAAGAGCAAACAACCGGAGAATCCTGCGGCTTGAACCGGACCTGCACATGCAAGGAAGAGGGGGCGGAAGCCCCCTCTTCTCATTTGTCTTCGTCCGCACGGAAAGGTTCGCGATCCGCCCTTGCGCCATTGCAACGTGCGGCTACATTTGCCGTCCCTTTCGAGGGACCTTCCCTGGTAGCTCAGCTGGTTAGAGCACATGACTGTTAATCATGGGGTCGCTGGTTCAAGTCCAGCCCGGGGAGCACGCAAAGGCCGCTTCGAGCGGCCTTTGTTCATTTGACCCCTCTGCCTGACCCCAACCCCTCCCATGCAACTCATCACCGTCGGTACCGTAGCGTTCGACAGCATCGAAACCCCGTTCGGGAAAGCCGACCGCATTGTTGGCGGCGCAGCCACATTCATCAGCCTCGCGGCCTCGCACTATGTAAAGAAGATGGGATTGGTGAGTGTTGTGGGCGACGACTTTCCCAAGAGCATGCTGGACGAGTTGCGCAAACGCGGGGTGGATACGGAAGGCCTTGAGGTGCTTAAAGGCAAGGAGAGCTTCTACTGGCACGGCAAGTACCACTACGACATGAACACGCGCGATACGTTGGAAACGCGCTTGAACGTATTGCTGGACCTGGACCCCAAGCTGCCGGAAGCCTACCGCAGCGCGCCTTATGTGATGCTCGGCAATCTGGACCCCAAGGTGCAAGCCCGCGTGTTGGACCAGATGGATGTTCAGCCCGCGCTCGTGGTCATGGACACCATGAACTTCTGGATGGACAGTGCGATGGAAGCCCTGCGCGAAACCATCGCGCGCGTCGACATCCTGACGATCAACGACGCGGAAGCGCGACAGCTGAGCGGCGAACACAGCTTGGTGAAAGCCGCGAACAAGATCCTGACGATGGGACCGAAGTACTTGGTGGTGAAGAAGGGTGAGCACGGCGCGTTGCTCTTTGGCGAGGACCGCGTCTTCTTCGCTCCGGCACTACCGCTGGAGGACATCATCGACCCAACTGGCGCCGGTGACACGTTCGCAGGAGGCTTCATCGGTTACTTGGCCCACACACAGGATCACAGCTTCGACAACCTCAAGCGCGCGATCATAACAGGCTCTGCGCTGGCATCTTTCGCTTGCGAGAAGTTCGGGACCGAACGCCTGCTAACGCTCACGCGTGATGAGATCGATGAACGGATCCGCCAGTTCGTGGACCTGGTGGATTTCGATATCGAGCTGGTGGAGGATTGATCCGTTGGGATCAACCCATCCGATCCGCTACCGCCTTCCAGTTAGCCACGTTCCACCAGTTGGCCACGTACTCGTTGCGCTTGTTCTGGTACTTGAGGTAGTAGGCGTGCTCCCACACGTCCAAAGCCAATAGTGGCTTGCCGTGCAGGTCGCCGATGTCCATCAGCGGATTGTCCTGGTTGGGTGTTGAACCGATCGCCAGTTTGCCGTCCTGCTCCACAAGCCATGCCCAACCACTGCCGAAGCGCTTCATGGCCGCGTCGGTGAAGGCAGACTTGAATTTCTCCAGATCGCCGAAGGCGCCGTTGATCGCATCGAGCACCTTGCCGGTAGGGCCGGTCGCACCGGGCGCCATGCTCTCCCAGAAGAAATTATGGTTCCACGCGCCACCGCCGTTGTTGCGTGCCTTGGGGCTCAACATGGAGGTGTGTTTGAAGAAGTCCAAAGCATCGGCGGCAACAATGCCGTCCGCCACGATCACCTCGTTCACGTTCTTGATGTATGCCGCGTGGTGCTTGCTGTAATGGATCTCCATCGTCAGCTTGTCGATGTTGGGCTCCAAGGCCTCCGCCGTGTAGGGTAACGGGATCTGAGCGAAGGCGAAAGGCTCGGCGCCCGGATCCTCCAGCATGCGCGCCAGCAAGGGTGTGCCGATAAGGGTGCCCGCAGTGGCTTGCGCAGTGCGAACGATGAACTGTTTGCGGTCGATGCGTTCCATGATGGTTGAGGATTTACGCGCGGCTTGAAACTACCGTGCCGCGCCCGGTAAAGGTGCTATCCGAAGTTGAGCAAAAGCTGACCTTTCTCAACCGCAACCCGTTCCTGAACGTGAACGGCGGCTACAATGGCATCGCCTGGGGCCTTGATCACGTTCTCCATTTTCATGGCTTCGAGGATCAGCACGGGGTCGTTCTTCTTCACCGCGTCGCCGGCTTTCACCAATACCTTAAGCACCAAGCCGGGCATGGGCGCCTTCAGGTCTTTGGCCACGGTCAGCATGGCCTTGTCCAAGCCCAATGCGTGCATCAAGTGATGCTGCTCATCCTCCAGTGCCACGGTGAAAGTCTTGGCGCCGATTCGCAGCCGCACCGTCTTGTTCTCCTTGTCCTCTTTCAGCACCAACACATTGAAACTCCGGCCATCGAGCACCAAGCTGTACATGCCCGGGCCGGTCTTCACCAGATCCGCCTTGCAGCCTTTGGGCAGCGACCAAGGCGCGTTGGGAGTGGCGCGCTCAAGGACCAAGGGCTCCTTGCCAGCGTTGATGGTTGCGTAGAGTTTGGCCATGGGGTGAATTTATGGGACGTGCAAAGACAAAGAGACCAACGGACCTCTACATTCGGTATCGCGTCAGCGGAGTGCATGAGCCTTACCCGTAGAATCAAGCTTATGGTTGGAAGAGGAATAATCGTCGGCTTGTTTTTTCCAGTGTTTGCATTCGGGCAATGGAGGCCTCTTTATCCGAGCCCTCCCATGCCCACCTATGGCGCATACTCTGGAAAGGCTGTTTTGATGACGGGCGCAGGAGAGGGCTTTGTGCAACGCAACGTCTATTACTCACAAAGCAGCGGGTCGGGCTATTCCTTCTATCATACTAATGACGACTGGAATGAAGAAACTCCGCAATCCGTGGGCGGTGGAGGAGGGGGCGGGGCGGACTGTTGCTGGGCGTGGATGCATGGAACCACACCAGGTGGGGCTTTGATATACCAATGGATAATGGGCCCTGGCAGCGGCATCTATATTCTGGCGGTCGAGGATGGGGTTGTGTCGTCCCACTTTACAGGGTTGCAACTGAACGCCTCGCTTCGGGTTGCAGCGGTTAACGATTCGGTGTTGTACGTCGCATCAACCCAGGGTGACGGATCCGTAAAAATTTTCAAGAGTGAAAACGGTGTCGACATTTTGCTGGACACAATCACAGGGGTTGGTACAGCTTGGAGCATCGACTTCGTAAGCGATGAACTTGGTTGCATGCTGACAAAGGACGCCAGCGGTATTTCAAAGTTGTGGCTGACTGAAGACGGTGGGTATACATGGACTCTGACCTTTTCGATCGAGCACCGACTCAGGCAGGTCCGCTGGGGTGATGATCAGGTGCTCTGGGCCGTTGGCGATAGCGGACTGATAGTCCATAGCGAGGACCGAGGTCAGGAATGGACAGAGCTTCCCCCACCGGTGGTAGAGGATCTCCATTGCCTGGATAGGTACACAGCCGATAGTCTATGGGTGGGTGGTGAGGATGGACTGGTATTAGTTAGCGGCAACGCGGGGCTGACGTGGACGGAGTTGTCCGTTCCGGATACTACGATCGTTAGGCTCCAAACCTTTCCGAATGCTGTTTACGCGTATTCTGCGAATGGGAACTTGTACAAGTTCCGACCCCCATCACAAGACCTCTCGAATGCTGGTACAGGGTCATGGTGGATCTATGCCGATACAGGTGTCCGACTGAGACTTGAGGAGGATGAAACGGTGACCGAACTTTACATGTGCGACACACGTGGGCGCTCCATCGGTCTTCCTGTCGTTGGATCGGAAGTGGATCTGCGCTCCGTCCCTGCGGGTCTGTATGTGCTGACCTTCGTCAGCAACAAGCGGGCTGAGAAAGGCAAGGTCCTTTGGCTCTCTCCTTCTGAATAAAGCTTAGCCGAAGAGACCATCCCCGATCCGCTCATAGACCTCATCAGCCGGTAGATCGGGTTGTTCCCTAGCGGCCACGGCCAGTTGATCGCATAGTTCGTTCTGGGGGTGGCCGTTGTGGCCGCGGATCCATTGGAAGCGCACGCGGTGTTGGCGGTAGATCACCAGGAAACGCTTCCACAGGTCGGGGTTCTTCTTCTTGGCAAAGCCCTTCTTCTCCCAATCGAACACCCAGCCCTTCTCCACGCTGTCCACCACGTATTTACTGTCGCTCACGATGGTGATCTCCGTACCCGGGGTTTTCATCGATTCCATGGCCACGATGGTGGCCAGCAGCTCCATGCGGTTGTTGGTGGTGCGCCGGAAACCGCCCCACAATTCCTTGCGGTGCTTGCCTGCTTCCAGCACAACGCCGTAGCCACCGGGGCCGGGGTTGCCGCTCGCTGCGCCGTCGGTGTAAGCAGTCACCTTCATTGTGCTCCGTGCGGGAACAAATACGTGATGTTCCCGGCGAAGAGCTTGATGCTGATCGCCAGCAGGATGATGCCGAAGGCTTTGCGCAACACGATCAAGCCTACGCGCCCCAGCAGGCGTTCGATACTGTTGGTGAGGAAGAGCACCAGCAGGACAGGGATCATATTGAGCACGATGGCGATTGCGATGTTGATCTGCTGGAACTCGGCGCGCAACGACAGAATGGTGGTGATCGTGCCGGCGCCGGCTATCACCGGAAAGGCCAGCGGCACGATGCTGTAAACTTTCGGATCACTGCTCGGTAGGCCGGGCGCGCTGTGGTCTTCCTTGAAGAGCTTCACGCCGAGGATCATTTCCAGTGCAATGAAGAACAGGACGAACGCACCGGCAACAGCGAACGAGTTCACATCCACGCCCACCAGCGACAGGATCTTCTCGCCCAAGAAGAGGAACACGATCATGATGGCCAAGCTCACCAACGTGGCGCGCAACGGATAGATCTTCCCAGCCTTCTCGCGCACTTGCAGGATGAGCGGAATGCCGCCGATCACATCGATCACCGCAAAGAGGATCAGGAAGGCTTTGCCGATCTCCGTGAAATTCATGGGGCGAAGATGAGTGTGACAGTGAAAGGGTGAAAAACCGGGAGCGTGTTATCCCCCTCTCACCCTTTCACTCTTTCACCCTCACGCTCTCTTTCACCGAATGCAATTGCTTCAACCGCCGCTGGATAGTGCGCATGTTCCAGCGCATGCACCCGCTCCGCCAGCGCGGCAACGGTATCATCCTTCATCACTGGGCACTTGAACTGCGCGATGTGCTCTCCCTCGTCGTACCGCTCGTTGACGTAGTGGATCGTGATTCCGCTTTCCTTTTCGCCGGCCGCTATCACCGCGGCGTGCACACGATCCCCGTACATGCCCTTGCCACCGTATTTGGGTAGCAACGCCGGGTGGATGTTGACGATGCGCTGCGGAAAAGCACGGATGAGTTCGGCCGGGATCAGCTGCATGAACCCCGCAAGTACCACCAGGTCGATCCGCTGTGCGGTGAGTTCCAGCTGCAACTCACCGTTCCGCAGCAGGGCCTTATCGAAGAGGAAGAGCGGCACGCCCAGCGTCCAAGCCCGTTGGATCACCCCGGCCTTCGGGTTATCAGTGCCGATCAGCGCGACTTCCACAGCCGTATTCCCCTTGAAATGCTCCACCATGCGTTGGGCATTGGTGCCCGAACCGGAGGCGAGGACCGCTAGGCGTATCATGGGGCGAAAGTCGGCAATGCGGGGCAGCCACCGGCGCCAACCACCTGACCGACCGGTAGTTGGGTGCCCATCTGCATGCTCCGCGCCGGGGAAACGGAAAACCCTTTCTTTGCACCCTCTTTTTCAACCAATAACAGGACAACCATGTCGGACATCAAGTCAAGGGTCATCGCGATCATCGTGGATAAACTGGGCGTTGACCAGAACGAAGTGACGACCGAAGCGAGCTTCACCAACGACCTTGGCGCTGACAGCCTCGATACCGTCGAACTCATCATGGAGTTCGAGAAGGAGTTCAACATCGCCATCCCCGACGACCAGGCCGAGAAGATCCAGACCGTGGGTCAGGCTGTGGATTACGTGGAGAAGAACGCGAAGTAACCCGGTCCTGACCACGTCGGGACCCGCTTCATGCAGCTCAGACGCGTTGTCGTTACCGGTCTCGGTGCACTAACACCATTGGGTAATACCGTAAAGGATTACTGGGATGGATTGGTGACCGGGAAGAGCGGTGCCGCACCCATCACCCGGTTCGATGCGACCAAGTTCAAGACCCGTTTCGCCTGTGAGGTGAAGGGGTTCGACCCCGAGCAGTTCATGGACCGCAAGGAGGCGCGGAAAATGGACCCATTCGCGCAGTACGCCGTGGTTACCAGCGATGAGGCGATCAAGGACGCCGGGCTGGACATGGGGAAGGTGGACAAAGACCGTGTGGGGGTTATCTGGGGCAGTGGTATCGGCGGGCTGAAGACGTTCCAAGAGGAGTGCATCGCGTTCGGCAGGGGCGACGGGACACCGCGCTTCAACCCGTTCTTCATACCGAAGATGATCGCCGATAGCGCTTCAGGATTGGTGAGCATGCGACATGGCCTGCGTGGCCCCAGCTATGTTACCGTGAGCGCGTGCGCCAGCGGCAACAACAGCATGATCGACGCCTTCAATGTGATCCGCCTTGGCATGTGCGACACCATGGTGACCGGCGGCAGCGAGGCGGCGATCTACGAGGCCGGGGTGGGCGGTTTCAACGCCCTGCACGCCATGAGCACCCGCAACGACGATCCGGCCACGGCCAGCCGTCCTTACGATAAGGACCGCGATGGTTTCGTGCTCGGCGATGGTGGCGCGGCCATCATATTGGAAGACTTGGAGCACGCCAAAGCACGCGGTGCCCGCATTTATTGCGAGGTGATCGGTGCGGGCATGAGCAGCGACGCTTATCACATCACGGCGCCGCATCCGGAGGGTGTCGGGGTGCATCTGTGCATGAAGAACGCCGTGGCCGATGCCCACATCGCGCTCACCGATGTGGACCTCATCAACACGCATGGTACCAGCACGCCCATCGGCGATCCGCAAGAATTGAAGGCCATCCAGAAACTCTTCGGGGAGCAGGCGTACAAGATGAACATCAACGCCACGAAGAGCATGACCGGCCATTTGTTGGGCGGCGCTGGCGCGGTGGAAGGCGTTGCCACGATCCTTTCGGTGTTGCACGATATCGTGCCCCCCACGATCAATCACTTCACCGACGACCCCGAGATCGACCCGAGGCTGAACCTCACCTTCAACACGGCGCAAAAGCGCACGGTGAACGTGGCGATCAGCAATACGTTCGGTTTCGGTGGGCACAACACATCGGTCGTTTTCCGCAAGTACAGCTAACGCTTGCTCAGCGCCATCTTCAGTCGGCCGGCCAATCCAGAGGAACGCCTTATCAGGGCGTGGAGCCGAAGTACGCTGGGCATCACACCGGGCGATCTCGCATTGTACCGGCAGGCGCTGCGCCATAGCAGTGCGGTTCCCGAGGACCGTCCGGACCTTCCGAACAACGAGCGCTTGGAATTCCTTGGCGATGCTATCCTTGATGCGATCGTAGGAACGCTGCTGTTCCGCACCTATCCTGACAAGGGAGAAGGTTTCCTGACGCGTATGCGGAGCAAGCTGGTGAGCCGCGTGCAGCTCAATGTGCTGGCCAAGCACATCGGGATCGAGAAAGTGGTGGAGACGAAAGTGGCGCGTGGCCATGAGACCAGCGTACCGGGCAATGCCTTGGAAGCCTTGATCGGTGCGATCTTCCTGGACAAAGGCTTCAAGAAAACACAAACCCTCGTACTCGCGTTGCTGGACAAGTATTTCGACCTGAAGGAACTGGAGAAAGAAGATCGCGACGGCAAAAGCCGGTTGCTGGAGTGGGGCCAGAAGCGCAGGAAGAAGGTGGAGTTCCACCTGAGCGAAGAGCGCGGCAAAGGCGGTCGCGGCAAATTGTACATGGCCGAAGTGCGCATTGACGGAACGGTTCGGGGCGTGGGCCGGGGCCATAGCAAGAAGATCGCGGAACAGGATGCCGCGCAGTCGGCGTTCAAGGGCATGCGTTCACGCACTGGGCATCACGGCGATGCGCGTCCCCGAGGAAGATCACGTGAGGATGCGGATGCTTCTTCCGATGGTGGCCAGTAGCTTGTCGCTATGGAAGGACTGCATACGCGTTTGCGATCCGGCCTTTTGTCTTTGAGCGTGCTCGGCGTTTTCGCCAGCAAGGCGCAGGATCTTGCGCTTTACGATAACTACAACACGGAACGTGAGCGCATCACCGCCAACAGCATGCTCGTATTGGGTGGTTGGGCCATCGGCAACATGGCCGTTGGGGCCTTTGGGGCGCTCACCACGCCTGCCGGTACCGAGGCCAACTACTTCCACCAGATGAACATCTATTGGAACGTGGTGAATCTGGGGATCGCCCTACCCGCCTATGTGGGCGCCCGTAAACACCGCGACCGTCCGCTTTCCATTGCCGGAACGTTCGATAAGCAGCGAAGTGTGGAGAACATCTATCTCATCAACGTAGCGCTCGATGTCGCATACACGGGCGCTGGATCATGGATGCGCGAAAGCGGCAACGACTTCGAAGGCAAGCGCGGTGAGGTGCTCAGCGGCTTCGGCAACTCACTGATGCTGCAAGGCGGATTCCTGTTGGTCTACGATCTGATCAATTACACCGTACACACGCAGCACTGGAAGAAGCACCGCGGCAAGCTCTGGGAGCAGTTGCAGTTCAACGGCACCTCGATCCAATACACGTTCTGAACGGCACACTCGTCACTCGTCATTTCCTCAACTCACCCCAACCCCTCCACGTATTTTCGGTCGTTCGCCAACCGCGGCATCTTGCTTTGCGCATCGTTCATGCCGCGCGCTTTCATCCACGCCGCGAAACCACCGCGCGCAACGATGCTGATCACCAGTGGCCGCAGGACGTTGCCGGTGATCAGGTCCTTGTAGTAAGTATTCCGCTTCTGCAACGCGGCATCCATGGCTGCGGCGAACAGCGACATGTCCGAGGGTGCTGTCGCGAACTCGATGAACCACTCGTGGTAGGGAAGTCCACCGGCCGGTGGCACAAGCTGCGGGGCCATGGTGAACTCGGTCACGGTGCAGGGATAGGCGTGCATGGCATCCTTCAATGCACCTTCCACTTCCTCGCCGATCACATGCTCGCCGAAGGCACTCGTGTAATGTTTGGTGCGTCCTGTGACCAAGATGCGCGGTGGTGAAAGTGAAACGAAGCGCACGGTATCGCCGATCTCGTAGCCCCATAGTCCGGCGTTGGTATGGAGAACGAGCGCATAGTTCACGCCGACTTCCACTTCGGCCAACGACAAACGCCGTTGCGCTGTCACTTCGAGCGCGGTCGAGAAGCCTGTTTGCGGTATGAACTCGTAGTAGATCCCACTGTCGATGACCAACAGCAAACCCTCTTCCTCGCTGCGGTCCTGGTAGGCGATGAAGCCTTCGCTGGAGGGGAACAGTTCCACGCTTGCCACTTTGCGGCCGATCAGCGCTTCCATGCGCGAACGATAGGGCCCGTAGTTCACGCCGCCGTACACGAAGAGCGAAAAGTCAGGGAAGACCTCCTTCACCGTGGCCTTGCCGCTCCTGGCCAACAAGCGCTCGAAATACATCTGCACCCACGCTGGAATGCCGCTGATCAAGCGCATGTCCTCGCGCAGTGTCTCCTCCACGATCGCATCCACTTTCGTTTCCCAATCGGCTATGGTGTTCACCGCGTAGCTGGGCAGGCGGTTCTTCAACAAGTATTTGGGCACGTGGTTGGCCACGATCCCGCTCAACCTGCCCACCGGTATCGCACCCTTCATATCAAGCGCAGGGCTGCCCTGTAAGAAGATCATCCGGCCGTCAACGAAAGAGGCATTGCCACTGTGGGCCACATAAGCGAGCAATGCACGCCGCGCACTACCGATGTGGTTCGGCAGACTGTCCTTCGTTATGGGGATGTACTTCGCACCGCTCGTAGTGCCGCTGGTCTTGCACAGGTACAGTGGCTGTCCGGGCCAGAGCACGTCCTTCTCCCCTGCGATAATGCGCTCGATATAGGGCTTGAAGCCTTCGTAATCGCTCAGCGGCACTGCCTGCGTGAGCGATGCATGGTCGCGCACTTCTCCCAAGCGATGGGCACGGCCGAAAGCAGTGCTCCCGCCCGAAGTGACCAATTGTGCGAGCACGGTCCGCTGTGTCGCCACGGCATCTTTTGCCCGCCGCATCACCGCCCGTGTGACGACCCTGGCGATGGGTTTGCTGATCAGCGACTTCCAACTCATTGGAACACCATGTACTGCTGTGGGTCCAACGCTACACCGGCCAGCCATAGCTCGAAGTGCAGGTGTGGCCCATCGCTCAACTCACCGCTATTGCCGACAATGGCGATGGCTTCTCCAGCCTTCACGCGATCGCCGGCCTTCTTCAGCAGCACGGCGTTGTGCTTGTACACGCTCAGCAGATCGCCCGGGTGTTGCACGTTCAGCACATAACCCCCGTCCGCCGTCCAGGAAGCAAGCACCACGGTACCTTCCAGGCACGCTTTCACGGGCTCGTCGGCCTTGGTGGCCACATCGATCCCCACATGTCCGTCTTTGAGGGTGAACGGCTGGGTGACCACCCCGCGCAGGGGCGTGAAGAAGATGCGTCCAACGAGATCCTTTCTCACGCGATCGCTGGCATTCTCGCTCAAGCTGTACTGATCATCCTTCGCCGTGCGCTGCCGGAACGCGCTGTCCATGGGGCTTGCGGCCAGCTCCTCGGCATTGGGCGGTTGCGTTATGTGTGGGCGGCGCTTCACGCTATCGGGCGGCAGGTCGCCGCTGAAGATGCGGCGCAGGTTCTCCGTGTACGCGGTGTGCATGGCCACCTCGCGCTGCAACGAATCGGCCAGCATGGCGGCGTGGTAGCTGTTCACGCGCACATCGGCATCGGCATAACCGGGGATGTACTGTTTGAGGGGGGTGAAGACGATCAACAGCACTGTGATCGCGGCCGTGAACCCCAGCAGGCTGAGCAACAGGAGCACCACGTTCACCGGAGTGAGCCGTATGCTGAAGCTCTCCTTGAAAGTATTGTCGTTGATGAGCAAGAGGCGGTACTTGCTCCATAGCTTGCGGATGGCACGCTTGCGTTTCTCCTTGCGTTCAACGGGTTGGGCCATGCGTCTTCGTCCCGGTTCCGTGCTGTTGCGAGAACTCCGGGACCGGACAAAGATGGGTTCGGTGGTTTTGATGCGCCGAAAGTCCCGCAGGGCCAAGGCCCGGTGAAATATCTTCGGCCCCCTTCAGTTGTACAGCACGCCCGTGAAGTCGACCACCACATACCGCAACACTCTCCTCCTTTCGCTTTGTGCGTTGGTGGTACTGGCGGCGTGCAGCACGCGCAAGAACAACACCATGAGCCGCGCTTGGCACAGGTTGCTGGCGCGGGACAATGCGTGGTTCAATGCGAACCTCAAGCTGAACGAGATCAACGACGGTATCGAGAAGTCCTACGTCTACAACTTCGATGAAGTGCTGCCGGTTTTCGTGCACGGCACGCCGGAGCAGGCCAAAGCCGCGATCCCGGAGATCGAGAAGTGCATCGAGAAGTGCAATACCGTGATCAAGCGCCACTCGATGGAGTTCGAGGGCAAACAGAAGAACAAGTGGATCGCCGATGCCTACTTCGTCATCGGCAAGAGCCACTACACCAAGCAGGCCTACAGCGAGGCGGAACGGCGCTTCAGTTTCATGGGCCGCAAATTCAAAGGCCACGAACTTTTTTACGAAGCCAAGCTCTGGGGCGCGCGCTGTGCGATCCAAATGGAGCAGTACGCCAAAGCACAGAGCCTGCTCGATGAAGTGAAGCAGGCCACCGATCTCCCGAAACACTTCCCCAACGATCAGCTGGCCGCCGTACAGGCCGATCTGGACCTGAAGCGCGGCAAAGTGGACGATGCCATCCTCGGCCTGCAGCGTGCAGTTCAAATGGCCGACAAGAAAAACGACCGTGTGCGCTGGGCGTTCATCCTCGCCCAACTGTACGATCATAAAGGTCGCGGCACCGAGGCCATCGCCCAATTCCGCAGGGTTACGCAGATGAACCCATCCTACGAGATGGACTTCCACGCGCGCATCTACCAGGCACTGGCTTTCGACGCGGGCAGCAGCAAGAGCTTGCGCCAGAAGTTGAACCGCATGCTCCGTGACGAAAAGCACAAGGATCACTTCGACATGATCCATTACGCGCTGGCCGACCTGGACCTGAAAGAGAACAACGACAGCAGCGCCATTGCGCACCTCAAGACCAGTTCGTTGGTAAACACCACCGACACGAAGCAGAAGGCCAAGACCTTCCTCAAGCTCGCCGACGTCTACTTCGAAGACCGCATCTACGTGGAGGCGCAGAAGTACTACGACAGCACCCGAACGGTGTTGGCCGAAGACCATAAGCGGTATGAGGAAGTGGCCAACAAGGCCGAAGTCCTCACTGAACTCGTGGAGCAGCTGGCGATCATACACCGCGAGGACAGCCTGCAGGGGATCGCCGCAATGCCCGAGGAAGAACGGTTGAAGTTGATCCGCGATAAGATCCTTGAACGCGAGCACCAAGAGGAGGCGCGCAAGGAGGAAGAAGCGCGCGCCCGCGAGGTGGAGGCTGCGGGCACGGTACAAGGCAAGCCCGTTCAGCAAGGAGGTGGGGGCGGCAGCTCCAGCGGTTGGTACTTCTACAATCCGCAGTCGCTGAGCCGTGGTATGACCGAGTTCAAGAAGAAATGGGGGCCACGCATCAACGAGGATGATTGGCGTCGGAAGGACAAGGCCGGTAGTGCTACGCAGAACACGGTGGAGAACGAGGAAGAGGAGAACGGCGGTAACGATGAGGAGGGTGAGGAGCCCTCATGGAAGAAGGAGGAAACCTACCTGCGCGATCTGCCCAAGGACAGCACGGACCTGACCGCCAGCAACGAACGGATCTGCGAAGCGCTTTACAAGAGCGGCATGATCTACAAGGAGAAGCTGGCCGACGATGACAACGGCGTTGAGAGCTTCGAGATCCTCAACGCGCGCTTCGACAATTGCCGTTACACGCCCGAGAGCCACTACCAATTGTACCGCATCTATCTGCAGAAGGAGAAGTCCGGTAATTTCTTCGGCGGGGATGAGAAGGCGAGTTCCAAGCACTACGCCGACATCATTCTTGAACGCTGGCCCAACAGCGAGTTCGCACGGTTGGTGCGCGACCCGAACGTGCTCGCCAGCGACGAGGAGCGCAAGCTCCTCGAGGTTGAGAACTACCGCACGCAGTACGAGCACTTCAAACGGGCCGACTACCTCACCGTGATCAGTGCATGCGACAGCGTCCTGCTGAACGAGCCGAACAACCACCTGTATGCGAAACACCATTTGCTGAAGGCAATGTGCATCGGCAACTTGCACATGCGCGACAGCTTCATTGCCACGCTCACCGAGGTGAAGAACCGTTACCCGGGGACGGAGGAAGCGAAGGGTGCCGAGCAGATCCTCATTAACCTGCAACAGCAGGCCGCCCCTGCGGGGGTCGAAGGGTCGAAGCCCAGTGGACCGGCTTTCCGTTTCGAGGATGGCAAGCACTATTTCGCCATGGTGGTGCCCAACGGCCAAGTGGATGTGAACACGGTGAAGGCCAAGCTCACCGATTTCAATTCCCGGTACTTTCCAGGGAAAACGGTGCAGGTGCAGGCAAGCTTCCTGGATCCAGACCACCAGGTGGTGCAGCTCACCCTGTTCGACAGCAAGGAAGAGGCGATGACCTTCTACGACCTCTATTTGAGCGACAAGCAGGTGCTGGCCGGCATCAACGACAAGCACTACCCGGCTTTCGCCATAAGCCCGGATAATTACTCCGAGCTCTACAAAACGAAGGATGTAGAGGCCTATTCGACCTTCTTCGCCAGCAATTACTTGGAGTGAGCAATCTTCAGCGACGGGCCTGACCCCCGTCCAGCATGGGTGTTGGACTTAAGCGCCGTTATATTCGCCCCGCAAGTCCGGCCGGTCCTTCACGGCCACAACACCGAACCCCGATGTTCCGATCGGAAAAACCCAGCGAGCCCATGAACAAGGCCACCGAGCCGGTGAACGCCGGCAAGATCAACAGCATCATGGAGGGTACCTCCATTGAAGGTGAGATCCGCAGCGACAGCAACATCCGCGTGGATGGCCGTGTGAAGGGAACAGTGAACGCGCGCGGTCGCGTGATCGTGGGCCAGACCGGTACCATCGAAGGGGAGATCATCTGCCAAAGCAGCGACATCGAAGGCACGGTGATCGGCAAGATCAACTGCCAGGACCTCCTCAGTCTGAAAGCAACGGCCAAGCTGCAAGGCGACATCAACACCAAAAAGCTGGCGATCGAACCCGGAGCGGTCTTCACCGGTAACTGTGCGATGAGCGGCGGTGTGGTGAAGGAGATGGACCCGATGCGCCTTCGTACGGAAGCCGCACCCGCAGCCCCGGCCGCCCAGGCCGCACGCTGAGCGTGACCCGCTCGCCCGCTTTCCCGATCCTTCTCTTCAGCGCAGCAGTTGCGCTGGCCACTTGGTTCGCGCTGTATTTGAGCGGTCGAGCGTTCGCTTGGCCGCATGTGATCATATTGGGGTACTTCGCAACGATCAGTTTGGTATTGCACGCTTGGCAAGAGAAGAGCGCCAGTGATGCGAAGCTGTTCATGCGACGCTTCATGACCGGCTTGGTCGTCAAACTGATGTTGTCGCTCGTGCTGTTGGTCATCCTTGTGGTCGTGCTGCCCACGGATGCGGTGAAGCCGCTCACCGTGGTTTTCGTGTTGCTCTACCTCGCTTTCCTCGGCTTCAGTACGGCGCGCTTGGTCATGCTTATCCGCAAGCCAGCGGTCCCGACCGGGTCGGGGAACGGCAACGGTACCACATGATCGACCCGAGCGACGGTATCGACAAGGAGGAGGCCGAAGAGGTGAACACCGCCGCCAAAGCCTATGGTCGTTACGGTGCCTTGGGGATCCAGATGGTCGTGTTCATGGGGTTGTGCGTATGGGGCGGCCGGTGGGTGGATGGACGGACGGGATGGAAATTCCCGCTGTTCACTTTGCTCGGTGTTTTCCTCGGTGTAGGCGGTGCGATCTGGTTCCTGATGAGAGCGGCAAAGCGCGATTAGGCGCGTTGCACGTCCCGGTCGTTAACACACTTTCACTCACAACCCGCCACATCGTTCCAAGGCGCCGCATTGCACCCGCATACCTTTAACCATCATCCGGGCGTTGAGCCCATGGCCACGGACCTGTTGGGGAACACATGAGGAATTCAGACTACGAGCTGTTGATCGAAAAGCTCGACGCATTCACACGCAAGTACTACAAGGATCGGTTGATCCGCGGCGTGCTCTACAGCGTTGGTTTGGTGGCGGTCTTTTTTCTGGTCGCTGCGTTGTTCGAGCACGTGGGTCATTTCGGTTCGAACGCGCGCACGGTGCTATTCTGGTCCTATATCGTTACGGCATTGGCCGTGGTTGCCCGGTTCATAGTATGGCCTCTGGTGAAACTGCTGCACATGGGCGCAGTGATCAGCCACAGCGAAGCCGCCGACATCGTGGGCCGCCACTTCAGTGAAGTGAAGGACAAGTTGCTGAACACGTTGCAGCTAAGGGAGCAGGCCGACCATGATCCACACCGCCGTGAATTGATCGAGGCCAGCATTGCCCAGCGCAGCCGCGAACTCTCGCCGGTGCCGTTCAGTTCCGCCATCGATCTGCGCAAGAACACACGCTACCTGCGGTACGCGTTGCCGCCGCTCGCCGTTCTGCTGATCCTGCTCTTCGGAGCGCCCAGCTTCACGGATAGCACCAAGCGATTGATGCAACCCGGTACGGAGTTCATCCCCGCAGCGCCGTTCAGGTTCGTCCTGAAGAACACGGACCTCACGGTTCCTGAGACAGAGGACTACGAGCTCGAACTCGCGCTGGAAGGCGACGTGATCCCGCAGCGGGTGGAGGTGGAGGTGGATGGTAACACCATCCCGATGGTGCGCAAGCAGGGCAACACGTTCACGCACCGCTTCCGCAATGTGCTGCAGGCCATCGACTTCAACTTCACGGCCGGCGGCTTTACCTCAACGGACTACACGCTCACCACCACGGCCAATCCGCTCTTGCTCGACTTCGGCCTTTCGTTCGATTACCCCGCCTATCTGGGCATGAAAGACGAGACCGTGATGAATGCTGGGGACGCCACTGTGCCCGCCGGTACGCGCATTACTTGGAACGTGAACACGCGCAGTGCGCAGCGTTTGGAACTTGCCTTCGACGATACCACGTACCTGCTAGAACCGATGGGTGCCGACCGTTTCAGCAGCGATCGCCGGTTCCTCCAAAGCCGCACGTACACGATGGCGCCGAAGAGCAACGCGTCCACCAGCAAGCAGCCGCTCCAATACCGCGTGGAAGTCGTGCCCGACCTCTATCCGCTGATCGCCGTCGAAGAACAAGTGGACAGTACCGCCCCCAAGCGCATCTACTTCAGGGGCGAGATCGGCGACGACCACGGCTTCAAGCGCCTGCTCTTCCATTACCGCTTCTTGGAAGGTGGGGACAGCACCGCAATGGAAGACCGTGAGCGAACGGCGGATCTCAATATCGCCCCTACGAATACACGACAGGAATTCTTCCACATGTGGGACATGTACCCGATCAATATTGCCCCCGGGGACAAGATCGAGTACTACTTCGAAGTTTGGGACAACGATGGTGTGACGGGGAGCAAGAGCGCGCGCAGCCAAGCCAAGGTTTGGGCGGCACCCACACTGAAGGAGCTCACGGAGCAACAGGGCGAGCAAGCCGATGCCATCAAGCAGAGCCTGCAGGAGAACATCCACGAAGCGCAGGACATACAACGCGACCTTGACAAGCTGCGCCGCGAGTTGCTTGACAAGAAAGAATTGGAATGGCAGGACAAGCAGAAATTGCAGAACGTTCTTGACCGCCAGAAGCAGTTGCAGCAGAAAGTGGAGCGCAGCACCGAGCAATTGCGCCAAAGCCAGCAACAGCGCCAGCAGTTCAATCCGATGGACGAGCGCATGATGGAGAAGCAGCAGCGGATCCAAGAGCTCTTCGAAAACGTGTTGAGCGAGGAGATGAAGGAGCTCTATCGGCAGGTGCAGGAGATGATGGAAAAGCTGGACAAGGAACAATTGCAAGAGCAGGTGCAGGAGATGAAGATGAGCCAGGAGGACATCGAGAAAGAGCTGGACCGTTCGCTCGAGCTCTTCAAGCAGATGGAGGTGGAGCAGAAGGCACAAGACATTGCGGACCAACTGGAAAAATTGGCCGAAGAGCAGAAGAAGTTGAGCGAGGAGAGCAAACAGAATGACGCGGCCAAGGATCCGCAGAAGCAGGAGGAGATGAAGGCGCAGCAGGATTCATTGAACAAGGCTTTCGAGGACATCCGGAAGCAGATGGAAGAACTGGAGAAGAAGAACAAGGAGCTGGAGAAGCCGATGGATATGCCGGATACCAAGAGTGCTGAGGAGGAGGTGAAGAAGGAGCAGCAGGAGAGCAAAGACGAGTTGGAGAAGAAGCAGAACCAGAAAGCGAGCGAAAGCCAGAAGGACGCTGCGGAACAAATGGAGCAGATGGCTTTCCAGATGGAAAGCATGGCAGGAGGCGACCAACCTGAGCAGCAGGAAGAGGACATGGATGCATTGCGACAGTTGCTGGAGAACATCGTGCAGCTGAGCCAGGACCAAGAGGCCGTGATGGGTGATCTCGGCACTACCAAGCCGCGCGACCCGCACTTGGTGGACATCGGCCGCGAGCAGAAGAAGCTGCGCGACGACGCCAAGGTCATCGAAGACTCACTTTTCGCCCTGAGCAAACGGGTGGAACAATTGGAGGCCACCATCAATCGCGAGATGAACGCGGTGAACGAGAACATGGACCAGGCCACCGACCTGATCGGCAACAGCCGTGCGAACGACCGGGACAAGCCCGTGGCCGCCGAGAAGCAACAGCGTGCCATGACCTCGTTGAACAACCTGGCCTTGTTGCTCGATGAAGCGTTGCAGCAGATGATGCAGCAGAGCGCTTCCAAGAAACCGGGCAACGGCAAATGCAACAAGCCGGGTGGTATGGGGCAGGGCAAGGGAAAGAAGCCGAGCGCGAGCAAGATGAAGGCGCAGCAAGAAGCCCTCAACAAGCAGCTGGAGGAAATGCGGAAGGGCCAACAAAAGGGCAAGAAGCCCGGCGAGAAGAACGAGGGCGGTACGCAGGGCCAGCCCGGCATGAGCCAGCAACTGGCGAACATGGCCGCACAGCAAGCCGCCATCCGCAAGGAGATGCAACGCTTGGCCCAGGAACTGAACAAGGACGGGAGCGGCGCGGGCAATCCATTGGGCGACCTTGCCAAGGAGATGGAGCAGACCGAAAAGGACATCGTGAACAAGAAGATCACGCAGGAAACCATGGAGCGCCAGAAGGACATCATGACCCGCCTGCTGGAGCACGAGAAAGCCGAGCGTGAGCGTGAACAGGACGAGAAGCGCCAGAGCACCGAAGGCCGGGACTTGTCGCCGGGGGACCCTGCGCGTTTTTTCGAGTACCAGCGCCGCAAGGAACGCGAGGCGGAATTGTTGCGAACAGTCCCCCCGGGATTGAAGCCGTACTACCGGCAGAAGGTCAATGCCTATTTCGGTAGTTTTGGCCGACCCTGATACCGGCCATGGCAAACCTGATCGAGGACGTGGAGTACACCGAGCGCATCGACTTCCCGAGCAAGGCGGAGAATATCGCTCTGGTCGAGAAGATGATCGATGACGTGTGCGCGCAGCACAACGTGCACGAAAGCCACTACGGCAACATCCTTATCGCCCTTACCGAAGCGGTGAACAACGCCATCCATCATGGCAACGGTCTTGACCCCTCCAAGCAGGTGACAGTTGGTTACCGTGGAGGCAATGGCAAGGTCACCTTCTTCGTGAAGGACCAAGGCCCCGGCTTCGACCACGATCACCTGCCGGACCCCACGGAACCGCAGAACATCGAGAAGCCCCACGGCCGTGGTGTTTTCCTGATGCGCGCCTTGGCGGACATGGTGGCCTTCGACGATAACGGCTCCACCGTGGCCATGACGTTCAGTACGCAGCCGCAGTAAGCGGCATGATCTCTTTCGTAGTACAGCAAGTCCCCGATGCGTTCCGCGAACGCGGCCGGTTGCGCGCTTGGTTGGACCGTGTAGCAAAACGCGAGGGCCGCAGCATCGCACAGTTGAACTATGTGCTGATGGACGACAAGGGTTTGTTGAAGTACAACCGGCAGTACTTGGGGCATGATGAATACACGGACATCATCACGTTCGATACGCGTGTCATGGTGAGCCTGTCGAACCATGACAAAACCATTCAGGGTGATATTCTGATCAGTTACGATCGCGTGAAGGAGAATGCCCAAGCCTTCAACTTACCCGCGCAGCAGGAACTACAGCGGGTAATGGTGCATGGCTTGTTGCACTTGTGCGGACATGGCGACAAGGGGGCGAAGCAGCAAACGGCCATGCGCGCTCTGGAGAACAAGTATTTGAAGGTGCTGCGCTGATCGCCTCAGGAACCCAAAGCGGGCAAAGGGAAGCGCAATACGAAGGTGGTGCCGACGCCTTCCTCGCTTTCAACGCTCATATGCACCGCGTGACTGTTCAGGATGCTCCGCGCCGTCGTGAGCCCAAGGCCCATTCCGCCGTCGTGTCCGGTAACGAAGGGTTCGAACAACTCGCCGATGCGCTCCTTGGGGATCCCCGTGCCATTGTCCGCGATGCGGATGATCACGGCATCGGCCTCGGCACTGGCGGATAGGCGCAACACACCCTTGGCCGGTTGCATGGCCTCGATAGCGTTTACGGTGATGTTGAGCAAGGCAAGGGAGGTCTGTGCGCGGTCCACATGGATCGTCGGCAGGTCCTCGCTAGCGGCCAGTTCCAGTTGCATGCGCTGGAGTCCGATGCGGTCGCGCACCAGATCGGCCACATCGCCAAGCAATGCTCTCGGGGCGCAGGGTTCGAGTTTGAGCAAGCGCGGCTTCGAGGACTCGAGCATTTCGGTGATGAGACCTGAAATGCGATCTGCATTTCGTTGAATGATGTCCAGGTAGAGATCGGCATCGCCTTCCGTTGGCAGCGGTTCGTCACGCAGTTGTTCGAGCGCCAATTTCACATTGGTGAGCGGGTTGCGCACCTCGTGGGCCACGGTGCGCGATATCTTCCCGGTGAGTGCGAGACGGTCCTTCTCCTGCCCCAATTCCTGCTGGGTTTTCATGGCGCTCACATCCGTGAAGGTGACCACGAAGCCGTCCATCAACCTTACGGCGGTCACATCCAACCAACGCTCCCCGCCCGGAGTGCGGCGTTGTTGTTCCATGCGCAACGGCTGTCCGGTGTCGACCACCTTCTTGTACCGGGCAAAGCCTCCATCTTCAAGGAGGCCTGGCATTTCCACCAAGAGCTGCTTTCCCAGCAATTCTTCCGCGTTGCGGCCAAGGATCTCTTCTGCGCGGTGGTTCACCAACGTCCATTCGAAATCCGCGATCTCCCCTTTCTCGTTCCGGACGGCACGGAAGGCGGTGATGCCGCTGATGGAACTGTCCAGTACGCGTTTCAACGAGCGCTCGGCCCGCTCACGCTCCACGGCTTCCTTCTCCAATTGCTGCACTTGCACCCGCACGGTCTCTTTTGCCTTCTGCACGCGGCCCATCTCCAGCATCAACCGCACGAAGAGCAGGACAGTTGCAACGATCGCAACAAGGCCATAGAGCAGCAACACGCGTGGTGTAAGGGCGCCGAGGAATCGCTCCTTTTTCTCGCGGTCGAGCATGGCGCGCTCTTCATCCATTTCCGTTCCTGACACCAACAGGCGAATGATATCCATGTTGCTGCGGCTTTCCATGAGCTGTTCCCGCAGGACGGTGTTGCGTCGCTGAAGACCATCCTCGTCGAGTATCCGGTTGATGAGGTTGTATTGGCGGACCACCATGCGTTCGAGCCACTTGGCCCTTACCGCCTGGGTGGGTAAATGCGCTTGTTCGCGCACCAAGCCGGCATAGCGTTTCGCGACCCCCTCGCTATTGTAGTAGGGAAGAAGGAACAAAGTGTCGCGCGTAAGAAGGAACCCTCTGTATGCGGTTTCGGCATTCATCATGGCCGACATCACTTCACCGACGTTGTGCAATGTGGTATTGGCATCGCGCACCGCCTGCGACTCCTGCTTCATGCGGTCCTGCACGATGAACGTGACGATGAGCACACCCACCTGCACCGCAAGCGCTATCGCCGTCAAGATGCGGATGATGCGTGGGGTGAGCATGACGGATCGTGCTGGGCCTACCAGGGGGTCACGGCTCTATGCCCAGCGCCTTCAACTTGTTGTAGAGCGTCTTGCGATCGATGTTCAGCAGTTCGGCCGCTCGCGACTTATTGAAACCGGTGCGTTCCAACGCTACCATGATGGCTTGACGTTCGGCACCGTGCGCCGCGCCGCGCAATCCTTCATCCCGCGCTGCACCGGCGGGCTGTGACGCGAGTGCGCTGGGTATTGCGCTCGCCCGCACGCCCGAGATGATCTCCGCGGGCAGGCAATCGATGGTGATCTTGTTGGTTTTTGCCAGCAGCACGGCACGCTTCACCACGTTCTTCAGCTCGCGCAGGTTGCCGAGCCACTGGTGAGCGGTCAATCGTTGCATCGCTGCGGGATCGAACGCGTCCACCGGTTTGTTGAGCTGCTGCACGGCCTGCGCGCGGAAATGCTCCGCGAACAAAGGGATATCGCCCTGGCGATCCCGTAACGGCAACAGCGTGATGGCGAATTCGTTCACGCGATGGAAAAGATCCTCGCGGAACCGGCCCTCGACCACCGCTTTCTTCAGGTCGTCGTTGGTGGCCGCCAGCACACGGACATCCACGTCGATGTCCTTGGTGCCGCCTACGCGCTTGAGACGGCGTTCCTGCAGAACGCGCAGCAGTTTGATCTGGTTCTCGTAGGTGAGGTTGCCGATCTCGTCCAAGAACAGGGTGCCGCCGTGCGCTTGTTCGAAGCTGCCCTCTTTGTCGCCCGTAGCGCCAGTGAAGGCACCCTTGACATGTCCGAAAAGCTCACTGCCTGCCAGCTCATGTGGGAGCGCGCCGCAATCGATGGCCACGAACGGCCCCTTCACACGGCTGCTTTGGCGATGGATCTCCTTCGCCACGTATTCCTTTCCGGTACCGGTATCACCGCTGATGAGAACGGTCATGTCCGTAGGCGCCACCAATGTGATGTGCCGTTCGATCGTATCGGCATCCGGCCCGGTGCCTTTCACATACCCCCGCGCTTCGGGTTGCGCCGTCGCTCGCGTGCGCGATGGTGTGACACGTTCCGTTTCCTTCGCAATGGCTTCCTGCACCTTGCTGAGGATCTCGTCGGGGTAAAGCGGTTTCACGACATAGTCGAATGCTCCCCGCCTCATGAGTTCCACGGCGGTGCGCATGTCGGAGTAGCCGGTGATGATGATCACCGGTGTGCCCGGGCGCAACGAGCGTACCTCGCCGAGCATGGCCAAGCTATCGGTGTCGGGCAGGCGATGATCGCACAGGACGAGGTCGAAGGCCCGTTCCTTCAACAGCTCCACGGCCTTCGATCCGCGGCCGGCAGTGGCCACCTCGTAGCCCTTCTTGGTGAAGAATTTCGACAGCAACAGGCAGATGTCCGTATCGTCGTCGATGAGCAGGATGCTTTGCATGGTGTTGGGGGGTATGGGTTTTATCATCCGGTGATCCCGGAGCGGCGCAACGCTTCCTGGATGGCCGAGCGATCGAAGGGTTTGGCAACAAAGGCATCAGCGCCACGGCCCAATGCCGTTTCGCGCTCGGTGTCCACCGCACTGATAACGATGATGGCGGTGTTCGCCGATCGCGCTTTGATCTCCGGTATCAGGTCATAGCCCAGACCATCGGGCAGGTGGATGTCGAGCACCACCGCGCCGAACTGTGTGTTGGCGAGGCACCGACGGGCATCGGAGAGCGAGTGGGTCACTACGGAAGGAACGCCGTCTTTGCGAAGTGCGGAAGCGATCAGCAGGCAGATCTCGGTTTCATCATCCACCAGCAATACAGGGGGACCAACTGCGGCAAGCGGGGTGGTGCTGTATTGCATGAAGCGGGGTGGATGCGTACTCATGGCGAACTTAACCTGCTGTGGTCATTGAGGAGCCCGGAGCGGGAAAGCCGCGCCCGAATCAAGATCCGGACGCGGCTTCCTATCACCGGTTCATGGGTGTCATTTCACTTCCACCACCATGTACCGGCTCAGTTTCCAGAACTCATCCGGGTTCTTGATCTCCAGGTAGGCCAAGTGGTCGCCTTCCTCCACCATTTCGTAGCTGCTGCGCGGATGTTCGGTTATCAGCTTCGCCTTGTCCGTGTTGAGGGCGATGCGCTGCACCTCGCGCTTGTCCACTTCTTTGAAGGCGGCGGATGATGCGTCATCGCGGAGCGAGGTGTGCTTGCCGATACCGATGACACCACCTTCTTTGGTGAGCACACCGCTTGCTTCCAGCTCCTTGAAGGTGCCCGTAGCGTAGAACACCTTGTTCAATTCACCTTCCTGTTGTGCGATGATCGCCTCGCGCTTGGCTACTTCCAACTCGATGTTCGTCAGTTGCTCATTGATCTGCGTGATCTTGAAGTCGCGCGCCATCAGGCCATCCTTCATGCTGGCCAGCGAGCTGTCCCGTGATGCGAGTTGCATGTCGAGGTCCTTCAGTTTTTTGCGCAAGCTGCCGGCGTCGATCTTCGACTTGTCCAAGCGCTTGGTAAGGTCCGCGATGCGCTCCCGGCTGTCCTTCATGAGGCCGTTCATGAGCTGTAGATCCTGGACGATCTTGTTCCGCTTGTCCAAGTTCATCTCGCCAGCCGCAGCGGTATTCACCACCAGTTGGCGTTCGTCCATGAGGTCGATGTTCGTTTCGATCTCGGAGAAGGAGAGCGTCATGCTGCTGATCAACGAATCGCGTGCGCTCAATTCAAGGTTCAAGCGGGCGTTCTCGGCCAAGGCGGCTTGCTCCTCTGGCGACGGCCCGCGCTCGCAGGCGGAAAGCAGCATGGCAAAGGCCGCTACCGATAGAGCAGCGACCGACTTGCGCACCTTGCTTGCGGTTTTGTTGTTGGTGTTCATGTGGCGTTGGTATTAATGGGTTCGTTCGGCGGTCGTGGGGTGGGTGCGCCAATCGTGCCATGCGGGGCAATGCAAGGCGAAGTCTCTGGGAAACAACCCTGTGCGGAGTTTGCCCAACTCAGTAAGAGTGTGGAGAACACGCCCCAAACCGTATGGGACAATGCCCAAGGGACCGGATACGGCTTATGCCTTTTCCTTCTTACCGCGCTCTTGCGGTTGCAGCGGGTCGGCGGTGCGCTCGCGGAAGCGCTCGCGCTCCATGTAAATGTCGCAGGCGGTCCATACCGCATGGCGGAAGCTGCTTTCGTCCGCTTCGCCTTTACCGGCGATCCCGAGCGCAGTGCCGTGATCCGGGCTGGTGCGCACAATGGGTAAACCCGCGGTGAAGTTGACCCCGGTGCCGAAGCTCAAGGCTTTGAACGGCGCGAGGCCTTGATCGTGGTACATGGCCAACACCCCATCGAAGTGTTTGAACTGCCCACTGCCGAAGAACCCGTCGGCAGGGTAAGGTCCCATGACCACCATTCCATCCTCCTTCAGTTGGCGCACTGCCGGAGCGATGCGCTCGCGGTCTTCGCTGCCCAACGCACCATTGTCGCCAGCATGCGGATTGAGCCCAAGGATGGCGATGCGCGGATCCACACAGCCGAAATCGCGCAGCAGGCTTTGGTGGAACGATCTTGCTTTGGCCACGATGCCCTCTGCGGTAACGGCTTCCGGAACATCCTTCAATGGGATGTGACCCGTTACGGTGCCGACACGCAAGCCGTCGCCGACGAGGATCATGAGCACCTGTGATCCGGTACCCGCCATGGCTTGCAGGAATTCGGTGTGGCCGGGGTACTTGAAACCGACCGCTTGCATGGCGGCTTTGTCGATAGGGGCCGTTACCAGCACATCCACTTTGCCGGCGCCCACATCGTGCGCCGCAGCTTCCAAGCTTTTGATCGTGTATTCGGCATGTTTGCCGCTGGGCCGGCCCAATTCCAAGGGCAGGTCCTCATCCCAAATGCTCACCACGTTCAGCTTCCGTGGTATGGCTTCGCTCGCATCGGGTACCCGGTGGAAGGGCACGGCTTCCTCCAAGCCGAGTGCTTTCCGGTGGAAGGACACCGCCTTGGTGCCGCAGTAGAGCACGGGCGTTACGTCCTTCAACATCCTGTTGTCCTCGAAAGTCTTCAGCACCACTTCGAGACCTACGCCGTGCAGGTCGCCGCAACTGATGCCGATACGTGGGGGTTGGTTCATGTGTGTTCCGATGGTGGCGTTAGGCCGTAGCACCTATTTGCGTTTGCCTTTCGCGGCGCGGTCCTTCACGAAGTGGTAGAACAACCGCACGCCGCAACCGGTGCCGCCCAAGCCCCGGTAACTGTCGCGCTTTTGCAGGAAGGCCGGGCCAGCAATGTCCAGATGGATCAGGGGGTGTTTCGTGAAGCGTGCAAGGAATTTACCCGCGGTTTGTGCACCGGCCAGATCGCTGCCAAGGTTCTTGATGTCGGCAATGGTGCTTTCGATCTCCGCATCGTACTCGGGCCAGAAAGGCAATTGCGCTGTGCGCTCGTAGACATCATCTCCCACCGCCTTCAGTTCCGCGAACGCTGCCTCGCTCGCCGTGCCCATCACGGCGATGCCGTAGTTGCCGATGGCGCGTTGCGCCGCACCGGTCAACGTTGCGATCGTCATCACCAGTTCCGGCTTGAATTGCTCGCCATAGCTGAGCGCATCGGCCAGGATCAAACGGCCCTCGGCGTCGGTGTTCATGACTTCCACCGTTAGGCCGTTGTGCATGCGGATCACATCGCTGGGCACTATGGCGCGCTCCCCGGGCCGGTTATCGGTGGCCGGGATAAGACCGATCACGTGCACGGGCAGGTTTTGCCGGGCGATGGCCGCTATGCCACCGCACACGGCCGCGGCACCACCCATGTCGCACTTCATAAGGTCCATGCTGTTGGGCGTGGGCTTCAGGCTCAGGCCACCGGTGTCGAACACCACGCCCTTGCCCACCAGCACGATGGGCCGCTCGTTCACCGCGTTCTTCGGTTTGTGCTCCAGTACGGTGAACGTGGGCGGGTCTTGGCTGCCTTTGTTAACGCCCAGCAAGCCGCCCATGCCGAAGGCTTCGATCTGCTGCTTGTTGAACACCGTTACCTTGAAGCCGAGCTGCTTGCCGAGGTCGCGGATCTGGTTCGCCATCTGCGTGGCGGTGAGGAAGATCACCGGCTCGTTCACCCAGTCGCGCGCCATGCACACGCTCTCGCACACGTCGTCGAGTTCCTCCATGGCGGCTTGGGTGATACCCGCGCCGATAACGGTCAGTTTCTTCAGTGCGTTCCCTTTGCCGCTCGTCTTGTACTTGCGGAACTCGTAGTTGGCCAGGCACACGCCTTCGGCCATTGCCAGGGCAGCATCCGCATCGCCACTGGACGCCAAGAGTTGCGCATCGGCGATGCGCAGGCTGTTGAGCCGCCCGGCCATTTCGGCGCCGGCCTTGCGGGCGCGCTCCAGTTGCGCGCTGCGGTCTTCCTTCTTTACCCGGTGTACCAACACCACGCGGCCGCCGCTTTCGCTTCCTGCTATCAAAGCATCGGCGTTCAGTTGAGCCAGCACATGGCTTTTGTCGGCAGCGCCCAGCCCCAATTCGTTCAGTTGGGTGTCGCGTTCAACAATGGCCAAGGTGGCTTTGCCGGTGGCTGGTTTGGTGCCGCGTACTAGGTCGAGCATCGG